>JBOGEX010000057.1:0-69942 GCA_050741915.1 Acidimicrobiia bacterium
GCTTCGTACATCTGTTCGATCAAACCTATCGCATGCCAGGGACAAATTCCAGACCTAGGTCCGAGGTTTTTTCGGCCAGCGCATGGAACCTATGTCTCGCTTCCGGTGTACTCAGAACGATGTCGCTCCTCCCTCCCCGCCTGCGGCGGTACTCTCCCCTGTGGGGGGAGAAACCGACGACTCGACGTCTCTTCGCGGTTGTGTCTGCGGCGTGGTTCTCGTTCGTCGTCATGAGCCCAGCCCTGGCGAAGATGCCCGGCTTCACAATGGAGGTTGTCCCCCAGGGCGATCAGGTAGAGATCACGGTCATCGTCAGAGGCGTGGACAGTGCCGGCTTCGACGCTCCCAACCTCCATGGATTGGTTGCCCTCTACCCAGCAGAAGCACTCGATGATCGGGGACGACCCTTATCTCACGCGGAAGCGATTCCGGTCGATCTCCAACGCGTCGAGACAGGTGTCTTCCAGGGCACAGTGACAGTTCCAGGTGACGGTCGCTGGGCTGCGGTCCCTTTTCCTGATTCCGACGCCTTCGAGCCGAGCTGGTTTGTTGATACCTACCCAGGAACTGTGTTCTTCGAGGCTTACGCCCATCGCTCTACAGAGACGATCTGGGCAATGGCTCTCGGAGCTTTGCTCACAAGCGGCCTTATCCGATTAGGGTCGAAGCGTGGTACTCGACGTTCGACTAACCGATCAAGCCGGGAAGCCCTGGGTTCTAGCCGATCAGCTTGACGCCGCCGCTCTGCTGATCTTTCTCCGCGGAGACTGGTGATCGTATTGCAACGGCCAGCTGGTCAGCTTGGTGAAACTCCACCCTCAATTTCTCGAGGCCGGCACGCGCCTCTTTGCGATTTCGATCGATTCTCCGCGACAGAATTCGGCTATGGTCGAAAAGTTGTCGCTGCCCTTCCCCTATCTCTCTGATCCCGATCGGTCACAAGCGATACGACCCTTCGGGGTGGCCGACGAGAAAGACGAGCGAAACATCTCGCGACCAGCGCTGGTGCTTCTGACGAGGGAGGGCGAGGAGGCTTTCCGGTTCGAATCGCGCGACTTCGCCGATCGGATGCCCGAGGAGAACGTGTTAACCGTAGTCCAGGCACTCGGCTTCCCGCCTACCAGCCAAACCCCTCCTGAAATCGGTCCCGCCGAGGCCGGGCCCCGCACGCTTTCTGTCCGCGAGCTCAAGGTCTATTACCGGGGCGCTCGCTTCGCGGCCCAGGCCATGGGACTGCGTCACGCCCACTACGCCGAGGAGATCAAGGTCGACTCCAAGGCCTACGTAGCGGAGATGGACCGGTTCACCGTGGCCATCGAATGGCTCGAAAGTCTCAACCCGAAGTAGCGCGATTCAAGTTCTGAACAATTAGAACCGATCCCCATGCCCATGCCGGCGCGGTCGACGTTCAGATTTCTCGTCGTGCTCGCATTGATGGCGACCGCCGTTCCGGCAGCCGCTAGCGATCGTCCCGAGATCCAGCCGCTCGGACATGAAATTCTGTTGACAGGCGTCTACTCGGACCAATGGGTGGCGGGATCAGATTTGGTCGGCATCGGAGTCGCCGGTGGAGAACAGATATCCCTGACCGGGACCTTCCACCACCTGTGGGAATCCGAGAACGGCATCGACAATACCGATCACATCCTCGAGCAGGCCTGGGCAGCACAGACCACGCCGGTGGTCAACCTGGAGATCATGGTGCGAGCCGCCGAGATTGCCAATGGCTCCTATGACGCCCACATCGCCCAGTGGGCCAGCCGGGTCAAGAGCTGGACCGACAAGGGCGGTGGACGCTCCCTGTTGATTGCTCCCCTCCAAGAGATGAATGGGAACTGGGTGCCCTACGGCATGGACCCAGGGGGTTTCAAGGCGGCCTATCGAAGGATCGTCGAGATATCCCGCGGCATCGGCCTTGACGAGACCAAGGTGCGCTGGGTCTTCGCCCCTAACGCCTGGTCCGTCCATCCGTATCACACCGCCGACTACTACCCCGGCGATGACATCGTCGACTTCGTTGGCATCTCGGTCTACAACTTCGGAGCTTCGGTTGGCCGATGGACCGGAATCTGGGACTCCGGTCTCGCCGTGCTCGACGAATTGCGCGGCTTCGCCCCCTACAAACCCTTTCTCATCACCCAGGTCGGAAGCTCAACCTCGGGCGGTGATCGCGACTCCTGGTTGCGGGATCTTTTCAACGCCGCCGCCTGGGATCCGAATGTCGTAGGCCTGGTCTACTTCAACTTCAACAAGGAAACCGACTGGAAGGTCTGGGACGGAGTCAACGTCGCCGCTGGGTGGCGGGAGGGGATGAACCTCGAAACCACAGTTCACATCTGGCCGTTACGGAAGTGGTTCCAATCCGGCCCGCTGGCGTTCACTCCCTATTCGGGCCGATTCGCCGACGACGACCAGCTCGGGATCCAGAACGACGTGGAGTGGCTGGCGGATCAAGGGATCGTCACGGGCTGCACCGACCGACACTTCTGCCCGCATCAGTGGGTGAGCAGGGAACAGATGGCGACGTTCCTCGTGCGGGCACTCGACCTTTCTCCGTCTGAGAAGGACTTCTTCGGGGACGACACCGGATCGCCGCACGAGGCCAATATCAACGCTTTCGCCGCGGCGGGATTCGCTTCGGGATGTGGCCCGGACGCCTTCTGCCCAAGCGTCCTCGTCTCCCGTCAACAGCTCGCCGACATGCTGTCGCCGGCCCTCAGTCTGACGCCATCCCGGACCCGGCAGTTCGGTGATTTCATGGGCGCGACCCGTGATCCCTGGGGAGCGGTCACCCGCCAGGAGATGGTGAACATCCTGCGCATATCTATGCGGGCAGTTGCTCCGGAGCCAGTGTGGAACCCCCGACTTCCGTGGCTTTCCTGATCTCGACTTAGATCATCACGACATAGGCCGCCCCCCGGCGGATAGGTCGAAAGCCATGGTCGGCCGCGTTCATCGACTCGCGATCGCTCACGTCAGAACAGGTTTCGCCGTCATCTCACTCATCACTGCCTGCAGCGAACCTCAGACCCTGGAGGCGACCGCACCTCCCACCACCAACGCTGTGGCTACCACGGTGCGGCTGTTGACCTTGGAAGCAACGGGAGCTCCCCTGGCTCCGGGGCGCTACACACGAACGGATTTTCTCCCGACGATCACCTTCGATCTCGATGACGATTGGGAGGCGGTGCAACTCGAGGACGGGTTCTTCGACGTGCAGATGGATTCCGGGAGCCCCGATGTCATCGCCATCCAGTTCGCCCGCCCGAGCCGCGTCGTTGGGAATGAGGAAGAGGTCGAACCGACATCTGCGGCCGCAGCGGTCGCAATACTTGGCCGCAATGCTGACCTGGAGGTCGTCGAGAGCAGCGGCTCGCGGATAGGTGGCTTGGAGGGGTCGCAGGTGACGGTGGAAAACGCGGGCAGTAGGCCTGTCTCGGTGATGCGGGTTCCACCCGGACTCCTGGGAATCGACCCGGGACGACGCCTCTGGATCGCCTTCTTCGACACCGCTGATGGGTTGTTGGCCATCATGATCGGCGGAGCATCCGCCGAATGGGAAGCGGCGCTGGCTGCCGCCGAACCGGTCTTGGAGTCGGTGGCGATCGGCGACTAGTTCAGGAAATCGACCTCGTCAGTAGAAGTTGGCGGACAGCGAGATTTTCGGTCAGAGCGGCGGCGCGTTCGAACTCGAGGCGCGCCTCTTCAAGGCGGCCGAGTCTTCTGAGGAGATCGCCGCGCACGCTTGGTAGGAGGTGATAGGCGGCCAGTGCCGGCTCTTTGGCCAGCTCATCGACGAGCGTCAGGCCGGCCGCCGGGCCCGACGCCATCCCGACGGCGACCGCTCGATTCAGTTCCACCACCGGAGTCCGGGCGACCACCAACAACCGGTCATAAAGCTCGACGATCTGTATCCAGTCGGTTTCGTTCGCCTTGAGGGCGCGGGCATGACAGGCAGCGATCGCAGCTTGTAACAGATAGGGGCCGTCGCCGGCGCCAAACCTTTCGGCACGGGCGAGAGCCGCCAGCCCGCGGCGAATGAGCAGCCGGTCCCATCGACTGCGGTTCTGGTCGAGCAGCAGGATCGGCTCGCCATTCGGGCCGACGCGTGCTCGGAGCCGTGATGCCTGGATCTCCATCAATGCCACCAGGCCCCAGACTTCGCCCTCCGACGGAAGGAGCTCAGCGAGGATGCGACCCAGCCTGAGGGCATCGTCGCAGAGGTCTGGTCGAATCCAATCGTCGCCGGCGGTGGCCGCATAACCTTCGTTGAAAACCAGATAGATCACTTCGAGGACAGAGCTCACCCGAGCCGAGAACTCCTCGCCCTGAGGAGCTTCGAACGGCACTCCTTTCTCGGCCAGAGTTCGTTTGGCGCGCACGATGCGCTGAGCGATGGTCGCCTCGGAGGTGAGAAACGCCCGGGCGATTTCGGCGGTGGTGAGACCTCCCAGAAGACGCAGGGTCAATGCCACCCTGGCGTCGGTGGGGAGGACGGGATGACAGGCGACAAACATGAGGCTGAGCAGGTCGTCGCCGATGTGGTCATCGATCTCATTGGTCAAATCCGGCTCGGTCTCCTGTTGGAGTGAAACCTCATGGGCCAGTTCGGCGTGCTTGCGCTCGAACGTCGCCTTGCGCCTGATCTGGTCGATGGCCTTGTTCTTGGCCGTGGCCATCAGCCAGGCTCCGGGCTTGTCGGGTACGCCCGACTCGGGCCAGCGTTCGAGAGCTACCACGAGGGCGTCTTGGGCCAGCTCTTCGGCCGTGCCGACATCGCCCGTTACGCGAGCCAACCCGGCAATGAGCCGGGCTGACTCGATTCTCCAGACTGTTTCGATCGCCCGATGGGTGGCCGACGCCATCCCGCCAGGCTAAGGCTCAGTTCTTGGCGGCTTGCGCCCGGAGGCTTTCCTCTCGCTCCCGAAGCTCGGGGGTGAGCTCGGCCCCGAAGTCCTCGGACTCAAATATCGGGCGGATCTCGATCTCGCCCTCGCTAACTCCTTCCGGAGCCGGGCAGCGCTTGACCCATTCGATCGCCTCGTCGAGCGATTTCACCTGCCAGACCCAGTAGCCCGCGATCAACTCCTTCGCCTCGGTAAAGGGGCCGTCGATCACGGTCGGCTTGCTGCCGGAGAAACGTACCCGGGCACCCTTCGAGCTTGGGTGGAGCCCTTCGCCGTCCAGCATCACCCCGGCCTTCACCAGTTGCTCGTTGTAATCCATCATCTGGCCGATGAACTTCTCGTCAGGCAGAACCCCGGCCTCACTGTCCTGGTCACCCTTGATCAGCACCATCACTCGCATGATCATCTCCTCCTTCTGGTTGGTTGTTCCCAAGCGTCGACTTACCTACACGTCGAACGGGAAAGGGCCAGATCGACATTTCGATGCACATTTTTTGTGCTGTGGGCTGCAGAGGTTGTTGGACAGCCTCTACAACCCTGGGTTCGCAGCTAGCCGAGGACGCGATTTCCTTCGGCCACCAGGTCATCGATGTCGGCTCGGGTCTCCTCCGCCAGCACCCGCCGCACTCCCGGAGATACCGAATCGAGCACCCGGATCATCTTCCTCAGAACTGACCTCTGGGCGTTCATTCGGGCCGCCTCCTCGGCCGGGGTGACCAGGTCGTCGACCACCGAACCCTGGCTCCGCGAGGCGACCAAGGGATCTGACATTCCTCGCACCCACACCAGGGACCGCCGTCCCGGACCCCGGCCCTCAGTGATCGGCTCGACCGCGATGACATCGTCCGAGCGAACGTATCTCCCATAGCCCAGCGCCACCAACTGACCAGATTGAACCCGCATATCGGGAACCTAGCTGACGGCGGTCTCCACGGCCCGGAGGTGATTCCGGTTTCGCTCGACAGCAGCGGTGGGAAGGGTCATCTCGAACACCGACCATTGCTCGCGCCGCTCGTAGACAAGGTCGCCACCCATCAGCTGGCTGAGCTTGCGAGCGACCGCCAGCCCCAAACCCATCGAGCCGGGAAGGGCCGGTCCCGAGCTTGATCGCACATACGGCCGGAAGATCTCGTTGACATCCTCGGGCGGTATCCCAGCGCCGTCGTCACAGAGGGCCAGAGTGGTGAAAAGCGAGTTCTGCTTTACGACCGCCCGCAGGTTGGGACCGCCATAACGCACGGCGTTGGTCAGGAGGTTCCTGAGCACCTGCCGGAGACGCATTGCGTCCGCCATCACCGGCTGGCTCGAGTCGAGGTCCAGCTCGATCTCGCGATCGCCCGGGAGGTATAACTTGAGGCAGTCGGTCAGCTCCTGGTCGATGGCGATCGGCTCCCGATTGATAACGATCGACCCACCGGCGTCGGATCGACCGATGACGAGGAGATCCTGGACAATGTTGGCGAGCTCGCTCGCTTGGTCGGCAATGACGCCGATGAGATCGCGGACGACCTCGCCGCTGAACTCATCGAAAGAGGTTCTCAACTCTTGAGCCATTCCCACGATCACCGTCAAAGGGGTGCGCAGCTCATGAGAAACAGAGGTGACGAATTCGTCCTTGGAAGCCAGCAGGGCGGCCAGCTTCTCCTCGGTTCGTTTGCGCTCGGTGATGTCGACTGCGATCGCACCGAGTCCAATGGGGACTCCTTCTATATCGCGGATCCGTGTGATGGTGGCGAGGGCCGGAACTTCGGAACCGTCGGCTCCCTGCAGGGTCGTCTCACCCCGCCACGTTCCTTCGAAGGGAACGTCGAGGCCAAGCAGTGCCTGGCGGGCCTCATCGGTAACGAGGTCTAGTAAGCGAATACGACGCATCTGCTCCGGTCGAATGCCGAGGGCGGCAACTGCGTTGGCGTTGACGTAGATCAGGCGACCATCTAGATCAGCCGCCACCACCATGGTCCGCACCTGGTCGAGGAGCGCGGCCTGGAACTCGATGCGCTGGACGACCGATCGCTTTTCGGAGACGTCCCGGATCACGGCCACATAGAGAGTCGCTCCCTTTTCGCGGGTGCGACCGATGGTGACTTCCAGCGGGACTTCATGACCCAACCGGTGCAGTCCGAAAAGCGAAAGATTGACCGTTTCCCGGGAGGTCCTGATGGAGCTCCGGTCGAGTGACGGTAGGACTCGATCGATGGAGGCACCGACTAGGTCTGTGGGTCGGAACCCGAGGATCGGGTCGAGTGCCCGGTTAGCAAACGCAACTCGTCCGCTGTCGTTGAAGGCGACGATGCCGTCGGTAGCGTTGTCCGTGACGACTCGGAGCCGACCTTCTTTCTCTATCAAAGTTTCGGCCAGTTGTTGGCGCGAACGGAGCAAACGAGTCGACGAGGAAATCAGCCAGATCATGGTCGGAAGGTGAATCGCCACCGCCAGCGCCGAGATGACTAGCTGACGCTCGAGAGACCATGGTCCACCCGGATGCAGCACGGCCATGAAGACGGCAGCCGCGAAGAGGGACTCGGCGGAGACAACGAGTACTCCTGCTCGCCAGCCGTCCAGGGCCAGCACGCCCGCCACCACGATGTAACAAAGCCCAGGAATGAAGGCCCAGACCGGGGGGTCGCCGGCCACAAAGATTGCCGCCAACCAGAAAAGATCGATGGCCAGGGAAATGACCAGGGATTTCTCGGGCCGGCTCTTTCGGTGTAATCCGTGGGCGGCAACCGCTAGTGAGAAGAGGGAGAGCTGCCAGCCCTCCCACCAGCCTGAAACGAACGCCAAGAAACCGAAACCGAAGGCGGCGATCAGCCCGCTAAGAGCGCGAGCGCCGTGGAACGACCCACCAATTGCCACGCCCAGAGCAGGGCTGGGGGGACCCCAGGGCGTAGTGGACTTGGCCGCAACCACTCCGAGTACATCGGCAAAACCCGACTTGAACCTTACGAATGGGGAAGCAACCAGGATCAGGAAAAACCTGCGATTTAGGACCCTTTTAGAGTCTTCGTTTACCATCGACTACTGGCGCGGCCCCGAGATGAGCCGCCAAGTGACTCAGTTGGAGGATTCAAAAGGATGCGAAAGTTGGTTGCCGTCGCGCTCGCCGGTCTGCTATTGGCCACAGTCTTGACCCCTGCCGCCGCCCAGACCACCGGCTTGTCCTTGAGCACGCCGTACCCTGGCCTAACCGTCGAACCCGGGGACACGGCCGGTTTCGATCTCTCGCTCTCAGCCGACTCGACCGCCGCCGTGAATCTGGCGGTCGATAGCGTCCCCGACGGTTGGACAGCAACTTTCCGGGGGGCCGGCTTTGTCATCAACCAGGTCACGGTCGGACCCGAACTGGCCCCCGAACTTCGACTCGATGTGATCGTTCCGACCGGGACCGCCGACGGCGATTACCCCATGACGATCAATGCCAGCGGGGGCGGAGTCACAACCAGCCTCCCGGTAACCGTGACGGTCCAGGGAGGGGCCCGCGGGTCCGTCGCTCTGGCTCCTGAGTTCCCGGGGCTGCGCGGTCCGGCCAGCTCGACCTTCACTTTTAATGTCGACGTCAGGAACGACACCCCATCGGAGGTTCAGCTTGAATTAGCGGCCGAGGGTCCCATCGGCTGGACCGTCGACGCTCGACCGCAGGCGGCATCCCAGGCCTCATCGATCACTGTCGAGTCCGCTGCCACGGGCAGGGTGACCGTCACCGCCACGCCCCCGAGCACTGTCGCAGCCGGGCTGTACGACTTGCGGGTCACTGCCCGCGGCGGTGGCGTCGATGCCGAAGCCGCCCTCCAGGTACAGATCACTGGCAGCTTCGCGATGGAGTTGACTACTCCCGATCAGCGGCTCAATGCGGACGTCACCGCTGGGAGCCCCGCTCAGTTCCCGCTGGTGATCTTGAATACAGGCTCGGCCGACCTCGCCAACGTCACTCTCTCTGCCACTCCCCCGGCCGGTTGGGATGTGACGTTTGACTCGGAGAGCATCACCACCGTTCCTGCCGGTGACTTCGCCCAGGTAACCGCCACGATCACTCCCTCGACCGAAGCGATCGCCGGTGACTACTCGATCACGTTCCGCGCTACCACCGACGAGGCCGATGCCTCGATGGATGTGCGCAGCACCGTGAGTCCCTCCGCCTTTGGCGGCCTGGTCGGAATCGGGTTGATCGTTTTGACCCTGGCGGCGTTGGCCTGGGTCTTCAGGCGCTTCGGCCGGAGATAGCTTTGACCCACACGAAGACGGGCGCGGCCACCACCGTCGTCACTCACCAGCTGACGAAGGACTACGGTGAGGCAAGGGTCGTGGACCATCTCGACCTCAAGCTCAAAGCAGGTGAGATTTTCGGTCTGCTGGGCCCGAACGGGGCCGGCAAAACCACGACCATTCTGATGCTTTTGGGCCTGGTCGAGCCGACCGCCGGCCGTATCGAGGTGCTGGGTCTCGATCCCTCCCGTCACCCGCTCACGGTCAAACGACGGGTCGGTTATCTGCCAGACGCGGTGGGTTTCTACGACGGCCTGACCGGTCGGGAAAACCTCTCTTTCACCGCCCAACTCAATCGACTGGGGAATGGTGATGTTCGCATCGACGAGTTACTCGTCGAGGTAGGGCTGGCCGAAGCCCGGGATCAGAAGGCCGGGACTTACTCCCGCGGCATGAAACAGCGGCTCGGCATCGCTGACGCCTTGTTGAAAGAGCCCGACATTCTCATCCTCGATGAGCCCACCACTGCCATCGACCCCGAAGGAGTGGCCGAGATCCTGACCATGATCAGGCGGTTGGCCGAGGAACGCGGCGTAACGGTTTTGCTATCGAGCCACCTCCTCCACCAGGTACAAGCCATTTGTGACCGGGTTGCGATCTTCGTACGAGGAAAGGTCGTCGCTCAGGGCGCCCCCAATGAGCTCGCTTCCCGAGGGGGCGGGCCCGAGGAGGTGGAGTTCAACACCCCTTCCCCCGACGACAAGGTACGGGCTGCCCTCGGGCAAGCTGGCTTTGTGAATAAGCTCGAAACGGCCCGGATCCGCGGCAACTATGTCGCTCGCATCGACCGCGGTTCGACCAACAAGCTCGTCTCCGCCCTGGTCAATGGAGGCGTGCAACTCGACGGTATCCGCCGGACCTCCGATGATCTCGACGAGGTGTATCGGCGCTATTTCCATCAGGATGACCAGACTCGTGACTGAAGCAACCACACTTCGCACCAATGAGGGATTTGGCAGCGGCTGGCGAGTTGTGGCCCGCAAGGAGTTTGCCGATCACCTTCTTTCGGGTCGCTTTCTGGTGCTCACCGCTGTCCTGGCGGTGGCGGCGGCAGGGGCGGTGTTCGCCGCCTCCGGGGGAATCCGGTCGGTGGCCTTTGATACCGCCGGGGTCCCTGCCCTCTTCTTGAAGCTGTTCACCGTTACCACCGACCCCGTTCCATTCCCCCTGGTCGTGTTTGTCGGCTTTCTCGCTCCCCTCCTTGGCATCATGTTCGGATTCGACGCGATCAGCGGCGAACGGTCCCAGGGCACTCTTCCCCGCCTCCTCGCCCAACCGATTCACCGCGATGAGGTGATCCTCGGAAAGTTCGTCGGTGGTTTGGCGGTGGTGGCGTTGATGCTTGCCGCGCTCACGCTTTTCGTTTCCGGGATCGGGATCTTCCGTCTGGGGTTGTTTCCCGAGCCGACTGAGATCGTCCGTCTCTTCGTCTGGCTGGTGGTGGCCATCATCTACGTGGGCTTCTGGCAGGCCCTCGCCACGCTGACATCGGTGCTGGTGCCGAGGGCAGCCACCTCGGCCATGATCGCGGTGGGCGTCTGGCTGGTGTTGACCCTCTTCGGCAGCTTTATCTTCCGCGCCGCCGCCTCCGTCCTGGCCAACCCCGAGGACCAGGTTTCGAGCATCAGGGCAGAGTTGATGTTGTCGCGCTTGTCGCCCTACACCCTCTACAGCGAAACCTCGACGGTGCTCTTGGACCCAACCGAAAGGGCGACCGGGCTCTTGACGGCACAGCAGGTCGATCGAGCGATTGTGTCGAACCTTTCGTTGACCCAAAGTCTGTCCGTGGTGTGGCCGCAGGTGGTGGGGCTTTTGGCACTGACCGCAGCGCTCTTTGCGGTTGCCTATGTGGCCTTTATGCGCCAGGAAGTTCGCGCGTAGTTCGAGCCGTCACGGAGGGGTTACACTCGCTCCCTACTTGATGACGCAGTCAGCCGTAGTCCGCGCTCTCTCTAGCTGCATGTGTTGTCGACGCTCTCGGGTGGCCAACCCGAGCGTCGGCAACTGACTACCCCGCGCTCACAACACTGCCCTTCACCCGAGAGCCTGAGTCGTCTCGGCGGTGTCGATTCGTTTTTCAACCTCACCGAAAGGGAAGCAACGTGACAACCATCACGAAAATCAATCAGGTCGATATCGAAACCGTAGGTGCCCTAGTGGCCTCAATTCAGGATGATCCCGGAAAGGCTGACACCACCTGGAAGGCCGAGGCTCGGTGGCAAAAGGGGTTCCGAGTCGATACCACCTCGCGGGAGTTCACCCCGGTCGCCTACGACGAACCGCCGGCCCTAGGAGGGACGAACCTCGCCCCTAACCCCGTCGAGCAGATTCTTGGCGCCTTCGGTGCCTGCTTGGCGATTGGCTACGCCGCCAATGCCTCGACGGCAGGAATCACCATCGACGATCTCCGCATTGAGCTCGAAGGCGATCTCAATCTTCACACCTTCCTCGGATTGGACGACGGCCACGCTGGCTTCTCGCAGGTCCGCGCCACCGTTCATCTCCAGTCGGGGGCAGACCCGGAAGCAATTGCCGCCCTCCACCAGAAAGTGGTGACGACCTCACCGGTCGGACACACCCTCACTGGCACGGTGGCGGTTACCGTCGATTTGGCTTGATTGCGAAAGAGGATTTATCAAATGACCTACCGATTCGAAACCCTCCAGGTTCATGCCGGCCAACAGCCGGCCCCGGGCACCAACGCCCGGGCAGTGCCGATCTACCAAACCACGAGCTACACGTTCAACGACAGCGAGCATGCGGCGCGACTCTTCGGGTTGCAGGAGTTCGGGAACATCTACACCCGGATTGAGAACCCGACCACCGATGTCTTCGAGCAGAGGGTGGCGGCACTCGAGGGAGGCCTGGCGGCGGTGGCAACCTCCTCGGGTCAAGCAGCGCAATTGTTGGCATTTACGACCTTGCTCGGAACTGGAGACAACATCGTCTCCACGTCGTATCTCTACGGTGGGACGTATAACCAGTTCAAGGTGGCATTCCCACGGCTTGGCTTTGGGGTCAAGTTCGTCGAAGGGGATGACCCCGCCGACTTCGAAAAGTTGATCGACGACAACACGAAAGCGCTCTACGTCGAGACGATCGGCAACCCCAAGTACAACATTCCCGACTTCGAGGCCCTGGCTGAAGTCGCCTACCGGAACGGGATTCCATTGGTCGCCGACAACACGTTCGGAGCCGCCGGATACGTTTCCCGGCCGATCGATTGGGAGGCGGACATCATCGTCCACTCCGCTACCAAGTGGATTGGCGGGCACGGCAACTCGATCGGCGGGGTGATTGTCGACTCCGGCAAGTTCGAGTGGCGGAATGGGAAGTTCCCGACCTTCACCGAACCCGCCCCCGGCTATCACGGCCTGGTCTTCACCGACGTGTTCAACCCCGACGGGCCTTTCGGCAACATCGGCTTTGCCATCAGAGCCCGGGTCGAGGGACTGCGGGACTTCGGGGCGGCGCTGTCTCCTTTCAACAGCTTCCTCTTCCTCCAGGGTCTGGAGACTCTGTCGTTGCGGGTGCAACGCCAGATCGACAACGCCCTCGAGCTGGCGCGCTGGCTTGAGCAGCATCCCCACGTGAGTTGGGTCAGCTACCCGGGGTTGGCGAGCCACCCCTATCACGCGGCCGCCAAGAAGTACCTGAAGAACGGGTTCGGCGGAGTGTTGTCGTTCGGGATCGGCGGCGGCTACGAGGCAGGCAAGCGCTTTATCGACCATGTGCAGTTGTTGTCGCATTTGGCCAATGTCGGTGATGCCAAGACCCTCGTCATCCACCCCTCGTCGACCACTCACCAGCAGTTGTCGGAGGAGGAGCAGATCTCGACGGGAGTCACTCCCGATCTGGTGAGAATCTCCGCCGGAATCGAGCACATCGACGACATCACGGAAGACATCGACCAGGCCCTGCAGGCGGTGAATTGAGGCGATGACCAGCCCGGGGTCGGGAGCGAAGGCCGAGACCAAGTTCTTCGACCTGCCCGCATTCAAGATGCGGAGCGGGGATCTCCTGCCCCGGGTTCGCCTCGCCTATGAGCTGTATGGCGAGATCAATCCGGCCGGCGACAATCTGATCCTGCTTTTCCATGCCCTGACCGGAAGCCAGCATGCGGCGGGGTTCACTGCTGCGGTGGAAGGGGTCGAGCGCTGGGTCGAGGAGAACCAGACGGGATGGTGGGAGGGCTTTGTCGGGAAGGGCATGGCCGTCGATACCGATCGCTTGGCCGTGCTCTGTGTCAACTATCTCGGTGGCTGCTATGGCACCACCGGGCCTCCATCGATCAACGACGACACTGGCCTCCGATATGGGCCTGATTTCCCTCCGGTCCATCTGGCCGACATCGTCGATACGCAGTTACCTCTCCTCGATCACCTCGGGGTGCGGGCAGTACGGGCGGTGGCGGGAGCGTCCGTGGGCGCCTTGCTTTCGCTCTCTCTGGCGGCGCGTTATCCCGACCGAGTGCGAAGTGTCATCGCCCTCGCCGGCGGTCTCGGGGCCACGACTCTCCATCGCATGCTCAACTTCGAGCAGAAGTTAGCGATCCTCAATGACCCCAACTTTGCCGGCGGTCACTATTACGACGGCGAGTTTCCATCAGGTGGGCTGGCACTGGCTCGGATCATCAGTCATAAAGCCTTTGTTTCCATCGATGCGATTCGTTCCCGGGCTGGCGCGGAGGTGATCGATCATCCCTACGTCACTCATCCGGTCGAGAGCTATTTCTGGCACCAGGGGGAGAAGCTCGTCATCCGCTTCGACCCCAACAGCTATCTGCGGATCATCGATGCCTGGTCGAACTACGACCTGCTGTCCGATACGGGCGCAGCCAGGTACGAGGACGCACTGGCAGCGTGTCGTGACCAGCAGTGGCACGTGTTCACGATCGACACCGATGCCTGCTTCTACCCCGATGAACAGCGGCAGTTGGTGGAGGCCTTATGGGCGGCGGGGGTTGAGGTGCAGTGGACCAAGGTCTCGTCGCGAAAGGGCCATGACGCGTTTCTGACCGAACCTGCGCTCTTCGACGAGGCCCTGCGCCAAGCGCTCGCTTAGCCCCCCTCCCCCCTCCCGGCTTCTGTTTCTCCCCCCAAGGAACGTTCCCCCTCCCCGGCTGCGCCGGTACGACGAGGGGAAAACAGTGAGCGTTGGGGGGAGTACCCCCTAAGGGGGGGTTTCTCGCGCAGTGAGCGGTCTGCTTCACCCCCCTCCCGGCTTCGCCGGCTCTCCCCCCTGCGGGGGGAGAAACGCGGGGATACCCGTGATGGCCTGGCCGAGGATGAGGGTGTGGATTTCGTTGGTTCCCTCATACGTGGAGACCGTTTCCAGGTTGGCCATATGCCGGATCACCGGGTACTCGAGCGTGATCCCATTGGCACCGAGGACGGAGCGAGCAGAGCGAGCGACTTCGAGTGCGTTGCGGACGTTGTCGAGCTTGCCAAAACTCACCTGCTCCGGACTCAATCGGCCTTCATCCTTCATCCGACCGAGGTGGAGAGCAAGCAAAGTGCCGCGGTTGACGATCACCATCATCTCCACCAGCTTCCGCTGGGTGAGCTGGAACGAGGCGATCGGCCCGCCAAACTGCTCGCGTTCCTTCGCATACTCCAGCGCCGATTCGTAACACGCTCGGGCGGCGCCCATCACTCCGAAGAGAATTCCGAAGCGTGCTTCGCTCAGACAGGAGAGCGGTCCCCGCATCGAAGAAACGCCGGGTAGGACGAACTCGTCTGGGATGCGAACCTCCTCCAGCACCAACTCGGAGGTGACCGAAGCCCGCAGCGAGACCTTGCGATGGATCACATTGGCGGTGAAACCATTCGTGTCAGTGGGGACGATGAAGCCTCTGATCCCGCCTTCGGTTCGAGCCCAGATGATGGCGATGTCGGCGACGTTGCCGTTGGTGATCCACATCTTGGTTCCGTTCAACACCCAATCTGATCCATCCTTGTGGGCGGCGGTCCTCATCGACGACGGGTCGGATCCGGAGTCAGGTTCGGTCAGGCCGAAGCAGCCAAGAACATCACCCGCGGCCATCTGTGGCAGCCATTCCTGTTTCTGCTCCTCGGAGCCAAATCTCCAGATCGGGAACATGGCCAGCGACCCCTGGACCGAGACGAAGCTGCGGGTGCCCGAGTCGCCCGCCTCCAACTCCAGGCAGGCCAAACCGTAAGCGGTAGCGCTGGTTCCGGCGCATCCATAACCCTCGAGGTGCATCCCCAGCAATCCGAGCTTGCCCATGTCCTTGGCGATTTCATGGGGAAAGGTGCCTTGCTCCCACCAGTCAGCCACCTCGGGAAGAATTCTCTCTTCGGTGAATTGACGGACCGTGCTGCGGAGGAGCTTCTCCTCGTCGGTGAGGAGCATGTCGAGGTCGAGGAAGTCAGAGGACATCGGCGCAAAGTCTACGGGACCGGTTACGACGGGTGGGGTCGCCCATTCTCAGAAATTTGTTGCAGGGCGACCGTCTCCCAGCAAATCTGTTGCAGGGCGACCAGGGGCCGGTCGTGGTGCGCCGAATTTGGCTTGGAACTTGGCGGGAGGTTACGAGGAGAACGCAACGGCAAAAGCCGCCGACCACCGGCCCATGAGGTTGGTGTAGTGGAGTCCGGCTTCGTCGGGATTACCGGCGGCAAGGGCGTCGATCGATGCCCACACTTCGGTCGCCGACTCGTCGAGTGCCAGGTCGGCGCTGCTGAAGAGCTCGGCCACGGTTCCGTAATCGAGCTCCAGCATCGAGTCGGATGGAAACTCTCCGAGCCAGGACGACAGATGCCCGAGCTCGACGATAAGGCTTTCGGGAAGTTGGGCCCGCGTGAGTACGGACGCGGCCTGGTTTGCTCGTTGGATCGCCGGAGGCAGTGGGCTGCGATAGCGAATCGATCCATGGTCAGTTCCGTCTTCGTTCTCTCGCTGTTCGTAGATACGTTGCTCGGGCGCGAATGGAACGAACCAACGCAAGGGGACATGCCACGCCGACGTGAGGATTTGCGACTTCATGTCCGGCTCGGACGCTCGCAGCTTGCGCAACTCACGATCGGCCTGACGGGCGACCTCCTCGGGGACAATCGTCACTCGACCCATGACCTCGAACGCGTTATACAGGGCGAGGACACCTTCCAGCATGCGGAGCTGTGGGCGACGCGGACAAACGAAACGACCACCCCGCCATTCGGTGATCCAAGCGTCCTCAATCATCGACTCGCCGATAAAGCCGTACGGCTCCCATCGCCTCGTGCGACGCGGGCTCGATTCGGGATGTTTATCCCATGCTCGGATGCGATCCTCGGGAAGATATACCCGCAAATACGCTGACTTGATCACGTTGATCATCCTATGTTCTGGTTGGTCAGAATCAGTGTCCGTTAGAATCGCGGCCAAAAGGAGTAGCCCGCTGATCGACGCCCTGAGCGCATGAGCTGGATGCAACGGGACGTTCATCATCGAGACCTGGGTCTTTCCGACTCCCAAATGCTCGAGATGTACCGGCTCATGCTGGAAACGCGACGGGTCGACGATCGCATGTTTGCGCTCAATCGTCAGGGGCGGGCTCCCTTCGTCGTCGGCTCCTCCGGCCACGAAGCCGTGCAAGTTGCCTCGGCTTTTGCCCTCGATCGCGAGAAGGACTGGGTGCTTCCCTATTACCGCGACATGGGAGTCGCCCTGGCGTGGGGAATGAGCCTCGACGACGTGTTCCTGGCGGTGTTTGCCCGAGCCGCCGATGGCTTCTCCGGTGGTCGCCAGCTTCCCAATCACTGGTCGGATCGAGATCTCCGGGTCTTTACCCAGTCCTCGTGCATCGGTACTCAATACCCCCACGCCGCCGGTATCGCCAAGGCCCTCCAGATCCTGGGTGACGACGCGGTAGTCGCGGTCTACGGTGGTGAGGGTTCGACATCCGAAGGTGATTGGCATGAAGCCGTCAACTTCGCCGGCATCCATCGGCTCCCGGTCGTCTTCATCACCGAGAACAATCGTTATGCCATCTCGGTGCCGAGCACGGAGGAAATAGCGGGATCGATCAGCGGGAGAGGTCGTGGCTACGGGATGCACGGTCGACGGATCGACGGCAACGACGCTCTCGAGGTGTTTCGCACCGTCAAGGATGCCGTCGAGAGAGCACGCCGGGGCGAGGGTCCAAGCCTGATCGAAGCAGAAACCTACCGCTATTACGCCCATACCTCTGATGACGACGACCGCCTCTACCGGAGCCGGGAAGAGGTGGAGGAGTGGCGCCGCCAGGACCCGGTCGTGACCATGAAGCAGTACTTGATCGAAGAACGTCTGCTCTCCGAGGCCGACGAGAAACGAATCAACCAGGAAGTCACCGCCGCCGTTCTCGCCGCGGTGGATAAAGCCGAATCGTCAGCCGCCCCCGACGACCCCTACAGCCACGTTTATGCGCGAGTGATCGACCCAGGACCGGCCGCCACCGTTCCCGAACCTGCCGCCCATGGGCCGGTCATCAACCTCATCACAGCCATCAACCGTTCCCTCCACGACGTCATGGAGGCGCATCCGGAGACAGTCGTGTTCGGCGAGGACGTGGCCGGAAAGAAGGGCGGAGTCTTCAAAGCCACCGAGGGACTGACGGAGCGCTTCGGATCCGGTCGTTGCTTCAACACCCCGATCTCCGAATCGCTCATCGCCGGTCTGGCGGTGGGGATGGGCGCTACCAATCTGCGCCCTATCGCCGAGATTCAGTTCGCCGACTACATCCATCCCGCCTTCGACCAACTCGTGTCCGAGGCGGCCCGGATCTCATACCGCTCCAACGGGCAATGGACCTGCCCGATCGTCGTCCGGGTCCCCTTCGGCGGAGGCATTCACGGAGCGCTGTACCACTCTCAGTCGATCGAGAGCTACTACGCCCACGTGCCGGGGCTGAAAGTGGTGATTCCTTCGACCCCGGCCGACTTCAAGGGACTGCTGGCCACCGCGGCAGAGGATCCTGACCCGGTGATGATCCTCGAACCGAAGAAGCTATACCGACTGGTGAAAGGCCCTTACCCGGAGGGCGAGTGGAAGGTGCCTTTGGGAAAGGCATCGATCCGCCAGAACGGGACGGACCTGACGATTCTCACGTACGGAGCGATGGTCCATTACACGATGGAAGCCGTACCGGCCCTGTCCGAACTCGGGATCTCTGCCGAGGTGATCGATCTCCGTAGTTTGCGTCCCCTCGACTGGCCGACGATCGAGGCGTCGGTGAGGAAGACCAGCCGGGTACTCATCATTCACGAGGACAACGAGTTCGTCGGATACGGAGCCGAACTGGCGGCTCAGATCGCTGACAAGACCTTCGAATGGCTCGACGCTCCCGTCCGTCGCTATGCCCTCGGCGAAGTTCCGGCCTTCCCGTATGCCCAGGAACTTGAGGACATGCTTTATCCCAACCCGGAGGGGATAATCCGACATGCCCAGGAGCTCGCCAAGTACTAACCCCGCCCGGGTCGACCCTCGGACTGTCGAAGTGGTGGAGCTTGACCGCGTACTCCAGGACTCGCCAACGCCCGGTCCCCGCCCCAACCGTTGGGCGATTCTTCTCGGGATCGTCGTTCTCGGCCTCGTCGGGCTGAGCCTGCTGCCGGCTTCGGACCTCGCCCCCCCGAGCGCCGATGCCACTTTGCCCGACCCGGCGGTGGCAACGACTCTGGTGGGGAGTCGTCAGCCCCGAATTGCGTTCATCAGTGACGAAACGTTCCCGATGTTTGTCGTCACTGGACTCAAAGGCTTCGTCAGCCTGACCGAACCCGTCTCCTTCGATGGAAGATGGTGGATCATCGGCAACCGGCCCGACGTTGGCGCGGCCGCTGTCCTCTCTTCGGAGGACGGACGCCTTTGGGATATGGCCTCGGAGATACCGGGCGAAGGGGGCCTATCGATCCGCATCGATCAGCTCGCAACCGTCGATGATGCTCTGATCGCAGTTGGCAGCGAGGGGAGTTTTATCGGCCCGACGTTCTCCTCGGTTCTAGCGGGCAATCTCAGCCTATGGCGGTCGGGGGATGGCGTGCGCTGGATTCCGGAGATGATCGATCCCGGAGACCCCAATCTGGCGTTCACCGACATCCAGCTCGCGGTCAGCGATCGGTCGGCGGTGCTGTACGCAGTGGTCGATTCGACCGCGGCGGCCACCGCCGCGGCCCGCCTTCCGAACCACGTTGTCTCCGGCTTAGCGAGCGCCCGGTTCAGCCTTCGACCTCAGGGAACCCGCCTCATCGCTACCGGACCTCTCGACATTCAGATAGCAGAAGCTCCCATGACACGGGTGTCACAGGCCTCTTCCACCCGTCTCTTTCGCTCGGAGTCCTTGACGGAATGGACCGAGATCGACATCCAGTTCGACGTCAGCGGCAGCATCGTCGCCGCTCCGGATGGCGGCTTCTTGACCGGTACAGGAGGGGTTCCGTGGACTTCTGCCTACGGAGTCATCTGGAACCCAAATCCAAGAGCCTATAGCGACTTCGGCTATGAACGGTGGGACGACGAGGTGATTCTTGGCTTCTCTCTTGTCGGCAGTAGTCACATGATCGATTTCATCGACGCCGAGGGAACTCTGTCTGTCCAACTTCCGTCCGAGATGGTGCTCTGCTCGATCAAGGGATCTAATCAGTTGCTGGCGGCGGCTTGCACAACTCCGATGACGTCACCGCGGCCTGTGCAGTGGAACGGGTTCGAGCTCAGCTCCGACGATCCCAACTGGCTCGAGCTCAGAGATCCGGCCATTTCGTCGGTACGCCAATTTCCACTGCAACGTGTGGCCGGCATCTATGACGCTGAAGCAGACACCATCTCCCTGGCCGATACCCGCGGCGTTAGGGAAACCTTCCCGGTCGAAGTTCTTCGGCAACTGGACGGGGACACGCGTACGGCTCGCTACGCCACCATGCTCAGCGAGGAAGGGCTGACCTGGTCGCGCAGCCAGATCGCCCTGCGGGCCGGGGAGTTCCAGCTTATGGGAGGCGTCAGTGATGGTTTTTTGGTTGGCATTCGGTCCTCTGAGCCAGGTGCGACCTTTACGGTGCTGGCCGCCGACTTCTGATGTCGCTTCTCACCGAGTTGTCCGATCTGGTTGGCAAAGCCTTCGGTGACTTGGGACTTGACCACTCCTTCGGTCAGGTCCAGGTTTCGTCGCGTCCCGAGCTCTCCCAATTCCAGGGCAACGGAGCAATGGCGGCGGCCAAATCTGCCGGTCGCTCCCCCCGCGAGCTGGCTCAGGAGGTGGTCGAGCGGCTTCGCACTCAGTCTTCGATCCTCAAGAGCGCTGAGGTCGCTGGCCCCGGGTTTATCAACCTATCCATCACCGACGAAACGCTCGCTCGGTTTGTCAACTCGACCAGTGACGACCCCCGCCTCGGGGTGCCGAAAGCCGACCCCGCCCAAGTTGTGCTGGTCGACTATGCCGGACCCAATGTTGCCAAGGCGATGCATGTTGGGCACCTCCGCGCCACCATCATCGGCGATTCGCTCGCCCGCCTCTTCCGTTTTCTCGGCCACCTCGTAATCCGCGACCCCCACTTTGGCGACTGGGGATTGCAAATGGGTCAGGTGATCGCGGCCATCGAAGAGAAGTGGCCCGACCTCCCCTACTTCCACTCGGAGGGGCCTTATCCAGAAAGCTCACCGGTGACTCTCGAGGACCTGCAGGAGCTCTATCCGGTTTCGGCGGCCCGGACCGAGACCGACGAAGCGTGGGCCGATCGGGCGCGGCAAATCACCATCGACCTCCAGCAAGGTCATCTTGGTTACCGGGCTCTCTGGCGTCATATGAAGACCGTCTCGGAAAAAAGCCAGCAGCAAGACTTTGCTCATCTCGGCGTCGAGTTCGACCTCTGGTTTGGCGAGTCCGACGTCGCCGATCAGCTTGGTCCGTTGGTGGATGACCTGCGGATGCGAGGACTGGCCACGGAAAGCCGGGGAGCACTCATCCTTTCGGTCGGAGAGGAGGGGGACAGTCGCGATCTCCCACCCTTGATTCTCGAGACCTCGAAAGGGGCATACCTCTACGCCACCACCGACCTGGCGACAATCGATCACCGGATCCGCGATCTCGGCATCGACCTTGCCCTCTACGTAGTCGACGCCCGCCAGTCGGATCATTTCCACCTGCTGTTTCGGGCGGCCCGCAAGGCCGGCATTGCCGGCAATCAGGTAGGCCTCGAGCACATTCGTTTCGGAACGATGAACGGCCCCGACGGCAAGCCGTTCAAGACCAGGGCGGGCGGGATTGTCGCCCTCTCCGACTTGATCGAGATGATCACCACCGCCGCCCGGGAACGCCTGCACGACGCCGACATCGCTCAGGCTTACCCCGATGCGGAGCGGGAAGAAATCGCTCGCCAGGTAGGGGTGGCCGCCCTCAAGTTTGGCGACCTCATCAACAACCGCCTCTCCGACTACTTGTTCGATCTCGATCGCTTCTCATCATTCGAAGGAAAGACCGGCCCTTACCTCCAGTACGGAGTGGTTCGAATTCAATCGATCGAGCGACGCGCGGCCGCGTTGGGACTGGAGGCGGGCCCGGTGCAGCCGCCTTCGGTCGATGCCGAACGCAACCTGATGCTGGCACTGCTGCGCCTGCCCGAGGTCGCGGCCAGGGCTGCCGAATTGCGAGCACCCAATCATCTGGCCGAGTACGCCTACGACCTAACCGCGATCTGGAACCGCTTTTACGAGACCTGCCGCATCATCGACGAACCCGACGAACACCGGCGGGGGTCTTGGATCACTCTCGCCGGGCTGACTCGCCGGGTGTTGGTGACGGTGCTTGATCTATTAGGGATCGAAGTCCCGGAGCGGATGTGAGCGAACCACCGGTCTTGCTCAGGCCTGGCAGACCGGAGGACCTGGAGGCGATCAGGGAGTTCACCACCGGCACCTTCGCCTGGGGCGACTATGTGCCTGACCGCTATCTCGCCTGGCTTGAGGAGGAGTCGGGGGCGGTTCTTGTGGCGACCGATCGGGTCGATCGGGCGGTGGCAATAGTTCATGTGCAGAAGATGTCGGCCCGCGAGGGATTCCTGTCGGCGGCGCGAGTGCATCCCGACCACCAGCGACAGGGGATCGGCTCGCTCTTGAACGGAGCTTCGGTGGATCTGCTGCGGGCGCAGGGAGCAGTGGTCGTGCGTCTCACTACCGAGGAGAACAACGAGGCCGCGCGGAAGCAGGTCGAAAAGCTTGGCTACCGACCAGTCGCTCGCTTCGTCATGGCCGAGCGGACCTTCGAGCGGCACGGGAGCGAGGCGAACGGCGGGCGGAGATTGCCGGGACCGGAACGATTCGACCTGGCCCCGGCCGCGGAGGCGGAGCCCGCCTTCATGGTGTGGACGACCGGAGAGTCGAACCGCGCCGGTCACGGCCTTTACCCTCGCGATGGTTGGTCGTTTTGCCGACTAGCCCTTGAAGACCTGGTGCGGAGCGCTCGGCAGCGAAGACTCTGGACCTCGCCGTCGGGTTGGGCCGTAGCAACTCAGGACGGCACCGATCTTTGGGTTTCTCTTCTCCTCACCACCGCCGACGAGGCCGACCGGGCGGTGCGGGCTTTGATCGACCTGGCCGAGGAGATGAAGGTCGAGTGGATGGGAGTGTTGGTGTCGCGGGTTCCCTGGATCGAAGAAGCCCTCCAAAGCGAGCACCTCACACTCAACTATCCCAACATCATCTATGAAAGAGCCATCGACTAGGTCAGGGCGAGCAGAGCTACCACCCAGACGGTGAACATCACCGGGAGCTCGAGTTCGATGCCCTCGCGGCCCAGGAATCGGCGGATGACCCAGGCCAATGGCACCCCAAAGAGCGGCACGGGCCACAGCCCCGCCACTCCCGCCCTATCCATCAACTCGACACCTCGCATAAGTGGGGCAGGAAAGTCCTCAACAATCGGATCGAGAGAGCCCGCGGCGAAGATCAGGATCGCTCCCACCAAGATCGACATCACCGCTCGCGCGATTGCTCGCTCCCACTCGTTGTTGACCCAAACCAGATTGTCACGACGGGCGGGCCCCTCGGAGGCGATTCCCATCAGGAAGGTCCCGGCCACCGCCAGCACCATCGCCGTCACCAGCCCTGATCCGGTCGAAAGACCGCTGTCGCGATCTACCAGATCGAAGGAGGCGAGGACGAGAGAGATGCCGAGTCCGGCCAGGGCGGCCCCAAGAGCGAAGAGGCCGAGGTCGAGCATGGTCGCAAAGCTGTTGGCCACCAGCCGGGTGTAGTAGCGCCATCCCCCTCTGGTGTGTCCAACGACGGCGGGGGTGGTTTCAACCACGTGACATCGCTGGCATCGCCTCATGGGAGCGTATCGCCTCCAGATACAGCTCGATGGGATGAGCAACGCGTAAACCCGGGTCGAGATACGTCCGAATCTGCATCTCGCATCCTGGGTTGGAGGTGGCGACCACTTCTCCCCGACCGTCGATGAGGCTGGCGAGCCGCTCGCCGAGCTCACGGGACGTTGCCGGCCGGAGCAGGCTGTAGATCCCGGCCGCCCCACAGCAAAGGCCCTCGGGATCGGCATCGGTGATCTGATAACCGGCGGCGGCCAGAATCTGGCGGGGAGGCACGGTGCAGCGCTGAGCATGGCGGAGGTGGCAGGGATCGTGGAGCACCACCGTCCCCCTGCTGGTGGCGACGGACGGCAGCTTTCCCGCGGAGATGAGCTCGGCGATCACCTCGGTGATATCGGCCGCTCTCGAAGCGATGTGAGATCCTTCGCCAACCACCTTGCCGTAGCTCTTGAGGTGAGCACTGCAACCGGCGGCCGTTGCTACCACTCGATGGAGCCCTGCGAAGGCCGTGACGTTGAGAGACGCCAAGCGACGACCTTCTTCGATTCCGCCGTCATGGACGACCAGAGCGCCACAACATGTCTGGCCCTCGGGCATGACGACGCGGTGGCCCGCTTGCGTCAGGAGATCGACAGCGGCGGCATTAACTCCACTGAACCACTTGCTCATCACACAACCCACCAGCAAGCCGATGGTGGGGCCAGTGCCGTTCGACTTCGCTGCCCGTATCGGGGTCAGCGGGCGGAGCCCCCGCAAACCTCTCCCGAAGCGACCCGGAACCAACCGACCCACGCCCAGACGTTGGACAAGGCGAGCGCCGTCGGTGGCCAGGCCGACCAGCCCCCGGTTGCCGAGAAAGCGACCGAGCAGCCAGTGTCGCAGGCGACGCTTGGTCGTGGGCCGCTGAACTGCGATCTCGGCTCGGGCTCCTTCCATGGCCCGTCCAAAGGGGACCATGCTCGGGCAGACCGCCTCGCACGCTCGGCAGTTGAGACAGAACGTCATTGCCTCTTCGAAATCGTCGTCGAGATCGATGACCCCTTCGGCGACGGCCTTCATCGCCGCGATCCGTCCTCGCGGACTGGCGCTCTCGAGACCGGTCAGCCGGAACGTCGGACAGTGGGGAAGACAGAGCCCGCAGGCGACGCAGGTGTTGAGTTCGGCAGTGGTGGGAGCAAAGTCCGTGACCCAAACGGCCATGGCTAGATGCGTCCGGGCAGGCGCCCAGGGTTGAGGATGCGGGCGGGGTCGAAGGCGGAGGCGAGGCGAGCCTGGATGTCGATTCCGGAAGGGGCGCTTCCCCAGGGTTCGAAGTCTCCAGCGGGCGGTCTTTGCGTCACCACCAGGTGGCCACCGCCTGCCTCGGCCCTCCGTCGCAACTCGTCCATTCCTTCGGTGTCATCGGTGGCAAAGGAGATCTCGCCGATTCCGACCTGGTGGATGAAGCCGGCCGGTATCGCCCCGACGAAATCGGAGGCCGATACCGGAGAAACCCGCAACGACCAGGTCCAGGACCCCAGCGGCAACCCGGGCCAGGCCAGACCGGGCGTGCTCTCGCCGGAGAGGCGGGTCACCTGGGCCGACACCTCTTCCTCGGTGCCGGCGAGGTAAACGCTGGTTCCTTCCGCACTCTGCAGCACGGCCAAAGGTCGATGTACTTCTCCGTTGAATGTGCCCTCGATGGCGACAGTGGCCGTCGACCGTGGAAGGGGCCAGAGCTTGAGACACGCCGACACGATCACCCCCAGGCGTCCGAACGAACCCACGGCAAGTCGGGCCAGGTCGTAGCCGGTCACGTTCTTCACCACCCGCCCTCCCGCTCGCACCACCCGGCCATCACCCGTGACGATGGTCACTTCCAGGATGCGATCGCGGGTCGGGCCGAACCGACCGCGCCGATAGCCGGAGATGCCGACGGCGAGTGCTCCGCCCACCGTTCCTTGCCCGGGAACCTCGGCCAATACTGCGGTCTGGCCCCGGCCGACCAACTGAGCTTCGAGATCGGCCACCTTCATCCCCCCCTCGACGACGACAGTGAGATCGTCCGGCTCCCAATCGATGATCGCCTGCAGACGGTCGGTGAAGATCACCAGATCGGGCTCGACCGGATAGCCATAACCCTGGTGAGTCCCTCCGCCCCAGACGAGCACCTGGCGGGCATCGCCCGATGCTTCGGCGAGCGTCTCGGACAGTTCTTCCGTCGAAGCAGGGTGCCGGTGCTCGATATCGACCGGTGCCTCGAGCTGGCGGGCAATCCGAGCCGAGGACGCCCGTATGCTCGTCACACCCATGCCCCGGGAGGAAGGGCACCGCTTTGATCGAAACACCGAGAGCCGGCGGGGAGGATCTTTCCCGGATTGAAGCGGCCCTGGGGATCGAAGGTTTCTTTTAGGCGCGCCTGGGCATCGAGGTCGGCGGCATTGAACATGAGCGGCATGAGGTCGCGCTTCTCCCGTCCGATGCCGTGCTCGCCCGAGAGGGCACCGCCCGCGGCCACGCAAACTTCGACCAACTCATCGGCAGCCGCTTGCACTCTTTCGATCATGCCCGGTTCAGAGGCATCGAACATCATGAGGGGATGGAGGTTTCCGTCGCCGGCGTGAAACACGTTCATCATCAGCAAGTCGTGACGCTGCCCGATCTCGTAAACCTTTTTCATGGTTTCCACCAGGCGAGTGCGAGGGACAACAGTGTCATGGAGGTAGTAGTTGGGCGCCGCCTGGGCAACGGCACCGAAGGCGGACTTCCGACACTTCCAAAGCAGGGCGCGTTCGTCTTCGCCGGCGGCGACCTTCACCTCCAGCGCATTGTTGGCCTGGGCGACTTCGGCGATGAGATCGGCTTCAGCGACAACTCCGGCTGTCTCCCCGACCACCTCGGCCAACAATATGGCGGCAGCATCGGTGGGGAGGCCGGCCTGCAGCCAGTTCTCCACCGCCTGCACAATCCGCTGATCCATCATCTCCAGCGCCGCCGGCACCACCCCGCGAGCGATGACCCCCGAGACGGTGGCGGCGGCATCCGAGATCGAGGAAAAGGAACAGAGCAACGTGCGGATGTCGGGAGCGATCGGCGTCAGCTTCACCAGCGCCCGAGTGACCAACCCGAGTGTGCCTTCGGAGCCAACCATGACCCCTCTCAGGTCGAGCCCGATGGGATCCGGCGCCTCCGATCCCAGGATCTGAAGCGACCCGTCAGGAAGGACGACTTCGAGAGCGAGAACATGGTTGACGGTTGATCCTTCGGCGAGACAGTGCGGTCCCCCAGAGTTGTTGGCCACGTTGCCACCGATCGTGCAGGCGGCTTGCGAAGAGGGGTCGGGGGCGAAGTAGAGGCCGTAGCGAGCCGCCGCCTTGGAGAGGTCGAGGTTGATCACGCCCGGCCCCACCCAGGCCGTCCTCTTCTGCGGATCGATCTCGTGGATCTGATTCATGCGGGTGGTGACGAGGACGATTCCCCCCTCGGTCGGGACGGCTCCGGCGGCCAGACCGGTGCCCGCCCCTCGCGCCACCACCGGAACCCCATGGCGGTCGGCGATCTTGACAATCGCGATCACTTCCTCAGTCGTCTCCGGGATTACCACCACCGTGGCATTGCCTCGGTACACCCCGGCATCGCGACCATAAAGATGGAGCTCGAGCTTGCTCTCCATCACCCGTTCCGGAGAAAGTGCGGCTCGTAATTCGTCGATCATCTCGAGGCAAGCCTATTGCCTGCCCCAGCCTCCGCCCCCCGGGGTCCGCACCAACAAGCGATCGCCGGGCCGAACTGAGAGCGTGGTCTTTCCGGGCAGACGCTCAGGGACCGAGTTGGGACGGAGCAGCCAGTCTTCACCGGTGGCGCCCGGCTGGCCGCCGGCCAGGCCCCAGGGACGGTGACGGCGGCGCTCGCCAATGAGTGACAGCTCGGCCTTCTCCAGAAACTCGATCTCGCGCTCGAGCCCCTCGCCGCCTGGGTAGCGACCTTCTCCCCCCGAGCCCGAGCGGAGGGTGTATCGAGTAACCCGGAACGGATAGTGCATATGCAGCGATTCGATCGGGGTGTTGGCGGTGTTGGTCATACCAGTGTGGATTCCCGACTGCCCGGGCTTCTGGGGCCGGCCCCCCTGGCCACCCGCCAGAGTTTCGTAGTAGGCGAAGCGCTCGTTGCCGATGAGCACATTGTTCATCGTCCCCTGCCCGGCGGCGGGGACTCGGTCGGGCGCAACCTGAGCCAGGGCTCCAAGGAGGACATCAGCGATGCGCTGGCTGGTCTCCACATTTCCCGCCGCCACCGCTACCGGCGGTTCGGCGTTGACTAACGACCCGGGCGGCGCGATTAGGTGGAGAAGTCGGTAACAACCTCCGTTGGCAGGGATGGTGGGGTCGGTGGCTACTCGGACGGCGAAGTAGAGACAAGACCGCGTCACCGCTTCGACAGCATTGAGGTTGCCCTCTATCTGGGAATGGGTGCCAGAAAAGTCGGCGGTGAGATTCCCGTTATCGATTCGGACCGCCACCTGGATCGGAAGGTCGATCGCTCCGAACTCCATCACGTCCTCGAATCGATAGACACCATGTGGGAGCTCGCGCAAAGCCGCCTCCATCAGACGCTCGCCGTAGTCGAGGAGGGCCATGGATGAAGCACCGAAGGCGTCGAGGTCGGAGCCGATGAGCTCGGTGATACAGGCGGCGCCGACTTCGTTGGCGCCGAGCTGGGCAGCGAGATCGCCGGCCCGTTCGACGGGCGTCCGCGTCGCCTCGATGAACGGCGAGAGAAACTGATCCTGCCAGCGACCGTCGAGGACCGCCACCATCGGGGAAACAACGCAGCCTTCCTGCGAAAGACGGGTGGCATCGGCGGGCATCGAGCCGGGGGCGTCTCCGCCGACGTCGGCGTGATGAGCGCGATTGGCCACCCAGGCCACAAGTTCTCGGTCGACAAATACCGGTCGGACCAGTGTTAGGTCGTTCAAGTGGGTTCCGCCGGCATAGGGATCGTTGACCGCGTACTGAGCGCCCGGCCGGGGATCGAACCGGTCGATGATGGCAGCCACCGAGGCCGGCATCGACCCGAGATGGACCGGGATGTGCTCGGCCTGACCGAGCATCTCGCCACCCGGTTCGAAGATCGCCACCGAGCAGTCCGCTCTTTCCTTGATGTTCGGTGAGTGGGCGGTTCGTCGCAGCACATCACCCATCTCGGTGGCCACCGCCGCTATCCGATGGCGAAACACCTCGAGGGCGATGGGGTCATCGATCACAACGCACTGTCCACCAATCTGTGAAGGTTTGCGCGGGCACTGGCCGCGAGGACCTTCACAGCTAGCACCTCCACGCCCTTTTGTGAAGGTTTGCGCGGGCCCTGGCCGCGAGGATCTTCACAAGTATCTCTCAGGTCCATGCGATCTCGAGAGTCCCGTCAGTGAGAACGATGGCGCTCTCGCCGCGGTTGACAAAAGTGGTGGCCTCTGCCTCCTCGATCAGGGCGGGGCCAACGACCGTCGTTCCTTCACCGAGGAAGGGACGCCACCAACGAGTCGCTTCGGAACCGTCGGCCAGGGTCCTCACCCCGAGACCTGGCTCGCCCGCCTGAGGAGTGAACGACAAATCGTCCCACGTCAGTGCCGGGGGAGCGGTGGCTGCGACTCTGATGGTCACCACTTCGACCTCGTGGTTTTCCAACGCGAACCCGTTGCGAATCCGATGAGCAGCGGTGAAGTCCTGGCGCAATTGCTCCGCTCCCGATCCTCGCCGGTACGCAACGTTGGTCTCATGCGATTGCCCTCGATAGCGGGTGTCGACGCTGGCGACAAGCGCAGTCGGAGAGGTGCCGAGGGAAGCCTCCATTTCCCGAGTCGCCTTCTGCTCGAGTTGGGCGAGGGTCTGGTCGAGATCGCTCAAGTCCCCTCGCAAGCGCACCGTTCGTACCACGTCTTGGCGCTTCGGGCTGAGCAACAAGCCCAGGGCCGAGAAAACTCCCGCATGGGGTGGGACGAGTACGGCAGGCATGCCGAGCCCACGAGCCACGCTGGTGGCATGGAGACCGCCGGCTCCCCCGAATGCCACCAAAGCGGCGCTGCGGGGATCGGCGCCCTCTTCGATCGTGACCCGGCGCACCGCCCCCTTCATATGGGTGTTGGCAATCTCCAGCATGCCCATCGCCGTGGTCGTTGGATCAATGCCAAGCTTCTCACCGAGACCAGCGAGAGCTTGGCGGGCGAGGTCGGAACGGAGAGCGGTTCCGTCGGCCAACTCCGTTTCCGATCCCAGCCGACCGATCGCCAGATTGGCGTCGGTGACCGTTGGCTCAGTGCCCCCTCTTCCATACGACGCCGGTCCCGGAACCGCACCCGCACTGTGGGGTCCGACTCGGAGAATCCCGCCCTGATCGGGCCACCCGATCGATCCCCCTCCGGCTCCGATCGTCTGAATCGCTACCGAAGGCAGCCGGCACACCAACCCATCGAGGGATCGCTCTCCGGCCATCTGGGGCTCGCCCATCTCGATTCGAGAGACATCGGTGGATGTGCCTCCCATGTCGAAGGAGATGACCCGCGCCCACCCGTGGGCTCTCCCACACGCGGCGGCGGCGATCACTCCCCCGGCGGGACCGGAGAGCAGGATCGACGCCGCCAGAGCGGTGGCACCGGAGATCGATGTCAGGCCCCCGGAGGATCTCATCACCAGGATCCGCTCCACATCGAGGCGTTCGTCGAGGGCGAGAAGATACCGAGCCACTACTGGCTGGAGATAGGCGTTGAGCACCGTGGTCGCGATTCGTTCGTACTCGCGGAACTCGGGGTTGACTTCGTGCGACACGCTCAGGGGCAAAGAGGGATAGCGACGGGCAATGGAATACGAAATGGACCGCTCAAGGGAGGGGTCCGCGAAAGCGTTCAGAGTCGCCACCGCCACCACCTCCGGGGCGGCCTCATCGATATGTTGAAAAAGCTCCTCCTCCGATTCCCACCCAATGCGACGTTCTCGTGGGATCAGGGCCTCAGCTCGATCCGCATCCGAGTCGTAGAGCGAGGGTCGAACCTGGCGGCCAATCTCGATGAGATCCTCGTAGCCGCGGTCCGTTACGAGGAGCGTTCGTCCCCCTTTTCGTTGCAATAGGGCATTGGTGGCCACCGTCGTTCCGTGCAGCAACAACTGCGGGTCTTTTGGCAATGAACCAAGTCCGGTGACGATGCCGTCGCTCTGTTCGGCAGTTGTCCCGACCTTGGCCGTGCGCAGGCGCGAGCCATCCCAGTGGACGAAGTCGGTGAACGTCCCCCCGACATCTACTCCGACGACATTCCGCGAATTCACGGGCAGAATCGGTGCATGCAGGTCGATCCCACGCCCAACCCCAACGCCGTCAAGTTCACCATCGGCAGGCCCGTCGGTGGGCCGGCCACTTTCGTTTCTTCCCAGCCCACCGACAACGAAATGGCGTCTGGTCTTTTGGCTATACCGGGAGTCACCAGTGTGTTTCTAACAGCGGACTTCGTGACGATATCGAAGACTGTCGAAGCCGACTGGGGAGAGATCATCCCCGCCGCCACCGACATTCTCTCCGAACACTTCGGCTAGTCGGCTTGGGTGAGTTGTCGGTCCGGGGCTATCAGCCGATACCAAGCCGACCGGCTAGCCGGCGACCGCAGTTCCATCGGGTGAGAACCATCTGACGACGGGCCAGGAACCCCCGAGGGAATCCTCCAGGGCCACCACGACCCGCCAGAGATCGCCCACCGGGCCGCCAGCGAGCACTGTTCCGGTTTGGGAAGCGGCGGACCTGATGCCTTCGGGTATCTCCGCGCTGGGAAGCTCGGTGGCCGGAAGGAGATGGGGGAGCTCGATTTGCTCGGGAAAGTCGAGAAGGCGCCAGCCTTCTCGCTGCCAGCGCAGGGTCCACGCCAGGGCCTGGATCGGGAGTCTCCGGTACTCGTCGCTGCCGAGGGCGGACAGCAGGCTCGCCCGCACTACCACCCGGTAGAGACCTGGACTCTCCTCGGTCACTGAGAGCGCCCGGACCGATTCGACGAATACCCGCTGGCCCTCGGCGGGAACGGGAAGCGGCGAGTCTGGGGGTAGATAGGGGGCGAGGGTCGAAACCCCCGAACCGTCGACCCCCCAGTAGGCCTCCGTCAGCACCTCGGCCCAGGCCGCAGCTTCGCCCGCCACGAGACCGGCCGGGATCGCCATGAGCTCAGCCTCGGTGAGGGCGGCAGAGCTCGAAGATGTCACCGTGGAAGCGACTGTGGTCGCGCTCGCACTCACGCCGAGGGTGGGGGCCACAACAGTCGGAGCATGTGTTGTTGGCACCGGATCGCCTCCAGAGACAAGCGCAGCGGTGATCCCGGCTACGGCCAACGCCCCCGCCAGGCCGTAGGCGGCCAGGCGCCAGTTGACCGGGCGGGAAGGTGCCGACGAACTGAGATGGCCCCAGGGAATGCGCTCGAACTCCTCGGCGTCATGGGGCGGGTCGCTCACTGCTTGAAACTACAAACGGTTTCACTCGACTTCAATACCCCTGGGCGAGACGGCTATGGCATCGAGGAAAAGTGATGCCGCCTCACTACCCTTGACCGACTCATGCCGGCACCAAAGCCTTGACGACCAATTACGACCCCAAGCCCGGGCGGTGGATGCTTCCGCTGGTGGTGCTGGCGATGGTGGCATTCACCTATCTGTTCGTGAGGGAGTTGCCCAACGCGGCGCAAGGTTCTGAGAACGGCACCAGCACCACGGCCGGGGGGTCAACTACCACCACGGGTGACGGCACTACGACCACTCGCCCCGTCATTGTCGACGAGGCCACCCGGGCCTACCTCGACACTCTCGCTCCCTATCAAACCCGAATGACCGAGATGCAGACTCAATTGGCTTCCGCCAATAGCGGCTGGGATGCCAACCCGCGCACGGTCACTTTTGACCAGGCCGAGGACGCGTTCGTCGCGGTGGCGGAGGGGGCGTCGGCCCTGGCCGCGGAATTGGGCGGGGTCGCACCGCCGCCCGTTCTCACCGAAGCGCACAACGCCATCGCCACCGCCGCCCAACAGGCGGCGGAAGCGGCTAACAACGCCCTGGCCGGTTTGCGAGCGCCGAGCCCTGACACCGGCGAACAGCGCCGGACTGCTGTGGCTGCATTCGATGCCGCGGTCACCGCTTTTGCCCAGGCGATCGCTGGCGCCGGAGCTTGAGGCCATGACAATCGAGGTTCGCCCGGCCGCCTTCGACGACGCGGACTCCTTCCGGCAGGTCATGGCCCATGCTTTCGGCTTTGACCCGAACGAGAAAACGCACGAGCGCTTTCAAACTATGTGGGAGCCAGATCGATCGCGTTGTGCCTATGACGACGGAAAGATGGTCGCCACCTTGGGCACGTTCTCCTTGCAACTGTCGGTCCCCGGCGCGGTCTTGCCGGCAGGCGGAACGTCGATGGTGGCCGTACTTCCTTCGCATCGACGTCAGGGTCTGCTGCGGAAGTTGATGGTGGCCCACCTCCAGGACGTGGACGAGAGGGAGGAGCCGCTAGCGGCGCTATGGGCTTCGGAGTCTTCGATCTATGGGCGCTTTGGGTTCGGGACCGCCTCGTCCTCGGTCGACATCAAAGCTCCGACCGCCTACGGATGATTCCATCGGCTGGCGCCAGAGCCAACTCCGGTGGAACTGATCACCTCCGACGAAGCCCGCACGGTCCTGCCTCCAATCCAAGACAAGATCAGGTCGGGGTGGCCCGGGATGTTCGCCCGCAACGAGGCCTGGTGGGCCGGCCGTTGGTTTCTCGATCTCGAGGCTGAGCGCGATGGGGCAACCAGCCTGCGCTTTGGAGTGACGAGCCACGGTGATGGCTATGTGATTTACCGACAGAAGAACAGGTGGTCGGAGGGAAACCCGGGAGGGGAGGTTGTAGTTGACGATCTCGTGGCGGAGACACCGGAATCGTGGTCGGGTCTCTGGACTTTCGTTCTCAATCATGATCTCACGAGTCAGGTCATCGCCGACCTCCGCTCGGCCCAGGACCCACTGCTCGATTTCCTGGCGGCCCCCCGGCGGACCTCGTTGCGGCCAGGCGACGGATTATGGGTTCGCCTACATGACCCTGCCCGGGGATGTTCTCCTGGGACCCGGCGCCCTGGTGCCCCGAGGTGTTTTAGAACGCGAACCCAGGGTTGTAGACGTTGTCCAACAGCGTCTACAGCCCAGAGAACGTCAGACGTCGTAGAAGAGGTAGAACTCGTAGGGGTGGGGGCGGAGACGAATGGCATCCACCTCGCGCGCCTGCTTGTACTCGATCCAGGTCGAGATGAGCTCCTCGGAGAACACACCACCGGAGAGAAGGAAGTCGTGGTCCGCTTCCAACGCCGCCAGCGCCTCGTCCAACGAACCCGGCACCGAAGGAAGGTTGCGCAACTCCTCAGGGGGCAGGTCGTAGATGTCCTTGTCCACCGGGTCGAGCGGTTCGATCCGGTTCTGCACGCCGTCGAGGCCAGCCAGAAGCATGGCCGAGAAGGCCAGGTACGGGTTGCAGCTTGGATCCGGGCAGCGGAACTCGAGACGCTTGGCGGCAGGCTTCTGGCTGTATTGCGGGATGCGGATGGCGGCCGAGCGGTTACGGGACGAATAGACCAGGTTGACCGGGGCCTCGTAGCCCGGCACCAGCCGCCGGTAGGAGTTGGTGGTGGGGGCGGCGAACGCCAGGACCGAGGGAGCATGCTTGAGTAGTCCACCGATGTACCACCGGGCCATGTCCGACAGCCCCGCATACCCCGCCTCGTCGTAGAACAAGGGCTTTCCATCCGACCAGAGCGATTGGTGGGTGTGCATCCCTGAGCCGTTGTCCTCGAAGATCGGCTTGGGCATGAAAGTCACGCTCTTCCCGTGGGCCCAAGCGACGCTTTTCACGATGTACTTGTAGAGAGTCACCTTGTCGGCCATCCGTAGCAAGGTGTCATAGCGCATGTCGATTTCGGCTTGCCCGGCAGTGCCAACCTCGTGGTGCTGCACCTCGATCTCGATCCCCGCCGTCTCCAATGACGCCGTCATCTCCGACCGGAGATCCTGGAAATGGTCGGTGGGGGGGACCGGGAAGTACCCCTCCTTGTATCGAGGCTTGTAGCCGAGGTTCCCGCCCGGCTCTTCCCGACCGGAGTTCCAGGCTCCTTCTTCCGAGTCGACGAAGTAATAGGCCGAGTGCTGGTTCTGACCGAAGCGAGCCGAGTCGAAGATGTAGAACTCGGCCTCGGGGCCCCAGTAGGAGGTTTCGGCGATGCCGGTCGAGGTGAGATAGGCCTCGGCCTTCTTGGCGACGTAACGAGGGTCGCGATCGTAAGGCTCGCCGGTCAGGGGGTCATGGACGAAGCAATAGAGGAGGAGAGTCTTCCGGCTGCGAAAGGGATCGTCGACAGCCGAACTGGGGTCGGGGATGAGGAGCATGTCTGACTCCTGGATGGCCTGGAAACCCCGAATCGAGGAGCCGTCGAAGCCGTACCCCTCTTCGAACCCGTCTTCGGTCAATTGCTTGATCGGGATAGTGAAGTGCTGCACCTGACCCGGCAGGTCGCAGAAACGAAGGTCGACGAACTCGTACTCCCCGTCCTTGGCCATCTTCAAAACATCCGCCGGCGAATTCGCCATGCAGCTCACTCCTTACTTCCGGTGCTAGTGGACCGGGCATTGTGCCGGAATAGGAGTTTCTTCGCCGTTGCTCGATTGTTACGACTTTGTTAAAGGGGCCGAGAAGGCGTTCTACGCGCCGGAACCGGCCATTTGTGGTCGCTCTAGCCGATAAGAACGGGAATGGCTGTGGTCGGGGTAGCGTCCCTGCCATGCCCGCCACGATTGTGCTTGGCGCCCAGTGGGGAGATGAGGGCAAGGGGCGAGTCACCGACTATTTCGCCGAGACTTCGGACTATGTGGTCCGCTATCAGGGCGGCAACAACGCCGGACACACAATCGTAGTGGGTGACCAGCGCATGGCCCTCTCCCTGATTCCGTCGGGAGTCCTCTACTCCACCTGCACTCCGGTGATCGGGTCGGGATGCGTGATTGATCCGAAGGTCCTGATCGAGGAGATGGACATGCTCTCGGCTCGTGGCATCGATCCCGGGCGGTTGCGCATCTCCACCAACGCCCACCTCATCATGCCCTATCACCGCAAGCTCGATTCGGTGATGGAGCGCTACCTCGGCCGCAACCAGATCGGGACCACCAAACGCGGCATCGGCCCTGCCTACACCGACAAGTTCTCCCGCACCGGGATCAGGGTTCAGGATCTCTTCGATCCGGCCATTTTTCATCAGAAGGTCGAGGCCGCCCTCGACGACAAGAACCGCATCCTGACCAGGGTCTACAACCAGCTGGCTATGAAGCCGCGGGAGATCTCCGACGACTACCTCGAGCTGGCACCCCAACTACTCCCCCATGTAGCGGACACTTCCCTACTGCTCTGGCAGGCGCTGGAAAACGGACAGTCGGTTCTCCTCGAAGGTGCTCAGGGAACGATGCTCGATATCGACCATGGCACCTACCCCTTCGTCACCTCCTCCAACCCCACGTCGGGCGGTGCGCTGGTGGGCGTGGGGATCGGTCCCGCCACTATCGGAGAGGTGATCGGAGTCGCCAAGGCCTACATCTCCCGGGTGGGGACGGGACCATTCCCGACCGAGCTCACCGACGAGACTGGCGAGCGGTTGATCGAGATCGGAGGGGAATACGGCACCGTCACCGGGCGCAAGCGCCGCTGCGGTTGGCTCGATCTTGTCGCTCTGCGGTACGCCGTTCGGGTCAATGGGATCACCAAGCTCTTCATCACCAAGCTCGATGTGCTTTCTCACTTTGAGTCGATCAAGATCGCGGTTGCCTACCAATCGGGAGAAGAGGTTCACCGCCAGTTTCCACGCCAGCACCGAGTGCTCTACGAATGCACCCCCGTCTACGAGGCTTTCGAGGGGTGGGGCGAAGACATCTCCGGGATCAGGAGTCTTGGTGATCTTCCCGGGCAAGTGAGGAAGTACCTCGACTTCATCGCCAACCAGACCGGGACCCCGATTGGTTGGGTGTCGGTTGGGCCCGAGCGGAGCCAGCTCATCGAGATATGAAGGTTCTTCTCATCGGATCGGGGGGACGAGAGCATGCTTTGGGGTGGAAGCTGGCCCGGAGTCCCCGCCTCCGCTCCCTGCTTTCGCTCCCCGGCAATCCCGGCCTCGCCGAGTTGGGACCGTGCCTGGAAGGAACCAATCCACTCGACGGTCCAGGTGTAGTCGAGGCCGCCAGACGCCAGCGGGTTGACCTCGTCGTCATCGGACCGGAAGCTCCCTTGGCGGCTGGCGTGACCGATCACCTTGTAGCCGCGGACATTCCCGTCTGGGGTCCCACCCAAGCCGCTGCCCAACTCGAGTCGTCGAAGGCGTTCGCCAAGAGAGTTATGGCGCGGGCAGGCGTTCCCACCGCCTCCTGGGGAGAGTTCACCGACCTTCACTCGGCGCTCGAATACCTCGAAACGCAGGCACCTCCCTACGTCGTCAAGGCAGATGGACTTGCCGCCGGCAAGGGAGTCCTGGTCGCCGACGATCAGAAGGAGGCCGCGGCCTGGGTCGGGCGCTGCCTTCGTGGCGACTTCGGCAAGGAGGCGGTTGTCATCGAAGAGTTCCTGTCCGGTCCCGAGGTCAGCGTCTTCGCTGTGTGCGCCGGCCGCGCGGCGGTAGCTCTCGACCCCGCTCGCGATTACAAGCGGCTCCGAGATGGCGACCGCGGACCGAACACAGGAGGGATGGGTTCCTTCTCACCGGTCGGCGACCTCCCCGACCAACTGTTGTCATTTGCCACCCGCGACGTCTTCCGCCCGGTCCTCGAGGTGATGGAAGAGAAGGGCCACCCGTACTCAGGCTTTCTATACGCCGGATTGGTTCTCACCGAGAAGGGACCGACTGTCCTTGAGTTCAACTGCCGGCTGGGCGACCCGGAGACGCAGGTGGTACTGCCGCGTCTCGAAAACGACCTGCTCGACTTGATCGAGGATGGGTTGGATGAGCAACTGGCGACCACTGACCTGAGGTGGTCGGCTGAGGCCTTCGTCAATGTGGTCGTGGCATCCCCGGGTTACCCCGATGCGCCCCGCAACGGGATTCCAATTCGTACCGGCACGTTTCCGGCCGACACCCTTCTCTTTCACGCGGGCACCACTTACTCCGGGGACCACCTGGTCTCGGGAGGCGGCCGCGTCCTCAACGTGGTCGGTAAGGGTTCGACTGTGTCTTCTGCCCGGGCCGCCGCCTATGAGGCACTCGACCAGATCGAATTCCCCGGTGCGCAGTTCCGGACCGACATCGCCGCCTCGATAGGGTGAGCCGATGAAGGTGGCGATCGTCATGGGTTCGGGATCCGATCGCCCGGTCATGGAAAAGGCCGGACAAATGCTCGATCGATTCGGTATCGAATCCGAGACCCGAGTTCTCTCCGCCCACAAGACACCGGACGACGCCGTCGCCTTCGCCACGAGCGCGGCGGCCAGCGGGTTCAAGGTGATCATCGCCGGCGCCGGGAAAGCGGCTCACCTCGCCGGGGTGATGGCGGCCCAATCGCTCCTGCCCGTCATCGGCGTGCCCTTGAACGCTTCGCTCGATGGTCTCGACTCCCTCCTCTCCACGGTGCAGATGCCGACCGGGATCCCGGTGGCGACCGTGGCGGTCGACGGCGCGGTCAACGCCGCGCTCTTGGCCGTGGCGATCCTGGCGATCGATAAGCCCGAGCTGACCAGGCGCCTGGCCGATTACCGGGCACAGTTGGCCACCGACACGCTGGCCGGCTAAGGCGTCACCGTTCGAATCACCACCAGCCGGTCGGCGGCCGACTCTGCCCCCCAGACCTCGCCCGGTCGCCCCAGCATCTGGCGAACATTGGCTGGGCTGGCGTCCGAGAGAAAGCTCTCAAAGATCTCCGTCATCGGGTCAAAACGGACGATGGCGTTGGCGCCAAAGTCGGTGAGCCACACCGCGTCGATCTCGTCGACAAAAACCGAATATGCCTGCGGGGCGTCGCCTGGCAGACGCCATTCAGTCCAAGTCGAGGTCTTCGGGTCATAGACACCGACCTGACCGGCGTTCCACTCACTCACCCAAAGACGGCCGGCGGAATCGGACCAAACCCTGCGAAGCCCGGCGCCCGGCGTCGGCGGATCGATCACCGTGACGGCGCCACTAGCTCGATCAATTGCGCCTAGGTAGCTGCCGGCGAGGGAACTGAAATAGATCTCGCCCTCGGGCGTGGCGGTGATGCCGTATGGCCCCGGCCCGCGTGGGGCAGGAAAGGTTTCGATCGCGCCGCGGGCGAGATCGAGTCGGCCGTACCACCCTGCTTGTCCGGTGAACCACAACGTCCCCTCGCCGTCGAACGCGGCAGTGTTGAGATTGGCATCGGGGGCCTCGGCCGGCAATGGGAAGGTGTCAATCGCGAAGGACTCCGGGTCGACGCGCACGATGGCGTTGAGACCGCCATCCGTAATCCACGGTTGACCAGCAGGTCCGACGATCACACCGTGTGGGGCGGAACCGGGTCCGAGTTCGATCTCTTCTGTTTCACCGCTTTCAGGATCCAACCAACCAAGGGCGCCCCGGCGCTGGGCGGTATACCAGATGCCGCCATCAACTGCCGGAGCGACATCGTGTGGCCTGGAGCCGGCGGGCACGGGATAGGCATCGAGGACGAACTGTGCTGGCGCCGCGGGCGCGCTCGTCGACGGAGTCTCGGTGGAGGTAGTTCCGGACTCAGCCACCGTGACTGTCGTTGGTGCGGAGAGGGTGGTCGGAGGAAGGACGGTGGAGGACGGAGGAGACAAAGACGAACATGCCAGAACCATGAACGCGCTGACAATGGATGCCCGACTTCTGCCCTTCAACTTGCCAGCGCTCCCGCCAGATCCCCCTTTGGCTCGGCGATAACGTCCTCCAGCTCTAGCCATTCGGCCATTGCTCCCAGCTCCACCCGGATCCGCGCGGCAAGCGAATGAGGGTCGACCCCAGGCTCCACGTAAGCCCCGCGCACGAGCAGAGCCGACTTGCTGCGGTCGGCTTTGAGATCAAGGCGCCCAACCAAATCATTGTCAATGAGAACCGGAAACACGTAGTAACCAAACGTACGCTTGGGGGCAGGGGTATAGATCTCGATGCGGTAGTGAAAATCGAATAGTCGCTCGGTCCGGGGTCGGAACCAGATCAAAGGGTCGAATGGACAAAGAAAGGCGACCGCCTCGATCTTCCGAGGCACAGAGGCCGCCGGGTCAAGGTAGGCCTTCTCGGTCCAACCCTCGACCTCGACTTCGACCGCCTCGCCTGCTGCTACTAGCTCCTTTAGCAACGGCAAGCACGGTTTGTTGGCCTGGCGGAAATAGTCGGTGAGATCCGAGAAGGTGGCGACACCCTGATGGCGCAGGGCGCGACGGAGTAACTCCTTGCGCTGTTCGCCCTCCGGCAGATCCCTCGCCAGAACATCTGCGGGGATGACTCTTTCGACGAGGTCGTAGTGGCGAACGAAGTTGACCCGGGTGGGGACCCCGAGCTTTCCACGCAGGAAGAGGCCCTCCAGGGCAGTCTTGGCTGGCGACCACTCCCACCACGGTCCGAGTCCGGTCTCGTGGGCATCAAGATCCGAGGGCCGAGTCGGACCGTTCTGGCGGATCTGGGTCAGGACCCTTTCGATCCCACCCGGGTTCTCTTGGCTCCATCGTTCGAGGAAGTGCCAGCCCGACACCATTCGATGCCGATAGAGGGGCCAATCCTCCTTAGGAATGATGGCTGCCATATGTGCCCAGTATTCAGCGAGCTCCGCCTTCGGCCCCCACGTCATCTCGTCGAGCAGCGACATCGGATAGTTGCCGAGTCGGGCAAACATAGGGAGGTAGTGGGCGCGGGTCACGACGTTGACCGAGTCGATCTGAAGTACGCCTATACGCTTCAGGACCCGGCGAATGTGCTGGCGAGTAATTCGTCCCTGGGGCCTCGGATCGGCAAAGCCCTGGGCAGCGAGGGCGACACGGCGAGCTTGAGAAAGAGAGAGCCGCCGCATGGGGAGGGTGAGGGTAGGCGGCGACGTTCTGCGCGGATTTTCTCGGCTTATGGCGCGAAAAATCCGGCCAGGTACCCTCACGCCGTGATAGGCCGCTACTCGCTGCCCGCCATGGCGACCATCTGGTCCGAAACCCATCGCCTCGAGGTGTGGCACAAGGTCGAGTTGCTGGCGCTCGAGGGATGGGCGAAGTTGGGCGTGGCACCAGTCGAAGCGGTGGAGAGTTTGCGCGAGGCGCAAGTCCCCTCGCCGGAAGAGGTAGCTGAGCGCGAGAAAGTGACCGACCACGATCTCGCCGCCTTCGTCGATCTCCTTTCTGACCGGGTCGGAGCCGGTGGGGAATGGATCCATTTCGGACTCACTTCTTCCGATGTTCTCGACACCGCCGGGGGCGCCATCCTCACCGAGGCTGCTCGACTCCTCCTTGACGGAATCGGCCAACTTTTCGACACTGCTCGCCGGATGGCTCTGGCCGAAAGGGACACCCCGATGATCGGTCGGACCCACGGCATCTGGGCTGAACCCACATCCTTCGGTCTCAAGATCGCCAGCTGGGCCTTCGAGCTGGCGCGGGATCACGAACGCATGGCCGCCGCCGAGGAAGCAGTGGGGGTGGGAAAGATCTCGGGGGCGGTGGGAACCTACGCCCACGCCCCACCCGAGATCGAGGAGTACGTTTGTCAATCCCTCGGCCTCTCGTCGGAGCCGGCGTCGTCGCAAGTGACCGCACGTGACCGGCACGCCCAGTACCTGGGCGTCATCGCTCTCACCGGCGCCACCCTGGAACGGATCGCGACTGAGATCCGCCACCTGCAACGTTCTGAGGTGGGTGAGGTGAGGGAACCCTTTCGCGCCGGGCAGAAGGGCTCATCGGCAATGCCCCACAAACGCAACCCCATCGTGTCCGAGCGCATCACCGGCATGGCCCGCCTGCTCCGAGGCTTTGCTCAGACCGGGCTCGAGAACGTGGCCCTCTGGCACGAACGTGACATCAGCCATTCCTCGGCGGAAAGAGTTGCCCTCCCCGACGCCAGTCTGCTCCTCCACTACATGCTCTCGAAGATGAACGACCTCCTCGAAGGCTTGCTAGTCGATCGCGAGCGGATGAAGGCCAATCTCGATGCCTCCCACGGTCTCGTCTACAGCCAGGCAGTGCTGTTGGCCTTGGTCGAGGCGGGCCTCCAACGCGACGAGGCCTATCGGATCGTGCAGGAGAACGCTCTGCGCAGCTGGGACGAAGGGAGCGAGCTTTATCGGCTCCTGGCCGACGATCGGCGGGTCATCCTCGCTCCCGAGCGACTCCGCCAGTGCTTCCGACCGGAGGCCTTCCTGAGGCACAGCGGAGCTGTCTTCGAGCGACTGGCAGCCGTCAACTTGTCCGATCAAAGGACTTGATGAGCGGGACTTTCACGGCCGCTCCCCACGGCGACATCCTCCACCTGCTGGTAATGGTCACCGTCCTTCTCGTCGCCGCTCGCGGCTTGGGGGAACTCAGCTCCCGGCTCGGTCAGCCGAGCGTGGTCGGCGAGATCCTGGCCGGCGTGCTTCTCGGTCCCTCGGTGCTTGGTGCCGTCGCTCCAGCCCTGGCAGCGTGGACCCTGCCCCAGAACGCGACGCAGGGTTATCTCCTCGAGGTGGTGGGACTGATCGGCGTGATGCTGCTCTTGATCATCACGGGCTTTGAAACCGACGTGGCCATGATCAAGCGGAAAGCCCGAACCGCTTTCGGGGTCTCCTCGGGAGGGCTGCCGACCTCGTTCCTTGCGGGCCTGGCGCTGGGCTGGTGGTTTCCGGCCGACCTCCTGGTCGACCCCAGCCAGCGCGTTGTCTTCGCCCTCACGCTGGCGACCGCGCTGGCGATCACCGCCATTCCGGTCTTGGCGAAGGTGCTCATGGATCTGGGGCTGATGCGACGCGACGTCGGTCAGACCATGCTCGCCTCAGGAATGATCTCCGACATCACTGGCTGGACGATGCTCGGCATTGTTACCTCGTTGGTATCGCTCGGTCGCCTCGCCCCGAGCGCGGTTCTCCAGGCGATCTTGACGGTCGCGTTCTTCGTCGTCGCCACCGCCACTCTCGGCCGCTATCTCGTCACCCGTGGTCTGGCTCTCGTCCAAGACCGACTAAAAAGTCGCGATCGACTCCTGACGCTAGTGATCGTGCTCGCTTTCGCTTGGGGCGCATTCACTCAATTCCTCGGGCTGGAGCCAGTGCTAGGGGCGTTTGCCATCGGGCTCCTTTTCGGGCAGATGCGCCGCCTGCCGGCGGACGTCGGGCAGAAACTCGAAGGCCTGGCGCTAGGAGTCTTCGGCCCGATCTTCTTCGCCATCGCCGGCCTCAAGGTAGATATCACCGGACTCGCCCAACCCCGTCTGTTGCGGCTGACGCTGCTCGTAGTGGCAGTGGCTACGGCATCGAAGACGATCGGTGCTTACCTGGGGGCCCGCTTCTTCGCCAAGCAGAGTCACTGGACCGCGCTCGCCTTCGGTAGTGGGCTCAATGCCCGAGGAGCGGTCGGGATCATCGTTGCCTCGATCGGGCTTTCCCTTGGCATTCTCAGCCAGGAAGTCTTTTCGATGGTCGTGGTCATGGCCGTGATTACTTCGTTGATGGCTCCCTTCGCCCTTCGCTACGTGATGCACCGCATAGAACCAGAGAAAGACGAAGCAGCCCGCCTTCGGCGCGAAGAAGCGGCCGCCGGATCACTCGTTTCGGAGATTCGGCGCGTGCTCCTTCCTGTGCGACCGCGGGGAAACGTCCACGGCGGCGCCCAAACCATCGAGGCGGTGCTCCTCGGGCATCTAGCCCGCGATCACGGGCTAGCTGTGACTTTGATGTCGGTGTCCAATCGCGATGGCCGAGCCCAATCGGTGGAGTTCCTCAATCAATTGGAGCCGCTGTTTGGCTTCGGAGCTGCCGTGACCAAACGAGTGGTCGAGGACAATGATCCGGTGGCCGCAGTTCTGAGCGAAGCCCAGCGCGACTACGACCTTGTCGTCCTCGGCGCAAGCGAGGTCGACTCCACTTCCGAAGCCCTCTTCGGTGGCGTCGTCGACGAGATCGTTCGACTGGTCGGCGTTCCCTCGCTCGTCGTCCGGGGATCGTCAGTAGATGCCGATTGGCGGCCCCGGCGAATCGTCATCCCTACCGACGGCACTCCCCATAGCCGGCGGGCGGCCGAGCTCGCCTATGCGGTGGCCGAACCCGATGCGTTGATCACTGTTGTCCACGTCGTCTCCCGCGACAGCTCAACCCTCACCACCGGGGCCGACCGGGCGGCGAGCAAGCTCGAGATAGGTCGCCAGCTAACGGACGATCTGCGGCAGGTGGGCGAGTCGATGGGCATCGCCACCGAGACCGAGGTTCGGATGGGCCCCGAACCCGAGGACGCCATTCTCGAGACCGCCCGCCGGACAAATGCGGACCTCGTCGTGCTGGGAACGGGAGTCAGAGCGGTTTCGTCGCGTCTCTTCCTGGGTCCCCGGGTCGAACGGATCTTGGCGGCCTGCCCCTGCCCTGTGGTCGTCATCAACACTTGATTTCTGCGAACCCAGGGTTGACAGCGTTGTAGGACAACGCTGTCAACCCACAGAACAAACCACTTCCCGTCGAACGCATTCTCTGGCACGGTTGACCGATGAAGATCGACTATGAACTCGGACAACTCGCCGCATCACAAGCTGGTTACTTAGGACATGATCAGGTCATCGAAAGGGGGATGACTCCAAACGCGATCCGTTGGCGTCTGGAAAGAAACATCTGGATTCCAATCTCGAAAGGCCTTTATCGGATCGACGGAATGACCAGCGACTACAGGGGCCTGTTACGTGGTGCGACAGCGATCTTGCCCGAGGCGACCGTTTCACACGAGTCCGCTTCTGAGCTTCATGAGATTCCTTACGTGGGCCGTGGCAAGGCTGTAGTAACCGTCCACGCCGGCACAACCCATGACTTTCCCGATGTGACAGTTCACCGATCCATCGACTTGCTTCCTCATCACAGAATGAAAGTAAAAGGGCTATCCACGACCACTCCGGCGAGAACCCTCAACGATCTCCCCGCGGTACTGAGGGCCGAGCAAATGGCCATTGTTCTCGATGAGTCGCTGGCGGCCAAGATCGCCCCCATCGATGAGGTTGAGAGAGTCTTTCACGAGGTGGCCCGACGGGGACGGACTGGATCGGCACTGATGAGATCCCTTCTTCGGGAAAGGATTGGCTCTGACCTGATTCCCGCAACCCGAATCGAGCGGGTCGGTATGAGGGTGTTTGAGGACGGTGGTCTCGCTCGACCGATATTCCAATATCCGGCTCCCTGGGACCCGAATCGACGCATTGACTTCGCGTGGCCCCTGTTCTGCGTTGGCTGCGAGTGCGACAGTCGAAGGTGGCACACACGGTTGAAAGACTTCCAGAACGATCGAGATCGCGACAATCTCGCCCTCAATTACAACTGGCGCGTCTTCCGTTTCACTTGGGAAGACTTTCACCAGCGTCCACATCTGGTTGTTTCCCAACTCAGAACTGCCCTTGCCGCATGACTTCGTTGTTCTGATACGTGAATGGGGTGACCATACGTGAATGGTCACCCCATTCTCATCCTTGGTGGTGGCGCCAGCCCATGAGAAGCTGTGGGCCCAGAGCGTTGTGGCACCACTCCAGCAACCCTGGGTTCGCTAGGGCACCAGCCAGGCTGCGCCCCGCACGCCGCTTGAGTCTCCGTGCCGATTTCTCAGCAATTGCGTAGAGACGGTGGGGGTGAAGGCATAACCAGCCCACAGCTCGGGGACTCTCTCGTAGATCTCGTCGACGTTGCTCATCCCTCCCCCGAGGACGATTGCATCAGGATCGAGCACGTTGATGATGGTGGCAAGGGAGCGAGCGAGTCGGTCGCAGTAAAGGTCGAGATGAGCAACTGCCCGGACGTCGCCGTGACGAGCCGTCTGCACTACATCGATGGCGGTAGGGGTGCCGGAGCGAGCCGCAAAGGCAGGGCCGGAGAGAAAGGTCTCGATGCAGCCGCTGAGCCCGCAATAACAATTCGGCCCTGGCCGCTCGTCGTCCCGCGGCCATGGCAGCGGATTGTGGCCCCATTCCCCGGCAACGGCATTAGGTCCAGAGAGCACCCTCCCGTCGACCACAACCCCTCCTCCTACTCCCGTCCCGATGATGACGCCAAACACCACCGGCAGGTTGGCGGCCGCTCCATCGCGCGCCTCCGAAAGTGCGAAGCAGTCGGCATCGTTTCGTAAGACGATCGGTCGTCCCAGGGCTCTTTCCAGATCAAGATGGAAAGGCTGGCCGTTGAGCGCGATCGAGTTTGAGTTCTTCAGCAAACGAGTTGCGGGGTCGATGGCACCGGGGGTGCCGATGCCGACCGTCGACAGAGTCGGCCCGTGAGTCCTTTCAAGCTCGGCGACGAGCTCGGCGATGCGGACGACGGTGGCGTCGTAGTCGCGGCGAGGGGTGGGGACACGGACACGCCCGCGTTCTATGCCAGCGTCGTCGAGCACGACCCCTTCGATCTTGGTCCCGCCGACATCGATCCCGATTCGGTTCATCAGCGAGCAGCGGCCGAGTACACCGATGCCAGAAGATCGTTGAAGTTCACCACCGGGGCCAGCACCAGTTCGCCCGCCGACGTGCGCAGATCTCCCACCCGAACCGAGATGCGATTGACGCCGTCTTGGCCGATTCCTCGATAACGCCAGGCGGTCGCCACCGCGTCACCAAAGGACCAACCCGAGTCGACTTTGACGGCACCAGCGACTGCCTCTAGACGCGTGCCAAGCGAGCCGAGCGAGTCGAAGTTGGCGAGGCTGCGAGCTAGTTGGAAGAGGATGTCTTGCTGACGGTGTTGACGATCGAAGTCGGACCCGGCCACAACCTTCCATTCGCCCTCGATCAGCGACTCGGTGTGACGCGATCTTGCCCAGGCCAGCGTCGTGTAACCGTCCGCCCAGATGCATCCCCCCGGAAGGTCGAGGCCAGAGCGGGGGTCGCGGGCGGGATAGTCGGTACAGATCGAGGTCCCGCCGAGGGCGTTGACCAGTGAGGCAAAGCCATCGAAGCTGACCCGGGCTACATGGTCGACGGGGATTCCGGTAAAACCCTCGACCATCAAGGCAATCAGCTCGGTGCCGCTGGCGATACCCTGGCAGCCGCCCAGGCCGGAATTGATGCGGCTCCAACCGTTGGTGCAGGGATTTTTCACATAGAGATCGCGCGGTATCGATACCAGGATGGGGGCAGCGCCATCGGTGGGAGCCAGAGCCAGGATGATGGTGTCAGCTCTAGATCCCGATGCATCGCTTCCCACGCCTAGATAGGCGTCGAACATCTCGTCGGGAAGGGCGTGGCCAATTGCCGAGCTGTTGCTATAGACCCGGCGGCGAGCGTTCGAGCGGAGCGCCGCCAGCTCCTCGAAGAGATCCGGGGGGATCAGATCCGGCCGAGACTGGCGCAGACGGGCCTCGCTCTTCTGGAGTTCGACAACGGCGGCCGCTACGTCCGCCTCCGACCGTTGCCCGAGCGCGAGCGCGGCGCCTGCAGGGTCGAAGGATTCGGTAGCCACCGCGTCAAAAGTCAGCCAGACCTGGGTGACCAGGAAACTGGCGAGACCAAGAATCATCCCTCCCGCGAGGATGATGCCGCTGCGAATGGGATGTTCACGAACGTAGCCAGCCAAAGGCCCAAGCCTCCAGGTGAATTCGAAGATGCTACGAGTGAGGGGCGCCGGTCGTCGGCATCGGCGAGGCCCTGCTGATGTAAACAGTGCCCGTGAAGTGGCCGATGACTTTGCCGTCGGTTCGTCTGATGAGAATGCGATAGGTCGCCAAAGTCCTTCCCCGATGAATCTCGGAGGCGGTGGCTGTGAGCTGGTCACCGTTCCGACTGGCGGCTGAGAACACCATGTGCGTGTCAATCGCCGATGCATCCTCAGGATACGAGTTGGCATAGAGCGAAAGTGCGCAGTCGGCCAGGCTGAAGACCGCTCCGCCGTGGGTGGCGCCGTGAAAGTTGGTGAGCTGATCGGTCACGGTCATCGCCACCGATAGCGAGTCCTCACCGACCTCGACCAAGCGGATGCCGAGCATCTCGGCGTAACCGTCGTTGCGGAGCCGCTCTTCGACCCGCCCCCTGTCGATCACGGGCTCGCCAACCAGGCGCGAAAAAGACGGCGCGAGGCCGCGTCGAGCTCGACGTCGGACCGCTCGAGATCGGAAACGAACTCCGCCAGTGAAACGCCTGCCCTCTCGAGCAGGGTCGATTCCTCGTCGCCCCATCGCTTGGCCTGCTCGAGATCGGCATCGGGATGAAACTGCAGTGCCAAAGCCGAACCCACTCGGAAAGCATGTGGATAGCGATCGCTTTCGGCCAGCAGCACTGCATCCGTCGGGAGGTCAAAGGTGTCCTGGTGGAGAGCGAGCACCTGGCGGCCGGCGGCAGACAGCACCGGATCGGATTTGCCCTCATCGGTACATCGAAGGCTGACGACTAAAGCTTCAGGAACAGCCGCCGGATAAACCTCCCCGCCCAAAGCTGCGGCCAGCATTTGGCTCCCGAGACAGATTCCCAGGACCGGCACGTCTCTCTCGACCAGCGCTCGTAGCCACTTCTTCTCGTCGGCAAGCCACGGGTGCTGACCCTCCTCGTAAGCCCCCATGGCGCCGCCCAGGATCACAACCCGATCGAAGTCCACGTCTGAGGGAATCGGTTCGTTCCGATGGATCAGGTAACGCTCGATCTCAGCTCCCGCTTGGGCCAAGGCATCGTCGAGCCGGCCCGTGGTCTGGTCGCAATGCATGATCAAACCCACGCGCATCGTCCGACAGTAACCGCGGGTCGGCCCACCCGGGTCGTCGCCTGCCTCCCGCCCTTGGCCGGCAAGGACCGGCTCATCCTGGGCACTGTTTTCCGTCGGTACCATCGAAGTCCATGGCGGAGTTGCAGCAGGTGGGTGCCGGCAAGGTCCGCGATATCTATGCAATCGACGCCGAGCGGCTGCTCATGGTCGCCACTGATCGGATCAGCGCCTACGACGTAGTTTTACCCGATCCCATCCCCGACAAGGGGCGGGCGCTGACCGCCCTCTCGCTCTTCTTCTTCGACCTGCTCGAAACCCCCAACCATCTCCTGGGCACCGACCTCCGCGACCTGGAAGTGCCCGAGGATTGGGCAGGGCGAGCGATGGTGGTCAAGCGAGCCGATGTCATTCCCATGGAATGTGTTGTGCGGGGTTACCTCTATGGCTCGTCCTGGCGGGAGTATCGCCACGGCGGTGGGCCGACCACCGAACATCTGCCTCCTGGCCTACGCCTGGCCGACCGGCTCGACGAACCGATCTTCACGCCCGCCACCAAAGCCGCCTCCGGTCACGACGAGAACCTAGACGAGGCCGGAGCCAGGGACTTGGTCGGTGACGACACGTATGACGAGCTGCGCCGGAGGTCGATCGAGATCTATCTGACCGCCGCCGGCCATGCCGCCCACCGCGGGGTGATTCTCGCCGACACCAAGTTCGAATTCGGCACTGCCAACGGAGATTTAGTTCTCATCGACGAAGTCCTCACTCCCGACTCATCTCGTTATTGGCCCGCCGATCACTGGGAACCCGGGAGCGACGTTCCCTCCTTCGACAAGCAGTACGTGCGTGATTGGCTCGACCAAAGCGGGTGGGACCAAAACCCGCCCGCTCCCTTCTTGCCGGGAGCCGTGATAGAAGGAACCCGGGCGCGCTACATCGAGGCTTACGAACGAATCACGGAAAAGTCGTTCAACGATTACCGGCGAGGTTCTGCTTGAGGGTGAGGGTGGCCATCACCCGGAGACCGGAGATCGCCGATCCCGAGGGGGCGACGGTGAGGAGAGCGCTTTCTGATCTCGGCTACGAGGAAGTCCGGGCCGTTCGCTTCGATCGTTCGATCGTTCTTGATGTCGAGGGAGATGACGTCGCTCGAGCCCGAGAACGAGTCGTCGAGATGTGCAATCGGCTCTTGGTCAACCCCGTCTTGGAGGACTACACGGTCGAGGTCGAAACGTGAGCAAAGTCGCGGTAGTGCTCTTTCCGGGGACCAACTGCGAGCTCGACACGGTGGAGGCGCTCGGCAATCTTGGGGCCGACGCCGAGATTGTTTGGCACACGGAGTCCAACCTCGCCGGCCATGACGCGGTTGTGCTTCCCGGAGGCTTCGCCCACGGCGACTACTTGCGCACCGGAGCCATCGCTCGGTTTTCACCCGTGATGGACGGCGTCGCTCGCATGGCGGCCGCGGGGCGGCCGGTGCTCGGCATCTGCAACGGGTTTCAGATTCTATGTGAGGCCGGACTTCTTCCGGGAGGATTCATCGCCAATCGCGACTTGTCCTTCCTTTGCAAGTGGGTGGAACTCGAGGTCGCCGATCAAGGCTCGATTCTCACTTCGGGCCTGGAACCAGGAACTCGTTTGCGATTGCCGCTCAACTCCTACGAAGGCAACTACGTAGCGCCCTCGGCTCAAGCTCGGGTGGTGCTGATTTATCGCGACGACCCCAACGGCTCGGACCATTCAGCTGCGGCAATTGCCAACGACGCGGGCAATGTGGTGGGAGTAATGCCCCATCCCGAACGCGCCTCCGCTGATTGGCTGGGATCAGTCGACGGAAACCTACTGCTCGGCTCCTTCCTGCAAGCCGCGGCGGCATGAGGACCGAGGAGGTCGAACTCGAGTCCGAAGAGAGCGAGGTCCTCACCCTGCACAACCGCCTCGGTCTGACTGACGACGAATTCCGCCAGATTGTCGATCGCCTGGGCCGGGAGCCAAGTCGGGCGGAGCTGGCCATGTATTCGGTGATGTGGTCCGAACATTGCTCATACAAATCGTCACGGGTCTATCTGAGTCGGTTTCCGACCGAGGCGCCGTGGGTGGTGGTCGGTCCCGGTGAGAACGCCGGAGTGGTCGATGTCGGAGAGGGATGGCTGGCAGCGCTGCGGATCGAAAGCCACAACCACCCGTCGTTCGTAGAGCCATATCAAGGAGCGGCGACGGGCGTGGGGGGAATCATCCGGGACATCTTCACAATGGGAGCGCGTCCCATTGCGCTCTGGGATTCGCTCCGCTTCGGTCCGCTCGACCAGCCGAAAAACCGCTATCTATTCGCTGGAGTGGTGGCCGGGATCGCTAGCTATGGCAATGCCGTCGGGGTGCCAACCGTCGGCGGCGAGGTGGCGTTCGCCGAGCATTACTCAGACAATCCGCTCGTCAACGTGATGTGTTTGGGTTTGATGCGCACCGACGATCTGGTCCTGGCCACATCTGGCCCGCCGGGGACGATGGCCATCCTCCTCGGGGCCCCAACCGGGCGGGACGGGATCGGGGGGGCTTCGGTTCTCGCCTCAGCTTCCTTCGATGAAAGCTCGCTGGAGAAGCGCCCCGCGGTCCAGGTCGGAGATCCTTTCGAGGAAAAGAAGCTCATCGAGGCGTGCCTCGAGCTCTACCGGCGCAAGCTCGTCTTGGGTGTCCAGGACTTGGGAGCGGCCGGACTTTCCTGCGCTATCAGCGAGCCGGTGTCCCGCTCCGGTAATGGAGTGAGGATCGATCTCGACCGAGTTCATACGCGTGAGCCGGACATGTCCGCCCTCGAACTCCTGATGTCCGAGTCGCAGGAACGAATGATGGCTTTCGTTCACCCCGACAAGGTCGCTGAGGTGATCGAGGTCGCCCGGCGCTGGGAAACCGAAGCCTCGATCCTGGGCGTGGTGACCGATTCACTCAATGTCGTCGTCTCCTTCGCCGGTGAGGTCGTGGCAGATATCCCGGCCCGGTCCCTCACCACCGAAGCCCCGCGCTACCAGCGACCGTTGGGCGAACCGGGATGGATGGAGGATCTCTGGTCCAACACCGTCAAGTTCGTTGCCCAGCCGGCCATCGCCACCGGGTTGCTGCAGCTTCTTTCGGAACCCGAGCTCGGATCGAAAGAGTGGATCTACGAACAGTACGACCACATGCTGTTCTTGAACACGGTGGTGGGACCCGGCCACGACGCCACCCTCTTGCGGTTGAAGGGAACCGAGCGGGGCCTCGCCCTCACCACCGACGGTAACGGTCGGGTTTGCTACCTCGATCCCCGCCGGGGAGCGGCTCGCCTCGTGTGGGAGGCCGCTCTCAACGTCGCAGTGGTGGGAGCCGAGCCATTGGCCGTGGTCGACAACCTCAACTTCGGTAACCCTGAAAAGCCCGAAGTCATGTGGCAGTTTCGGGAGACCGTCGAAGGGATCACCGAAGCCTGTGAGGCCTTGGGGGTGCCGGTGGTGGGAGGGAACGTCTCGTTCTACAACGAGACCGACGGCCTCGACATTTATCCGTCGCCCGTAGTCGGGATGCTGGGTCTGGTGGAGGACCTTCGACTCCCGCCCTCGCGCCTCGACCGGGCAGGTGCGGGGATGGGGATCTATCTCGTCGGCAACGAATGGGCGCCGAACCTGGCCGGATCGGCGTTCGAAAAGGTCACCTTCGGTCACGTGGGGGGGCGACCAACGGGACCTGATCGCGCCATGGGTAACGCCACGGTGACGGCCGCCCGGAGAATGGCGCAGGCCGGTGTACCCGTTCTCCACGACATCTCGATGGGTGGGCTGGCGATGGCAATCGCCGAGATCTGCATCGCCTCTAGGGTTGGAGCCACCGTTACCTACAGCGACTGGCGCTTTCTGTTCAGCGAGGACCCTCATCGCTTTCTCGCCGTCGTTCCTGCCTCCCAGGATGATCTGATCAGAAAGACTGGCAGTGAGCTCGGAGTTCCCTTCACCCGGATCGGGAGCACGGGCGGTGATGCCATCGTCTTCGATCGCGGGGGAGTGCGGGCTGCGGTCGATCTTGCCGTGGCCTCCGCAGCGTGGCGAAAAGCATTACCCGAGCATCTACGAACCTAAGGCCTGTGAACGACCGTTCTTCGCCCCTGCGCCGGCTTTGGCAATACTCGGGGCCCATCGACGAAAAGTGGTTTGGGCCACATCGTTCTCGGTGCTCAACAAGCTGGCGGACGTTCTTCCCGAACTGGTGATCGGGGCTGCCGTCGATGTGGTCGTGCGAGGCGCCGACTCTTTCGTGGGACGGGCGTTCGGCATCTCCAGTCGCTTCGATCAATTGCTCCTACTGGCTTCGGTCAACTTCATCATCTGGTTGGTCGAGTCGATCACCGAGTACATCGCCAACCTGGGATGGCGCAACCTGGCCCAGACAATCGAGCACGAAGCGCGTATGGATGCCTATCGCCACGTTCAGGAACTCGAGATCGCCTGGTTCGAGGACCGCTCCACTGGCGGTCTGCTTTCGATCCTCAACGACGACGTCAATCAGTTGGAGCGATTCCTTGATGTCGGCGCTTCCGATTTCATCCGTACCTTCGTCAACGTCGTATTCGTGGGGGTAGTTTTCTTCACCGCCTCGCCGATGGTGGGGCTGGTCGCTTTCCTTCCGATCCCGCTGATCGTCTGGGGCTCGATCGTTTATCAAAAGCGCCTGTCGCCCCGTTACCAGCATGTCCGCGAGAGCGCTGGAGACCTGGGCGCTCTCCTCGCCAACAACCTGGCTGGAATCGCCACCATTCGCGCTTTCTCGGCCGAGGAACGCGAGTCCGATCGGGTCGAAGGCATGTCGGATCGCTACCGGCTGGCCAATCGGGATGCGATCAAGCTGTCGTCGGCATTCGTTCCCATCATCCGCCTCGCCATCCTCACGGGCTTCACGCTGACCCTCATCCTCGGTGGGCGCGCCACCTTGGCGGGAGCCATGGAGGTGGGCGTATTCTCGGTTCTGGTCTACATGACCCAGCGTTTGTTGTGGCCGCTAACCCGGCTAGGGGAGACATTCGACCTCTATCAGCGGGCAATGGCCTCGACCCGGCGCATCCTCGATCTGCTGGCGGTCTCGCCGACCATCATACCCGGCTCGGCTCGCCTGCCACACCCGGTACAGGGTCAGGTTTCCTTCGAGTCGGTCGACTTCGCCTACTCCGATGGACGACTGGTCCTCTCCGACCTCAGTCTTTCGGTGCCTGCGGGCGAGACCCATGCCATCGTTGGCGCTACCGGCGCCGGCAAGTCGACCTTGGTCAGGCTCTTCCTCCGTCTCTACGACCCGTCGGCGGGACGGATCACTTTCGATGGCACCGACCTGCGGGACCTCTCCTTCGCCTCGCTGCGACATTCGATCGGGTACGTGGGCCAGGACGTCTTCTTATTCCAGGGGACGGTGCGGGAGAACCTGACCTACGGCCGACCCGATGCGACCGAGGCCGAGATCGAAGAAGCCGCCGCTCTGGCCGAGGCGACCGAGTTCATCAAGGAGCTGCCCGTCGGGTACGAGACGGTGGTCGGCGAACGGGGACAGAAGCTGTCCGGTGGTCAGCGCCAGCGACTTTCAATTGCCCGGGCAATCCTGCGCGATCCGCCCGTCTTGGTGCTCGACGAGGCCACGTCTTCGGTAGATAACGAGACCGAGGCGGCGATCCAGCACTCGCTCGATATCGTTGGCAAGGACCGCACGGTCATCGTGATTGCCCATCGCTTGTCGACCGTCCGATACGCCGATCGGATTCACGTCCTCGAGGACGGACGTCTGACGGAAGCCGGCACCCACGACGAGTTGGTCGGAGGCGGTGGCCTCTACGCTGCCTTGTGGAGAGTGCAAACGGGAGTCCGATAACGCTGGGCCCGGTCCCGTTCCCCACCAACCGGCCTAGCCGAGGGGGTGCCTCCACCGCAGGCCCCGGAATCGAGCGAAATCACGATCGGTGGTCATCCATTCAGATCCCGACTCAATCGCCAGTGCCGCCAAATACGCATCGGAAATGAGGTTTCCTTTTGCTCCCGCAGTCGCGCAAAGGTCGGTAAATATGCGCCAGTGCCTTGGTCCGGGGGCGATCAGAACGCCATTGGGCCTGCCGCGAAGACCGTCCAGTTGCGAGATCACCTCTCCAAGCGGCGTCGGGGGGTCAAAAATCCTGGGATGAGTCAGGACGCGGACAACTCCACTTAGCACGAGCTCTGACAATCCAAAGGCCTCTGAAGAGTTGGCCACCCCCGTTAGCCACCCGAGGAATTCAGCATGCCGAGGCGCATCCGCACGGAGGGCATACACAAGGACGTTGACATCCGGAAGGATCAATCCTCCTCCATGAGGTCCAACAAGGCCACGCTGTCATCGAGGTCAACCCCCGGCTGCAAACCATTGCCGTCGAAAGGCGTGATCCGAAACGTTTGGCTATCGACCTCAGCTGCATCCCGTCGCGCTAGCTCTGCGCGCAGTGCGTCCTCAATGACGCTGGTAAGCGTGTGGCCGCGTCGAACAGCCTCGGCCTTGACTCGCCGCAATAGATCGTCGTCGAAGTTGATAGTGGTTCTAATACAGCAAAGCATATCGCATGCTCATCTTGCTGCCTTAGCATCCCTGGACCCTTGTGGCGCGAGGCGTCGAGAAGTGGCGAATACCATGACCAAATGAACCAAGAATCGGGAGAGGCCTGCGGGGTTTTCGGGGTGTACGCCCCCGGCCAAGGTGCGTCCGATCTCTGTTATTACGGCCTCTTCGCCCTTCAACACCGGGGCCAAGAGTCGGCCGGGATAGCCACCTCCGACGGGCGAACGGTGACTATTTATAAGGATCTCGGATTAGTGGCGCAGGTCTTCTCAGACACAAACCTGGCCGGCCTCGAGGGTCATATCGGGATCGGCCACACCCGCTACTCGACCACCGGATCGAATCGTTGGGAGAACTCACAGCCCGCCCACCATCAGGTGGGAATGACCTCGATTGCTCTCGCCCATAACGGCAACCTCACCAACACGGCTGCCCTCAGCGAACGGCATCCACTGGCACCTGGGCAAGGCAGCTCCGACTCGGCGGTGATGGTGGCGGCGATTGCGGCCGCGACGGATGACGATCGCAGTGATGGGCGCGGTCTGGAGATGGCGCTGACGGAGACCCTTCCAACCTTCGAAGGGGCCTTCTCGTTGGTCTTGATGGATCAGGGCCGGCTCTTCGGCGTGCGCGATCCCTACGGTTTCCGACCCCTCTGCCTGGGGCGTCTGCCCGAGACAGTCACTGGCCAAGCGGGGTGGGTGCTGGCGTCGGAAACTGCCGCCCTCGACATCGTGGGCGCTTCGTTTGTCCGGGAGGTGGCTCCCGGAGAAGTGGTGATCATCGATGCCAGCGGAATGCGATCGAGCTTTCCGTTTCCACGCACCCAACCCCAGCTATGCGTCTTCGAGTTCGTGTACTTCGCCCGACCAGATTCCCAGCTGGGGGGAAGGAACGTCTATTCCTCCCGCTACGAGATGGGGCGGCGGCTGGCGTCCGAGCACCCTCTGGAAGCCGATGTCGTCGTCCCCGTCCCCGAATCGGGTATACCGGCCGCGCAGGGCTTTGCAGCCGTATCCGGTATTGCCTATGCCGACGGTCTGGTCAAGAACCGTTATGTCGGCCGCACTTTCATCGAGCCCAACCAACTGCTCCGCGACCGGGGGGTGAAGCTGAAGCTCAACCCGATCGTCGACACCCTCGTCGGAAAGCGAGTTGTTCTCATCGACGATTCGATCGTCCGGGGGTCGACCACTCGCCAGCTTGTCTCCCTGGTCCGGGAGACGGGTGCGAAGGAGGTCCACCTTCGCATATCTTCTCCTCCCTATAGGTGGCCCTGCTTCTACGGAATGGACACCTCGGATCGCAACTCGTTGATCGCCGCTCGGATGGAACCGGAAGAGATTCGCCGGCATGTCGGGGCCGACTCCTTGGGCTACCTATCACTCGACGGTTTACTGGCGGCAACCGGTGCTGACCCTCGGGGGTTCTGCCACGCCTGCCTTTCAGGTGAATATCCAACGGATGTCGAGGGCGCTCAGGGAAAGTTCTGGTTGGAGGAAATGGGCACCGAAGACCTGGTCCGCCATCCTTGAGCAGTTATCGATCAGCCGGGGTCAGCCTCGACGGTGCCGACCGCCACGTCGATGCGATCGCTCCCCTGGTCACATCGACCTGGACCTCTTCGGTTAGAGGGACGTTCGGCGGCTTCGCCGCCGGGATCAAAATCCCGCCCGGCTATCAGAACCCGATCCTGATGATGACCACCGACGGGGTGGGAACCAAGCTGGAACTCGCCCGGCAGACCGGGCGCTGGGACGGGATCGGCTCTGACCTGGTGGCGATGGTGGTCGATGATCTGGCGGCCTCCGGGGCGACACCTCTGGGCCTGGTCGATTACATGGCCGTCGGCGCCCTCGATCCCGAGCGCGACACACGAGTGGTCGCTTCGATCGCCGCCGCCTGTCGCGACGCTGGGGTGGTACTGCTCGGGGGCGAGACCGCCGAGCATCCGGGAGTCATGGAGGCCGATCAGATCGACCTCGCGGCGGCGGCATTGGGGGTCGTTGAGGAGGGAGCGGAGCTAGGACCGGCTCGGGTTTCCGAGGGCGACTTGGTGGTCGGCCTTCTTTCTCCCAACCTTCGATCCAACGGATTCTCCTTAGTGCGAAGAATCGTGGCAAGCCGGGATCTCGACGAGCCGGTGCGGGGCGAGGCCGCCTCGCTGGGAGAGGTCTTGTTGCGCCCGTCGCTCATCTATGCGCCTGTGGTGCAGCCTGTGCTCCGCTTTTGCCACGCCGCCGTCCATGTCACCGGAGGCGGGCTATCAGGCAATCTCCCACGCGTGCTGCCGAACGGCCTCGGGGCGAAGATCGACTCGAGGCGGTGGCAAGTTCCTCCGATTTTTTATCGACTGCGAGAATGGGGCGGGATTCCGGAGGAAGAGCTTTTCTCAGTCTTCAATATGGGCATCGGCTTTTGCCTCCTGGTTCCACCCGACTCCCTGGAGCAGGTGATGGCGACTACCAGGGGAGTCGTGATCGGGGGAGTGACTACCGGCTCTGGCGTCGAATTGTCGTCTCGTTAGCCTGGGAAGATGAGCGATCTGATTTCTCGCCACCGACAGGTCATCGCGCCTGTCATCGCTTTCGATACGGAGATCGTGGCCGAACGGGCAGCAGGGATCTGGGTCTACGACTCCGAGGGTCGACGTTATGCCGACTTCGCATGCGGGACCGCCGTGGTCAACCTGGGGCATAACCACCCGGCCGTGGTCGAGGCAGCTCATCGCCAGATCGATCGTTTCATCCACTCGGGCTGCATCTTCCGCTACGACACCCTCGTGGAAGCGGCTGAGATGCTGGCCGAGCTGACCCCTCCGGCAATTGAGAAGTTTGGGTTCGCCAACTCCGGTTCGGAGGCGGTCGAGGCGGCCGTGAAGCTGACTCGCAAAGTCACGGGCCGGCAGGGCGTGATCGTGTTCCGGGGAGGATTCCATGGCCGAACGATGGGCTCGGTCAGCTACACGACCTCGAACTCCAAGTACCGGGATGGATACCACCCGATCCTGGGTTCGGTGTTCGTGGCGCCGTTTCCACATCCCTATCGATGGGGGATGACTGACGAGCAGGCCGTCGACTACTGCCTCTGGGATCTCGACATGATGTTTCGTCATGAGGTCAGCCCGCAGAACATCGCCGGGTTCCTCGTCGAGCCCGTTCAGGGGGAGGGTGGGTATTACCCGGCGCCCCCCAACTTTCTCGATGAACTGCGGGCTCTGGCTGACCGGCACGGAATCAAGATCATCTACGACGAAGTGCAAACTGGCTTCGGCCGGACCGCCGAGTGGTTCGCTACCGACCTCTACCGAGCCAAGCCCGATGTAATCGCTCTGGGCAAGGGCATCGCCAACGGGCTTCCACTTTCGGCCTACGGAGCCTCAGCCGAGATGATCGACGCCTGGCCACGCGGTTCCCACGGCACGACCTTCGGTGGAAACCCGGTGGCCACGGCGGCGGCGGTGGCGGTGATGAACACGATGGGCGATCTCTTGCCTCATGCTCGCGACCTCTCATCGCGCGCCTTCGAGCACCTGGCGAAACTGGCGGCAGATCACCCAACTATCGGCGACGTGCGCGGGCACGGCCTGATGATCGGAATTGAACTTATCTCCGACACAGAAACCCGCATGCAGGATGCGGCGGCGTTTGCACACGTCCAGAGCTACTGCCTCGAGCGCGATCTGATCATCATCGACTGTGGGCCCGATGGGAATGTCATTCGCTACATCCCGGCGCTCATCACCACCGAGGAGCAGCTCGACTGGTCACTCGACCTCATTGACGAGGCGCTCTCTGACTACGAAGGCAAGGCCCACTAGGCGATCCCGGGCGTGGAACTCCGCCACCGGCAGCAACGTCCAACCCCCATGCAACGCTGCAAGCCACTAGTTCTCCTCGCCCTCACGCCCTTGCTGTTCGCCTGTGGAGCCTCTTCGGGAGGCCTGGCCGACGACCTCAAGCTCAACGAAGACCCAGCATCAATCCTCCTCGCCGTCACCAGTGCCGGGGGTTTCGTTCCGATTGAGTTCATGGTCAACCAAGGCCCCTACCTGGTTCTGACGCGGGGTGGAGAACTGATCCATCAAGGACCTCAGATTGAGATCTATCCAGGGCCGCTTCTCGCCAACTGGCTCGTGACCCAGCTCGATGAGGAATCGATGCTCTTCGTTCTGGAGGAACTCGATGCGCTCAACTTCGACGAGATCGGTCAGGTCGAGAAAAACGACGCCACCGGAGTGGCCGACGCCCCGATCACAACAGTGCGTTTCTACAACCAGGACGGACAGCACTCCTTTGCCGTCTATGCCCTCGGGATTTCGGATCAGTCAGCCGACAGCCGGGTGCCGATCCTCGCCAACCTGGTCGAACGACTCGGAACCCTCACGAATTTTTCGTCCCAGAGCTACGTGCCTGAAGCAATACAGGTCGTCGCCGGGGTGGGTGCCGGGGAGATCGATGCGGCAGTCGCCAATGTTCGCGACTGGCCCTTGCTGGATTCGTACGCCGGCATGGCCGAGATCGGGTTCGATTGGCGTTGCGCGACCTTTGAGGGAGATCAAGCCCAGCAACTTCTCGACGTGTTCGCCGAAGCCAATCAGGCCACTCGCTGGACCCTCGAAGGATCTGAGTATCAGATCCTGGTGAGGCCCTTCTTTCCGAACGAAGATCCCTGCGAACCTCTCGGCTAGCTGCGCGGATTTTTGGCGCTATAGGTCAGGAAAATCCGCGCACAACGAGTGGGTCAGGCGCGACTCTTCATCTGCCGCCAGATGAGAAGCGCGACGATGGCGCCGATGATCGAGCCGATCAGGCCCGCAGTCGTGAACTCGTTGAAGGTACGGCCCGTGAAGAGCACCGCCAGTAGTCCTCCCACGAAGCTTCCGACGATACCGAGCAGCAACGTCGGTAGGAATCCCATCGCATCTCGACCAGGAACCAGCGCCCGGGCCACGAGCCCGGCGATCAGGCCGACGAGCAGGAACCAAATGATGCCCATGTCTCTCCCTCGTTAGTGGATGGCGAAATCCAAGATATACGCTACCCAAAGGGCGTGTCGGGCAAATGTGACGGGAAGGTGCTCAGCCCTCTCTGCGGATCACGAACAGCTCGTCGTTCCACCAGATCTGTCCGTACTTCTCCATCACCGCCCTGGTGGCATCGAGGTATCGGCCCGAACTCATCGCTTCGGCGAGCCGGGTCTCGTCGATCTGAGCGACATAGGTGGCAGCGTTCCACGCGGCAACCACGGACGAAGTGCCGATGTGAGCTGCCTCCTCTGAGGGCATGGTGTGGAGTGAAAAGCGAAAGATCGCTTCCTCGTCGCTCAAGGCCGGGAAGGAAAGGTCGGACTCGGACTCGAGCTGGCGAGCCGCTTCCGCCACGACATCCGCCCCGCTGTGGGAAAACGGCTCTTCCTCCGGCCAGACCCCGCGGATGATCTCCATCCCCGGATCATTGCCGGCCGCCTGCACGCCGATCAGCAGCCCTCCGGACGAAAGCGCTCGGGCCAGCGGAGCTACCACCAACGACACCTTGCGCTCCAACGGCGTTCGCGCCCGGTAGGCCTGGGAGGCGATGGCAAGGTCATAGTTGATGCTCCCGTTGCGCCTTGGGATCAGCGGCTCCAGGAGGAAGCGATGATCCTGACGGTAAAGGACCAATGCCGCCGGGTGGAGGTTGATTGGGTTCCCCGTCTTCTCGCTCGTGGTTATCTGCCAGTCGGCCGCCAGTTGACCGAAGAGTTCTGAGATCTGTTCGCCGAACTCGGCGCTAGTCGTGCCGGCAAGGGCCACCTCTCGCCACCGACCCGATGGCCCCACGTTCAGAACGGGAGCATCTGCGAACCGAAGGTTGGTGACCACCACCACCATCTCCGGGTGCTCCAGGAAGCGATCGGGAAGCCGGGCGATTCCCTGGCGCACATCCTCGATCGAAATCTCCTTCGCCACCACCAGCCAGGGCACAAAGGTCCATCGACGATGGAGCCGCCGCATCAGGTTGGTGAGCAGGGCACCGTCTCCCATCCCGGCGTCGAAGATCCGCAGTCCCGGTTGACTCAGACGGAGAGCCTCTGCCTCCTGGGCGATGCGATCGGCCACCACCACCTTCTCGTCGGTGGCATTGACGAACATCGTGTATGCCGCCCTGGTGTCGAAGAAGCGAGCCATGCCCGATCAGGCGATCGGTAACACCTGAAAACCGGACCCATCGACGGTGACCATCGCCGCTGCAGCCTCGAGGCCCGCTAGGGCCGCAACAATCTCATCCGCCCGGGCCTGGTCGACCACCCCGATCCCGTCGGTGCGGCGGAGAAACCTCATCTTTTCGATCATCTGTGGCAGGGGACCGGGATCGCTCGCCACCAACGTGACTGTCCGATTACCGACGGCTCTAACGGGGGTAACGGCGGCCGTGACCGGTGCGTGCTGTGAAAGGGCGGGCACAACATCTCTGCGCAGCTTCACAACGTGCCACGTGAGTATCCCAGCTACGACCACGGTCGGAATACCCCAAGCGAGCGAATCTCCCAGGTCCGAGGGGTCGCCCGAGAGCGCGGCCCGCAGGAGGAAAAACAACACTGTGATCAGGGCGATGGCGCCGGTGATGGCCGAACCGAAGAAGAGGAGGAGCAGGGCGGCCCGCCGTGAGAGCGACTGCGGTTCGTTGAGTACGACGACCTTTCCCCAATAGCGAACCGTGAGGGCACCGGTAACTGCCAGGCTCACGATCGCACCGATGAACGCTCTCCCCTCGTCGTCAATCAGGGCAGAGGATCCGAGAGTCGAGAAGACCAGCCCGGTGAGAAAGATCAGTGACGTCGCAAAGCCCACCAAAGAGCTCGCCCCGAAGAGATACTCGACCGCTCGCACGGGCTCGGTTCGGGCTTTGCCCAGCATTGGGCGGTGATGCCAGTAGGCCAAGACTCCCACGAAAAGGCTCGTCGCCAGCCCGGGAACGGCATCTAGCGCTTCGGACCTCTCCAAGTTCAAGAGGAGGACCAGGCTGATGTAGAGGAGCGAAGACAATGCCACCACCGCGGTGAACCAGGACGTCACCGCGACGAAGGCCACGTAGATGTCCCGGAGCAAGCCAGGCCGCCGAGCCATCCGCTGCAACCAGAAAAAGACGAACAACGGAACTCCGACGACGAGAAGGATTGTTCCCCACTTCAAATCGTCATAGAGAGGATCGATTCCGAGCAGAACCGTTCGATCCCCGAGCAGGGTGGAAAGAGTGCCGTGGACAATGAAGCTCACACCGGCGATGGTGAGTCCGAGGCCGACCAGAGATCCCCAGAGAAGACGGATCTCGTCAAGGTCGTCGGCCGACCCCCGCCAGCGTTCGAGAAGACCCCAAAGGGCTCCAAAGGTCAGCAACTGAGCGACCGCCGAGGCCCGGTACTCCGCCAAGTTGAGAGCGAAAGCCAGCAGCCCGATCACCGCCACCACCACCACCGATAGGGCGATGGCAATTGATACTGCCAGATAGAGACTGCGCCCCGCACTCGGCAAAGCGTCCCGGCGGCGCTCGAAAGCAATCCACACCGCAGCCCACACCGCCCCCGAGACGATCAGGGTCGAAAGAGTGAGGGCTATGTCCCCCGGATCCTTGAACAGGACTCCGTCGCCGGGAAGGATCGAGGAGACCAGCGAGGAAAAGGAGGCGGTGGCCAGGACCGTGGCGATGACCAGGATCAGGTAGGAAACGATCTCGGCAACGGAGTTGCCGGTCCCAGTGCGTGGTCGCCGGGCTACCAAGACCAGCGGCAGGGCAATGACTGCCGCCACGACGACGAGGAGAAGAAAGACGAGGCTCATTTCAAACTCCCGAGCAGAAGATGTAGTAGGGGAGCTCGTCGATGAAGAGGGAATTTCCCTCTCGAACCAAGGTGAAGCTCATTTTGGTCTCGTATCTGTAAGGCTCGAAGCCGTCGCTGGCCTCGATGACGGTTACGTCCAGGTTGACAATTACCGTTGGGCCCGCCTCGATGACGTCATCGATGACAATTCGGGTCGCCTCGGTGTGATCTCGGACGAGGTCGGCAGGCGTGCACTCAGCCCTCGACTCCTCCGACAACAAAGCGTGGGCCGCCTCGTAGTTATCGTCGTTCAAAGCCAGGAGGAAAGCTTGCACGGTGCCTTCAGGGGTGTCGCGGGAGAACTGGGTAACAGGGCGGATTGCGTTGACGATTGCAGCCGCCACGACTAACACCGCCACGATCAGTCCCACGACGACTCCCAGCCCAAGGCCGGTCCTCGCAGCGGTGTCGGTGCTCTCGTTGGTCATGGGATCAGGTTGGCCTGGCGGTTGGGTCCGCGCAATCCGGTAACACCCTGAATCGGCGAGATCTAACCGACGCCGTTTCGACAGAACGCCAGGATCTCCGCAGCCAGGCCACCCCGGTCAAGTCGACCTCTCGGGCGATACCAGCGCTCGACCGCGTTAAGAACCGACAAGATCATGATCGCGGCTGTGGTGGGATCGAGATCGGCTTGAAAGGAACCGTCCTTGGCGCCGGCGATCAGGACGCGTCTGAAGGCAGCTTCGTACTTGTCGCGAGCAGCAAGCACACGACCGCGGTGGGCGTCGTCCAAGGCATCCGCCTCATAGAGAAACGTCCGGGCTTCGTCGATGTGATCGAGAACAACGTCGAGATGACCCTCAACCAGGGCGGTGAGCTGGTCCGCTCCGGAACCTCCTGCTCCTTCGGCCCGATCGGCGGCAGCCTGGAAGAGGGCGCCGCCCTGCTCCACCACCTCGACTAACAGATCGGCCTTGGACTCGATGTGGCTGTAAAGCGACGAACCCAAGAGACCCACCTCGCGAGCCAAATCGCGCATCGAGGTTCCGTGATAGCCGCGGGAAGCGAACAACCGACTGGCGGCGCGGACGACATCCTGGCGGGTGCGGGACCGAGTGACCGTCATACGTCGTAATCCACGGTGACGGCATCGGTCAGGGGATGCGCCTGACAGGTGAGGACGTAACCAGCTTCGACCTCTGAGTCCACGAGAGCCCAATTCCGGTCCATCTTCACCTGGCCGCCGACCACCCTGGCCTTACAGCTCGCACACATGCCTCCTTTGCAGGAGTAGGGGAGCTCGGGGCGAACGCGCAGGGCAGCATCGAGGATCGACGTCTCCGGCCGCATTCGGGTCGCGCTGCGGCGGCCGTCAAGGGTGAGCTCGAGAGCGATCGTTCCTTCGGCTGCTTCGGGTTCGGCCGGAAGAGTGTTGAGGTCGAGAGGACCGGCGAAGAAGAGCTCGTCGTGAACAAGGTTGGCGGCGACGCCGCGATCTTGCAGTAGCTGACGGGCGTTCATCACCATCTCGAACGGTCCACACAGGAACCATTCCTTGGGTGTGGCAGGGCCCACTACCCGGTCGAGCAGCTCTTCGAGTCGTGAGCGGTCGAGTCGGCCGCTGAAAAGCGATGTCACTCCGCTCTCCCGGCTGAGAACGTGGATGAGCTGAAGGCGTTCGGGGTAGCGGTCCTTGAGGCCCTCGAGCTCATCGAGAAACATCACGCTCTCGGCGGCCCGGTTGCCGAATATCACGGTGAAGCGACATCCCGGCTCGGATTCGAGGAAAGTCGAAACGAGCGACAGGACGGGGGTGATACCGCTACCAACTGCGACCGCCCCGTAGTGGATCGGACGCGGTTCGGTGGTGAACTCGCCGACTGGCGACATGACCTCGAGCTCGACGCCGGGCCTGAGTGCCGAGTTCGCCCAGGTGGAGAAGGCACCACCGGGAAGCTGCTTCACCCCGATACGGAGATCCCCGCGATTGGCGTTGGCGCAAATCGAATAGCTCCGGCGGACATCGGCACCATCGATGTCGGCTCTAACCGTCACGTGTTGACCCGGCAAGTAGCCAAAAGCGTCGGCAAGGTTCCCGGGCACTTCGAAGGTGACAGCGACCGCCTCGCCGGTGAGCCGCTCGACTTCCGTCACCTTCAGACGATGAAATCCTTGGGAGCTCATCGCAATTCTTTGAAGAGGTCGAACGGTTCCCCGCATGAGCTACAAACCATCAAAGCCTTGCAGGCGGTGGATCCGAACTCGCTGACCGTACGGGAGACGGCTTGGCAGAGTGGACAAAAGACATTGGCAGACAGATCGGGCGGCGCAATGCCGTTACCGGCGAGGAGTTGCCGGCCCTGGTCGGTGATGTCGTCCGTGGTCCAGGCAGGGTGCAACACTGTTCTCACCACCGCCGCGAAACCTTCGCTCGCAAGTGTCGCTTCGATGTCCGATCGAATGACTTCCATCGCCGGGCACCCCGAGTAGGTGGGGGTGATGCTCACGGTGACCGTGTTGTCTTCGATCTCGACTGAGCGCAGGATGCCAAGGTCGGCAATCGACAAGAACGGGATTTCCGGGTCGCAGACGCGGGCAACGATCGCCACCGGATCGCCTGTGGTTCCGATCACCATTTTGCACCCGGATAGGCCCGAGCCATCCACTGCATGTCGGCCAGGATGTGGCCAAGTTTTTCGGTGTGGAGCCCCTCCCGTCCACCTCGTCGGGCAACTGGAGGCTGGGCCAGGTCGAGGCCGGCATTGGCGAGGGCTGGCCGAAGACGGTTCTCGAAACTGGGACGAAGGTCGGGATGGGCGTCGAACATCTCGTCGACAAAACGGGTCATGGCATCGAGACCGGCTTGCATCCGGCGATGGCTCTCGTCGGTACCGGCGCCGAGACGCTCGGCCCAGGTGGAAGAGTGACGCCAGTGATAGCGAGCCTCGAGCAACGCCTTGGCTGCCAATCCTGCCACGACGGGGTCTGAGTCTGAGCTGAGCCGTTCCCAAAGGTCGATCTGGTAGCAGTCGATCAAAAGGTGGCGGGCGATGGTTTGGCCGAAGTCGCCATTGGGCTGCTCGCAGATCAAGAGGTTGCGGAACTCGCGCGCACCCCGTTTCATCGCCAGGTCGTCCTCCGTTCGGCCTTCACCTTCGAGGGCGCCGTAATGGGCGAGAAGGCCGCGGGCGACGCCGAGGTGATCGAGGGCGATGTTGCCGACGGCGAGGTCGAGCTCGAGATCGGGGGCCGAGGCGACCCAGCCCGAGAGCTGCTGGGCGAGGATGAGGTTGTCATCGGCGTGCCCGAGGACGGCAAGAAGGGACACGCCCCCCCCTTCCCCGGCTGCTGTTTCTCCCTCCAACGAGCGTAGCGAGCGCTGGGGGGAGTGGCCCGAAGGGCCGGGGGGGGATCCCCCCTCCCCGGCTGCGCCGGTACTCCCCCCTGCGGGACGAGCGACAGCGCTCACATCTGGCCGACTTCATCGGGAATGTCGTAATGAGTGGCGTGGCGGTACGGCTTCTCGATCGAGCCGAAGAAAGCGGGAGCGTCGTCTGGGTCGGACGCGACGATCTCGCTCGAGGCCACCACCCAGATGCTGACACCTTCCACCCGTCGGGTATAAACGTCGCGGGCCGAAAGCAATGCCGACCCGGCGTCCGAGGCATGGAGACCGCCCACGTGAACATGAGAAAGGCCCCGCTTCTGGCGAATGAATACCTCCCACAGTGGCCAGACCGACTCGGCCTCGCGACCGACTTCGGTTTCCGCCTCGCCAGCGACCTTGGGCACCGAATAGGTCATGACGCTCCCCTGTTCCTCTCCCCAAAGGCGGCCGCGGCCTCGCGCACCCAAGCCCCTTCTTCCCACGCCTTGCGCTTGTGTTCGATGCGCTCGGTGTTCATCGGGCCGTGTCCCTTGACCACGGACCAGAACTCGTCCCAGTCGATCGGCCCGAAGTCGTAGTGCTTGCGGCCCTCGTTCCAAGCCAGGTCGGGATCAGGAATGACCAGGCCCAGATAATCGGCTTGGGGGACGGTCATGTCGACGAACTCCTGACGAAGATCGTCGTTCGAAACTCGTTTGATCTTCCATTCGATCGATTGCTCGGAGTGAGTCGAGTCCGAGTCGTGAGGACCAAACATCATCAACGAAGGCCACCACCATCGGTTGAGCGCGTCCTGTGCCATCGCTTTCTGCTCTGCAGTTCCCTGGCAGAGAGTGATCATGATCTCGTAACCCTGTCGTTGATGGAAGGACTCCTCGAGACAGATCTTCACCATGGCTCGCGCATAGGGTCCGTACGAGCAGCGCTTGAGCATGACCTGGTTGGTGATGGCGGCGCCGTCGACCAACCAGCCGATGGTGCCCATGTCAGCCCAAGACAGGGCGGGGTAGTTGAAAATGGACGAATACTTCTGGCGGCCGCTGTGCAGCAACTCCATCAACTGGTCGCGGGATACGCCAAGCGTCTCGGCGGCGGAGTAGAGATAGAGGCCATGGCCCGCTTCGTCCTGGACCTTGGCGATGAGAATCGCCTTCCGGCGCAAGGTGGGTGCGCGGCTGATCCAATTGCCCTCGGGTTGCATTCCGATGATCTCGGAGTGGGCGTGCTGGGCGATCTGACGGACGAGCGTCTGGCGATAGGCCTCGGGCATCCAGTCGGCGGGTTCGATCTTTTCCTCGGCCTCGAGCAAAGCCCGAAACTTCGCTTCCCCGTTGGCGCTTGGCATTGCTCCTAGACTAACGAACGATCGTTCGTTAGTCAAGGCCTATAGTCGACTACCTGGGCCTGGCTGATCCGACCGAGCGGACCGACGGTGTCGAAAACCAGGGTGTCGGCCATCCCGATCCCGGATCGATGCTGACGAGCCACCGATTGCATCCCGACCCATTCCCCCACCGGAAGCCGATCCGAGTAGAGGGTGATGTCGGGGTTGATGTAGAGCCACTCCCGCGGGTCGAGGCTCTGGGAGTTTCCATTCGACATATCGGCGATCGTTGCCAGGCGAACGAATGGGCTCAGCTCTTCCCCCTCGACCACCGGATACTTCAGTCGGAACCACGAGGTTCCGGGGCCATACGAGAGAAAGCTGTCGTCGACCGTCCGCACCTCGACCGCCTGGTAGTGGAATCGGGGCAATCCTTCCCGCGGCCCAAACCGGTCCGACCACCTCATCGGTTCCAGCGCCTCGGGCGGAGGCGGAGGCTCCCATTCCGGGATCAGCGGCTGCAGATCGAGTTCTGCCAGGCGAATCTTGAGCGCCGAGACTCGACCCACCTCGAGGTCGGCGGCATAGAGGAAGGCGTCAACCACCTGGATCCGCTTCCCGTCTCTCCGGACCACGGTCTCAGTCCGGAGAGGAGACATGGGAACCGGCCGAAAGAGGTCGACAGTAAAGCGGACGACCTGCATCGGTACCGCGGTTGGCACCAGATCGACCGCTCTCGCCAGTAGTCCGGCCGGCGGACTCCCATGCTGGGTGTGATCGTCCCATCCCCCTCGAACCAATTCCGAGGGGACAAAAACGTCATCGTCCTTCGTGAACAGCGCCTGTGTCATGAGCCGGAAACCGTAACGGTCCCGGCACGGTGCCCCCCAACCCGATGCCCACCAAATTTGGTCACTGACGAACGCTTCCCGGCAAACTTGGAACTGGCGCCCCGGTACTCGTTCGCCAGCTACCGAATTAGCCAGGAAGCGGGCGAGGGCGACCGAATTTGGATTTCTTGCCGGCAAGTCCTTGCGTTCCGCGCCACACTGAGCGCCTACGGATTCATCTTCGCCGTCGTGGTTGTCCCAATGGTCACCATCGCCCAGTTGGTTCTCGCCTCGTTCCTCGTGCTTGCGATCGGTACCGGCTGAGCGATGTTGCAGATCGAGGACCTCCACAAGTCCTATGGCCGGGTCAACGCTCTTAACGGTTGCAGCTTCGCCGCGGTCCCCAGCCGAATGCTCGGCTTCCTCGGACCCAACGGCGTCGGTGCCGGACTCCACCTAGTAGGCGCCGAGACCGAGATCCCGAGCGCACACGAGCTCCTCGCACCGACGCTCGTTCGTTCCCAAACGCTGTCGACTCTGAATGAGGCCGTATTTCGGGACGAGATCCCGGCCGACGTCGCCCGCGAGCGCCTCCGCCGCATCGGGAGGATGCCGATCAGGCTCCTCGGCGACGCGGTGCTTCGGCGTCGGGCCTGGGAGCTGGCGGATCAGATAGGATGGGCGTCGACCTACATCGCCGAGTACGTCGCACTCACTCAGCTCCAGGCAGACGCGTTCATTACGCTCGACACAGACCTGGCGCGCAGCGTTAAAGGGATCGTCACTACCGCGTCGATTGTCGCGTTGAGTTAAGGAGACCCGGTGACTGACAGCATCACCGTCGAACGAATCGATCAGGTTGCTGTGGTTTGGCTCGATCGCCCGAAAAAGCTAAACGCCCTCTCCCCGGAGATGTGGTCGGAGCTTCCCCGCGTCGTCGGAGATCTCGGCCACGACCCCGAGGTTCGAGTTGTCGTCGTAAGGGGACGAGGGCCCGCTTTCACGGTTGGGATCGATCTCGGGATGCTGGCCTCGATCTCACCGGAAGGGAGGTCGGAGGCGGAGCGCCGCCGCACCTTGCTCGGCACCATCAAACGACTGCAGCACACATTCAACGCCCTGGCCGATTGTCCCAAGCCGGTGATCGCTGCCATCCACGGACACTGCCTGGGGGCAGGTATCGACCTCATCGCCGCTTGTGACATCCGTTGGGCTGCGGAGGACGCCACATTCTCGGTGCGAGAGACACGAATGGGTTTGGTGGCCGACGTCGGGACCTTGCAGAGGCTGCCGCGCATCATTGGTCCCGGTCATTTGGCCGAACTCGTCTTCAGCGGGATGGATATTGGAGCGGCGCAAGCCTTGGAGATGGGACTCGTCTCCCGGGTGCTGTCCGACGAGGCGAACCTGCACAAAGAAGTGATGGAGCTGGCAAGGCAGATTGCCTCCAACTCGCCCCTCGTCGTCCAAGGCGCCAAGGCGGTGCTCCGTGCCGGCGAGGGCCGGCCCCTCGATCAGGCCCTCGATTACATGGCCTTGTGGAACGCGGCCTTCCTCATCTCCGATGACCTCGACGAAGCAATCGCCGCCCATGCCGAGGGGCGGGCGCCGCGATTCGAGGTCAAGTAGGCGCATTCTGAGGGTTGAAAACGTAGTTTGACGACGGTTTAAACCCAAGGATTTAGTTTTCCTCTACATCT
>JBOGEX010000058.1:0-75894 GCA_050741915.1 Acidimicrobiia bacterium
AGTCCGCAATAGAGATCCCACAGGCGGCGCCACACGCCCGAGGGCAGACCGAACTCGACCATGCCGATGACTCCGCCGGGCTTGACGACCCTTCTCAATTCGGTCAGGCAGGCAGCCGGATCATCGACATAGCGAAGCAAGTAGCCGAAAGTAAGCCCATCAAAGGTGGAGTCGCCGAACGGAAGCTGTTCGCCACGAGCCAACACTCGCAACGGACCCGGATGACGACGAATCATTTCGGGCGTCACATCCACGGCAGTCACTTCGATTCCCTCTCGCTGAAGTAAGCGTGTGATGGACCCGGTCCCGGTGGCGACGTCGAGCACCGAGGCTCTAGAAGGAAGTTGCAAACCATCGACCATTGTTCGGCGCCAGCGACCGTCTTGACCGAAGCTGAGAATCCGCGCCCACCTCTCATAGGACGAGCCGATAGGTGCAAAAAGCGGACGTGGGAGTTGGCTGCGGGCGGCCACCAAGCGGAAGGTTTAGCCGCTTGCTAGCGCTGTGCTGGCGCCCCTTCCCCCTCCGTCGCCTCCGGCGCCACCTCCCCCAACGCTCGCTTCGCTAGCTGGGGGAAGAAACCGAACCACGCGGTTTCTCCCCCCGAAGGACGAGTACCGGCGCAGCCGGGGAGGGGGGATGGGTCGCTGGCGGGAGAAGCTCTAAGTTCGTTGCCTTCCCGGCGAGCAGCCGTTTAAGCCGTTCCGGCGCTAGTTGACCACGGCGGGATTGGCGTTTCCCGACTCTGCTACTGCCACGAGGTTGTCGAGGAAGCGCACCCAAGCGGGAGTGATTACTTCGATGATCGGATCGGAGGAATCGAAGCCGCGATGGGTAAAAAGCAGTTTCGTTTTGCCAGCGTCTTCGTTGAGGTCGAAGCGGATCGTCGTGCCCTTCCACCACGGCGGGCTCTCGGGAATGGCCCACTCGACGACTCCGTCTGACAGATCGGTCACCGTGAGATCGAAGACGACGGGGGTCGAGGGGAAACTGACATGGAACTCGTCACCCTTCTGGCCGGCGGTGCCTTCGATCTTGTCCGACCACCAACCGGCGATCCCGGCAGGATTGTCAAGCCACTTCCTCACATCGGCGGGGGAGCACGCCGCCTCGAACTGTGCCCTAATGCTGTAGTCACCCATTCCTATCTCCTTCCCGGCTATTTCAGTCAGAACTATAACTCAATCCGCTGAGCTATTTCAACCGAGACTAAAATGACGCACGGTGGACTCGCTTCAGGTCATCGCTGAACCACGGCGGCGCCGAATCCTCTCACTGGTTTGGGATCGAGAGCTCTCGGCCGGTGAGATCGCCGAGCGCTTCGATGTCACCTTTGGGGCGGTATCGCAACATCTCGCGGTGTTGCGTGAGGCCGGATTCGTGAAGGTCCGAGTGGACGGCAACAAGCGCTGGTATCAAGCGGATAAGGACCGCCTCGGGCCGTTCCGGGACGTCCTTGAGAATATGTGGGCGCAAACCCTCGATCGCCTGGCAGCTGCGATCGAGTCCGATCAAGGGGACGGCCAATGAGCGAGCCAATCGTTGTCGAGCGCCGCATTGCCGCTCCGCCAGCTTCGGTCTACGCCTATCTCACCGACGCCGACAAGTGGATCCGCTGGCAGGGAGTCGGGGCGACCCTCGACCCCCGGAAAGGCGGGATCTTCTCGCTCTCCATGCCCAACGGTGCCAACGCTCGCGGCGAGTTCGTCGAGTTGATCCCCGATGCCAAAGTCGTATTCACGTGGGGATGGCTCGATCATCCCGGGGTGCCGCCGGGCTCCTCGATCGTCGAGATCGACCTTGCTCCAGATGGCACCGGGACGTTGCTCACCCTCACCCACCGCGAGCTACCGGAAGATGAGGTGCCCGTCCACACTGAGGGCTGGAATCTTTACCTCCCGCGTCTCGCTGCCGTCGTTGTCGGCGAAGAAATCGATCCCGACTCCCTCTGACAGGGCTCGTCGCCCCGGACGGGAAGATTTCCCTGAGGTTTGACGCCTCGACCCGCAGGGTATGGCCAGGCCATCGAGGAGCGGGAAGTTGGAGCGCGAGGGTCAAGCAGGCTAATTATGGAGAACTCATGCCGCCTGTCGGGGCATGCCGTCCGAAATGTTCACGTCTTCTGAACGGGAGATGACCGACTACGAGGTCAAAGCCGCCAAAGCCGTATGTGGGCGCTGCATGGTGGTGGACGACTGCTTGGTCTACGCCATCACCAACTCGGTCACTGTCGGAGTCTGGGGTGGTCTTAGCGCCGACGAGCCGGTCCCGCTCTAATCGGCTTGGCGATCTCAGCGGGCGACCGTCGCCTAGTTACGAGCCACCCGGGCCTAGCTCACTCAATGGCTGTGAGGAGAGAGTTGAGCTCGATGATCCCGATACCGACTTCGCGGTCGGCGATGCCGTAAGGAAGAACGAGGTGTCCGTCGTGGAGCGTGGCGCCACACGAGTAGACGACGTTGGGGACGTAGCCATCGCGATCAGCCCAGTCGGGGCTGAGTAGCGGCTCGTCGAGTCTTCCCACTATTCGGTCAGGTTCGTCAAGGTCAAGAAGGAGGGCGCCGAGCCGATATGTGCGCATTGGCCCGACGCCGTGGGTAATCACCAGCCACCCGGCCTCGGTTTCGATCGGCGATCCACAGTTGCCAATCTGGATGGCTTCCCATGAAGCTTTCGGACCGGTCAGACGCTCGGCTTCGTTCCAATGCCAGACATCGTCGGCCCACAACACGTGCAGGTTTGTTTGATCGTGTCTGGACAGCGCAACGTATCTGCCCTCGAGGCGGCGTGGAAAGAGCGCCATTCCTTTGTTCTGCGCGCAAGAGCCATGCAGGCTCGACACGCTGAAACGGACAAAATCGGAGGTCGAGATCAACTGTGGAAGGATGCGGATACCGTCGAAGGCGGTATAAGTAGCGAAATAGGTGACGCTCCCATCGTCTTCGACGAAGCGAACGAAGCGGGCATCCTCCATGCCGTTGCTGTCCGATGGTCCGGCCGGAAATAGCACCCGCTCGGAGAGGGGTTGTCCCTCGAAGATCAGCTCGTAGTTGGAACTTGCCAACCAGCGGAAAACGTGCGTAGTCGTTTCTGCCCGCATGGGGTGGACCCAATCCTTGGAGGTCACCCGGGCGAGAGCCTCTCCCATTTGGGCGGCATCGAAGCGGTCGGGGAGCATGCCGAGAACCTCGAGAGCGATGTCATCCTCGGCGTCCATCTGGGCCAACTTGGCTCCGAAACTCTTTCGCTGGTGAAGGACGTCGAGGCGTTTACCTGCGGCGGCATAGGCGCCGGGTGGATCAACCTCCAATTCGCCGTCGGAACGGTGACGACCGGATCGGAACTCGATCGAGGAGATGTGTCCCTCGCCGATGGCGCGCAAGCTGAGAACGAACTCCGAACCCCCGGTCGAAACGATCGATGGGTTCGTGAGCGCCGCTCCCTCGATCGCATACTCCTGCGTGAAAGTGGCGCCCAGAAGGAGCCGGACTGACGAGTGGGAGACGTCGGCCAGAGCCGGGAGGAGGTGGGTGACGAAGGCCAGGTTGGATTCCCAGATGGCCTCGATGTCACGGTGCCGGTTTTGAAATGCTTTCCGCAGATCCTGGAGGGACTCCTCGACCGTTTGCTGGTCCAATTCGAGCACCCGTTCGGCGATCTGGCCGACACGGTCGCGGCTGTCGGAGAGACCGCCGGTGTGGGCCAAGAAGGGCTTGGTAATCACGCGAGCAGGGTCGGGGCCGAGCCGTATTCCGGTGGAGATGACTTCTACCAATTTGGCCCCCGGCGGGGCCTGAGTCCTAGCTGACCGCAACCGAGTCGATGAGGCGATGGAAGTACTCGATGTGACGGCGGGCGATGGTGGACCAGGAAAGCCGGTGTGCCATCGAGCGGGCTTCCTCCATGGCCCGCCGGTAGGCGAAGTCGTCGGTGAGCAGTCGCTTGATAGCAGCGGTCATTCCCTCGATGTCCTCGTGATCGATGACAACGCCAGCTCCTGAGCCCAACAGCTCCCGGGCATGGGGGAAGTTCGTCGCAACTACCGGTCGACCGGCAGATAGAGCTTCGGTCAGGACGCCAGAGCACACTTGCTCGTCATTGTCATAGGGGATCACTATTACATCTGCATCCGCCACGGCCCGGTAAAGCGAAATCTCGGACTGGTAAGACTCGTCGAATCGCACCATGCCCGAGAGCGAAAGTGCGTCAACGAGCTCCATGAGCGAGTCGCGATATGCCGGGCCATGTCGTCGCAAGATGTTCGGATGAATCTGGCCGACGATTCGATAGCGCGGCGCCGGCGTCAGAGACCGAAGAGGCGCGATCGCCTCGAGCGCCCGCTCGATTCCCTTCCCGGGACCAAGCAATCCCCATGTGAGAAGTTGCCGCCGATGACCGGGTGGTGGTTCGGCAGGCTTCCACGATGAACCGTGCGGGAGCACCGCTACCCCCGAAGCACTAATTCCGAACAGGTCTTCGAATGCAGCCCGAGCCGAATGGGAGGGGACAGAAAGAACGTCCGAATGTTGCGCCAGCTCCTCCAAGATGCGCCGCTGATTCATGGTCGGACGAACCGGGACCGTGTGGAGAACGGTCATGACCGGGGTGTCGAGCCCTTGGACAAGGTCGACCACGGCCTCCCCGTCGTTGGGGCCATAAATCCCGAACTCGTGCTGAATGAGCACTGCCGAATAGCGCTCGAGAACCTTGCGAGCCCGGTCAATGCCCAAAACAGAGGAGGGATCAAGTTCAACCACAACTCGATGATTCGATGAAGGCAGGTCACGAGGCCCGACCAGGCGTGCTACTGACATCGATTGACCTCGGGTTTCGAGTGCGTCGAGCAACGAACCAGAGAAGCGGGCAATGCCGCATTTGGTTGGTGCGAACGTCGAAACCGTTATGACCGGATGCGACAAACAAAACCTCCTTCGGCTGCGGCCATCCGGGCCGAGCCGGAGAACTCCCAGGAAAACTAGTACCCGATCAGCGGGGCCATCAAACGCGGCGGCGAGCGTGGCTTTTCGCGTTTCGGGGAACGAGGCCCTGGTAAACCTTTTCATAGCCAGCAGCCATCGCAGATCGCGAAAAACGCTCCCGAGCCGACCCTCGGATGACCGCCGGATCGAGGTCGGCGAGTCGTGCGACGGCAGCGGATGCCTGATCGACCCCCTCGACGAGAAAGCCATTGCGGCCGTCGAGTACAAGCTCGTCCATCGCCCCCGCCCGCCAGGCAACAACCGGAGTACCGGTGGCAAATGCTTCCACCACCACCAGGCCGAACGGCTCTGGCCACCGGAGAGGCATCAGGAGACCGCTCGCTGCCCCCAGGAGTTTCTGCAGCTCGGAGCGGCTGGCTTCCCCGATGTAGTCAATCCCATCGCCCAGCTGAGGGGCAATATCTCGATCGAAATACTCACGGTATTTGGGTTCGACAATGCCCGCTAAGAGCAGGCGACGGTTGCTGCGCCTGGCCACGTCGATAGCCAGATCGGGTGCCTTTTCGGGAGCGAGGCGGCCGGCGAAGAGCAGGAAGTCCTCTTTCTTCTCTCGCAACGGGAAGCTGTCGATGTCAATGCCGTTGTGGACCGTTGCCACGTAGTTGAGAACAGGGAGGAACTGGCGCTCGGCGTTTGATATGGAGACGAACGGCTGGTCTTTGTAAGCGGTCAGCACCGAATGATGAGCTTCATTCCAAGCCGATCCGTGGAGCGTAGAAACGATGGGGCAAGGGAGGAACCGAGCAAAGCCAAGGGCGTGAACGTGAAGGTGGCTGTGGAGGACATCGAAATCGCCCTCGACCACCGCTTCCATCGTGCGGAATATGTGCTCTTCCTCGGTCAGGCGAGGATCAAGATCCGACCCTTCCAGAGCTTGCGCTGTTGTGGAGATGAAACGTCCGGAGGTACGGCCGCTGCCGGCGCCGAAGACGGTGACGTCGTGACCCAGCTCGACCAGGCCCTCGACAAGGTCATAGGCAACCCGTTCCCAGGGCCCATACCCGGGTGGGGGAAACGGGTGAGCGATGGGGGCCAGGATGGCGACTCGCAGGGGCATCGCTCGGGCCGTACCCGACGGGAAATCAGGCAAAACCATCGACCCCGGCCGGAATGAGCCCAACAAACCGTTTGCGCCTTCCCATCGTCGGGAATCGAACCTTCGTGTCCAGTTCCATTGGAGTAGTAGCACCCTCTTTGATCGTGACCGTCACGATCGAGGCGAAAGATGGCGACGAAGGGGACGAGGTCCACCTTCATCCGGGCGGTCAAGGATTTTGGGTCGCCCGCATGATCGAGCATCTCGGCGAAACCCCGGTCTTATGCGCTCCCGTCGGCGGTGAAGTGGGTTTGGCTCTGCAGGCTTTGATGCCATCGAATCTAGACCTGTGGGCGGTCGAAACCCATAACGAGTCACCGATTTATATCCACGACCGCCGCTCCGGCCAGCGGGTCCCGGTGGCGGAAACCACCATGCCACTGCTCAGCCGGCACGAGCAGGACGACTTCTATTCGCGAGCGTTGGAAGTGGCGATGGCGACAGACTTACTGGTCGTCACGGGTCGTTACTTCGGCGGAGGAATCACGGTCGATTTCTTCACCCGGCTGGCTGCCGATCTGGCAGCTCTTGAGGTGCCGCTGGTGGCGGACGTGCATGGCGAGGAATTGGATGCACTACTGGCGGGCGGTTCGCTACGGCTGCTGAAACTGAGCCGGGACGACCTCGAGGCCGACGGCCGGATCTCGGGCACGGGATTGGCCGAGGTTGGAAAGGCAGTCGAGGGGATCCGCGCTCAGGGAGCTCAAAACGTGGTGGTCTCCGGCGCCGAGGGGGCCACGTTGGCTTGCATGGGCGAAAGCTGGTACAGAGTCGATCAACCGACATTGCAGGTAGCCGATCATCGCGGGTCAGGCGATTCGATGACCGCGGCACTGGCGGTGGGAACCGCACGGGGCATGGACGAGGTGGGAGTGCTCGCTCTTGGCGCTGCCGCGGGAGGTGCCAACGCCGTGCGCCACGGCCTGGGCAACGCCGATCGGGATCTTATCTCCCAGCTTGCCCGTCGCATCGAAGTCGAGAAGATCAGGAGTCCCAACCGAAGTGGCTGAACCCGATCGAGCCGCGCCGGTTGTGGTGGCGGAGGCGAAGGAGGTCGAGCCGACTTCCGTTCCCCGCGTTCTCCTGACCAACGACGACGGCATCGAGTCTCCTGGACTTCGTCTTCTGGCGGAACGACTACACGGCTCGTATGAATTGGTTGTCGCCGCACCGGTCCGAGACATGAGCGGCAGTGGTACGGGTATCGGGCGCTTCGATAACAGCAAGGGAATCGAACTCCGCCGGGCGAGTTGGAATGGGATCGTGGCCTATACGGTCGACGGGCCACCCGGTCTGGCGGTGATGGCCGCGGCACTGGGCGCTTTCGGGCCTAAGCCGGCGCTGGTGGTTTCCGGGGTCAATGCCGGTGTCAACACCGGACACTCCGTGATCCATTCGGGAACCGTCGGAGCGGTCCTGACGGCAAGGACATTCGGCAGTCACGGTCTGGCGGTGAGCCTGGCTTATTCCGACCCCTGGCAATGGGAGTCGGCGGTAGCCAGCGCCACCAAAGCTGCTTCGTGGATTCTGGGTCATCGCGGTCGTCCGATGGTCTTGAATGTCAACGTTCCCGGGCTTCCGGTCAGTGAGATTCTCGGCACTAGGTGGGCAGATCTCGACGAGTTCGGGTACTTCCGGGTGGCGATGGCCGATCATGTGGAGCAGCTTCTTCAGTTCGAGATCTCCAACCGACCAACGGGTGGGCAGGTGGAAGTGGGGGGTTCGGAAGCGGGACGCAACCCATCCACCGATACGGCCTTGTGCCACGCGGGTTACGTCACGATGACGGCGCTTACGGCCGTCGAGCCTGCCGGCAGACCCGAGGTCCCCCCGGATGCAGTGATTCCAATGCCTGCCGGCGGGGCCACTCTCCGCTCGGTTTGAGGGCCCGACGGCGGGGGTAGTCCCTCATGGTCATGAATGATTTGTCCGTTGGCCTGACTGTCTCGGGCGAGGAGTTATCTCCGCCACACCTGGTGGAGGTGGTAGGCGTCACGTGTCCGATCATCAGGATTCATCCCGCCGTCGCCCAGAGCGTTGCCACGACCGGGGTGCTTTTGGAGGGGTGTTTCGCGTTTGGAGTGGGCACGGGAGGGGCCTTGAACGAGTATGTCGTAGGCGAGGCGTGGCCGCCGTATGAAGTCCGAGCCGAGATGCTCGAGGAAGCGATCTCCGTAATTAGGCGGCTCTGGGCCGAGGAGTCGGTGACCCACTTCGGTCCCTATTACTCAGTAGTCGATGCCCGGATTTTCGACCAACCGGACGAACCGGTGCCGATCAAAGTGTCGTCATTCGGCCCAGAGTCGGCCGAGCTCGCGGCCTCGATCGGTGACGGCCGCTGGATCACTAGAGCAGCCGAGGAAACCATCTACGTGTTTCGGGAAGCAGGGGGAAAGGGACCGGTCTATTCGCAGGTAACGTTGTGCTGGGCTGAGTCCCAGGCGGAAGCGGTCGAGACCGCCCAGCGTTTGTGGGCGTTTAGCGAGTTTCCTGGAACGCTCAATCAAGACCTGCCGACGATGCTTCATTACGAACAGACAGTGTTGGTTTCTCCGGAGATGGTTGCCAAGTCGACCCCTTGCGGGCCCGACACGGGACCAATCCTGGAGTCGGCGCGGGAAGCGGTGGAGGCCGGAGTTCATCTTTATTTCCACCAGATCGGCCCCGATCAAGAGGGGTTCGTCGAGTTCTGGAAGGCAGACCTGGCTGACGAGTTGCGGGCGATGCAGTCTGCGTGATCTCTGTCAGCGCCATCCGGCATCTCGTCTCCTTTGATCATTTTATTGGATTGAGTGGGCGGCATGGCCTGTTTGAGCACGCCCAACGCTCGCTGCCGAGACTTGACCACGGCTACAGCCTCGACGACAACGGCCGAGCCCTGGTCGTCGTGGCGCGGGCGACTGCTAGCGGCATCGGATTTCCGTCCACTCCTCGTGAGCGCTGTCTCGACTTCGTTTTGGAAGCGCAGAAGGGAGGATGGAAGGATCGTCAATCTACGGCAGGTGTGTGGAATCGCACCGCCAGCGACGATTCGATCGGTCGGGCAATTTGGGGCTTGGGTTCGGCGGCGGTTTGGTGGCCCGGCGAACGAGGTCGGGAAAGGGCTGAGGAGGGACTGACCCGGTCGCTCGACTTCGACAGCAAATGGTGGCGATCTTGCGGATACGCGCTCTTGGGATTCACTGCCTTCAACGCGGTTCGCCCAAATCCGAGCATCGTCGGAGCGATTGCCCGCCTGTCTCGGGAGCTTCCACGATTACGCCGTGAGAGCGATAGCTGGTTGTGGCCGGAGGAGCGGCTCCGCTACGACAATGCCCGACTTCCGGAGGCTCTCATCAGCAGCGGCCAGGCACTGGACGACCCGAAGATGGTTGACGAAGGCCTGCGCCTTCTCGAGTGGCTGGTCGAGACCGAGATCGGCGAACACGGTTTCAGCTTCACTCCTGTGACCGGCCGCTCGATCGGCCACCCCAAGCCCTCCTTCGACCAGCAGCCACTCGAGGCCTGGGCGATGGCCGATGCCTGCGCGAGGGCGGCCGAGGTCACAGGCGATGTCGGCTGGCTGGTGCCGGCGGGCGTGGCCGTCTCCTGGTTCCTCGGCGAGAACGATCAACGGATCCCGGTGTACGACTTCGAGTCAGGAGCGTGTTGTGACGGATTGACCGCCGAAGGTGTGAATCTCAACCAGGGCGCCGAATCAACGTTGTCTGCGCTGGGAGCGCTGCTGGCATTGCGGCGTCCAGCATCCGCCCCGTGACCCATGGGAGACTCGGTCAGCAAGAGAAGCCAGGCTCTTTCCGATCTCGCAGATGTCGCCAAGTCCTGGACCAATTGCCACCTCTATGAAGACGCCACCCAGACCGTGTTTGGGTCGGGACCGATCTCTGCCGACCTGGTCCTCGTGGGTGAGCAGCCAGGGGACAAGGAGGACCAGCAGGGAGAGCCGTTCGTGGGTCCTGCCGGCAAGCTCTTGCGCTCGGCTTTGGAAGACGCCGGGATCGACCCCGACGCGTATACCTGACCAACGTGGTGAAGCACTTCAAATGGAGGCCGGCTCCGGCGGGCGACGCCTTCACCAGAAGCCGAACCGGTACGAGATCGAAGCCTGCCGACCATGGCTCGAAGGCGAGCTTCACCTGCTGCGGCCTCGTCTGATTGTCGGCCTGGGTGCGACCACTTGTCAGGCCATGCTCGGCTCGAGAATCCGGGTCTTGACCGACCGGGGCAAGATTTTCGGGTTGGGGGGACCGCAAGGTTCTAGTGACGGTCCACCCCTCGTCGATTTTGAGAGCAAGGGACGAGGCTTCTCCCATGAGAATCGGGAGGCTTTCGTCGCCGATCTCCGCCAGGCCGCTCGCCTCGTCAGCGCCTGACCGCGGGCCGGTTCTGTGAAGGTCCTCGCGGCTCGGGGCCGCGCAAACCTTCACAGCTAGGGGGGCAACCGGGTTCTGTGAAGGTCCTCGCGGGCGCTCCTTCGGTGATAGAAACCACGGATGCGTGCAACTCTCCAACCAGGCCTAGTGACAAGCAGGACACTCATCGTCTACAAAGAACACAGCCCGCGACATCTCCTGCCGACCATCGTTCTTTCTACGCCGTTCATGATCGAAACCATCGAGTACCTCTGCACTGAGGTGGTCGCCGACCATCTCGAGTCAGAGGAAACGACGGTCGGCGCCCATGTCGACATCTATCACCGGGCGGCTGCCCGCGAAGGCGAGGAAGTCACATTCACCTGCGAACTGGGGATGGTGGACCGAAGAAGGTTGCTTTTCGATGTAGCGGTGAGATGTGGTGAGCGAGTCATCGGGGAGGGAATCCATGAACGATTCGTCATCGATCGTCAGCGCTTTGCGAGTTAAGGCCCCAGCGCAAGAAACCCATCTCGGGTAAGCTCCCGGCCAGGCGCGGAGGGCGCCTCTGGGTCCGCAGGAAGGACTGAGTCCACCTCGACTGGTTCTGATCATGACTAGCACGGCGATCTCCTAGGCGTGGCTCGCGGACCGCCGGCCGAACAAGGAGTCGTCATGGCGGTACTTCCCTCCGATCCGGATATCGATCAATTGCGCCGGCAGGCGAAGGAGTTACTCCGCTCGGGCCAACGCGGTGAGGTCTCAGCCCTGACGAGGATCGGGGCAGTGGGCGAGAGGCTCGATCTGTCGACAGCTCAGCTGGCTTTGGCTCGCGAGTACGGATTCGCCAGCTGGCCCAAACTCAAGCTCGAGGTCAAACGTCGCAGAATTCTCGATGAGCGCGACCTCGGAGAGCTTTCGAAGCTGATCTCCCAGCATCCGGATTTAGCAACCTCTTCGATGGAAAACTGGTGCGATCACCCGCGGGGAGCGTCGCCACTTGGCTACATCGCCATGCTGCGTTTCGACACCGGTAAGAATCGCTGGCGCGATCTCTCCGACACGGCGGAAGTCGCCCGAACGTTGATTGCCGCGGGGGCAAGTGTCGACGGCGACCATGGAGACACCGAGACGCCTTTGATGACAGCTGCCAGCTATGGCGATGCCGCGGTGGCGAGGGTATTGGTGGAAGCGGGTGCCGATCTCAACGCCCGGGCGAGTGAGGACGCCGGGGGAGTGCCGGGCGGCACCGCCCTTCTGCATGCCGCCGTATTCGGCATGACTGACGTGGTCGACGTCCTGGTCGCGGCCGGCGCCATGATCCACGGAATCGAAGAGGCCGCCGCCGCGGGTGAAATATCGGGATGGCTCCAGCCTGACACACCCACCGATGCGCGGATCAGAGCCCTGGTCATGGCCGCTGACCATCAAAGGCTCGACGTGATCGATCAACTCATTGCGGCTGGAACACCCGTCGATGGCGTCGACCCCGTATTTGGCGGCCATCCTCTTCGGCAGGCGGCTGGCAACGGCCGACCGGCCAGTGTTAGACGGCTGCTGGGCCGCGGTGCCGACCCCAACCTGATAGACCCCGATCACGGCTTGACGCCCCTGGGCTGGTGCCTTCGGAATCGATCGGGCCACGCCGAGACCTCGGGCTTCCACGAGGTGGAATCGATCCTGCGGCCCCTGACTCGAGACGGGGACGTCGACGAAACCTAATGTTATTTTCGGCGGAATCCGCACTGTGGAATCCGCACCAAATTGCATTAGGTTTGCGGAGGCCAAGCGGGTGCTAAACCAGCGCCGTTGACTCTCAAGCACGGGAGCCGACGAGTTCAACCGCGGGGCTCTCGGCGATGGGAATGGTGAACTCAAAACAGGCCCCTCCGAGCAGCTCAGACGACCGATAACGAATGATTCCGCCATGGGCGATGACAAGATCCTTGGCTACCGAAAGCCCGATCCCTGAGCCGGGAACGGTGGCATTGTGGCGGTAAGCGCCACGCTCGAATCGCTGCCAGATATCTGTTTGGTGCTTGGTCGGGACACCGTCGCCGTCGTCGTGGACTGCAAAGAGAACCGCGGTTTCCTGCCGATGGACCACCACCTTGATTTGCGAGCGCCCGTAACGGATCGCGTTTGTCAAAAGGTTTACCAGCACTTGGCGGACCCGGTCAGGATCGGCCGACACGGAGACCTCGGGATCGGCCTCGATCGAAACCGCGCGGTTGGGAGAGGCGGCGGCGACTGCTTCCCGGACCAGCTCAGCAGCCTCGTACCGCACCCGGTGGAGATGAACGTTCTGTAGCCGATCACGGGCAACGTCGATGAGGTCGGTGACGATGTGCCCAAGCTGGCCGGCCGAGACGTTGATCGTCTCGAGCATTTCTCGTCGTTCGGCGGAATCCAAAGTCTCACCAGCGTCCATGAGCAGCTGGGTGTAGCCCTGGATGCCGGTCAGCGGCGTTCGCAGTTCGTGGGACACCGAAGCAACGAGATCATCGCGCTGCTTCTCCAGGAGTTCCTTCCTTTCGCGGATCGCCACGGCCTGGCGGCCCACAATGATGGCGGCGACGGCGGTCGTGGCGATATTCAGGATCAAACTGTTGTCCGAGCTCATGATGAGTCGAATGAGAAAGAGGCCTGCTACGGCTGTATAGGGGGCCACTAGTTGCCATCCCTCGACCGGGCGATAGGCATGATCGGATGCCATTGAAGGTCTGGTGACCATGAATGCGGCTAGAGCGAATGCCGCATACGAGAAGAGCCAGATGCCATCAAGCCAGGTCCACTCGACGAAGGTCCCCGCAGCCACTTGGAGGGAGAAGATGACATCGGCGACCATCGTCAGCGCGACGGCCGCCGCGACGAGAAGGACCTTCAAGTCGAGACGCACTTCGGAACGACGCATCGCCAGGACCATGAGAGCGGTGGCCAGGACCACGTCACCGAAGGGGTAAACGAGGTTGAGGATCGTTTCGATGGGATCGGCGCCCGCGGTCACAACCTGGTTGAGATAGGCCACCCACATCACCGCCGCCAGCGACAGGGTGCCGGCCGTGGCGTCGAGCGCGAGGCGGATCCGTTCGAATCGCCCCGGCCGCAGGTACGGAAGGAAGACGACGCCGGCAAAGATGAGCGGGTACCCGGCGACGTAAAAAAAGTCGGCCACGCCCGGGTAGGGAATCTCGTCGGTGATCGCTCCTTGGATGACCCAGACAATTTCGCCGATCCCCCAACAGGCGACACCACCACCGATCAGCGTCCAAGCCATTCGAGCCCGACCGTTGTTGGCCAGGCCAGCCCCGGTGAGGGCGGCGCCAGCAGCAGCCGAGGCGGCGGCGTAGATGACACCGGCGTTCCCGGAGTCCGGAGGCGGGCCAGCAAAGACCAGGAACAGACCGTAAACGACGCCCACGAGAGCCGCCGCGAGTGAGAACGCTCGGATCGCGCTCAACCAGACAGGCTGCGAACTCGGTTCAGATGCCACCTCGGGTATTTTTCGGCCGGCTGCGGCTCAGAGTTAATGACTCGGAACTAAATACTGGGGGAGTTCAGCGGTACTTTTTGGCACTCAACTTCGTATGACTCCTGCAGCCAGCCCGCCAGGCTCGAATCCACCTCCTGGGGAGCGCTCAGTCGCAACGAGTGAGACGTTTCGGGGCGAGTAACCCTCGACCCGGGTCCACCGTGGGACAATTCCGTCGAGACTTCGCAGACGACCACAGGTATGGGTCTGGTTGCGGTTGGCGAACGTCCGTTCACAACTTGGGCAGATCCACGGCGGGTCGGTTCGAGATCTCCCCCCTCCCCGGCTTCGCCGGTACCACCCTGCGGGGGAAACACGCCGGCTGCTGTACATCGATCTTGAAGCTACTCCTGGGCCTACACCGGAGCGCCTGTACCTTGGGTCCATGTCGATTGCAGCTATTTCCTACCAACCCGAACGCCTTTCTCCTGACCTGATGACAGACCGCGCTCGTGATTTCTGCAGCGAGATGGACAGGCGGCGCTCGGTACGGATGTTCTCGACCGACCCGGTCCCCAGGGAGTTAGTCGAATTGGCGGTCATGACTGCGTCGACGGCTCCTTCAGGAGCCCACCGCCAGCCCTGGCGCTTCGTCATGACCTCCGATCCAGAGATCAAGCATCGGGTTCGGTTGGCGGCCGAGGAGGAGGAACGGATCAATTACGAAGGTGGGCGAATGCCCGCTCATTGGAGGGAGGCGCTGGCACCGCTCGGCACCGACGCTGTCAAGGATTATCTCGACACCGTGCCGTGGCTCGTAGTGCTGTTCGAAGAAAGGCATGGCTACTTCCCCGACGGATCTTTTCGCCACAACTACTACGTGAAGGAGAGCGTCGGTATCGCCGCCGGCCTCTTCATCGCCGCCATCCACCACATGGGCCTCGCCACTCTGACGCACACTCCCAGCCCGATGGCCTTCCTCACCCGGCTGCTCGGCCGCCCCGACAACGAACGGCCCTTCTGCCTTTTCCCCATCGGTTACCCGGACCCTGACTGCCTTGTTCCAGACCTGAAGCGCAAGTCGCTGGCGGAGGTCATGGTCGAGGTCTAGAGCCGACGTCGCTTCCGGGATATCGATCACTGCTCGGTAGCCTGCGGGCGTGAAATCTGGCCAGGTCCTACTCGGCGCGACCTTGTTGGCCCTCGTCGCGTGTACCCCGGATTCCACGTCGTCGACGTCGACATCGTCGGCCAGCTCTCAGCCGCCCTCTTCCAGCACCAATGTGGTGTCGGGAACCACGGTGGCCCCCACGTTGCCTCCCGGGACCGAAGTGCTTTCAGAAAGTCTTCGGGCCGAGATCGCCCGTCTGATTCCCCGCACCGAGGAGCTCCGGGAGCTCACATTTCTCGAGGCTCCTGCCATCGATGTCATCAGCACTGAGGAGCTCACTGAACGGGTGGTCGAGCAGGTGGCCGAGGAGTACGAAGACGTCGAGACCGACGAGGCGCTCTATCAGCTCCTGGGATTGGTACCACCTGACTACAACCTGCTCGACAACCTGACGATGCTCTATGGCGAACAGGTAGCGGGCTATTACGAGGGCGATACCAAGGAGTTGGTGGTCACGGCTCGCAACGACGAGTTCACTCCGTTGGAAGAAGCGACCCTGGTCCATGAGCTCACCCACGCTTTGACTGACCAGCACCACGAGTTCAATGCCGAGTTCGACCGTCTCTTCGAGTCTGATCTGTTCGACCGTGGCTCGGCCCTGCAGGCGGTCATCGAGGGCGACGCCTCGCTCGTGGAGACCCTATTTGCCCAGCAGCTTTCGCCTGCTGAGCAGCAGGAGTTCCTGGAAGAGGCGTTCAACATCGACACCACCGTCTTCGATTCGGTGCCCGAGTTCATTCAGGACAGCTTGATCTTCCCCTACGACGCCGGAGTCTCGTTCATTCAGAGCATCTGGGTCGAGGGCGGTTTTGCGGCGGTGGATGAGCTCTATGCCAAGCCTCCGGTTTCGACCGAGCAGGTCCTGACTCCGTCCGATTTTGGAACCGACCCTCCCGCCGAGGTAGAGGTGACCGACCGCGAGATAGATGAATACGAGCGTTCGTACGGATCGACCTGGGGCGAGCTCGGCTTCCGTCTGATGTTCGACCAGGTTTTGGGAGGCGCTTCGAACGCGGCCGAGGGCTGGGGGGGAGACGCCTACGTCGTCTACTTCAACGGCACCGATGTTCTCCTGGTGCTCGAATACCTCGGCGACACACCCGACGATGGTCAGCAGATGGCCGACGCTCTTCGGGATTATTTCGGAGTCATCACCGGCATAGGCGAGCCGGTCGTCGTAGAGGGTCCCGGCGCCGGCGTGACCTATGAGGGGGAGAACTACGCCTTCGTCGCCAATGTGGGGGAGCGAGTGTTGCTCGTCGCCTCCGGTGATCCGGCCATCGGCGCTATGGCCCGGGCCTGGTACCCCGAGTTCTAGCGAGCACCTTTTCATAGAGCCCCCGGCGGGGGAGGTCGAGGTTTTCTGCGACCATGCGGACGGCGGTCGTCATTGATTGACCGGCGGCCATGGCGGCAAGAACATCGTCGACCGCAACTCCGAGGTCTCCTGCCTTAGCCGCCACCGCTGACAGGACCAGCGTGAACTCGCCCATGACTTCTCTCTCCGCGTAGAGGTGGACAGCCTGGGCGCACGTCATCCAAAGAATCTCCTCGAATTTCTTGGTCAGTTCTCGAGCGATGCAAATCGGTCGCTCGGAGTGGACCTGGGCAAAATCATTGAGGTCCTCTCGCAGATGATTGGCACCGACGAAGACCACCACCGTCCGCCCCTCGGCCCCGATGTCGGCGATCCGGCTCTGACGCTCCCGGCCCCGGCGGGGAAGAAAACCTTCAAACACCACTCGGTCCGTCGGAAACCCGCTGACCGCCAGGGCGGCAGTCAGGGCGCTCGGCCCTGGAATCACGGTGACGCGGGCTCCCGCCTGGCGCGCCACATTGACTGCCGACCAGCCGGGGTCGGAGATGGCGGGGGTGCCGGCATCGGTGAGCAAAGCAACGTTCAGGTTCTTCTCGAGGTCTGCCAGGAGCTGGGGCTGTCGAGCCCGTTCGTTGCCCACGAAGAAAGACCGCAGCCGTTTCTTGACCCCGAGAGCCTCGAGCAGGATCCGGCTCCTGCGGGTATCTTCGCAATAGATCACGTCGCTTTCACGGAGGGCTTGGGCTAATCGAGGGGAGGCGTCACTCAGGTTGCCGATCGGCGTCGCGCAGAGAATCAAGGTCCCGGGCACTGATCCACGATAAGGCGACGCCGATGGGCGGAGGCGTCAACGTGAGCGGGAGCTCGAGGATCGATTCGGCATCGCGTATTCGGACCACGTGTCGCGGCGCCAGCTCCTTCGTGAGGATCACGAGGAGGTCAGAGTCGAGCCCGCAGACCCATAGAGGAACCTTCATGCCGAGCCCATGCACCGAGTTCCGATCGAGCCACAATCCGTAGCCGGCCGGCTCGGGGCGGAGTCCATGCCATCGAGCCAAGAACGAGACGGCTCGTCGAACCGGTCCGGAACGCCAGCCCTCACCGAAGAACTCACCAACCTCCTCGCATGATCGGATTGGTGGAGCCATCTCCCGAAACTATCGAATTCCACCGCCAGCTGGAACAGCTGTTCTTCGAGTATCCAAGGTTTTCTCTGGGCTGCAACCGTCGTACAACGACGGGTAAAACCCAGGGTTTTTGTTAAACCAACTGGGAGCGACAGTCCGAGCAGATGCCGCGGCCTTTGAAAGGAGTGACGTCATCGGTGCGGCCGCAAAACGCGCATGTGTCTTCCATTTTGCGAAGGGTGATGCCGGTGCCTTCGATGGAGATGAGAAGTTGATCGCCCTCGCGGATATTGAACAGACGCCGGGTCTCAGCCGGGATGACGATCCGTCCCAGATCGTCGATTTTCCGCACGATTCCAGCGTCCATCGACCCAACTCCTCGGCTTGCCTGCCGACATTACCCCTTAGGGTCAACCGGTGCCGGGCTACGCTCGCTCGTTGAATGGGATGGGTCGACTCGCACTGTCATCTCCAGCTCGACGATCGAGATCCCGCCTTGTTGTTGGACCGCGCCACGGAAGTCGATTGGGTGGTGGTTCCGGGAGTAGACGCAAAGAGTTCGCGGGCTGCACTGGAGCTGGCCGATCGCTTCCCCGATCGAGTCATCGCCACCGCCGGGCTCCACCCTCACGAGGCATCTTCGTGGGCTAAGCAGGAGAGCGCGATCGAGCACCTGGCCCTTCGCGCCGCCGCAGTGGGTGAGACCGGGCTCGACTTCTACCGCAACCTCGCCCCGCGCGACGATCAGGTCCGTTGCTTCGAGGACCAGTTGCGTTTGGCCATCGCCCTCGAAAAACCTGTAGTCATCCATTGCCGCGATGCCTTCGCAGAGGTCTACGAGATCATCGAGCGCGAGGGCATCGGTTCGGACGCCATCCTGCACTGCTGGACGGGTGGGCGTCGTTGGACTAGGCGCTTCCTTTCCCTGGGCTGCTGGTTCTCCTTCGCCGGGCCGGTGGCCTTCAAAACCGGAGAGACAATCCGTCTGGCGGCGGAGCTGGTTCCTCCGGAGCGGGCATTGCTGGAAACGGACACCCCCTACTTGGCGCCGCCTCCCCATCGGCATGAGCAGAACGAGCCGGCCTTCGTTTCATTGATCGGGGAGGTGCTGGCCCGGATTTGGTCCCTACCGGTCGACCAGGTCGCTACGCAAACCGCGGCCAACGCGGCGTTGGTGTTTGGCCGTTGAGCACCCGCCGAGGGGTAAAGGGCCTTCTCGACCGTCACGGCGTGAAACCGCGCCCTTCTTGGGGACAACACTTCCTCGTCGACCCCAACGTGATCGACCGGGTGGTGAGCACGGCTGCGGTCACACCGCGCGACCGCGTCCTCGAGGTCGGAGCGGGGACCGGCACTCTCACCCGCGCTTTGGCCACGGCCGGAGCCGAGGTGGTGGCGATCGAGATCGATCCGCGACTCCGGCCGGTGCTCTCCGAAGAGCTCGCCGGAACAACGGCGCAGGTGGTATATGCCGACGCCCTCGAGGTGGACTACCAACAACTGGTGCAACCGCCGCCGTGGAAGGCGATCGCCAACCTCCCCTATCAGGTGGGGACGATGCTCCTGCTCGACTGGTTGCGATTTGTCCCCGCCCTGACGGAGTTCACGGTGATGGTTCAACAGGAGGTGGGTGACCGTCTGGCTGCGGAAGTAGGAAATCCCGCCTATGGCCTCCCGAGTGTGGTGACGGGTCTGCACGGCGAGGCGCGGATCGCCTTCAAGGTTGGCCCCCAGGTTTTTTTTCCGGCTCCGCGGGTCTCGTCGGTGGTGATAACGATCAGGCGTCGACCTGCTCATGAGCTGACGGAGCGGGCGATCGAGTTGGCTGCGGCCGGATTTGGCCAACGCCGGAAGATGTTGCGGGGCTCACTCGGTGCGGTGCTGGATGATCCGGTTGCAGCACTCGAGCGGGCGGGGTTGGATCCCCGTCTGCGGGCCGAGGACCTCAGCCCAGCCGACTTCTTGCGCCTGGCGGAGTCGACGTGAGTGTCTGGGAGGCGCCGGCGAAGGTAAACCTCGGTCTGGAGGTTGGTCCTCGCGAAGCCAGTGGCCTCCATCCCCTGCGCTCACTCGTCCTTTGTGTCGATTGGACCGATGTACTGCGGTTCGATGAATCCGATGAAGATCACCTGCAAATTTCGGGGGCCGACTTGCCAGACGACGGGGAGAACCTGATCTGGAAGGCAGTCTCGGCGATCCGAGGCGGCAACCGACCACAACTCGATATCACGTTGGAGAAGTCCATCGCTGTCGCCGGCGGCTTGGGGGGCGGCTCGAGTGACGCCGCCGCCACGCTGGCCGCTGTCGCCGACCTTACGGGCCGGGATGAAGAAGCGGTTCTGTCGGCCGCCTACGAGGTTGGCTCCGACGTTGCGCTGTTTCTTCGGGGCGGCCTCCAGCGGATGGAGGGCTTTGGCGAGCGACTCACGCGTGAGAAGGCGATCCCTGACTTCTCGGTAGCGATTGCCGTACCTCCCTTCGAGCTCAGCACTGCCAGGGTCTACGAGCGCTGGGACTCACTCGCGGCACCCCATGGTCCCGAGATCGACGGCAGGCGGCTTCCGCCCTCGCTTCGCCTCCTGGGCCCGCTGCGCAACGACCTGACGCCAGCCGCGATCGATCTTCAGCCAGAGCTGGCTGATTTCATGGTCGAGCTTTCCAACACCTGGGAGCAACCGGTGATGATGAGTGGCTCCGGACCGGCGCTATTCGGTCTCTTCCCCGACCTCTCCGAAGCTGAAGACGCCGCCGCCGCCCCCCCCGCCTGCCGCCACCGCCAAGCCGCCTCCCCCCGCTCGAACGGCGTCGAACGAATCGATTGACTTTTTCGGTTCTTATCAGCTAGACCGACCATTTGTGGTCGGTTTGAGCGCGTCGAACGCGCCCGCCAGGCCAAATATCATCTGACCGAACCCCTTTGGGGGGTGGTGTAACCGGAAGCACAACGGACTTTGGATCCGTTAGAGCGGGTTCGAGCCCTGCCCCCCCAGCTTGGAAACCTCCTACTCGAGCCTGGGCCCGTGAGCCTCTACGCCATCGTTCTTGCCGCCGGGCAAGGCACGAGGATGAAATCCGATCTTCCCAAGGTGCTCCACACCGCTCTCGGGCGACCGATGATCGAATGGGTACTCGACTCGGTGACGGCCTTGGAGCCAAAGAAAACGCTGGTCGTCGTTGGGTCAGGTGCCGAGGAGGTGGTGGCGGCCCTTCCGCCGGGAACTGTCGCCGTCCACCAAGCGCAACAACTCGGCACCGGGCACGCCGTGGATGTCGCGCTGTCGGAGGTCATCGACGGTTCCCCGGACGACACGATCCTCGTCGTCTACGGGGACATGCCCTTGCTGGGCCCCAGCTTGTTGCGCCAGACGGTCGAGGCTCGTGACGGCAAGGCCGCGGCGATGGTGTCCTTCCGGGCCGAGGATCCGACCGGCTACGGGCGGATCGTGCGCGACCATCGCGACCAGTTGCTCCGGGTGGTCGAAGAAAGCGATGCCAGCGAGGCCGAACGTCTGCTGGACGAGGTAAACGCCGGGGTCTATGCCTTTTCCTCGGCAGTCTTGAGAAGCGCCTTGCGCCAGAATGACAGCGACAATGCTCAGAAGGAGTACTACCTGCCCGATGTAATTCCACAGATGATCGAAGAGGGAGGTGTAGCCATTGTGAAAGCGGAGCCAGATGAGGTGGCGGGAGTCAACTCTCAGGATCAGCTTTCCTCCGCCGAAGCACAGCTACGGAAGAGGATCAATCTCGATTGGCAACAGCAGGGAGTGTGGATGCAGGATCCCGATCGCGTCTATATCGACCCCTCGGTGACCCTTGCTCCCGGAGTGCGCCTTTACCCCGGCGTCCATCTCGAAGGCAGGACCGTCGTCGCCGAGGGGGCGGTGGTCGGGCCCGAGGTCTATGCGGTCGATTCCGAGATCGGAGCCCGCAGTCGGGTCTGGTATTCGGTGCTGAGAAAGGCGCGGGTGGGCGAGGAAGTCGAGGTCGGTCCTTACGCATCGCTTCGCCCCGGGACGGTGCTGGCCGCCCGGTCGAAGGCGGGCACCTTCGTCGAGATGAAGAACACGTCGGTGGGGGAGGGGGCCAAGGTTCCGCACCTGTCCTATCTCGGCGACGCCACGGTCGGGGCGCGGACCAACATCGGAGCCGGCACCATCACTTGCAACTACAACGGCTACGAGAAGTTTCCGACGACGATTGGCGAGGACGTCTTCATCGGCTCGGACACGATGTTCGTTGCGCCGGTCGAGATCGGTGACAAGGCTGTGACAGGCGCCGGTTCCGTGATCACCAATGACGTGGCGCCGGGAGCGCTAGCTGTCGAACGCTCCTCGCAGAAAGAGATACCGGACTACGCTCAGAAGCTCGCAGCCCGTTATCGCAACCGCAAGTCCGAGGACTAGATGGATGTCGTAAGCCGCAACCGGATGATGCTCTTCACGGGCGGGGCGAACTTACCTTTGGCGGAAGAAGTCGCCGACATTCTTGGCGTTCGGATCGGCCAGCTCCACCGCTCCACGTTCGCCAACGGCGAAATCTACGACCGCCCCATCGAGAGCGTGCGCGGGGCCGACTGCTTCGTCATGCAGAGTCATTCGGCTCCGATCAACGAGAACATCATGGAGCACTTCATCATCATCGATGCGCTGCGTCGGGCGTCGGCCCGACGGATCACAGCGGTGATGCCCTTCTACGGATACTCGCGGCAGGACAAGAAGGTGCTTCCCCGGGAGCCAATCACCGCCCGCATGATCGGTGACTTCTTCGTCACCGCCGGCGCCGATCGCCTGGTGTCGGTCGACCTCCACTCCGGTCAGCTGCAGGGATTCGTCCCCAGCTTCGATCACCTCACCGCCCTCCCCATCATTACCGATTACCTGCGAGAACGAATTTCGGGACCGACCGCGATTGTCTCGCCCGATGCCGGTGGTGTGAAGCGGGCAGAGAAATACGCCCGCCGCCTCGATGGCACGGTCGCCTTCGTCTACAAGCGACGCGAGCCCGACACTCACAATGTCTCTGCCGCCCACGAGCTGGCAGGCGACGTCAAAGGACGGCACGCCATCATCGTTGACGACATGGTCGATACCGCCGGCTCCGTGACCAACGCCGCCGACCTGCTGCGCGATCATGGAGCGCTATCGGTGCGGATCGCGGCGACTCATGCCATTCTCTCCGAGCCCGCCATAGATCGGATCAAGAATTCGGCGGTGGAAGAGGTGATCGTCACGAACACGTTGCCGGTTCCTGACGACGCCCAGCGGCTCGACAAGATCAAGGTGCTGTCGATCGCCTCGATCCTTGCGGAGGCTGTGCATGCCATTTTCACCGAGAGCTCGGTCTCGGAGATCTTCCTTGGCGACAACACCTGATCTTCTGCCGTTTCTCCCTCCGAAGGGGGGAGTACCGGCGTAGCGGGGAGGGGGAATTCCGGCGCAGTCGGAGAGGGCGGAGAATCGGCGTAGCCGGGGAGGGGGAATAAAGGGCTAACCAAGGTCCCAAGCGGGGAGCACGAGCACTTCGCCCGGGAAGATGAGGTCGGGGTCACCCGAACGGATCCGGTCCTTGTTGGCTCCGATCACGGCCAGCCAGTAGGGGGCGACTTCGTGGTCGCCTGCCTTCCGTCCCAGAAGTTCCGTGAGCCTCCGTTCGGCCAAGAGCCACATGTTGTCGCCCGGCATCACCACTACGTGGTCGGTCTCGATCGTATGGGGCCGATCGGCGGTGGCCACCGCGGCGGGTACTGGAGCCAACTCAATGGGAAGGTAGAGGATGTCGACAGGCGACCCACTGGTCGAAGCCGTCGGAGCGGTGGTAGTCGTTTCAATCAATATCGTGGTCGTTGTGGGTCCTGTGACCGGGTCCGATGCCGGCACCGGCACGTAGCCCGGGGCGACCGAGGCGTGGGCGGGAAGCGCCATTGCTATCGCCACACTCGATGCCAACCCGCCGTCGATCAGCCGCCGGAGCGGTCGCCACGTGTAAGGCATGACGGCTGTGAGCGCTCGAGGAAGTCGCGCGAGCGATGCCAGCAGATACAAAACGGTGGACCCGAGAAGCCAGTAGGCGATCAACAGACCGAGGAGGCGAACTGCGGAACCGACGGCGACCTCGAGTGGGCCCTCTGAAAGGGCAGAGGTTGGAAACGCATCCGCCAATCGATGCAAAACCATGGTGGCGCCGATCAAGGCCCCAAGGACGATGACGAGCCCCAGCCGTCGCCTCATGGGTCGAGCATACGGCGACTGGTGCCGAGACGGAAGGGTCAATTGAAGAGGTCTACGATTGCCGGTCGTTGCAACCCGTCACTGAGGAGATCTCTTGCTTGTCAAAGTTGGGGTGTCTGACACCAATCGCGTGATCGAGATTGAAGCCGAGTCGGCCGATTCCATCAAGACCATGCTGGAGCAGGCGTACAGCACCGGTCAGAGCATCCTCTGGTTCGAGGACACGAAAAATCGGCTCGTGGGGATCCCGCTGGAAAAAGTGGCCTACGTCGAAATCGACCAGGAAAGCGGGTCGCGCCAAGTTGGTTTTGCCCGAGCGGGTGGCTGAAAGTCTCAGCCGGCGCGCCGACGGCGCTCGGCCAGCCAACGCTTGCGCAGCCGGCGACGCTCGTCCTCGGCGAAACCGCCCCACACCCCCGATTCCTGGTTCGATTCAAGGGCATACTGGAGGCAGTCTTCTTGGACGGAGCAGACGGCGCAGATCATCTTGGCGGCGGCAATCTGCTCAATGGCGGGCCCGGTGCTGCCAATGGGGAAGAACAAACTCGGTTCAGAGTCCCGGCAAGCGGCGAGGTCCCTCCATTCGGTTGTGATTGTGAGCGTGGTGGTGGCCATCAGGATCCTTTGTGAACGCTTTCACAAGTTCGGTTAGAACTAGTGAATAAGGGTTTTGTTGATTGATCGGCAACTACGGTACTCCTGGGTCCAGCGACTCGCAATCGATTTCCCCATCGAATTTCTAGAGATGTTCTCCAAAATCAGGGCGACTTGCTGACCATCGGCCATCGCGGCTGGCCGACTCGATTCCCCGACAACTCCCTCCAGGGCATCGAAGCGGCGGCGGAGGTGGCGGCGATGGTCGAGGTCGACGTCAGACGAGCGCCCGGCGGCCAACTAGTCCTCTCCCACGACCCGGTGGTGCCGGGACGACAGTTGGTGACCCTCGACGAGGTAATAGACGTTCTGCCGGCGCTCCCGCTGAATCTGGAGATTAAGAACTTCCCAGGCGATATTGGTTTCGAGAGTGACCATGGCCTTGCTCTCGAGACGGCGGCCAAATCCCGCCCCGGCGACCTACTCACATGTTTCTTCTGGCCATCAGTCGATGAGATTCGGATCAGGTACCCGGGCGTGGCCACCGGTTTGCTCATTGATGCCGGCGGAAGCATCTCTGACGCCACAGCTCACGCCCTTCACCATGGCCACGGAACCCTGGTGCCCAATTGGCAGTTGGTCCTTTCCCAACCGGACGCCACTCGAACCGCAGCCGCCGCGGGGCTGCGAATCGCGGCGTGGACCTTGAATGACCCGGCGTTGGCGCCATCGTTGGCGGATCTCGGCGTTGACGCCATCATAACCGACGACCCCGGCCTCATGGCCCGGGCCCTCGCCGACAGGATCGCCACATGACCATCAAAGAAGAACTCTCAGCCGAGCTCAAGGACGCAATGAAGGGAAAAGACGCCCGCCGGCGCGATGTGATCCGCATGATCGATACCGAGGTGACCCTGGCTCGTTCGACGCCGGGTTTCAAAGGTGAGGTCGACGACGACCTTTATCGACGAGTCATCGCGGCGTATGCGAAGAAGATGAACAAGGCCAAAGGGGAATTCGAGGAGGCGGGGGAGCGAGGGGCGGCTATGGCCGAAAAGCTGCGCTGGGAAGTCGAGTACTTGAGCCGCTGGCTGCCGAAGAAGCTTGACGGGCCCTCGACGGAGGCGTTGGTCCGAACGACGATCGATCAGCTGGGCGTCGCCGGGGATCCCAAGGCCTCTGGTCGGGTGATCGGTGAGATCGTGAAGGCTCACAAAGATGAAGTCGACGGTGCGCTCGTCACTCGCCTGGTGGCGCAAGCGCTGAGCGATAGCTGACGTCGGCCAGGTCGAGAGCCTCACCCACCAGAGCCACCAGCGGGAGATTCTCGATCTCGCGGAGCGACCACCATTGGACCAGGTCGGTGCTGCCGTCGATCTCAGCGACAGGGGTCCCTTTCGCCTCGGCTCGATAGATGATCTGCAGCGCAAACAAGTCCGCATTCGATGATGGCCTGTTCAACACCGGAACCACAAAGGAGAAAACGCCGACTGGATTCTTGATCACGGCCCTGATGCCGGGCCGGTTTCTTCGAAGAACTCACGACGGAGGCCGTCGCTCGGGTCCTCGCCCCAATCGAGCCCGCCGCCGGGGAGGGTCCAGTAACCGGCCTCGACCTCGCTCTCCGAGATACGGGAGGACAAGGTCACCGTCGATGGCGAGGCCGTAGACCCCGATGCGGGTTTCACCTGCTGAGACCATGATGCAGAAAGTATGACTCCCGCATATCAGCCGATGCTCGCCACGTCATGGCCGGCGTCATTCGATTCCGAAGACTGGTGGTTCGACCTGAAATGGGACGGATTCCGTTGCCTCGCCTACACCGACGAGGGGCGGGTCCAGCTCCGGTCACGCAACGGCAAGGATCTCGGCGGCCGGTATCCCGACCTGCTGGGAGTGCGGACTCCCGTCCCGGCGGTGATAGATGGGGAGATCGTGGCTATCGGCGCCGACGGCAAGCCGTCATTTTTTCAACTCGGTTTGGCTCCCTCCCAGCTTGTTGTTTTCGACCTGCTCTATCTGGGTGAGGATGTGACGTTACTTCGGCTCGAAGAGCGCTGGGAACTGCTGGCGCGACTCGACATTGAAGGACCGGTCGTGCGCGTCGAACCGACTCGTGGGGAGGGACTAGCACTCTTCGAGGCCGTCAGCGACGCCGGCCTCGAGGGGATCGTGGCCAAAAAATCGGGTTCTCGTTATCTCCCGGGCCGCCGCTCTGCTGATTGGCGGAAAGTTGTTGCCCGTTCGCGAATCCGGGCCGTGGTAGGGGGATACATGCGTGGAGAAGGGGGAAGGGCCGGATCGTTTGGTTCGTTGATCGTCGGCCTCTATCGGGGCGAGGAGCTGCTCCTGGCCGGGGCCGCCGGCTCCGGGCTCGACGAGCGCTCGCTGCGGATGTTGCTGCCGATCTTGAAGGCGAGCGAGCGGGCGACCTCGCCCTTTGCAGAAAGGGTCGACCTTCCCGGCGAGCCGGTGTGGGTGGAGCCAAGCCTGGTGGCGATGATCGAGTACCGGGAGTGGACGCCCTATCGGCGGTTGCGGGCGCCGGTTTACAAGGGTCTCGTCCATGATGTCGACCCGGTGGACGTCACCTGGGACTCCGAGGCGCCTGACGCCCCCGGTGACGGATGATCATCGATTCTCTGGGCTGTGGACCCTGTTGGACACCGTCTACAACCCTGGGACGTAAACCGGGTGTAGGACCGGCAGTCAGGGCGCTCTACCCGTTACGCCGGCTCGCCTCTAGATCTTTCGGCCCCAAGGCTGAGATTGTTTTGCTCCCCGGCCCTTGGACCGGCGTCCACCCTCCCCGCCACCAAATTCGGTCACTGGCGAACGCTTCCCGACAAATCTGGTCGTTGGCGCCCGGTGCTCGTTCGCCAGCAACCGAATGACGCTGAGAGCGGGCCTGAGTGACCGAATTTCCCGTGGCCGGGAGCGCCTGAGGGTTCTCCCAGCCGGACCGGCCCCCATCAATCACGGTTCCGTCGGTGGCACCACATATTTCCTTGGCCGATTTTCATCCATCTTGGGCGTCGACGCCAGGGGCGTAATTGTCTGCTGGGTTCTAGAGGTTGTCCAACAGCCTCTACAGCCCAGAGAACGACGGATCAGACCTCGACCTTCGCACGCTGAGCCCGTAGGCCGCCCCGTCCAGTTGTGACCGTTCGCCCTTCCAATCCGCTACCCGCTCGAGCCTCGTCGCCAGCACCTCCCCTTTGATGTAGTCGTCATAGGAGGAAACCGCCGCTGCCAGTGTCTCGTCGTCTGTCCACCACGCGACCTCGATCCGATCGGAGACGTCGAATGCGGCCCCTCTCCGCTCTTGTTGCACCTTGCTCACAAACTCGCGCGCCATACCCTCGGCCAGAAGGGCCGCATTCGTCTCGAGACTGAGAGCGACCGCCAGCCCTCCGGAGGCTGCCACGGCCATTCCCTTTTCGGGCTGACGGTCGATCACGAGGTCGGCGCCGGTGATCGTCGACCCCGCCACCTCGAGCCCGTTGCCGTCGAGGAGTGACTCGATTTGGGCCTCTCCGAGTCCGGCCACAAAGGCCGACACCTCTTTGACCCGAGCACCGAAGCGGGGACCCACTCGAGCAAAGTCGGGCTTGGCCGACAGCTTGAGCAAACCTTGGCCGCTCGGGGTGACCTTGACTTTTTTCACATTGAGCTCGTCAGCGATGAGGTCGGAATGGTCGACGACGGCCTGGCGGTGCTGGTGGTCGTGTGTGACGACGGTGACCGAGGCGAGGGGACGGCGGACCTTGATCTCGTGCTGCTTGCGCAATCCATGGCCAAGGCTCACCACCTCGCGTACCACCGCCATCGCTCGCTCGAGATCACGGTCGATGTGCTCGGTCTGTTCATTGGGATAGTCGCGGTGATGGACGCTCGGCACCGCCTCGGGATCGACGTTCCGCATCAGGTCTTGATAGATCCGCTCGGAGATGAAAGGCAGGACCGGAGCCACGACCGCCACGAAGGTGGTCAGGACCTCATAAAGGGTGGCGAAGGCGGCAAGCTTGTCGAGATCGTCCTCGCCCCGGCGGCGCCAAAACCTTCGTCGGCTGCGGCGGACGTACCAGTTCGTCAGATCCTCGACGAATGCGAGTACCGGTGGTACCACGTTGTAGAGGTAGTAGCCCTCCATTTGGCGATTCACTTCCGCGATCAGGCTTTGCAGTACCGAGAGGATCCACCGGTCGAGCTCGGGCCGCTCCGACGGCGACGGTGCCGATCGGAGGTCGTCGCCGGTAATTCCGTCAGCGGCGGCGTAGGTAGTGAAGAAGCTGTGAGCGTTCCACAACGGCAGCAACACCGTTCTCGTTACCTCGCGAATTGCCTGCACCTGAAAGCGGACGGGCTCGGCCCGCAACACCGGGGAGTTGATCAGGTAGGCCCGGAGGGCGTCGGCGCCATACGTCTCGAGCAGCTCGGCGGGGTCGTCGTAGTTCTTGAGCGACTTCGACATCTTGCGGCCATCCGCGGAGAGGATCAGGCCGTTGACGACGCAGTTGCGGAACGCCTCTGAGTCGAAGAGAGCCGCCCCCAGGACATGGAGGGTGTAGAACCACCCCCGGGTTTGGTCGAGGCCCTCGGCGATGAACTGGGCGGGAAAGGTCGACTCGAACCGCTCCCTGTTCTCGAACGGGTAATGCACCTGCCCATAGGGCATCGAGCCGGACTCGAACCAGCAATCCAACACCTCCGGCACTCGGTGCATCTCCTCTCCGCATTCGGGACAGGAAAACGTCACCGGGTCGACGAAGTGCTTGTGCAGATCGGTGAGCCGTACCCCGGAGAGCTTCTCCAGCTCCTCGATGGAGCCAACGCAATGCATGTGCCCGGAGGGGCACTCCCAGACCGGGATGCACGAACCCCAGTAGCGATTGCGAGAAACGGCCCAGTCGCGGGCATCGGCCAACCAGTTGCCGAAGCGGCGGGTGCCGACGTGCTCGGGGACCCAATGGATGTTGTCGTTGAGCTTGACCAGTCGGTCCTTGATCGACTCCACGCCGATGAACCAGGTTGGGATCGCCTTGTACATGAGCGGCGTGTCGGTTCGGTAACAGAACGGATAGGGGTGGCGAATACGCTCGTTGCGAAACAACGAACCCGCCTGCTTGAGAAGTCGCACCAAAGTCGCATCGGCCTCTTTCAGATTCACCCCTTCCACTTCGGGGACCGCATCGGTGAACCGGCCTTCGAGGTCGATCGGGTCGACCAGAACGTCAAGCCCGGCCGCGGCCATGGCAGCAAAGTCGGCCTCGCCATACGCCGGAGCCATATGGACGAGGCCGGTTCCGTCATCGGTAGACACCTCTTCACCGGCGATGACTACAAACGCGCCCCGCTCCACCTCGCCTGAGAAGTAGTCGAAGGGAGGCTCGTAGGTGATCCCGAGCAGGTCGCGCCCTTTCGCGGTCGCGACCACGGCTTGTGCATCCTTCCGGTAGGAGTCGAGCCGGGCTCGAGCCATCCAGCAACGCTCGTCTCCCTCGAGAAAAGCGGTGTATTCGATATCGGGCCCGACCGCTACGGCCAGGTTGGCAGGGAGGGTCCAGGGAGTGGTGGTCCAGATCAGCAGAAAGTCACCTGCTTCGACCGCCCCCTTGCCATGTCTCACCTTCAACTTCACCGTGATCGACGGATCGTCGACATCCCGATAGCCACCAAGGTTGACCTCGAAGTTGGAGAGGGGAGTGGTGGCGCCCCAGGAGTAGGGGAGGACCTTGAAGTCCCGGTACACCAGCCCTTTGTCCCAGAGTTGGCGGACTGCCCACCAAACGGTCTCCATGAAGTCGGTATCCATGGTCCGGTAGTCGTTGTCCATGTCGACCCAGCGGCCGATCCGGCGGATCACCCGCCGCCAGTTCTCGGTGTTGGCCTGGACGTGCGCCCGGCAGGCTTCGTTGTACCGATCGATCCCATACTCGGCGATCTGACGGGGACCGGAGATACCGAGGCTCTTCTCCACCTCTATCTCGATGGGAAGCCCATGGGTGTCCCATCCGAATCGGCGCTCCACCCGGAAACCGCGCATGGTCCAGTACCGGGGGACAACGTCTTTTAATACCGAGGCGAGCAAGGTGCCGAAGTGAGGGCTCCCAGTTGGAAAAGGGGGCCCGTCGTAGAAGACGTATTCCGGGGCGTCGGCGCGCCGGCCGACCGAGGCCCGGAAGGCGTCCATGCCGTCCCACAGCTCGAGAATCTCTTGCTCCATGACCGGAAAATCGGGCTGGGGACGAGGGCGTTGAAAACTCGACCGGGAACTCATTGACTCAAACTCTAGGAATAACGAAAGGTCTTCAACCCGTTAAGTGATTCCAGGTCCGGGCTATCGTTTCCGAGCTTTCCCCGGACGATTTGTACTTACTGATATGGCCAGACAACTTGCCGCCAACACTCTCAAGCGCTTTCGTGGCCAGCTCGAAGAGGAGCAGGCGCGCCTCGAGAAGATGATCGAGGACCACGAGCGCGAGCTCGAAGAGGCCCGCCTGACCGAGACCTCGGCAGAACGGAGCCCGGATCCCGGCAGCGCCGAAGCGGGCTCGATGAATTTCGAGTATGAGAAGGAGCTGTCCTTGGGACAGAACACGGTCGACCTGCTGCGCAAGGTGGAGCGGGCCCTTTCCCGGGTGGCCGACAAGACCTACGGCATTTGCGAAAGCTGTGGGAACCCGATTCCGGTGGCCCGGCTCGAAGTGCTCCCTTATGCCACCGAGTGCGTCAGCTGCGCTCGCCGTAACTGACCTGCGGCGGGCGGTGCCTGCCTACGGTCTGGCCGCTGTCATCGTCGCCCTCGATCAGCTGACCAAACTTTGGGCCGCGAACACATTTGCCTCCGGTCCCCGCTCGATCATCGGCGATTTCTTGGTGTTTCGCTTCACCGAGAACACCGGAGCAGCCTTCTCCCTTCTTCCTGACGCCGGTCGGTTTCTCGGAGTGGCGGCGGTGGCGGCGGTGGGGTTCATCAGCTACGCCCTCGCCAAGCCCCGCCCGGTCCAGGAGCAGGTGGCTTTTGGCCTGGTGCTGGGCGGAGCGCTCGGAAACTTGGGAGACCGTATCTTCCGCGGTCCCGGTTTTCTCGATGGGCCGGTGATCGATTGGATCCAGATCCCCTATTGGCCGACGTTCAACATCGCCGACTCGGCGGTCTCGGTTGCCATCGCCATCCTGGCTTTCGGCGCGCTGCGGAAGAAGTAGAGCGTGCGGTTCGAGATTCCGCCGGAGTTAGCCGGAGAACGGGCAGACAAGATCGTGGCCACACTGGCAAATATCTCCCGCCAGCAGGCCCGGTTGTTGTTTGCAAACGGCGTGCTGGTCGACTCGCGTCTCGTCGACCCGGACGAACGGGTCGGGGGAGAGGCGATCGAGTTCGAGCCGCCCAGGCAAGCGCCCACCCTGGAGCCGGCGGCGGTGCCGTTTTCGGTCCGCTACGGAGACGATTACCTCTTGGTGGTCGACAAGCCGGCTGGCGTAGTGGTTCACCCCGGGGCTGGCCGGGAAGCCCGCACGCTGGCGGCTGGGCTCCTTCGGCTTTATCCGGAGCTCGGTGGCATCGGCGGCGAGCAGCGAGCGGGTCTGGTACATCGCTTGGACAAGGAAACCTCGGGCCTACTGCTGGTCGCCCGATCGGATGAGGTCCACCGCCTATTGACCAAAGCCCTCGCTGACCGGCGGATCCATCGCCGCTACCTGGCGCTGGTTCATGGGGAAATGGAAATGCCCACCGGTACGATCGATGCTCCCATCTCCCGTGATCCCACCCGTCCCACCCGCAAGGTCGTGAGTCCCGAAGGAAGACCATCGCGCACCCACTACCGGGTTCGCTGGCAGGGCAGCGGTTGGTCACTGCTCGATGTCGATCTCGAGACCGGTCGCACGCATCAGATCAGGGTTCATCTGGCCGCCATCGGGCACCCGGTGGCGGGAGACAAGACCTATTCACGACGAAGCGTGGCGATAGGGCTGAAACGGATCTTTCTGCATGCGGCCCACCTCGAATTCGACCATCCGATCACCGGGGCTGAGTCAACGGTCGACTCGCCGCTGCCCGCCGAACTGGAAAGGGCGCTCGAGCCGCTGTCGGGGGCGGCAATCTCGCTCACAAACACGGGCTCGAGTTAGGTTTTTCTCGAACATGACCGAGCCCCAAGCACCATCGACTGGCGATACCGTTTGCTATCGCCACCCCAATCGGCCCACTGGCCTCCGTTGCGTCACCTGTGATCGACCGATCTGTGGCGGGTGCTCGACACCGGGAAGTGTCGGTCAGTTCTGCCCCGAATGTGCTCGCCAGCGGGGGCGGCAGCGGACGATCGCCGCTCGTCCCGGCAACGCCACCCGGCTGCGACGGGGGGCGCCGATCACCTTCGGAATCCTGTCGGTGACCGTCATTGTCTACCTGCTTTCCCGGTTCACCGCTTCATTAGGAGATCGGCTCGTCGGCGAGCTCGTGCAAGCGAACCAGTTGGTCGCAATCGGGCAGTGGTGGCGGATCTTCACCCCCATCTTTCTCCATGCCTCGATCGCCCACATCCTCTTCAACATGTATGCCCTCTACCAGCTCGGACCGGCGGTTGAGGCTCGATACGGGCGTGCCCCCTTTCTGGCCCTCTACCTGGCGGCAGCGGGCGTGGGCGGCGCCTTTGCCTATCACTTCGGTGGCGCCGGGGACGTGCTGGTGGGTGCGTCAGGGGCGGTCTTTGGTTTGTTCGGTCTCTGGCTCCACGCCGCCTACAAGATGAGGGACACGGCGTTTGGTCGCAATCTGCTCTCGAGCCTGTGGATCTCGCTCCTGCTCAACATTGCCCTCCCCTTCCTCATCCCCGGAATCTCCTGGCAGGGCCATCTCGGGGGCCTTTTCGCCGGCATCGTCACCGGGGAAGTGTGGTCCCGCCTCCGGGCCTCGCAACGAGTATTGGTGCCGGTGGTAGTGGCTCTTCTGGCGGTCTTGTCCGTACTCCTCTGACGGCTAAGTTACAGCCATGTCGTTTTCGGGGACGAGATCGAGGTCGTTCGCGCATCTCCATCTACACACCGAATACTCGATGCTCGACGGCGCCGCCCGGGTGCGCGATGTGGTGGAGGCGGCCGCAGCCGACGGGCAGCCGGCTGTAGCGATCACGGATCACGGCGTGATGTATGGCGTGGTGGATTTCTATCAAGCCGCCACCGCAGCCGGGATCAAACCGATCATCGGAATCGAGGCATACGTGGTCGATGGTTCTCGCTTCGACCGACCGCGAGCGTCGGAAAACCAACGAATGCACATGACGTTGCTGGCCGCTACCCAAACCGGGTATCGCAACCTGATCAAGCTCTCCTCGCATGCCTATCTCGATGGCTATTACTACAAGCCCCGCATGGACTCCGACCTGCTCAACCGCTACTCGGAAGGGATCGTGGCGACGTCTGGCTGTCTCAGCGGCCCGGTTGCTCGCCACTTGGCTCCCGATGCCAATCGTGAAGAGTCGGGGCCGAAGACGGTGCGCGACTTTGACACGGCCCTTAAGGCTGCGGCCCATTACCAGGACATCTTCGGGCGAGAGAACTTCTTCATCGAGCTCCAGGATCACGGCCTCGACGCCCAGCGCCGGGTCACGCCCGATCTCCTGGAAATCTCGCAGCGACTCGGCGCTCCCCTTGTCGCCACCAATGACGCTCACTACACGCGGCAGGGCGAAGCCGACGCCCACGACGTCCTCCTCTGCATCCAGACCGGATCGAACCGCGACGACCCCAACCGATTCAAGTTCGACAGCACTGAGTTCTATCTCAAGTCGTCGGCCGACATGCGGCGATTATTCCCCGAAGAGACTTATCCGGGCGCTTGCGACAACACCCTTCTGATTGCCGACCGCACCGACGTCTCCCTCGAGTTCGGTCGCTACCTGCTTCCGCAATTCCCGGTGCCCGACGGCTACACCGAATCGTCCTACCTCGAGCACCAGGTGGTCGAAGGCGCTCGCCGCCGCTATGGCGAGATGCTGCCGAGCGAGATCGGCGAGCGCATTCAGAGCGAGCTGGCCGTGATCATCGAGATGGGATTCCCCGCCTATTTCTTGATCGTCTGGGACCTGATTCGCTTTGCCCGTCAGCGGCGGATCCGGGTGGGGCCCGGGCGAGGATCGGCCGCCGGCTCGATCGTGGCCTACTCGCTCCAGATCACCGACCTCGACCCCATTGCCCACGGGCTGATTTTCGAGCGCTTCCTCAATCCCGGGCGCAGGGAAATGCCCGATATCGACATGGACTTCGACGAGCGTTACCGAGGCGAGGTCATCCGCTATGCGGCCGAGAAATACGGCTCCGATCACGTCGCTCAGGTCGTCACTTTTTCGACCATCAAGGGAAAGCAGGCGATCCGCGATTCGGCCCGCGTGCTCGGGCACCCTTATTCGATTGGGGACCGGATCGCCAAAGCGATGCCGCCTCCGATTCTTGGTCGGGAGGCGCCACTGCAGGCAATCCTCGATCCCCTGGGAGCGGAAGCTTCCCCCGACGAGCGCAACTTCCATTCCAATGCCACCGAGCTGCGCTCCCTCTATGCCAACGACCCGGTGGCGCGCGAGGTCATCGACATGGCCCGGGGCCTCGAGCATCTCCGGCGCCAGGATTCGATTCACGCCGCGGCGGTGGTGATCTCACCCGAACCCCTGATCGAGCTCGTCCCCGTTCAGCGCAAGGGCGAGGATGCGGAAGTAGTCACCCAGTATGAGATGAACGGGATCGCCTCCCTCGGGCTGCTGAAGATGGATTTCCTCGGTCTCCGCAACCTCTCGATCATCGAGCGCACGATCGAGCTCATTCGTCAAGGTCAGGGAGTCGAGACTGACATCGACAACGTCCCCCTCGACGACCCGGCCGTATTCGAATTCCTCAAGCGAGGCGACACGATCGGCGTTTTCCAGCTCGAGGGCACCGGACTGCGGGCCCTGGTGCGCTCGCTCGCTCCCGATCGCTTCGAAGACATCGTGGCTCTGGTCGCTCTCTACCGGCCCGGCCCGCTCGGTGCCCAGATGCACAGCGCCTATGCCGATCGCAAGAACGGGCGGGCCAAGGTCGAATATCCGCATCCGGCCCTGGAGCCGTTCCTCAGCAACACCTATGGAATCATGGTTTATCAGGAGCAGGTGATGCAGGCCGCCCAGGCGATGGCTGGCTACACGATGGCCGAAGCCGACGAACTTCGCTCGGCGATGGGGAAGAAGGTCAAGGCCAAGATGGCCGCCCACCGTCAGAAGTTCATCGCCGGGTGTGTTGGGCTCGGCCATCCCGAGAAGGTGGGCGCCGATCTCTTCGATGCGATCGAGCCGTTTGCCGGCTATGGCTTCAACAAGGCCCACGCCGCCTGCTACGCCTTGATTGCCTACCAGACCGCCTGGCTCAAGGCCCATCACGCCCCCGAGTATTTGGCCTCCCTCCTCACTGCGACGAAGCGGGACAAAGAGCGCACGGCGGTTTATCTGGCCGAGTGTCGTAATCAGGGCATCGACGTCCTGGTGCCTGACGTCAACGAGTCCGAAGTCGACTTCACGGTGCGGGAGGGCAAGATCCGCTTTGGCCTCTCGGCTGTCCGCAACGTCGGCGAAGGAGTCGTGGAAAAAATCATCGCCGCCCGCTCCGAGCGTCCCTTCGATGATTTCTTCGATTTCGCCGATCGGGTCGACGTGCTCGCTCTCAACAAGCGCACAGTCGAATCGCTGATCAAGGCCGGGGCTTTCGATGGGATGGGACATAGCCGCAAGGGCCTCTTCCTCCGTTACGAGGAGATCCTCGAATCCACGCTCGAACGCCGCCGCAACGAAGAACTCGGGCAGTATTCGCTTTTCGCCTCCGAGGCGAGCGAGACGAGCCCGATCCAAAACGAGATCAGCACCTCCGAGTGGGCGACGAAGGTCAAACTGTCTTTCGAGAAGGAGATGCTCGGTCTGTACGTCTCCGATCATCCCTTGCTCATGGTCGGCACCACCCTCGCGATCGAAACCGAGGCGATCAGTGCATTGAGCGGGAAACAGGATCGGGCCCCGGTGACCATCGGGGGCCTGGTGGCCGGGATCAACCGTCGCTACACGAAGAACAACGAGCTGATCCTCTTCCTCCAAATCGAAGACCTCGACTCCTCCGTCGAGGTGGTGATGTTCCCCCGGATCGTCGAGGAGTTCGGCCAGCTGATCACCCCCGACGCCATCGTCCTGATCGACGGCTCGGTCGATCAGCGAGGTGACGAGGTGAAGGTGCGAGCCCGAACTGTCCGCGAGCTGAAGATCCGGACCGATTCCACAGTCCGCTTGCGGATCGCGGCTCGCGCCATATCGGCCCGTCTCGTCAGTCAGCTGAAAACGATTCTGCAGAGCCATCCCGGAGCCGCACCGGTGATGCTGCACATGGAGACGGGGGAGTCCCACAAGGTATTGCGCTTCGATGACCGTCTGCGGGTCGAGCCCTCATCGACCCTCTATGCCGAGCTCAAGGCGCTACTCGGTCCGGGAGCGGTCGTCTAGGTGCGCTCCAGCGGGTAGACGTAGACGTAGACATCCGTCGGGGCCGATACCCCACCGAGCACAGTTCGGGGCGCGCCCTTCAGGGTCAGGTTGAAGAAAGCGTTGACGAAGCCGCGAGTCACTTCGTTGACTTTGTCCACCGTCCGGGCAAAGGGCCAGAGAGACGGCGTGAAAAGAGCACCATCGGCGAAAACGTCGTGGGAGGCAGCCGGAATCACCACTCGGTAGCCACCGTCGCGCCCCGCCTCGAAACGGGAGGCGAGTTCTGGATGGAGGCGCACTTCCTTGGTGAGAAACATGAACGATTGCGCAGGAGCTTGATCGTCGGTGCTGGTCCCGAAGGCGCCCCCGGCCGCTTGTCCGTCGATGTTGAGACAAGCGTGGACTCGTGGATCCTCCTTGCAAAGCTCTGTGGCCGTCAGGCCACCGTTGGAGTGACCCATGACCCCGAGGGCGTCGAGGTCGAGCCGACCTTGCAAGAGGGCGCCCGATTTCGCCTCCTGCTCGAGACGGTCGATGACGAATCCCAGATCGAAGACGCGCTCATTGACCTTGGCGGGCACCTCGAGGTCGTCCTGATAGAGAGCTACCTGTCCGTTCTCGAGCCTGGTGGCCGGCACCTGATAGGGATGGTTGACACCAACGACGATGTATCCGTTGCTGGCGAGATCTTCGGCCATCGAGCCGTAAAACTCGACGTTGGTGGCGTTGCCGGGCGAGAGGAGGACGACGGGATATTTTGACTGCGATTGATCGATCTCGGCATTCTGGAAGGCGTGGCCCCGGACCCAGCGCAACCCACGAGCGGCCAGGGGGTTGACTTCACCGCTGGCGGCCAGCGCTCCGATCATCTCGTCCTGATTCGGAATGTAGGAGGCGGGCGTACCCGAGCCGTCGACGGCCGGATACCACACCACCACTCCCACCTGGCGGTGGTCGGTGTTCTCGGCCGTGTGGGATTCCGAGCGATTGGGGTCGAGCCAGACCCGTTCGAGACGACCCACCGTGTAAGGGCCGGTCGGAGCGGGCAGTTCCAGATGCACCCAGGTGGCAATGAATCCGAGAAGGAGCGTGGCGAGGATGGTGAGGGCAACGAGGCGCTTCATATGCCTCGACTCTCTCGCCCCCTCATAAACCCCGGTTAAATCGAAAACCTGCTGCTTGGCGCGGCGGTTTCCACGGAGGCATGCATTCGGCCTGCGGTCAGTCAGCGACGGGTGCGTTCGGCCAGACGCCCCTGATGACGGCCCAGCGCGTACGTCCCGAGGGCGAGGCCGGCCGCAGCGCTCGTCCCGAGACCAAGGGCGATGGCCCGTTTCGTCTTGCGGGCGAAGATCACCACCGGCCAGCCGCGATCGTGGGCGACGTCTTCGAGCTCGCCGTCGGGATTGACCGCGACCGGGTGGCCAACAGCCTCGAGCATCGGCAGGTCCGAGATCGAATCGGAATACGCATACGAGGCAGCAAGGTCGTAACCCCGCTCGGCTGCGAGCTCCATCATCGCTTCGACCTTGCCCTTTCCGTAAACAAAGGGACCGTCGAGTTCGTCCGTGTAGTACCCATCGACCACCTTGCCCTTGGTGGCGATGGCGCCGGTCATCCCCAACGTCGCCGCCAGCGGGGCAACGATGCTGTGGGGGGAGGCGGACACGATCCAGGTCTCCCGCCCGGCTTCGTGATGCATCTTGACCAGTCGCCGCGATTCGGGCCTTACCCGATCGCTCAAGCGAGGCAGAACCCGGGCCGCCACCTCGCCGACTACATCGACCGAGACCCCCTGGACATGACCGAGAATCGCCGCCCTGGTTCCTTCCGACTTGTCGCCCTTGTCACCGAAGGCGAGAAAGGTGAGAGCTCCGGCCGCGAAACGGCCGATGTCGGCGTTCTTGACCAGACCCGCCCGCCAGGCCTCGACGGCGAAGGGAAATATCGAGGCGCCGGAGATGAGCGTGCGGTCGAGGTCGAAGAAGGCAGCGGCTGTCACAAATCAACCGCGAACCTAATGCAATTTTTGGCGGTATCCGCAGCGCAGAACATTAGGTTTGCATTACCAGAGGGCCGGCCAGGCACTGGCCTCGTCGACCATCGCCGCGAGCGTGTGGCGGTCGGTGGGGTCTTCCGCCAACCACGGAATCGTCACGAGCGGCACTCGGAACCGGGCCGCAAACCCGTGGCGAGCATCCCGTTGCCGATGGGCCTCTGCCTGCCAGCGCCGGAGGTTGTCGGCTAGAGCGGACGAGGTCCGGGGAGGAAGGGGGGCACCCACCCAGTCGGCGGGCAGGGTCCGGTTGAAGATGACTGCTTTCGGGGGGGAAGCAACCTCGGGCAACTCCACGAAGAAGCGCGTGGCCTCAGCCAGTGGGGCGGGATCGGCGGTGGTCACCACCAGAGTGGTCGCCCGCCGAAAGTGGCCTTCGATTGCCCGCGAGCGTCTCGAGACTCCGTCATAAGTAGTACGCAGATCCATCGCGAATTGCGCAACCCGCTCCAAGAGGTCGGACCCGAGTAGCTGGTCGGCGAATCGCAACAGCGGTTTGGCACCGCGGTTGAACAAGGTGGTCCGGCCAGGAATCCGACCACCGGTCAGCAGACGGAGGAGGCGGCCTCCCACCAACTCGGACATTCGGGCCGGGGCAGTGAAAAACTCGATCCCGCCGGCGGCGGGGGGAGTATCGATCACTACCAGATCCCACTCTTTCGATTCGATTAAGGCCGTGGCCTCTTCGGCTGCGGCGTATGACTGCGAGGCCGGAAAGTGGACTGTGGCAGCTTCGAAAAACTCGTTGGTCACCAAACGATCGGCCACCAGCGGATCGGCGTGACGCCGGGCCACCGTGATCCAGGAGGCGGCCGAGTCGAGCATCCCGGCCGAGAGCGTTTCCAGCTCGGGATGCTTTCTTGGTCTCCCACCCAGCTCGAGGCCGAGCGCATCAGCCAGGCGCCGGGCAGGATCGACGGTCAGGACCAGGGTCTTCTGGCCTTGACCGGCCGCCTTGACCCCGAGCGCCGCCGCCACTGTGGTCTTCCCAACCCCACCCGCTCCGGTCACGACGATGGCTTTGGTCGCCATTCACTCGCCCCATTCGTCGGCAAGTCGAGCAGCAACTTCGCTTTCGGTCAGGAGGCCAAAAAGATAAGGAAAAGTCTTTCGGGGTGGGAGCCTTCGCAGCCACTCCTGTTGCCGGCGAAAGAGAGATCGATGCATGGTCGCCGCCTCGGCGACGACTCCGCTGCCCTTGGCCTCGGTGGCCAGAGGAGGGAGAACTCGGTTGGCCACCACCATCGTCGATCCGATCAGCTTCTCCTTAGCCAGCACCTCCAGGGTCTCCTCGGTCTCGAGCGTCGGTAGCTCCTCTGCCAACGTGACCAACACCAGCTCCGAGCGTTCCACTGAATCGAGCACCTCTGACATGAGATCGGCTTGGTGGCGAATCCTCCCCGCCGGCACCAGATCCGCCACGGTCCTTGGGGCTCGCAGCAACCCTGTCACCTGACCGGTGGGCGGGCAATCTCCCACCACCACGTCGTAGCGGCGCCGGAGCACCTCCCATATCACCTTCCCGAGTGTCACCACCTCTCGCACTCCGGGCGCGGTCGAGGCCAGTGCATCGAAAAACCTGGCGGCGGGGCCCAGGGTGGCGAGCCCGGGGATCCCGACCTGCACCTGGAGGTACTCGATCAGCGCCTTGGAGCGATCGACCGTGAGAGCTTCGAGACCCGGTTTGACCTCGACGGCCTTGAAGTCGAGCCGGGTGAGTCCGAGGTGGGCGGCCAGCCCGCCAGATCCGGCGACGTCGATACCCAGCACCTTGGCGCCCGCGCGTTGATGAGCCAGGGCCAGGCTGGCAGCGAGCGAGGACTTGCCGACGCCTCCTTTTCCGGAGACGAGGATGAGCCTGGTCACGGATGAAGCGGGATGCGCAGCACCAGCTGGTCGTCCTCGACGACCCAGGTGGCAGCCGCGATCAGCGAGAAATCGAGGAAGTCAGTCTCGGCCTGCTCGAGCAGGCGCTTTCGTTCCTCACCGGCGACGGGAGGCAAACCCCGCTCGCGCACGGCATCGGCGCGGTCCCGAAAACGAGCGATGACTGCGTCGACGTCGATCTCAGCCATAGGGGGAAGATATCAGAGACGCTCGGCACTGACGCCAGAAGCCAGAGATCAGACCTCAGACGCCGGAGGCGGCGACGCGGCGACCTTCGGCCCGGCGCTCGCTGTCAAGACGTTCAAGTTCGACGTCGGAGTAATCGGCGAACTTCATCGCCGCGGCGATGGCGTGGTGGCCGGCAACCTCGGCGATCTGGCGGTGCATCTCGAGACCCACCCGGCGATAGGCGGGATGCCCGGCCGGCTGGGTGCGGAGCTCGATTAGGTGGCACGCCTGACGCGCATTCATCTCCATTACGAATCGAATATTGAAGGCAAAGGGGACGACGTATTGGGCAATTTCGGCTCCGAGCCCGTGTCGAGTGTCCTCATACAGCTCTCCAGCCGATTCCATCACCCGGCGGAAGTCCACATCGAGTGAAACCTCTTCGACCTCGGGGGGGCATTGATAACCGAGGCGGGTGCCAAGGCGCTGCCATTCGATCGTCATCAATCGGTGTCGTTGCAGGTCCCGGAAGGCGCCGAAGTCACAGAGAACGTCGAAGCGATACGTACTTCTTTCCAGGGCCCGCCCCGGCTTATGCCGGCGGTTCTGGCGATCGCCGAACAGCGCGGCGAGCACACGAGCCCGCTCGTCAAAATCCATGCTGGCAACGTGCTCGGCCAGGTCGGTGTCGCTCAGCTCGGAGCCGGCATAGAGAGCCGCGGCCGCCAGCTTCAGCTCGGCCTCGGGATCCCAGTCGGTCAGAGTCACCGACGGTTCAGCCTCGAAGGGGCCCACCACCTCGCCCACGGGCGCCAGATGCTCGAGTGATAACCGGGTCGAGGAGAGATACTCGCTCCAGGCTCCGCCGCGGTCGGACAGGTCGACCCTGGTGAGGAACGACGGGATGACCTTGCGAAGCTCGGTGAGCATCATCGCCCCATACGAACGAACCTCCGCCAGGGGATGAGCGGCCATCCGGATCAATGCCATCTCATAGGCCTGCCCACTGCCGTAGATACCGACGTTGGAGAGGGTCGACGCTGGGAGCAGTCCCCGCACGGTGTCGCAAGCCTTGGCCCGGATGGTGGCGTTCCATACTCCGAGCGAGTCTTCGGCCTGACGGGGGAAACGCTCTTGAAAGTAGGAGGTCATTGCGCCCACCATCGACCGATAGGTGTCAAAGGTCTCTTCCATGAACGCCCGGTAGCGGCCGGCGAGCGGGGAGTGCGCGATCTCCTCCGGAACGAAATAGCGATATCGATCCCCGAGGGGAACGTCGTAGGCGATATAACGGGTCGATTGTTCGAGGTATGAGGCGAGACGTCCCCACTCGAGAACCTTGGTCAAGATGTTCGAAGCCTGTTCGCAGGCGAGATGGACGCCACCAAGCTGGGCCACGGAGTCGTCGCCGTATTCGAAGAAGACTCTGCGATAAAGGCCCTCCGCTCGCTTGTGGTCGATTAGCGGATCGTCCCCGCCGCCTGACCCGAGGCCAGGATCGATGGCGTCTTTGAAAGCTTCGGGGTCGGAGACGAACTCGTCGAGAAAGAGCCGCCGGACCGATTTCGCCGACCGCGAGTAGCGGGCGAACAGCGCACCTTTGACGACTTCGGGAAGGTTGATGAGGGCGAAGACGGGCCCCTCGACGTTGGTGAAGAACCGCTTCAGGACCGCGATTTCAGCGGAAGTGAACGACTCCTCGAAGTACCCCACAGGTCCGTCGAGTGTACCGAGCCAAGCGCTCGCGGCCCGGTAGCGTTGACCGCCGATGGTCTTGCTTCGAGCCTTGTTGATGCTCCTGGTGCTGTTGGCGATCGGCCTGGCGGCGCTGCCGGTTTTGGTCCTTCTCGACCTCCTACGAGGGGGAACCGGTTACGGCCTGTGTGCAGGTGGCCTTGCTGCCTGCCCCGAGCGTTATACCGCAGGCCCGGCCCTGGCCGTTTACCTGGTGATCTCTCTTCTGGCGGTGGTGGCGTTGATCAGAATCGTCACCCATCTTTACCGACGGCTGCAGCGGCACCGGATCGGATAACCAACAGGATCGCCGCCATGATGAGCACCGCCCCCACCCAACCCTCGACGGTGAGGCGCTCGTCGAGCACCACTGCCGCCGTTGCCACCGCGAAGGCCGGCTCGAGGGCCAGAAGCACGGCAGTTCGAGCAGCGCTGATGATCGTCTGCGCCCATAGCTGGAGGAGGTAAGCGCCGATCGAAACCACGAGGGCGGTGATGAGGAGCGCTGGCACTTCTCGGCGCCCGGGGAGGGGAATCCCCTCCATGACGGCGGCCACTGGCAAGGCGAGGATGGCGGTCACCAGGAGTTGGGCGGCGGTGAACGACACCAAGGAGTGCCGGATGGCCAAACGGTCGAGGGCGAGGATGTGCCCGGCGAAGGCCAGCGCCGCTCCCACGGTCAGAAGATCACCGCGCACGAACTCGGTTTGTGGGCGAAAGGTCAAAAGGAAGACGCCCCCGAAAGCCAATAGCGCAGCCGCGGCCACCCCCAAAGACGGACTGCGCCGGTAGAGGACCGCCGCCAGCAGCGGGGTAAAGATGACGAAGAGGCCGGTGATGAGGGCGGAGTTGGAGGCCCCGGTGGAGACCAACCCGGCGGTCTGGAGGCTGTAACCGACGAACAGCAACGAACCGGCCACGGCTCCGTCGCGCCAGACACCGATTCCTCTCGGAGGGACGAAAAGAGCGAGCACCAATCCTCCGAGGAGGAATCGCCAGGCGACAAATGAGACCGGGGGAAAGGTGGCGACGGCGTCCTTGATCACGACGAAGGTCGACCCGAATAAGAACGAGGCGGCGGCGATGGCCAGACCGGCCCGGGTGGTACGAGGGATCAAGGGTCGGGAAGGCTAGGAGCCTCAATACCATCAACACCTTGGCCGGCCAGCCCCCGCCTCCTGTGCCCACGCCCGCCGCCCGCCGACGCGCCGCCCGCATCCTCGCTCTGCTTCGCGCCCGCTATCCCGAGATCGGCACCGCCCTCGACTATCGGGATCCCTGGCAGCTCCTCGTGGTGACCGTGATGTCGGCGCAGACCACAGACGAGAACATCAATCGCATCAGTCCGGTGCTTTTTGATCGCTATCCGACCTCGGCCGATCTTGCCGCCGCCAACCCCGAAGACGTCGAGCGGATCGTCTTCTCGTCGGGCTTCTATCGCCAGAAGACCAAGTCGATCATCGCTCTCTCCAAGGACCTCGAGGAGCGATTCGGCGGGGTGGTGCCGGAGCGGCTCGACGAGTTGGTGACCTTGCGGGGTGTTGGCCGCAAGACCGCCAGCGTGGTCCTGACCGAGGCATTCTCGGCGCCGGCGATTGCGGTGGACACCCACGTCAGGCGAGTGGCAGGGCGTCTTGACCTGACCGCCAACAAAGACCCGGTCAAGATCGAGGCCGACCTCAAAGCGCTCTACCCACGCAAGTCGTGGTCTCAGATCTCGATGCGCTTCATCCAATTCGGTCGCGACATCTGTGACGCTCGTCGCCCCCTCTGCCCGGAGTGCGAGCTCAACCACATTTGCCAGTGGCCCTTCAAGCGAATCTGATGCGAGCAATCGATCGCCGAATTTTCGCCCTCGCCATTCCGGCGCTGGGGGCCCTGGCGGCGGATCCGCTGTTGTCCCTCGCCGACACGTTTTTCGTATCCCAACTGGGAGCAAGCGCCTTGGGGGCCCTGGCGGTGAATGGCGCCGTCTTCGGGTTTGTCTTCGTGGTCTTCAATTTCCTCGCCTATGTGACCACGCCGATGGTGGCCCGATCGGAGGGAGCAGGAGACCGGGATCGGGCCGGTCAGATCATCTCGTCTTCGGTGGTCCTCGGGATCGCGCTGGGTGTCATCACGACTGCGGTTCTGATCGTCTTCGCCCGCCCGATCTTGCGACTCGTACAAACCGGCCCCGAGGTGATGGCACCCGCCCTCGACTATCTGCGCATCCGGGCTCTGGCCGCCCCGGCCGTCCTCGTGATCCTGGCTGGTCATGGATCCTTTCGCGGGTTGGCGGATACCCGCACGCCGCTCCTGATCACCCTGGCCATCAACCTGCTCAACGCATTGATCGACCCCCTCCTCATCTTCGGCTTCAACATGGGCGTCAGCGGGGCGGCCCTGGGCTCCGTCGCCGCGCAGTACGTCGGCGCCGGACTGTTTGTGGTCTTGCTCCACCGCCGTCTTGGGCATCTGACCTGGACCGGGTTGACCAGCCTCCACAACCTGCTCCGTCCTGGGGCGTTGATCACGGCCCGAACTCTGTTCTTGGTAACGACCCTCTCAGTGTCGACGGCAGCGGTGTCGCGGATCGGAGTCGATGCCCTGGCCGCCCATCAGATCGTTCGTGAGACGTGGTTCCTCTCGGCGATGCTGGTCGACGGACTCGCCATCGCCGCCCAAACCTTGGTGGCCGAAGCGACCGGCCGCGGCGATCGCGCAGGGGAGGCCGACGTCATCCGGCGGTTGCTCTGGTGGGGGAGTTGGATGGGACTGGTTCTGGCCGGGCTTTGGCTCGGCTCGAGCTCGCCTCTGTCGGCGATCTTTGCCCCCACGACAGATGTGGCCGATGAGCTCGGAGAAGTCACCTTTGTGCTGGCGATCCTGGCGGTCCCGTCCGCCTGGTTATGGGTGCTCGACGGCGTCGTGCTCGGTCAGCTGCGGCTGGTCCGGATGGTGGCCTCGTCTGGGATGGGCCTCCTCGCCGCGGCCGGACTATTGGTCCTCGTCGTTCAGAACGGCTGGGGCCTCGGCGGAGTTTGGTGGGCCATCGGGCTCATGATCGGGGCCCGCCTTTTGGTTCTGATCCCGGGGCTCTTCCCAACGATCGAGAAGAAGGCCCCGGGTCTCGGGCAGCGCCAGGGTCAGGGCAGCCGCTACTAGCACTCCCGAACCGAGCACAGTCATGGTCGCGCTCAGACCCAAACGATCGATGATGAGGCCTCCGGTCAGGAGCCCCGCCGCCGAGCCCAGTGTGCCGACCCAGGTGAGAGCCGAGCTGGCGGTGGCCCGCTGCTCGGGCCGGAAGAGCTCGGCGCGATGGACCGAGGCCGACGGGACGTAAGCGAAGGAGCCAAAGGACGAAACGATCAGCGCCGGTAGCAAGAGCGCTGTGGAACGAAGGTTGTAAACGGCGATGCCCCCGCTGAGGACGCAGAGCAGAGCGAGGATCGTCGTCGGGCGCCGGCCCCAGGTGTCGGCCAGTCGTCCGCCGAGAAAGAAACCCACCGCCCCGACGGTTCCTCCGGAAAGAACGAGGATCACGGCCGCCCCAGAAGTAAGTCCGACCTGGTTGACCAACCGCTCCGTCAAAAAGGCCAGACCCAGCGACGAGAAGGCAGAGGGGAGCAGTGAGGCCAGAGCGGCGATCACAAACACCGGCGTCTGCAAGAAAGTCGTGTCGACCCGGCGGCGGCCGATTGCCCCCCGATTACCCGTTTCCCGGATCCGGTAAGCAAGCACGGGGAGAAGCAGCAGCCCTGCTCCGGTGAGAAAGTAGGGGATGCGCCAATCGGCCTCGGCCAGCGGCAAACCGATCACGGCCAAGCCGGCCCCGAAGCTCCCAGCCGCCCCATATATCCCGACTCCATAGGCGCGGATACGGGGAGCCAGATGCTCGGCCAGCCAGATCACGCCGAGCGTCGACAAACCGGAGGTCGCTCCTCTCACCAGCCCCTGTGACAGCCCGAACGGGAGAGGGGAGCCGGCCAGACCGCCGCCAGCACTGGCGATCACCAGGAGCGCATACGCCGTCAGCAAGGGCCGGCGCCTCCCCGAGCGATCGGCCCAGATCGAGAGAGCAACCGCCAGCAGGCTTCCGAGCCGCGCCCAGGCGAGGAGCGAGCTCATGCTGGCCTGGCTCAGTCCAAGACCAGCTCGGGTGAAAGGCAGGGTCGCCGCCGGCTGGGCTTGGGTGAAGCCCTGGACGAACCCGACCAGCCACATCGTCACTGTCAGCGCCCGATCACTGGCGGCGAAGCGATGGGAGGGGAGGATGGGGTCGAGGAGTGGTTTCAACGGTGAACTTCTGGAATGTCAGATTCGAAAGGGCTCGTGCGAACATGGTCGCAGGATCAACGACGTGGCCAACGCCTCACTCTTTCTGCAGCTATTCATCGCCTTCGGCGGCGGAGTTCTTTCGTTTCTTTCGCCCTGTGTGCTGCCTCTGGTCCCTGGCTACCTCTCGATGATGTCGGGCTACTCAGTCGCCTCGCTCGAAGAAGGAGCGGTTTCCACCCGCCGGATGCTGCTGGTGATCGGTCTCTTTATCGCCGGTTTCACCGTCGTCTTCGCCGCTTTCGGGGCCACGGCGACATCGCTCGGAAGGTTTCTATCTGCTCACCTCCCGCTGGCCAGTCGCATCGCCGGGGGAGTAGTGCTGGTCTTCGGTTTGATCATGGTCGCCCTGGCGGTTTCCGATCGCGGTCTCCTGCGACCGCTGAGCCGGGACTACCGGCCCCAAGTGCGTCCGTCCCGGCTCGGCTCGTTTGCCCCCCCGGTGATGGGAGCCGCCTTCGCTTTTGGTTGGACACCGTGCATCGGGCCGATCCTCACCGTCGTCCTTGCCACCGCCGCCACCCTCGACACCTTGGGGCAGGGAGTCGCCCTCCTCGTTGCTTACTCCCTCGGCCTGGGGACGCCTTTTCTCCTGTCAGCATTGGGGATGCACCGCCTGCTGCGCCGGACCCGGCCTTACCTCAAACCGATCAATATCGCCTCGGGAGCGTTGTTGGCAGTCTTCGGTCTGGTGATGGTGACTGGAAATCTCAGCCGAATCTCGTCCGCGGTCACCAATTTCATAATCCGGATCCCGGTGCTCGAGAACCTGGCACAGATCTAATGCTCATTCACCCGGGCCGTGAGGAATTCATCGCCCTGGCGAAGTCCTATCCGCTGGTGCCGGTCTGGACGAAGGTGCTGGCCGATCGGGAGACACCCGTTTCCGCCTTCGAGAAACTGGTTGGCGCAGGACCCGGATTTCTGCTCGAGTCAGTCGAGGGCGGCGAGAACTGGGCTCGTTGGTCCTTCATTGGATGGGACCCACTCTTCACTCTCACCTCTTATGAAGGTCGGATCGAGTCACAGCAGCCGCTCCAGAGCGACGATCCCCTCGGCGCTCTGGAGGAGTTGGTCGCCCGAGTGCGCGCCGCCGACCTGCCCGGTCTCCCGCCTCTCCATTCGGGTTTGGTGGGTTATCTGGGCTACGACACGGTCCGCTACATCGAACATCTTCCCGACCGGCCAGCCGACGACCGGTCCTTGCCGGAAATGTCCTGGCAGGCGGTCGGATCCCTGGCGGCTTTCGATCGGGTCTCGCAATCTCTGACGCTGGTCCGCAACGTGCTGGTGGGCAACGACCTCGAAGCAGATTACGCGGCGGCGGTGAATGCGCTCGAGCGGGCGGCAACGAGGCTCGGCCATTCTCGCCCGTATCGGGCCCTTTCCTTCGATCAACGGCCTGCCCCAGGCGGAGGCCATTCCTCGACGATGACTCGGACCGATTTCGAGAACGCGGTCAGGTCGGCGAAGCGCTCGATCTTGGCCGGCGACGCCTTTCAGGTGGTCATCTCTCAGCGATTGGCGGTGCCCTTTGCCGGTGATCCCTTCGTGGTCTATCGCTGGCTGCGGGTGGTCAATCCCTCTCCCTATCTTTTCTTCTACCGCACACCGGAGCTGGCGGTGGCCGGCTCATCGCCGGAACTGATGACCAGGGTTCGTGATCGCCAGGTGTTCAGCCGGCCCATCGCCGGTACCCGGCCCCGGGGGGAAACGCCGGATCTCGATAGGGCCCTCGAGGAAGAGCTGCGGGCCGACCCCAAGGAGCGAGCCGAGCATGTGATGCTCCTCGACCTCGCCCGGAACGACCTCGGCCGGGTATGCGAGTTTGGAACGGTCTCCGTGGATGAACTGATGGTGGTGGAGCGTTACTCCCACGTGATGCATCTTGTCTCCGGGGTTTCCGGAAAGCTGCGAGTCGACGTGGGGCCCGTCGACGTGCTGCGGGCCACCTTCCCTCACGGCACCGTCTCGGGAGCACCGAAAGTGGCGGCGATGGAGATCATCGATCGGCTCGAACCAGTGGCCCGTGGCCCCTATGCCGGGGCGGTGGGTTACATCGACTTCTCCGGCAACGTCGATACCGCCATCTGCCTGCGGACTGTCGTCCTCGCGGGCGGCCAGGCCTGGGTGCAGGCGGGCGCTGGCATCGTTGCCGACTCCGAACCGGCTATGGAATACGAAGAGACTATGAGCAAAGCCGCCGCGGCGCTGGCCGCGGTGGAGGCTGCGACCCATGAGTGAAGGTCGCCAGATCGAGGGCATCCACGAGATGGTCGTGGTCGATGGACCGCAGGCAGGCTCCTTCCTCGACGGGCTCCTGAGCCAGGATCTCTCGCAACTTCAGTCGAATCTGTCGATGCGATCTTTCCTGCTCGCGCCCCAAGGCAAGCTACGAGCCCTGCTGTGGGTGGCGGGCGAACCCGAACGAGTGAGCCTGATCACGGACGCCGGATGGGGAAAACACGTGGCCGACGATCTCCGTCATTACAAGATCCGCGTCAAGGCAACAATTTCCGAACCCATGCCGGTCACGACCGTGGTCGATGCGATCCCAGGGAATGCGATCGCGGCAACACTCGGGTCGCGGAGCAGAGCGTTTTCGTCCGACCCTCTCGACCTACCCGCCCTCGAGCTCGCCGAATGGGAGCAGTTGCGGATCGAAGCCGGCGAGCCGGTTATGGGAACCGACGTCGACGAGAGCACGATCCCTCAAGAAACGGGGCTGGTCTCAGAAGCAGTCTCGTTCAGCAAGGGCTGTTTTCTCGGCCAGGAGTTGGTTGCCCGCCTCGACAACCGCAACGGCCGGGTCAACCGCCATCTCCGTCGGGTCAAACTCGATGAGCTTCCCGCCCTTCCAGCGGCGGTTGAAGATGACGGGGGCTCCATCACTTCCGCCGCGGGCACCCCCGCCGGCGCCACCGGCCTCGGGCTGCTGCATCGCCGGATCAACCCCGGTGATGAGATCCTTGTGGATGGCATCCGCGCCATTGTCCTCTGATGCGGTGATCAGTTGCTATACGAGCGTTGACGGGATGCTGAACATCGCCCACTGTTGGTAAAGCAAGAGAAAAACCCCGACTTGCTGCCACTGGGCCGCCAAGCCTGAATCGGCAGGGAAAAAGGCCCAGGTGATGTAGTTGGAAACAGTGATGTACAGCAAACCGGCACCCGCGGTGACGTTTCGAACCAGGCTCGGGTCGGTGGCCGGAGGTTCACCTTGAATCGCCTCATTGGTCACCTTGTCCCACACAACTGAGGGGAGAAAGAGAAGCCATACCGAGATCATGACGAAGGGGAATATCCCCAGGTTCATGAAAACGGCCATCCCAAGGTGAAAAGCGATGAAAGCTCCTACGAGGATCACCCGGCGTCTGGATAGATGCCTTCCAGGGATGAACAGGAGCAAAGCGCCAACCACCTCCAGGACCATCGTCAGCACCGAAGCGACCGCCATCGCGGTATCGGCTTGGGCGACGTATCGGCCAAGATCGTTACCAAATCCGGTACTCCCGAGAACGGTCTTCATCGCCGAAGGGCGTAGGACCCACTCCCCGAAGTCCTTATTGATTCCGGAAAAGAAATAGATAAAGAAGACCTGCACGAGGACCGCTGCGCTGGCTATCGAGAGAAGCTTCCCGGGCGAATGTGAACTCGATCTTCGGTCGATGGAGTATCTGGCGTCGATTGGCAGAAAGAACGACCAGAACAGAAAGAGAGCCAGAACGTATTGTCCTAGGAAGACGTTCACCCCTGGCTCGAGCAAGGCTTGGCGTATGGGTATGCCGTAGATCAGCCAGCACAGCGCTGTTGCCCAGCGCGTCTTGAAGCCGACTAGTAGCGCGCAAGCAAAAGGCAAAACGGCGATGGCCGTGTATGTGACCGTCCCTCTGGCTTCAGGACTCGAGAGAGTTGCGATCGAGTCGTAAAGCAGCGTCGAAGCAAGACCGATCCGCATCGCAGCCAATGACCTGGCATCGATGGCGAACAGTGACGCCAGAGTTTCTCGATCACGACCTTCCATGACCCGGGGGATAAGCCTGCTAGCCATACGTGCCTCTCGTTTCAAACCCTAGATCGACAAGACCACGATTCGGTTGAACAAAATTCGAGGACTCTTTCGACGGCTCTCTACTCTCACTCGACCATGTTGTGGTGGGAAGAGGGTGTCATCTACCAGATCTATCCCCGCTCATTCGCCGATTCTGACGGCGATGGCATCGGCGATCTCCCGGGGATAACCAGCAAGCTCGATTACGTCGCCGGCACCCTCGGCGTGGATGCGATCTGGCTTTCACCCCACTATCCCTCACCGCAGGACGACTTCGGCTATGACGTCGCCGACTATTGCGAAGTCGACCCGATGTACGGAACCCTCGACGACTTCGACGCCATGGTGGCCGAGGCCCGTCGCCTGGGCCTGCGGGTGATTGTCGACTACGTGATCAACCACTCGAGCGACCGCAATGCCTGGTTCATGGAGTCGGCCGCCGACCAGTCCAATGCCAAACGCGACTGGTACGTTTGGCGGGAGGGAACCAACGACGGCCTCCTGCCCAACAACTGGCCTTCATTCTTTAGCGGCCCGGCATGGAGTCGCCATCCCGCCACCGGCCAGTACTACCTTCACTCCTTCCTCGCTTCTCAACCCGATTTCAACTGGCGCAATCCCGAGCTGGCACGGGAGATGTTCGACGTTCTCCGTTTCTGGATGGATCGAGGAGTTGATGGCTTTCGGATCGATGTCGCCGCCCGGGCGATGAAGGATCCTTTTCTCCGCAGCAATCCACCCGCCAAGGTGATCGACCCCAAGGCTTTCAAGTTCAATCCCGAGTGGGCGGCCACCGAGCACATCTACGACGGGACCCATCCCGACATTCATGCCCTCTTCCGCCAGCTGCGAAGCGTCCTCAGTGAGTATCCCGATCGATACACGGTGGGGGAGATCCACGAGTGGAACTGGGAGAAGTGGGCGAGCTATTTCGGCCAAGGGGATGAGCTCCACCAGCCCTACAACTTTGCTCTGCTCATGACAGGCGTCGATGCTCCCAAGATCAGGGCGATCATCGAAGGTATGGAGCGGGTGCTCCCTCCCGGGGCCTGGCCGAACTGGGTGGCGGGCAATCACGACGAGGTCCGGATCGCCACCCGGCTTGGCGGCCTCGACCAGGCGCGGGCCATGGCGGTGCTGCTGCTGACCCTGCGGGGAACCCCGACCATTTATTACGGCGATGAACTGGGGATGGTCGAGCTTCCGGTCCCGCCCGACAAGCAACAGGACCCGTTCGGCCGGCGGGTGCCAGGTTTGGGACGGGATGGTTGTCGCACTCCGATGCAGTGGACCTCGGGGCCCGCAGCGGGCTTCACCACGGGCCAGCCATGGCTTCCGTGCAATCGCGACTATGCCACGGTCAATGTCGAGTCCCAGCTCGACGACCCCCAAAGCACCCTGTCGCTCTACCGCCGCCTGCTCCGGCTCCGGCGGGCCGAGCCGAGCCTGTCGCGAGGAGCTATCGAGCTCATTCCGTCCGATCCGTCTGTACTCGCCTACCGACGCACCTCCCCTGATGGGCCCACGCTTTCTGTCGCCGCCAACCTCTCCCTCGACCCCGTCCCCCATCCGCTCGACGGGTCCCTCATCCTCTCCACTGACGCTTCCCGCTCCTCTCCCACCCCCCTCCTGGGTCCGTGGGAGGCCGTTGTCGTCAGATAGGGTTCTTATCAGCTGAGGTTCTTATCAGCTGAACCGACGACAAATGGTCGGTCCGGGCGCGTAGAACCGCTCCCCGATTCCGGGGATGCCCTCCGATCGCCCTCCCTACTATCTGGTGGTGCTCGATCGCATCCTCGAAGCCACCCGCGAGCGGGTCGTCGACCTCCGGGCCCGACGGGCCGCCGTCATGGCTAGAGCCGAGGGGATGCCGAGCCCTCCCTCGTTTCGAGATGCCCTCTCGAAGTCGTCCCGGCTCGGGGTCATCGCCGAGATCAAGCGCCGCTCTCCTTCGCGAGGCCAGCTCACCACCAACCTCGACGTTCCTTCCCTGGCCGGGAGTTATGCCCAGGGAGGGGCGGTGGCGATCTCGGTGCTCACCGAGCCCGCCTTCTTCGATGGTGATCCCACCGACCTCGGCGCCGCTCAGGAGGCCTCGGGTCTTCCCGTCCTCCGTAAAGACTTCATCCTCGAATCCCTCCAGGTCTGGGAGGCGCGGGCCATGGGCGCCTCCGCCATCCTTCTCATCGCGGCTGCGCTCACTCCCAACGATTTGGTGGCCCTGCTCGATGATGTCGAGCACGCCGGCCTCGACGCCCTAGTCGAGGTCCACAACTCCGAGGAAGCGCGCATGGCACTCGATCTCGGTGCTCGCATCGTCGGCGTCAATAACCGCGACCTCGACTCTTTCGAAGTTGACCTCTCGGTCGCCGAGGCGATAGCACCCGAGCTGGAGCTCGCCCAGTTGACCGTTGCCGAGTCCGGCATTTTTACGGCCGCCGACGCCACCAGGATGAAGAAAGCCGGCTACGACGCCGTCTTGGTGGGTGAGGCTCTGGTGCGAAGCAGCGATGTTTCCCGGCTGATCGGGGAGCTATCCGTTTGACCTGGCTCAAGATCTGCGGACTCACTCGTGGACAGGATGTCAAAGCGGCCGAGAGCGCCGGCGCCGACGCCCTCGGCTTCGTCCTCGTCAATACCTCCCCGCGGGTTATCAACGTCGACGATGCCGCCCAACTCATCAAGCTGAGCGAGCTTCCCGCTTACCTCCTCACCAAAGACCTTCCCCCGACTGAATTGATCGCCGCAGCCCTCGCCACTGGTGCGAGCGGCGTCCAGCCATACGGGCTCCATGCTTCCGAAGCCGCCCAGGCGGCGACCGAGGTTGGGCTCAGCGTCCTCCGACCGGTCGGACCGGGCGACCGCCTCGCCGAGATTCCGCTCGACCAGTACCCGCTCTTCGATTCCAAGTCCAAGACCGGCGAAGGCAACGGCGGCCGGCTCTTCGACGCTCGCACCCTGCCGGCCACCGATCGCTCCTTCGTCCTGGCTGGCGGTCTCACCCCCGCCAATGTGGCCGGAGTCATTTCGACAACTCACCCCTGGGGAGTCGACGTGTCCTCGGGGGTCGAGATTCGGCCGGGACAAAAGGACGAGAACCTGATCCGATTGTTTGTCGAAGCAGTTCGCGACGCATGACCTTGGGCGGGCGGCTGATCCGCCCAGATGAGCATGGGCGCTTCGGCGACTTCGGCGGTCGATTCGCACCGGAGACCCTCATGCCGGCTCTGGCCGAGCTGGAAGAGGAATTCGAAGCGGCCTGGAACGACGAAACCTTCGTGGCCGAGTTCCGCCGATGGCTGGTCGACTTCGTCGGGCGACCCACGCCTCTCCAGGAAGCCCGTCGTTTGTCAGAGAAGCTCCGAGTCCGGGTGTTTCTCAAGAGAGAGGACCTCGCCCACACCGGCGCTCACAAGATCAACAACGCCATCGGCCAGGCGCTCCTCGCCCATCGGATGGGAAAGCCCCGCGTTATCGCCGAAACGGGTGCCGGCCAACATGGAGTCGCCGCCGCTACCGCGGCCGCCGCCCTTGGTCTCGAGTGCGCCGTATTTATGGGAGTGGTCGATATCGAGCGGCAGGCGCTGAACGTGCAGCGGATGCGTCTCCTCGGGACCGAAGTGATCCCGGTGAGTTCGGGGGCGGGGACCCTCAAGGATGCAGTTTCGGAGGCCATGCGGGATTGGGTCCGGACCGTCGAGGGCACCCACTACATAATCGGCTCGGTGGTCGGTCCCCATCCCTTTCCCTGGATGGTGCGGGAGTTTCAGAAGGTGATCGGCGAGGAGTGCATCGATCAGCTTTCGGAGTTGCCCGACGTTGCTGTCGCCTGTGTCGGGGGAGGATCGAATTCGATTGGGCTCTTCTATCCGTTGCTCGAAACCGAGGTCGAGTTGGTCGGGATTGAAGCCGGAGGGGAAGGTCTTGAAACCGGCCGTCACGGTGCTTCCATCGCGGCCGGTAGACCCGGGGTCCTCCACGGAACTCGGACACTGCTGCTCCAAGACGACGAGGGTCAGGTGCAGGAAGCGCATTCGATCTCGGCCGGTCTCGACTATCCGGGGGTGGGTCCCGAGCACGCCTATTTGGCCGGAGCCGGGCTGGTGATCTACGAGTCCGCCACCGATCGCGAGGCTCTCGCCGCCGTCGACCTGCTCTCCCAAACCGAGGGCATCATCCCCGCCCTGGAGTCGGCTCACGCACTTGCCTGGGTCACTCGCAACGCCGAGCGCCTGCAAGGGAAGACCGTCCTCGTCGGCTTGTCGGGGCGAGGCGACAAGGACCTCGCCACTATCGCCGCCGCCAGTTGAACGGTCAAGACCAGATCCGAGCAATCCTCGGCGGAACCAAAGGTCCGGCGCTGCTGCCGTATCTCACCGCCGGTCTTCCCAGTCCGGAGGACTCCGGCGACCTCTTTGCCGCCATGGCCGAGGCGGGAGCCGATGCTTTCGAGGTCGGAGTTCCATACTCGGACCCGTTGATGGATGGCCCGGTCATCATGGCCGGAGGCGAAGCAGCCCTCGCTGCCGGGACCACCAGGGCGGTCGCCCTCGACATCGTCAAACAGGTAGTGGAACGGACCGGGAGGCCAGTGCTGGCGATGACCTACGCCAACCCGGTGATGCAGCGGGGATGGGACGCTTACGCCGACGACGTGGCGTTAGCCGGGGGATCGGGGATCATCGTTCCCGACCTCCCCTTCGAGGAGAGCCAACCGCTGCGAGCAGCCTGCGAAGTACGGGGTATCGGCCTAGTGCAGTTCGTTTCTCCGACCACTCCGTCAGAGCGGATGAAGAAGGTGGCCGCAGTTGATCCGGTCTTTATCTATGGGGTGGCCGATATGGGAGTGACGGGCGAGCGGGCGGAGCGGAGTCCCCACGCCCGCGCCCTCTCCGAAAGAGTTCGCGCCCTGACAGACGTTCCGCTCGTGTTTGGCGTCGGCATCTCCACGCCCGAGCAAGCAGCGGCGGTCGCTTCATTGGCCGACGGCGTCATTGTCGGCACCGCCATCGTTCGCAGGGTGCTCGAGTCCTCTGATTCCGAAGCAGCGGCCACAGCGCTCGCCACGACGGTGCGGGATTTCAAGCAGGCGCTAACGGGCCCGACCTAAACGCAACGGCCACCGTCTACGCCCGTCATCCTGAGCCAGGGAGTGGGGGAGTGGGGGATGCGGCAAAGGATGGGGACTCGGGTGGCCGTTGCTAATTACAACCATAGTAATAGGGTCTAGTCACTCCTGGATTTGTTCATCTCTCGCCCCAGCGAGCGGAGCGAGCGTTGGAGGGAGTGGCCCGAAGGGCCGAGGGGGATCCCCCTCCCCGGCTGCGCCGGGACTCCCCCCTGCTGGGGGAGAAAAAGTGCCGGAGGCGGGACTCGAACCCGCACGTGGTTTCCCACAATGGATTTTGAGTCCATCTCGGCTGCCAATTTCGACACTCCGGCGCAGGAGGAATTCTAAAGGTTTGGGGGTCAGCGCAGCACACCGAGAATGATTGAGAACCCCACCGCTACAGAGATCCGCGGCAAGTCGTAGAGCTGGTGTAGGTGGCGCCCCTTCAGGAGCCGTGATCACAGCCCGATCATTGTCGCTGATGAGCAGGTCATCTTGACCTAATCGTCCCTCAGGCTCTTTATCGTGGGGCCATGTTGAGGCGGACCGAGCGACGATTGCTAAAGGTGCTCGACGAGCTCGAGAACCTGGCCGAGCAGCATCGCATTGTCGAGGCCGAGCTGACGGCCCATACCCACATCAACGACGATGCCCAACGCGACGCCGCCTTGGGGATCGACCGCCTGGAGGCAACCGCCACTCGCAACGAGGTCATGCGGTTCATGCGGCTCCTGGCCGCCATCGAGGCTCGACAAAAGCGACTGCTCGAGGTCAGGGCCAAACTCACTTCCCAGCTGAAGACTTGATCCCCGTTAGGTAGGAGAGGATGCCCACCCTCGCACTCCTCGACGGAAACTCCATCGCCTACCGGGCCTTCTTCGCCCTGCCCCCCGATCTCGCCACCAGATCCGGGCAGATCACTAACGCCGCCTACGGCTTTACTCGCATGCTCATCAAGCTGTTGGGAGATCACAGCCCTGACTCGGTCGTAGTCGCTTGGGACGTCTCCCGACAGACTTTCCGATCGGGCGAGTACCCCGCCTACAAGGCCCAACGCGAGGCAGCGCCCGACGGCTTCAAATCCCAGCTGCCGTTGATCGGGGCGGTGCTCGACGTGCTCGAGATTCCCCAGCTTCGCCTTGAGGGTTATGAAGCCGACGATCTCATCGCCTCGATCTCCGAGCATGCGGCCAAAGCCGGCTGGGATGTGCTCTTGGTCACCGGTGACCGCGACGCCTTCCAGTTGATCGATGACCACCTCAAGGTGCTCTACACCCGCCGCGGCATCACCGATGTCGTGGTGGCCGACGCTGGATATGTCGCCGATCGCTACGGGATCCGGCCTGATCAGTACGTTGAATACGCCGCTCTGCGGGGTGACAGCTCCGACAACCTTCCCGGCGTCCCCGGCGTCGGGGAGAAAACCGCCACCAAGCTCGTTGCCGAGCACGGAAGCCTCGAGGGCATCTACGCCCATCTCGACCAGCAGCCGCCGCGGCTTCGACAGAACCTGGCCCAACATCGAGAGCAGGTCTTTCTCAACCGACGTCTCATGCGATTGGTGCGCGATCTCGCGATCGACATCGACCTCGAGGAGGTGAGGCGGGGAGCATGGGACCGCGACGCCGCCAAAGAGCTATTCGAGAGCCTGGAGTTCTACAGTCTTTGGGAGGATCTGCTCGATGTCCAACCAGCGGCGGGTGTCGGGCCCGCCGGCGCCGTGCTCGCCACCGAGACCCGCCAGATCACCCGCGCCGACGAAGTTGCCGGCCTCGCCGATTCCACCCGGCCACTGGTCATCGACCTGATCGGACCCGAACCGTGGGGAGTGGCGATCTTCCTCGACGATGGAGAAGCGGCGGCCATTCCTCTTGACGGCCTTGAACCCCTGCGCCCGGCCTTGGCCAGCCCCGAGCAGGCGAAGGCCACCCACGACGGGAAGACGATGATCCGCTCGTTGTTGAGAGCCGGATTCGAGGTGAATGGCCTTGACTTCGATAGCGCCCTTGCCTCCTACCTCCTCAACCCGGCCGCCCGCGACTATGACCTCGAGGCAGTGGCTGCGCGTTATCTCAAGCTCGAGCTCGAATCAGTCGATCAGGCCGCCATTCGCAAAGCCCAAGGCACCCTCGATCTTGTCGGCGGCCCCGACCTAGACAGGGCCGGTCGCCGGGTGGAAGCTGTGGCTCGCCTCAAAGAAGTCCTTCAAGCCGAACTATCCGCTCGCGATGAACTCGACCTCTATCGCCGTTTCGAGCTACCCCTCGTCCCGGTCCTGGCACGGATGGAGCATGCCGGGATCGGAATCGATCGAGCGTATCTCGAAGACATGGGCCTCGATCTGCGAACCCGGCTCTCCGAACTGGAACGGAAGGTGCATCAGGAGGCAGGGGAGGTGTTCAACATCAACTCCACCAACAAGCTCCGAGAAATCCTCTACGAACGTCTCCAGCTTCCGGTGTTGAAAAAGACCTCAACCGGCGCTCCCTCCACCGATGCCTCGGTTCTCGAAAAACTGGCCGAAAGCCATCCGATGGTCGGCCACCTCCTGGCATATCGAGAATTGGAGAAGCTCCGCTCGACTTATGTCGACGGTTACCTGCCTCTGATCACGTCCGAGGGACGAATCCACACCCGTTTCAACCAGATGGCCGCCACCACCGGACGGCTCTCCTCCGACACGCCCAACCTGCAGAATCTCCCGGTCCGCTCGGAGACCGGAAAGACCGTTCGCCGGGCATTCATCCCCCGGCCGGGATGGACCTTCCTCGTCGCCGACTACAGCCAGATCGAGCTCCGGGTGCTGGCGCACTTGAGCAGGGACCCGGGCCTCCTCGAGGCCTTCGGCTCGGCGACCGACATCCACACCGCCACCGCGGCGCGGGTCTTCTCCGTTCCCGCCCATCAGGTCAGCACCGAGATGCGGAGGCGGGCAAAAACGATCAATTTCGGGTTGCTGTATGGCATGGAAGCGTTTGGCTTGGCGGATCGATTGGGGATCACTCGCGACGAGGCGCGGCATCATATCGACGAGTACTTCGCCCAGTTCCCCGACGTCAAGGCGTTTATGGACGGAGTCGTCACCCAGGCTCGCAACCAGGGTTACACCACCACCTTGTTTGGTCGCCGGCGCTACCTCCCGGAGCTGAAGAGCGACAACTTCCGCATCCGCCAAATGGGGGAGCGAATGGCACTCAACGCCCCGGTTCAGGGGACCGCCGCCGACATCATCAAACGGGCGATGATCGACCTCGACGCTGCCCTCACCGAAAAGGGCCTGGAGACCACCCTCCTGCTCCAGATCCACGACGAGCTCATCCTCGAATCGCCACCCCATGAGCTCGAACAAGCCATTGCACTGACAAAAGAAGTCATGGAGGGTGTGGTCGGCCTCGCAGTTCCCTTGGTCGTCGACATCTCCACTGGCAAGAACTTGGCCGAGGTCAAACGCCATTGAACAAGGTCCCGATACAAGACTCACCCGCCAAAATCTAAATTCGGTCGCCCACGCCCGCCTTCTGGCTAATCCGGTCGCTGGCGACCGAGTACCGGGCGCCCGCAACCGAATTTGCCAGCAAGCGTTCGTCAATGACCGAATTAAGTGGTGAGAAGGGGTGGCTTGGGGCGATTCGGCTGGAGCTAAGACATTTATCGTGCGCAGGGGCAACCTTCGATGGTTGGTTCGAGCGAGGACACTGGACTCTGACCAGCCAAATTGACCCACCACCGGATTCCTTTTCGGTTGTGACTCTTGAGCGTTCGCCTCCTGGCCTGGTAAAGTCAAAAAAGCTCCGTTGGCAGATGAGCTCTTGCTCGGTCCATCGGAACTAAATCCCCTTTGGAGGAAACAAACCCACTCATGTCCACAGACACCGAAGCCGCGCCGTCCACGCCGGCGCCCGAGACCAACGGCACCGCCCCCGAACCGGTGACCGAGCCAACCACCGAAGCTTCCGAGACCGCCGCCACCGGCGAGCCCTCATCGGAGCCACCCGAGCCGAAAGCGACTCCGAACGAGCAGGCTCCGAGCGTGGAAGCGCCTACCGAGATGGACGATTTTGAGACCGCCATCAATCAAACCGTGGTCGGGTTTCGGGAAGGCGACATCGTCGAAGGCAGAGTGGTCTCAGTGGACGCCGACGGCGCCATGGTCGATGTGGGTTACAAGTCCGAGGGCCTGATCCCCACCGAAGAGCTTTCCATCCGGGCCAACATCGACCCCTCGACCATCGTCTCGGTGGGAGACAAGGTCGAGGCCCTGGTCCTCAACAAGGAGGACGACGAGGGGCGACTCATCCTCTCGAAGAAGCGTGCCCAGTACGAGCGGGCCTGGGGTCGAGTCCAGGAGACCACCGAGGCCGGAGGAACCGTCAAAGGGACGGTCATCGAAGTCGTCAAGGGTGGCCTCATCGTCGACATCGGTCTACGGGGCTTTTTGCCCGCCTCCCTTGTCGACATGCGCCGGGTGCGCGACCTCGATCCTTTCATCGGCACCGAGATCGAGGCCAAGGTCATCGAGCTCGACCGCAATCGCAACAACGTCGTCCTCTCCCGGCGGGCCTACCTGGAAGAAGAGCAAGCCGAGCAGCGGGCCGCCTTCCTCGACGATCTGCAGGTAGGGGAGAACCGCCCCGGGGTGGTTTCTTCGGTCGTCAACTTCGGAGCCTTCGTCGACCTGGGGGGAATGGACGGCTTGGTCCATGTCTCGGAAATGTCATGGCAACACATCTCTCATCCTTCAGAGATGGTGAAAGTCGGCGACAAGGTCAGCGTTAAGGTGCTCGAGGTCGATCGGGAGCGGGAGCGCATCTCCCTCTCGATCCGCCAGACCCTCGAGGATCCGTGGGAGGTTTTCTCCCGGGAAGCCAATGTCGGCGATGTGGTCGACGGAGTCGTGACCAAGACCGTACCTTTCGGAGCCTTCGTCTCCGTGGCCGATGGGGTCGAAGGCCTGGTCCACGTTTCCGAGATCGCTATCCATCGGGTGGAGTCGCCCGAGCTCGAGCTCTCGATCAATCAACCCGTGCGGGTGAAAATCACCGAGAAGGAAGACGAGCGCCGGCGGATCAGCCTCTCGATCAAGCAGGCTCTGCCCGAATGGCAGGAGCGCAGCACGGCGCAACAGCCGGGCCCGGCCAAGCGCACTCCCAAGCGTGAGTTCGAGCGGGAGTTCGGTCCGGGGGCGGCCGCCGAGCCGGAGCCCATTGCGGTCGACGCCTCCCTCGAGGCGATCCTGCAGGAGCTGAAAGAGCGCGGAATCGGTCGACGTTAGGTCGTCCGGTCCTTGACCGTACTAGTCCTGTCTGCGACCCTTACGCCTGACTTGTTTTACGGCCGAAGCCAGCAGGCCACGCCGGCACCCCGCGCAGTCCGAACATTCCGAGCGTTCCCTAATGAAGAAGGCTCAAGACGGGCTTGCGCCGAGTCGAATAACAACCGAGAACTAGCTACGAGCTGCGGGTCAATTGGAGGAATTCTCTGAGAGAGTCCAAAGCATTTCGACAAGGAGTCCTGGATGGGTAGGAGAGCGTTGGTGTTGTTGGTGGCCCTGGTCTTGGCCGGTGTTGCCGCCTTCGCCGTGTTCCAATTCCTCAGCGGCATACAGTCTGAGGTCGAGGCCGATCGCGAGAAGGTCACTGTGTTCCGAGCCGGTTCGGTGATCCCCGAGGGGGCCCAGGGCTCTCAGATTCTTCAGCAGGGCGTCATCACCGAGGGACAAGAGAACACCGAGGACCTACCGCTGGGAGCGGTGACGAGCGAGGAACAGCTCCAAGCCGTGCTTGGCGGCCGGCTGGCGGTAGGACCGATCGATCAGAACGAGATCATTACCACGAGCCAGTGGGCACAGCTTACGGTGGACCTAAAGCCGCTCTCCGAACTGATCCCATCCGGCAAGCAGGCCTTGACCATCTCAACTGACGCGGTACGGGGGGTGAACGGGTTCGTCCGCCCCGGCGACATGGTCAACTTGATCATCACTCTCGATATCGAGTTCAACCAGATCCCGGTGGATTCACCCATCTTCGGAATCCCCACCGAGACGACGGCCGCCGACGGAACTGCCGCCGATGAGCAGACCGAGACGGTGACCTACACCCGCTTCGTCCTCCAGGGGCTGCCGGTGCTGGCCGTCGCCCAGGATGTGCGACCAGAAGAAGGCGAAAGCGCCCCTGTGGTTAACCCCGCCGTGGACGCCGAAGGCAACCCGGTGACTGGCGATCAAGCGGCCGAGCAGGTGCCCCAAACAGTCTTCACCCTGGAAGTGACGCCTGAGCAGGCGGAGAGAATCGCTTTCTCGTTCGAGAACGGTTCAGTATGGATGACCCTCGTTCCCTCCGACTTCGTCGAAGTGGAGACTCAGGGTGTCACCATCGAGAGCCTGTTCGGCGGCGATATTGTTAGCGACATCTTCGGCAACTGAGAGAGATTCGCCGACAAGACCCTTAGGAAATTCCCGTGTCGATCTCCGAAAACAACCTGTTGGTAGTCGACGAAGATGCCAGCTTCATCGATGAGGCGAAGCAGCTCTTCGAAGGCCGGCTGCCGACTGCCCGCTCGATCAGCGAGGCTCTCACTGCCATCGAGGGCGGGGCGCTGCGAATGGTCCTCCTCGGCCCCTCCTTCGCCAACGAATCGGCGATCGACTCGGTACGCGTCCTCCGCAACGAGGACCCATCTCTCCTTCTAATTGCCGTCGCCGATCAGGTCACCTCGGCTTTGCTGCGTTCGGCGATGCGTGCAGGTGTTTCCGAAGTGATCGAGGCTCCCCTCACTGAGGAGAAGGTCGAAGACGCCATTACTCAGTTCGCCAACGACGTTCTCAAGCGGCGGACCGCGTCAATCCCTCCGGCTCTCCACGAGCCGCGGGAAGAGGGCCAGCTGATCGTGGTCATGTCGGCCAAGGGTGGTTCCGGGAAGACGGTGGTCGCCACCAACCTCGCTCTTCTTCTCACTCGCTTCGAGGGAAAGCGCGTGGCGATGGTTGACGGCGATCTCCAGTTCGGCGACGTCTGCCTGGTCCTCCAACTGGAGCCACGCTTCACCCTGGTCAACGCAGCCCATGAGATGCATCACCTCGATGCGCAGCTGCTCGAATCGCTCCTGACCGAGCACCCGAGCGGATTGAAAGTCATGGCGGCGCCACTCGAGCCAGCTTTCGCCGACGATATCTCCACCGAGAGCCTGATGACGGTGGTCAGCCTCCTCAAGGAGAACTACGACTACGTGGTGGTCGACACGGCCTCCATGCTCGACGAGCTCTTGCTCTCGTTGCTCGAGCGGGCTGACGTCATCCTGCAGGTGGTCGACATGGACCTGCCCTCAGTAAAGAATGCCAAACTGGCGTTAGAAACGTTGCGTCTGCTCAAATTCCCGACCAGCAAAGTGAAGCTCGTTCTCAATCGCTCCAATGCCAAGGCCCGTCTCGACGACAAAGAAATCGAAGGGGCCTTGAAGATGTCGATCGCCGCTGCTATTCCCTCCGATGGGGCGGTGGCGGCGTCGATGAATGAAGGCCGTCCGGTGGTGGAGTCGGCTCCCAAGTCGAGGGTGGCCAAAGGTTTCGAGTCGGTGGCCGAGTTGATCGTCGGCCCAGTCCCGGAACCGTCTTCAGCAAAGGGCTTCCGACGCCGAAAGTGATTGAATCCTCGAATGGCTCGAAAGGGCCTCTAGCGGCCCGAAAGGGGTAATCAACCGATGTCTACGTTGGCAGATCGAGTAGCAGCCGCTCGGCGGAACGAGCTCTCCTCAGTCACAACAACGCGCAACGATGCATTGACCGAACTTCGCGGTCGCCTGCATTTCAAGGTCGTGGAAGAGCTCGGCCCGACTCTTTATGACCGCCAGATGTCCGACGCCGAGTTGCGGCTCCGCGTCATGGAGATGTTGGAGTGGGCCATCGACCAGGAACAAGGCGTTCCGTTGACGATGAGCGATCGTCGTCAACTTCTCAATGAGATCGCCTCCGACGTGCTGGGTTACGGGCCGATAGATCCGCTGCTGAACGATCCCGAAATCACTGAAGTAATGGTCAACGGACCGTTCGATGTCTTCTGCGAGCAGCGCGGCAAAATCAGCCGCACCGACGTTCGCTTCGTCGACGACGTCCACCTGCGCCGGATCATCGACAAGATCGTCGGCCAGGTGGGACGGCGGGTCGATGAGGCCACGCCGATGGTCGACGCCCGTCTTCCTGACGGTTCGCGAGTCAACGCGGTGATTCACCCGCTGGCGATCGGCGGGCCTTTCCTCACCATCCGTAAGTTCTCGGTCGACCCCTTCACCGAGGCCGACCTGGTTCGTTTCGGAACGTTCTCCCAGCGCGTGGCCGACTTCCTTCGGGCCTGCGTGCGGGGCCGTCTCAACATCATCGTCTCTGGAGGCACCGGCTCGGGGAAGACCACCACCCTCAACGTGCTCTCGAGCTACCTTCCCGAGGACGAGCGCATCGTTACCGTTGAGGATGCTGCCGAGCTCCAACTTCACCAGGACCACGTCCTCACCCTCGAGGCCCGACCGTCCAACATCGAAGGACGCGGCCAAGTGACCATTCGCGACCTGGTTCGCAACTGCTTGCGCATGCGCCCCGACCGCATCGTGGTCGGTGAGTGCCGTGGCGGCGAGGCGCTCGACATGCTCCAGGCCATGAACACCGGTCACGACGGCTCGCTGACCACCATCCACTCCAATGCCCCTCGTGACACCCTCTCTCGTATCGAGACCATGGTGTTGATGGCCGGATTTGACCTGCCGGTACGAGCGATTCGTGAGCAGGTTGCCTCCGCGGTCGATCTGATCGTCCATGTCAGCCGTCTGAAGGACGGCACCAGACGGATCACCCATGTCACCGAGGTCGAGGGTATGGAAGGTGACATCATCACCCTTCAGGATCTCTTTCTCTTCGACTTCGGCGCCGGCATCGACGAAGGCTCGGGCAAGTTCCTGGGGAGGCTCAAGGCCACCGGAATCCGGCCCACTTTTTCCGAGCACCTCCAGGACATGGGCATACGGCTTCCGGCCGACCTCTTCGACCCCGAGCCGTTCGCTCGCCGAGCCAGCGAATACGCCCCGCGGTGAAGCGAGTTCTTCTCCTGGTCCTGGCCTTATCGATAGGCTTAATTCCGGCGCTGGCTTTGGCCCAGAACACGTCGACGATCGAGGTGCCCCAGGTAATCCTCGATCGTTACGAAGACGACGGCCAGACCACACTGGTGGTCGAATTCCGCAACCTCGACGGCACCCTCGACCCGAGCCAGCTGCAAGTAACGACTAACGGACAGCAGGTGTCCGACCTCACCGTTGAGCCCCTCGCCCAGTCGCTCGAACCGGTGGGAATCGTCTTGGTCATCGATACCTCTGGCTCGATGGAGGGCGAACCGATGGAAGCGGCCAAGTCCGCCGCCATCAACTTCGTCAACCAAAAGCGACCGGGCGACTTCATCGCGCTGGTGACGTTTGCCGACACCGTGCAGACCGTGGCCGGCTTCACCAGCGATGGAGAAGCATTGGTGTCTCGTATCGAGGCTCTGGAGGCAGCGGGAGAAACCGCGTTCAACGACGGCGTCATCCAGGCTCTGAACCTATTCGAGCAGTCGCAAGCTACGACCCTGCGCCGCAACATCATCGTCCTTTCCGATGGAGCCGACACCGTAAGCGCGGCCACCACCGACGATGTTCTTGCCGCCATCAACAACCCCGCCAATCCGGTACGGATCTTTGGCGTTGCGCTCGAGTCTCCTGAGTTTGTCCCTGATGCCGTACAGCAGGTGGCGACCGCCGGCAATGGCCTCTTCCTCTCCACTACCGATCCCGCCCAACTTTCCAACCTTTACAGCCAGATCCAGAGAGAGATCAACAACCTGCTCGTGGTTCGTTTCCGAAGCCCGGTTACCGCCGCCGGAGCGGTTGAGTTCGCGGTCAACTATGGAGACCTGGGCGCCCTCCGCACCGAATCGGTGCCCGGCTATGTGGTCGTCACAACCGCACCTCCGGCGACAACCGCGACATTTGCTGCCGCCGAGCCCTTCACCATTCGATCAAGCCTTCCAGCGTCTCCCGCCGCTCTAGTGGGCCTCTCGGCGTTGGGCATGGGCGTCGCCATCGGTCTCTTTATTTTCATCCTCTTCGGGCGCAGCAACGACGACTCCGGCAGCGCCTTCAAACGGCGCCTCGAGGCCTACGGCAAGCGAGGTGTCGATGAGAAGAGGTCCGTGTTCGACCGGATACCGCTGCTGAGGCTATTTAGCCAGCGGGCGGAGGAAGAGGTTCGCCGGCGAGGCCTCCTGTCCGGAGTCAACAGCGCTCTTGAACAGGCCAACATCCCATTGTCGGCGGGAGAGGCTGTCGCCGGCGCCTTTGGCCTGAGTGTCGTCGTCGGCATCATGGTGGGTCTTTATGCGCGCAACCCGATCACCGGCTTCGTTGCCTTCGCTGGGGCCGTGCTCCTGGTGGTTGGGGTTCTCAATTTTCTCGGTTCGCGAGAGAAGCGGCGTTTTGAAAATCAGCTGCCCGACACCCTCACTCTCATTAGTACCTCACTTAGAGCTGGCTACTCCCTGCTCCAGGCGGTTGAAGCCGTTGCTACCGAGGCTCCGAACCCAACTGCCCGTGAATTCGGCCGGGCCATTGCCGAAGCTCGACTTGGTCGACCTGTGGTGGGCGCTCTCCAAGGCATTACAAACCGAACTCAGTCCCAGGACTTTGAGTGGGCAGTGATGGCGATCGAGATCCAGCGCGAAGTCGGTGGAAACTTAGCCGAGGTTCTGCAGACGGTCGCCGAAACGATGCGCCAGCGGAATCGCCTCAAGGGTGAGATCAGGGCGCTTACGGCCGAGGGACGGATCTCTGCGATTGTCCTTGGCCTTCTGCCTTTCGCCATGGCACTCTTCCTCTTTACCTCCAATCCCGAGTACATCGGAACGTTGTTCACAACGACGTTCGGTTACATCGCGGTTGGTGTAGGCCTCGTCCTCATGGCCGCCGGAATCTTGTGGCTTCGTCGTATCGTCAACATCGAGGTGTGAACTTGGAAGCTGGATTGTTATTTCCCGTCGTGGCAGTCTTTGTGGCTGCGATTGCCCTGTTCATGTGGATCGGGAACGGCGTTGCCAGAGCCCAAAGAGCCACTATCGACCGATTGGGAGTCTATGGAAAGGATGCTCTGCGGGAGACAACCCTGGCGAAGCCCCTATCGGAGAGAGCGATTGCCCCCGTCGTCATTGGTCTTGGGAAAGCCCTCAATCGTTTCACTCCAATTGGATACCTGAATAACGTTCAGCGGAAGCTGGTTCTTGCCGGAAGTCCGGGCAACCTCGATGCTCCTTCGTTCGTCGTAATCAAGGTCCTGACGACGCTTGTCGGCATCGTGCTCGCCTTTTTTGCGCGACGCTTCGGCACATCATTTCTCACGACCGCAGCTCTTCTTGGTTTCCCCGTCTTGCTTGGTTTCTTTGGTCCTGACGCTTGGCTTGCCCGCAAGATCGACGATCGTCGCAAGTCGATGCAAAAAGCCTTGCCTGACGTTCTCGACATGATGGTGATCAGCGTCGAAGCAGGTTTGGGATTTGACTCCGCCCTGGCTCGAGTCGTGCAAACCGTGCCCGGTCCTCTTTCCGAAGAATTCTTCCGGATGCTGCAGGAGACACGGGTGGGCATCGCCCGCCGGGAAGCTATGCGCCATCTCACCGAGCGGACCGACCTCGACGAGCTCCGATCGTTCCTTTTGGCAATGATGCAGGCGGAGGCCTTCGGCGTCTCGATTGCCCGCGTCTTGCGAGTGCAAGCCGATGAAATGCGCGTAAAGAGACGGCAGCGGGCGCAGGAGAAGGCTTTTGCAGCTCCGGTGAAGATCGTCTTCCCGCTGGTCTTCTGCATCTTCCCCTCGCTTTTTATCGTGCTGCTCGGCCCGGCTGCGATCCAGATCGGTCGGGCGTTCTCCGGCATCAACGGGTGACGGCCTGGCCGGCCGACGGCCACCGTTTCCGTAGACCGCTCCAGGTAGGTCACGTTGGACTGGCCGTCCCGTTTGCAGCCGCAATTGTTGCCGCCAGACTTCCGGTCCGGGATAACTCCTACCTGTGGCACGTAAGGGCCGGCACCGTACAGATCGATCAAACCTCGGTTTTGACCACGGACCCCTTCTCATTTACCGCCGGCGGGCAACCGTGGAGGACCCAATCGTGGCTGGCTGATTTGCTTTACGGCTGGGGTGATCGGCTCTGGGGCCTCGATTTGGTGGCACCGCTGGTACTCGTTGGAGCAGTGCTGCTAGTGGCAACCATTGCGGTCCGGGCCTCCGGGTCCGTCGGAACGCCTTTGCTCGCGGCTTGGGGGACGGTATGGATCTTGTGGTTGACGATCGGCTATTTCACGCCCCGACCAGTCCTTCTCTCGCTGAGTCTGCTCGGTCTGTTCCTGCTCGCCGCCGATCGGGAAAAGCTGCGCTGGGCGCTCGTGCCGCTCATGTGGATCTGGGCTTCAGTGCACGGCGGCTTCGTGGTTGGGCTCGGCTATCTCGTGCTGGACGGTCTCCGTCGGCGAGACCGGGCCAGGGTCTGGGACACCGCCGGCGCGGGGCTGGTAACCCTTTTGACTGCTCACGGTTGGGGCGTGTGGGAGACGATCTTTACATTCGCCCGTAGCGGTGAAGCCCTGGATCTCATCGTCGAGTGGCTGCCGCCCGACTTCACCAGTGTCGAACACTTGCCGTTCGGCTTGGGAATCTTGGCCCTCCTCGTTGGCGCAATGAAAGGGCGAATTGAGCCCCGCGATCTCTGGGTGGTCGGACCCTTTCTCTTGTTCGCGTTCACTGCCAATCGAGCGGTACCGCTGGCTTCGCTGGTGCTTGCACCCTTCTTCCTCCAAAGCCTGGTGCGCATGAGCTCGAAAGGCATGCCCTCGAAAGCCACTAACGTCGAGACGCGCCTGAACGCAGTCCTGCTTTGCGCCGTATTGGTCATCCCCGTGCTGGTTCCTCTGGCCGGAGGCCTCGACCGGGAGCTCTTTGCCGTTGAGGCGATCACCCACCTAGCGCCGGGGAGGGCCTTCCATGACGACGCTGTTGGGGGGTACCTGATTTATGCCGAGTGGCCCGAGCGCCAAGTCTATGTCGATGACCGCGCCGAATTGTACGGGGACGCCTTTGTCGATTTCGTCAGAGCAAGGGCGGGAAACGCAGAGTGGCGGGAGGTGTTCGATCGCTACCAGATTCGACAGGCACTACTCAAGGTCGAGGACCCTCTCGCCCAGATCCTCGCCGTAAGTGGTTGGCAAGAACGATTTCGCGATGAGAAATTCGTCATCCTTAGCGAGCCCGATGTCGCCTAAGAGGCGGGCGCCACTAGTTCGTACTGAACCCGTCGGCGACTGAAGAGAAGGCGGTAGAGACGTTCTCCCCTGCCACCCGAACGGCCACGAATGCGATTAAGGCGATCAGAACGATCAGGAGTGCATACTCCACCATGCTCGCGCCCCGGTCTGCGATCCGAGAGGCAATGAAACGCTTGTAGCGCGATGGCATTCGAGTTGGCTCCTGATGTTTTCCGTGGTCCTTGGGTGTCAAGGCTACGGCTATCCGATCCGTATCGAATGGGCCTGCCGTCTCAAACTCGTCGATGTTTTCGGCTCGATGTTTCACCTTTAACTCCCTGACTGGATTGTTAGTGTCAATCGTCTAACGCCGGCCAGTAGCTGATAGGCCTGGGGACCCAACGACTCGAAATGCATCCTTTCGATCAGCCTGGGCCCCCGCCACATAGCAAAAGGAGGGGCCGGTGTGGCCCCTCCTTTGGCGTCGACCGATCTTGCTTAGTTGGTGGCAGCCAGCGAAGTAGCGATCGTCGAGAACGCACTAGAGACGTTCTGACCGGCCAACGAGACGGCGACGAGAGCGATGATGGCAATCAGCACTACGAGCAGTGCATACTCCACCATGCTGGCGCCTCGGTCACTCTTGGCCCAGGTCGATAGTTTGTTCCACAATGCGAGCACTTTTACTCCTTTCGCGAAAGAAGTGCTTCTGGAATGTTTCGGGGTGAGTGACCGGGAGGTTGATGAGTCGTCAGACCTATACGCTCGACGCGTCGTATCTTCTGGCCAGGAAGCCTCTCAGAGAAGAGTAAAGAGCCCGATCACAGATCGGGCTCTTTACTGATCGAGGGTTGCTTAGTTGGCAGCAGCCAGCGAAGTAGCGATCGTCGAGAACGCGCTCGAGACGTTCTGACCGGCCAACGAGATGGCGACGAGAGCGATGATGGCAATCAGCACTACGAGTAGTGCGTACTCCACCATGCTGGCGCCTTTTTCGCTCTTCGCCCACGAAGTGAGCTTGGTCCACAGATCAAGCATGCTCTTTCCTTTCTAAGAGTAGTTACCTGGACTTGCGGCACCTGACAATAAGACCTCGTCACGATCCACCCTATGAGGCTGGCGACCTAATCGGATCGGCCTATTTTGGTTTGGCAATCCCGAGCCGGATCGCCTCGATGGCCGCCTGGGTGCGATCGGCGACTGACAATTTTTGAAAGATCGAAGCCAAATGGTTTTTGACCGTTTTCTGGGAGATAAAAAGTCGATCGGCGAGGTCCTCAGTGGACGAGACACCCTTGGCTAACAATTGCAGAATCTCCCTTTCTCGTTCTGTCAGAGCGGCCGCCCCAGGATCGAGCTTCGGTTGCGCGTATGACCGAAGCTGCTCGTTAGAGATGCCGAACAAGCTCTCGCCGGCATTTACGGCCCTGATCCCGGTTGCCAAATCTGTCAGTGGTGTCCCCTTAGAAAGCAATCCCTTGGCACCGATTCGCTGGGCAGCGGCGCGGGTGGCTTCCGAATCGTGCATCGTCACGACAATCGCCCGCTGAGTCGCTGGCAGGCGCGATAGGGCGCCAAGTCCGTCCAAGCCCGGCATCTCTAGGTCGACCAGTATTACGTCGGCGGGCTGTGACTTGAGTTTCTCCACAAGATCCTGTCCGCTGGCGACGATGCCCACCACTCGCATGTCGGGAAGGACGGAAAGAGCCTCACCCAATCCGTCGGCAAAAAGCTGGTGATCGTCGGCGATCATCAAGCGAATCAACGAGGCCCCCATTCGACGGACACGTCAGTCCCATCGCCATCGCTGCGGATTTTCAAGCCGCCGCCGATCTTGCGGGCGCGTTCCTTCATGCCGAGGAGACCATAGTGGCCGTCCCTAACGCTCCCAGGATCGAAACCAACGCCATTGTCGTGAATCGAAGCCCATCCTCTGTCGAAGTCCACCATTCCTGAGACCGTGATCCGACTTGCACCAGAGTGGTTGACTGCGTTTCTAATCGCTTCGTTGGCTATCGCAGCCAGTTCATGAGCAACCGACGGGCGAGGCGGACGTCGCTCGTCAAGCTCGATCGAGATTCCCGGCCGGTCGCCAACTTCGGCCGCGATTTCCTTGAGAAGGTTGACGAGACTGGGCTCGGGTTCGGCGCGAAGGTCCGCAACCGTTTTCCGAATGTCGTCAACTAAATACGACACCGAACGCCTCAGATGGGTGATCTGATCGGCAACGGGTCCCTCGAGGGGATGATTGATCAGAGTCATATCAAGGGCAAGACCGAGCGAGGCAAGTGATGGCCCCAGATCGTCATGAAGATCCCGGGCGATTCTGACTCGCTCTTCGTTAATTGCTCGGGCCGCAATCGACTGCAGCATCAGAATGTTCGAGAAAGCCAGGGCAAGCGGCGTTAGCGTCTCGGAAATTGTTCCGAGCTCGCCCTTGCTCACGGGATGTGGGGTCGCAATCATCACCCAACCTGTCTCTCTCCCTCCAGCGATCAGAGGAAGTGTGTTGCGGGTTGGATTGGGAGGCTCGATTCCAGCGCGCGCAACGAGGACGGGGCCTCGCGTTGAATCGATCGCTGCCGCGGCTGCCATGCCTGGGTGTAGATCGACCAAATCGTCTAAAGCTGCGGTAGCCAACGACATTGGATTGACATCTTGTCCCGCCGTGACTTCGGCAAGGCGACCCAACAGATCATGAGCGTTCTCCAATTCCCTGATTCGACGCGCTGCGACCTGCTGCTGATCTTCCATCTGAGTGTTACGGGTTTGAATCTCACCCAGGAGCCGGCGGACCTGGCTAATGGTGATGGCAATCAACAACTGAATTCCTGCCACAAGCAGGACCCCAGGAACGTCGACCGTTTCGTCGCTTAGTTCGACCAGCAGTAACAACCCGGATGCGAGGAGGGCAGCCGAAAAGGCGGTACGGACACCACCAAAAAAACCTGCCCAAAGGGTCGGCGTGATTGCCAGTAGGAGATACGGGCTGTTGGCAGACCCGGTCAAAGTTACGGCGATCATGGTCAATATGACTCCGGACATAACTGCCCCGTCGAGAACCAGAGGCTTTTTCAGCCAAGCGAGTGGCGTCATAGTGGAACCAAGCACGAAGGTACCCCCCATACCGGCAGCGCCTAGCACCAGAGGAGTAACACCTTGCTCGGCGGCGAAAGAAGCGAAAATCGCCAGGGCTAAGGCGATCCATTGAGCCCAAACCAAGATCAGCCGGGTCCTCTGATTCCAAACCCCAGGGAGCATCGCGCCACCACACTAATTTCGCCTGAGATGAGAACCGATCGGACTCTTGTCGTTACCGGTGCGATTGGCAGCGGGAAGTCCTTTGTGGCCCAATGGTTTGTCAGGGCGGAATGGGCATACATCGATGCCGACGCCATCGGGCACGAGGTGCTCCAGCGTAAGGAGGTCGTGACTGAGGTCGCTCGCAGGTGGCCTCATGCGGTGGACCAAGGCGTCATCGACCGCGCCCTTCTCGCGGATACTGTCTTTTCCGATGCGGACGCCTTGATTCGCCTCGAGGCAATTACGCACCCCCCAATCCGGGCCAGCATCGATAAATGGCTCACAACTACTTCCGGTCTCCGACTCGTGGAGGTCTCAGTCCTGAAAGCGATCGACCCGGCTTGGGGGATGAAGCTGGTGGTTGATGCCCCGTTCGTTGTCAGACTTCGTCGCCTTATGGAGCGAGGATTGTCGAGAGACAATGCCATGCAGAGGATCACCGCTCAGCCTCCAAGGTCCGACTGGTTGGAGGCGGCCGACATCGTGATCGATAACAGCGGTCAGAAAGAGCTTGAACTCGATCCTTTCTTTGAGGCTCTTACTCGGTGACGGTTCGCCAGCTTCGTCTCCCGATGGTGTTGGTCTTGGGTTCCGTGGCCGCAGTGTTGATTGCCGCCGCCCTTCCCTCCTCGATTCTGCCGGGGGACGCTGAGCCTTACCGGCTGCGGATGGCAGAGTTGTTCTCGGGCAAGATCCCTTATGTCGAATTCGACTTCGAGCACCTTCCGGGTGCCATTGTGCCGATGGCGGCGGCCTGGCTGTTGGGCGGGAGCTCCAGCCTCCAGTCATACGTCCTGGCGCTGGCGGCCGTGTCCACAATTTGCCTGCTTGCAACCGGAGCGGTACTTAGAAGGTTAGAGAGTACCTTGGGGGCCGGACTCGCCTGGCGTTGGGCTCTCGCTGTCCTGCCGTTGCTCCCCTTCCTCCTATTTCGCAACGACTCTTGGCCGGTGTTACTCACGGTAATTGCTTTCGCATTGGGAGTTAGGCGCTCCAAAGCAGACTCGCTCGTCGCCGCTCTCGGTGCCCTGAGCAAGTTCTGGCCGGCCACGTGGTCGTTTATCGACTGGTGGCGTGGCCGGCGACTTCGAGCGATGCTCATAGCTGCCCTCGGGATGGCCATGCTCGGTCTCCTTCGCACGGAGGCCGTTACTCGCATCCAGCGCCCGGTCGGAATTCACTCCGAGACCCTTGGCGGTTCGCTACTTGCCGTTGTCCGCGGTCTGCAAGGGCGGCCGCTCGGCCTTCACCAGACATCGGCCCTCTATATCGAGGCGGCTCCCTGGGTAACAGTGGCCAACGCCTTCCCCGGCCTGGTGATTGCCGCTTTGGTATTGACTGGACTCCGTCGACCGTTCTCCTGGCTGGACGCTTGGACAAGTTTCGGGTTGCTCGTGGGAGCAGTCGTTCTTGCTAGCCCGCTCTTTTCCACTCAGTACCTCGCCTGGCTGGCACCGTTCTTAGCGGCACGTGCGACCTGGTTGCGGGCGGCGTTTGTGATCAATGCCGCCAGCTTGGGCATCATCCTCGCCTTTGATGTCGCCCTCAGGGGCGAGATGTGGTGGTTCGGCGGAGTCGTTGGGAGAAACCTGGCGCTGCTGGCGCTTCTCGTCTGCATGGCCCTGCGAGAACGGAGGAGCGGTTCTCCCTTCAGGGTCGCAAGAACTAACCCGATCCACATAAGGCAGTGACCCTGTCTCTCAGCACTCGCGCCCCGTCTAGATATTCTCTCGTTCGGTTACAGCGCATCTGGGTGGGCGCGGCGGCTCTCTCGCTCGCACTGGGGCTCCTGGCGATGACGCGGGTCAACAACTTCCTCGCCTGGGCCTATGACCTCGGTTTCTACATCCAGGATCTGTTTGCGATTCGAACCGGTCTCTGGAAAAACACCATCTTCGGGTTCGGAGTCTTTTCAGACCATGTCTCTCTGGTCCTCGTGCCTCTCGCGTACCTCACTCCATCAAGCTGGCCCGGCGTTTTTCTGGTGCTGATCCAAGCGGTCGCGGTCGGAATCGCGCTGGTTCCGTTGTATCGCCTCGGTTATCTGCTCGGTGGGCAATTGGGTGCGATTCTGGCCGCTTGCCTGTATGCCAGCTCCGCCGCGGTGTGGCACGCAGCCTTGTTCGACTTTCATCCGGTGACCTTGGCCTTACCGTTCGGAGCCTGGATCCTCTTGGAGCTCGAGAAGGGTGAAGCGGGTCGACCGTGGCTGCCTTTGATCGCAATGCCGTTCCTCCGCGAGGACATAGCGATCCTGTACGGGGTTGTGTTGCTGATGGCGGGACTCAACCGGCATCAACGATCGTGGATGCTGAGCGGGGGAGCGGCGGTCGTTCTCGGGCTCGGCTATTTCCTCATTATGCGCAGTCAGCCAGGGATCGGGAACCACATTTGGTATCGGTACGGTGGTGAGGCGAGCGACTGGCTCCGTCGCGCGATCCGACCAGATACTTTGGTGAGCCTCGCCGCGGTACTGATCCCTGTGTTGGTGGTTCCAGCACTGAGAGGCTGGCGAAAAGCTTGGCCCGGGCTGCTGCTACTCCTGTCGTTCGTCTTTTCAGGCTGGGATCAGCAGGCGAGCCTCTACTACCAGTACTTTGCACAAGCCGTGCCGTTTCTGATCGCTGGCTCGATTCAGCCAATTGTTCATGGTGGACGTGCCCGAGTCAGGATGAGTCTCGTCGCTTCATCTGCGATTCTGCTTCTGCTCGGACCCCTGATCTACTTGGGATATGGACTCCCCGATCGTTTCGCCACCGAGACTCTCTCCGCCGGAGACCGTCGAGCTGCGTCTGTCCTGATCGAGCTCATCCCACCGACGGCGTCGGTGTCAGCGACGGAGCTGCTCACCGCCCCTGTGGCGTGGAGATCTGAGGTTCATCCGTTCCCGGGGCCGATGGTCTGTGGTAATTCGCTCGGCTATTTCACCCCCGAAACTCGTACGAACGACTTCGTCCTGTTCGAGCCGGGGCGGGCTCCGGCAGGGCCGGACTGGTCCAAGGTGCTGCCCCTATGGGGCTACGGCTTGGTGGGAGCCGCGGGAGGAGCGCAGCTGTGGCAACTCGAGCATGAGATTTTCGTCTCTACCAGCTGCCCGAGCTGGGAG
>JBOGEX010000059.1:0-3530 GCA_050741915.1 Acidimicrobiia bacterium
CTCCATCCCGATCGACCCTATGCCGATCCACGGGTCGAGGCAGTAATCGATGATGGGCGGGCATTCATGCAGCAAAGCCCAGGGTCCTATGACCTGATCATTTTTGCCTTGCCGGACTCGCTGACCCTATTGAGTGGCCAGTCAAGCCTGCGTCTCGAGAGCTACTTGTTCACGGTCGAGGCCATTGAACAGGCCCGCTCCTTACTGGCTCCGAATGGAGCGTTCGTGATGTACAACTTCTACCGAGAGGATTGGCTGATAGCTCGACTCAGTGCGACCATGGCCCAGGCTTTCGGTCACCAGCCGTGTGTGGTGTCGATCGGGGGAGTACATCGATTGGCGCTCCTAGCGGCTGGCGCCACTTCAGTCGATGCCTGCCCAGGCTCGATCGGCTCAAACGTCGAGGGGCCGCCACCGTCAGTGGACGATTTTCCGTTTCTCTACGTTCGAGATCGTGAGATCCCCAGTCTTTACACGGTGACGTTGGCACTCATCGCTCTGGCTTCCCTGATCACGGTGCGAGTCGGCGTCGGCTCCTTCTCCCGGCTCAAGCCCTACGGAGACCTCTTCGCACTTGGCGCCGCCTTCCTCCTCTTGGAGACCAAGAGCGTGGTGCAGTTCGCGCTGTGGTTCGGCACCACCTGGGTTGTGAACGCACTCGTGTTCGCAGGAATTCTGGCTGCGGTCCTGGGTGCGGTGGCAGTCGCAAAGAAGGTGTCTCTTCCCAGAGCAACCGTCCTCTACGGATTTCTCTTCGTCTCATTGGCCATTGCGTGGGCAATCCCGCCCGCGGCACTGCTCGACCTCGCAGTTCCGCTTCGCTGGCTGACCGCGACCCTTCTTACTTTCACTCCCGTTTTCCTCGCCAACCTGATCTTTGCGCAGCGATTCGCACAAACCGCATCGGCCACCGCCGCGTTCGGCGCCAACCTGTTGGGGGCCTTGTTCGGTGGAATCCTCGAGTACGCCGCTCTGATCGTGGGATATCGAGCTTTGATCGCCCTCGCTGCCGTCGCCTATTTCGCGGCGCTGATTTTGCGCCCCAAAAACGCCGCCACTGCCGCCAACTAACGTCGCCGCCGATGCGGCGGTATCTAACGATCGATGACCTCGAAGTGGCAGGTCGGAAGGTCCTGCTCCGTTCTGATCTCAACGTGCCGACCGAAGACGGAGCGATCACCGACAGTTTCCGAATCGAGGCGGCCTTGGAAACGATCCAACGTTTGCGGGAGGCTCGGGCGAAGGTGATCGTCTGCTCTCACTTGGGTCGTCCTCAGTCCAGGGAGCCCGAGTTTTCTATGGCACCGGTCACTAGGAGGCTGGCTGAGCTGGGCGGCTTTCCGGCCCGCCAAGCGCCCGATGTGGTGGGCCCGGGCGTCGAAAGGCTGGTCGACGATCTCCTTCCGGGGGAGGTCCTGGTGCTGGAGAACACCCGGTTCGAACCTGGAGAGACGAGGAACGATCCTCAGCTTTCGTTCGAGCTCTCCAAGCTGGCCGACCTGTTCGTCCAAGATGCGTTTGGTTCGGTTCATCGGGCCCACGCTTCGACGGTCGGTGTCGCCGAACGTGTGCGCTCTGGGGCGGGGCCCCTGCTGGTGAAGGAGATCGAAGCCCTCAGTGTCTTCTTGGGCGAGCCTGATCGGCCCTACGTGATGGTGCTGGGTGGGGCCAAGGTCTCGGACAAGCTAGGAGTGATCAAGAACCTTCTTCCCCGGGTGGACTCGATGCTGATCGGGGGAGGGATGTGCTTCACCGCACTGCGGGCTCAGGGCCTAGAGGTCGGTGATTCCCTGCTGGAAGAGGATCAGATTGAGACGATGAAGGCGCTTCTCTCAAGCCCGGAGGCCAACAAGTTGGTGTTGCCAGCCGACCTCGTAGTCGGGGATCGGTTTGCAGCCGATGCCAGTACTCAGGTAGTGGAGGCGAAGGCGATACCTCCTGGATGGGTCGGTCTCGACATCGGCCCCGAGTCCGCCAAGCGATTTGGCGAGGCGGTGGCGGGAGCATCGTCGGTCTTCTGGAACGGGCCGATGGGAGTCTTCGAATGGGAGCCGTTTCGGGCCGGGACCTCGGCGTTGGCGACGGCCCTGGCCCAAAGCGGGGGCTTCACCGCTGTCGGAGGCGGCGATTCCGTCGCCGCCCTGGGCCTGCTTGGCCTGGAGGACGAGGTATCTCATGTCTCGACCGGCGGGGGCGCCGGCCTTGAGTTCCTGGAGGGAAAGGAACTCCCCGGAATAGCCGTGCTGGCGAGGTGGGCCGATGGCTGAGGGGCGCAAGAACCTGATGGTGGGCAACTGGAAGATGAACGCCACCCACCTCGAGGCGATCCAGATGGTGCAGAAGCTGTCCTATCGCCTCGACCCGAAGGACTTCGACCGGGTTGAGGTAGTGGTCTGTCCACCATTTACCGCTCTCCGATCAGTGCAGACAGTGATCGAGGCCGACCACCTGCTGATCCGCCTCGGTGCCCAACACGCCCATTGGGAGGAGTCCGGCGCCTTTACCGGTGAGGTGAGCGCGCCGATGCTGGCCAAGCTGGCGGTGAGCCATGTCATCTGTGGGCATTCCGAGCGACGGCAGTACTTTGGGGAGACGGACGAGACCGTCAATCGCCGGGCAAGAGCCATTCTCAGGAATGGCCTCACCCCCATCGTTTGCGTCGGTGAGACGCTTGAACAGCGCGAGTCCGAAGAGACCGAGCAGATCGTCGTCTCCCAATTAGATGGTGGGTTGGCCGCTTTGAAAGGCGACGAACTGGACAAAGTAGTGATCGCTTACGAGCCGGTGTGGGCGATCGGAACCGGCCGCAACGCCACTCCCGACGACGCTGGGGCGGTCTGTGAGCTGATCCGAAACAGGCTGGGTCAGAAGGCCGGCACCGATGCTGCGGCTGTCCGCGTTCTATACGGCGGATCGGTCAACGCAGGCAACATCAAAGCTCTCATGGCCAAGCGGCATATCGACGGCGCCTTGGTTGGCGGAGCGTCACTCGATCCGGATAGCTTTGCCTCAATCTGTCGGTACTGGCTCTAGGCCACCGGGCTTCTGAGCCGGGGCCGTCGAGATTACTGCCTGCCGGCGTCGCAGCTCATATCGGCGCCATTTGGTGAGCAAAGGTGCTTCGAGGAGATAGTAGGAAGCTGAGGCGAGAGCGATCGGGGTGATAATCATCGGTATCAGGGGATCGAAGGGCAGCTTATGCCACGGGAGAGGAATCAGAATTCCTTGCCACAGATAGAGCCCGTAGGAGATCCTTCCGAACCAACGAAGCAGGCCATTCTCGAGCCACTTCACGGGTGTCGTTAGAGCCAACCAGATTGCTACCACGGTGATCAGCGCGACTGGCACTGCCAAGTACAGCAGCCGCCGATCGGCCGACTCCCAGGGCAACATCGAGAAAACGACGAGCGCGGCCAGGGAGAGCCCCGATGCGCTCCGGCCAATGGTGCGAAGCCTTCCCTGATGATGGCTAATCGCCACGGCACAACCCAACAGCGGAGCGAAGGCGTTGGTGTCCGTCAAGTAGTAGA
>JBOGEX010000060.1:0-9449 GCA_050741915.1 Acidimicrobiia bacterium
GGTCGGGCAGCTACTACCAGGCCTTGATCCTCAACGGGATCGGGGGCACGGTCGCCGCCGACCCCGACTTCCGCACCACCACCCAGCTTCTCACCACCCCACCCGACTACAGCCAGTGGCAGGACACCCCCGGCAACGTCTGGACCATCAACGGCAGCAGTTGGAGCTATGCCAGCGGGGGTGGAGGCGCCAACAACCCGCCGGTGGCCACGATCGAAGCCCCGACCGCATCCGAGACCTGGTTCGTTGGCAAGCAAATCAACTTCTCCGGTGGGGCCACGGATGTCGAGGACGGCCCCCTTCCTGCATCGTCCCTCCAATGGACCCTGACCCTGCATCACTGCAGCGTTCCTACTGACTGCCACCAGCACCCCCTTCAGAGCTTTGCCGGTGTGGCCTCGGGATCTTTCGCCGCCCCCGACCATGAATATCCGTCGTTTCTCACCCTGGATTTGTCGGCAACCGATTCGGGGGGCCTCACTGGCACCGACACTGTTCAGCTCGACCCCGACACAGTCGATCTGACCTTTGAAACGGTGCCTGCGGGCCTCCAGCTTTCTGTGGGTTCTCTCACTCAGGCGGCATCGTTTGTCCGGACAGTGATCGTGGGGTCCCTAAATTCCATCAGCGCCCCCTCGCCCCAGTCTCTCTCAGGCACTACTTACACATGGGTGAGCTGGTCCGACGGAGGCTCGATCTCTCACAACATCACCGCCCCGGCCACGGCCACTACTTATACGGCCACGTTCTCTGCCTCCGGCGGCACTGGCGACGGACATGTGGTCTTGCCCGGGGTGGCGGGGAACTACATCACCGCCCCCGATCATTCCCGCCTCGACATCGTGAGCGATCTCGACATCCGAGCCGATGTGGCCCTCGGCGATTGGCAGAGCAGCTGGGGGAAGTTCGTCACCAAGCTGGGCGGGGCCTATGAGTTCTTGCTCAACGGCTCCAGCGGCCACCTCCGTCTGGCCTGGCGCAACTCGGCCAACACCCTCTTCTTCCCCAACTCGACGGTTCCCCTCCCGGTGGCAGACGGAGCCCGCCTCCAGATCCGGGCCACCCTCGATGTCGATAACGGCGCCGGGGGCCATACCGTCAACTTCTATTACCGCACCGACACCACCTTGGATCTGGCCGACAATGGGGGCTGGACTTTGCTCGGCAGCCCCATCGTCATCTCCGGCACCACCAACGTCAAAGCCGACAACTCCCGGGTGGTGCTGGGATCCAACCTGGCCGGCACCGCCGGCTTCTGGTCGGGGGAGTACTACCAGGCCTTGATCCTCGCAGGGATCGGAGGCACTACGGCCGCCGACCCCGACTTCCGGACTACCGCCCAGCTTCTCACCACCCCTCCCGACTACACCCAATGGCAGGACACCCCCGGCAACGTCTGGACCATCAATGGCAGCGCCTGGAGCTATGTCAGCGGATGACCCACGTCATTCGGGCGGCTCAGCTCGAATTCCGACGGCGAGGTTATAGGCGGCGAGCAGGCTCTCGGCGTAGGACGGTGTAGGCCGAAAAGACGTTATTGCAATCGGAGGCGGGTCGCCCAGGTAGCGATCGACCGCTTGGCCAAGTCTGCGGGCAGTGGCATCCGGCGAGCCGATGGGGATGGCGGTTCCCGGGCTGGCCGGCCATCGCTTCAGCAACTCGGGCGGCCCCCCACGGTCGAGGCAGACCACAGGGGTGCCGAGGGACAGAGCCTCGCCAACGGCGACCGGGCTCTCGTCGTGCATCGCCGGGTGTAGCAACACACCGGCGCTGGCAACACGGGCGAGCACTTCGTCTCGAGGCAACGAACCTTCGAACCGCACCCGCTCGGTCAGGCCCATGCGGGCCGCAGAGGCACGGAACCGGTCAACCCCACTGCCATCACCTAAAAAGACCAGCATGGCACCAGGCTGACGTACGTGTTTCAGCGCGGCCAAAGCCAGCCGACCACCTTTCCAAGGTAGGAGGCGACCGACCACCAGTATCTGCTTGTTACGGTGGGAGGCCACCTCACGAGGCTCCGTTAGAAGGGCGGTGCTGTTAGGGAGGAGCGTAATCTTGGAGCTGTCTCCACCGAGACCCGCGGTTTCTTCGTTCTGGACCAGGACGACCCTGGCGTTCCGCCAAGCTGCCCGATACCAAGGACGTTGCCTCATCAATGCCCGCGCTGTGGCCCGTAGCATCTCCTGTCCCATGCCTCGGATGCCGAGAATGGTCAATAATCGAAGCGGAGGCAGGACGCCTCCGCCGATGGGCCCCCACACCAACGGCAGACTCATGGACCCCACCCCCGCTCGGGCCCAATCGGACGCAAACGTAACGTGATGGACCAGGTCGAATTGAATGTCGCTCGCCAGCGCCGCCCCCACACGTGCCGCCTCGAGCTGCCAGCGGTCGTAATACCACTGGAGCCCGAGACCCCCAAACCTCTTTTTGAACCAGAGGGCCCCAGGCGAAAGATCGATGCCCAAAACCGTGACCCGATCGGGAGCGGGATGGCCGCGCAGGTATTCGAGTATTGGCTCCCGGTTTTTCCTTCGGGTGATAACCCATACCTCATGCTTCTCGGCCGCGGCAAGTAAGGTGGCGAATCCGACGCCTGGCTCCGAGCCAGCATTGGGAGTGCAGGCATAGGCCGACAGCAGGACCTTCATCGCTTGGCCCTGGTGACAAAGGCCTCCACGATGGCAGAAGCCATCTCGTCCAGGCCTCCCTCGCCTCCGGTCTGAATCGTCAAATCGGCTGGTGGCCAACTCGCCTGCCTCGCCCAACTCACAAACAAACCCGCGCGCAGCCGCACAGGTGCGACCTGTCGCAGCCACCAGAAGACGCCCAGGCCACCAGCGACACGTCGACCACGCCCGGTCCTTACGAGCCAGCGGGAGAAACGCCTTTCCAGCAGGCCGGCTCCGACCTCAGCTGCCGCCTCTGGGCCTACCAATTCTGCCCATAGACCCACCGGCCTTCGAACCCGGCCGAACCAGCGCCAAACGGTGCCGACCACCCGGCTCGGTCTGACCGATTTAACCGAGGCCGACCCTCGAATCAGATGAATCATCTCGAAAGCGGCAGACCGGGAGAAGAGTTGACGAGCTCGATAGACGGCTTCGTCGGCGGACGTCAGCGAGGTCAATCCAACCAACCCCTCCTGAACACGATCGCGTTGGCTCTTGCAGGCGCCCTTTCGGGTCAGGTAGAGCTGCTGGTCGATCGGATCCGGCACAGGAAAGCGGACACCGGAGATAGCTCTTCGAAGAACCTCCTCGGTTCGCACCCCGTATCGCCCTCTCCCCATAGGATCGAAGAGAAAGTCGATCTGGGCGCCTTCATCGCCATTGGTGGTGGTGATAAAAGCAGTGGCGGTCCTCCCCAAGTCGTAGGGCCATAACACCGCCACTCTGAGTCCGTCCGCCCTGAGTGTTTCTCGAACTAGATCGAGCGCCGCCGGTGCCGGCATTGCGGCGACGAGGTCGAGATCCGAGTTGAGATCCGAGGTCCCTACCAACGGCTCCTTGTGGAGCACGACAAACCGAATCTCGGCTGAGCGCAAAGCCTCAAGGACGCGGAGAGGGATCGTTGGATCGGTGATAGGCATTGGAGGGTCACCTGATACGGTGGCGCGCCGTTGCCTGGGTGCTCAGCTGACTTAGAGTGAAGGCTAATCGTCACAGCAAAGTCGGTGTCTGCGAGGTCTCACCTGATCAGCGATTAGCGAGTCCACCACCGGCAGCCTTAAGCGGAGGGACCGATATCGTCAGATTCCGAGGGCGTATCGCCCCTGCTCTCAACCGCCTGAGGCGAGGAGTCGCTTGGGCCAGCCCGGGCCAGCTCGACGCTGGCTTCTCCTCCTTGGCCACCTTCGCGGCCGGGATATACGCGGTGCGAGAGCTCAGCACGGAGGGCCTGGCGGGTTACGCCCTGCTCTTCTCGGCCTTCACGGTCATGAGCCAGATCCCGGCCGAGCTCGTCTTCAATCCTTCCCAGATCCTGGCGGTCGACCTTCCTGTCAACCAGAGGCTGGGGATGCTCGCACACTCTGCCCCTAGAGGAGCCCTCCTCGCCACTCTTAGCGCGCTGGGAGTTCCGCTAGGAGTACTCGCGCTCACCTCCCAGGTCGCGCTAGCCGAGCTCATCGCTCTTTCTGTCTCCGCCAGTCTCTTGGTTGTGGTGTCGCCGCTCCAGGATCACATGCGGGCGATGCTGCATATGGCAGAAAAATCCTGGGCGGCGGCCGCCGCATCGGCGGTCCACTTTGGCACAACCTTGTCAGCAGTCGTGGTCTTGTCTCTGGTTGCCCCGGTTTGGGCACCGTTTGGTGCGCTCTTCTGCGGCAACAGCCTTTCCCTCGTCGTCGCAGGTGTGTGGATCCGCAGCCGCCGGGTTCCTGCTCCGGCCAAGCCAACCTTTCGCGAGCTCAGGTGGCTAGGGGGATGGCTGCTGTTGACCGGTTTGAGCAAGACCGGGCTGAGGTACGCGATTAGCGCCTTTCTCAACGTAGTGGCGGGGTTGGCCGCCCTCGGGTATGTCGAGGGTGCGAGAGTCGTCTCGCAGCCGATCAATGTCCTCTCTCAAGGATTAATGGCTCAAGTGGGACCACAGATCACTCGTGCAGCGTCAACGAGGGATCAGAGAATGGCACGTTATTGGGGCCGGCGGTTCGCATTGATCCTGGCTCTCGGCGTTGTTCCCTACGCTGCGCTCACCGCTTGGCCCTGGACGATCAATCCGTTAGCGCAGATAGCACCCCGGGCATACATCGTGCCGGGCTTAACCGCGGCAACCCTGGCGGCGGTTGTGCTTTCGACTTTGGTGCGCCCACTCCGGATGCAGTTACTGGGCGCCCGCCGCCAGCGAGTCGTCGCCAGGGCAACGGTCGGTACCGGGTTCCTGGAGCTGGCGCTTATCAGCGTCGGAGTGGTCGTCGGCGCCTATGCCGCCCCGCTGGCCGCGGGGCTCGCCGTATTGGTGACGATGGGCTTGTTCCACCGGCACCTCAACACCGTCTACCGAAGCGCTGCTGCAATTACCCCCCAACTTGTCGGGGAAAGAACGATGGTCACTTACCCGAAAAATCGAGACGGACCACCCTGAGAGAGGATTGCCGTCGCTCGTATAGCCCTCCAATACGCCCGACCAAGAGCAAACCGTTCGAAAGCCTGGGCGGAGGCCAAACTCGTCAAAGCGATCGCCCACATACAGGGTCAGGCGAACAGTGTCGCCGGGCCGAGGTTGTCCGCGCCAAAGCGGGCCGACTCATTAGGGGATGCTTCCGACAATCACCTCGCCTAAGCCTGCCTGGCAATCCCACCGGCGATCACGATCAACCAGGGACCGTGGCGGCTCACGATCCGAAAATGCCTCACAGAAAGGTGAGGTTCTCCACGTCGCCAAACGATCCGACATATCGGAGCCTGAAGCGCGCCAGGACAAGAATCATCAGTAGCACGCCGACTCCTGCTGGGAACCACAGCAAACCGTCCGCAATGGTGACTCCTTGGGAGACTCACGAATTGATGGGATCACGGCCCAGCCGCCGAATCTGAGAGGGCCCGGGCATGGCGGGGTGCCAGTACCACTCGGCGGGGACGAAGCTGCGTCGGTGACGCTCTCTTGGCCTTCGGAGCAGATCACCACCTCTTCCCAAGAGACCCGCACGCAAAGGCCTCGGCCACTCCAGGCGGCGGAGGGACCTCTGAAATGCCACCTCAGCCGCCCAGCGGTCGTGCTGTTCTTGGAGGTCGGCCAAGGAGCCAAAGCTCCGCCGCGGCAAGAAGGAGGTCTCTCGGTGTCCGATGGTGCGCTCCACCTGCCCCTTCGATTCGGGCCGGCGGGGAGCGAGGATGACCGGCCGGATCCGAAAGGCTCCAAAGAGCGCAGCCACCTCTCGATGCAGCCGGCCAGGTCGGGAACGGGGGACCACGATCGAGGAGTCCCGATCGACCACCATCGCCTCTGGTCCCCCGTCCAGACGACAAAGGGTGCCCGAGAAGGCCGGGAGGAAATCGGGCATGGTCTTTGAGAAGGCGAACACGGTGGCGTGGGCCGCCGAGTGAGGAAGGGTGGTGACCAGACCGAACACCCCCCTCGTGGCCCCCTTGCCAACCGGCGCCCTGATCCCACCCTTCCTCCGCGAGTCCGGAGCGGGCCGAGGGTGGTCGTCAACCATTCAGGTTCCTGGGACCCGCGCAGTTTTCGACCGGCCAGAAGTGCTCAGTTTTCACCCGGCGTCGACAGCCAGAGTGAGGCTGGAGGGCAGCTCGGCGCGATCGGTGATCGCACCAAGCGTCGGGGTTTGGGCAATGGAAGCGACGACGATCGGGGCCTTCAGGTGGGCCCGGACAACAGGTCGGGAGGGCGGTTTGAATCAGACGGCCTTACGTGGGTCGGTTGCTGCGAATCTGCAGAAGGGTTCGCTAGTCACGGCATTTGGGAGCTGGGCGCGAGTCTTCGCCATTCCCAGAGTCGAGCTACCCGCTGCTACTCGCTGATCCATCGCGCCGCCAAACCTAAAATGTCTCGCCTGCATGCATGAGCCCGATTTTTTTATCGCGGCGGCCCCTCGGAGCGGAACGACCTCGCTTTTCAATTACCTTGCTCAACACCCTGAGATACAGATGAGCAGCCAGAAGGAGCCGGCTTTCTTTCACTTCACGTATCCGCGACCCGATTTTGAGGCGCTAGCTCGGATTCACGGTGAAGAGAGATTTGCTGAGTCGGTCTCACACTACGAGCAAACCCGCGCTCTGGCCGTTACCGACGGAGCCTCTTACCACGATCTGTGGACCGACGCAGCTGGAACGAGATTGCGCGGGGAAGCCACGCCGACCTACTTGTACGACGCCAATGCGCTCGAGAAACTGCGGGAGTCGCGTCCAAGAGCCAAACTCGTTCTCCTTCTGCGAAATCCGACCGATCGGGCTTACTCCCAGTATCTGCAATACCTTCGACACGGGTTCGAGTCGACCTACAGCTTCGAAGAGGCCCTGCAGCGAGAACCCGCTGATGTGGAGGACTTTTGGTGGGGAATGCGGCGATACTTGCGCATGGGTCTCTACGCCGATCACGTTGAAGGTTGTCTGAACGGGTTCGGAGCCGGGAGAGTGGGAGTCTTCCTATATGAGAACTTTGCGGCCGCGCCCGAGATGGTCGTCGGTGAGATCATCCGGTTCCTCGGCATCGACACGCCAAATCAGATCGAAACCTCTTTGCGGCACAAGCAGGCGTTCGTCCCGGTTCCCGGCCTGGCGGTGCGGATAGCCCGTTCCGAGGGCAGACTGAAAGCGGTGGCTCGCTTACTTCTGCCGGATCCACTCCGAAATCGGTTACACCGGCGAATCATTTATCGTCGCCAGCTACAGCCTCCGCCGATACTGATCGAGACCAGGAAGCGACTCAACTCCTTCTTCGAGCCTGGCATCCGTCGGCTGGAGCTCCTGCTGGACCGGGATCTCTCGATCTGGAGACGCGGTTGACTTCGAGCCGGCGAAAGCACTCGAACCTTCACAACGAAACGGTGACCGCCCCCGAGTTCTTAATTGTGGGAACCCCGCGATCGGGGACAACCCTCGTTCAGCGGCTGGCCTGTGAGCTTTCCGCAGTCGTCGTCCCTCCGGAAACCCACTTCTTCAGCGACTTCTACCCGCGGCTCAGACGGCGCCATTCCTTTCCACTCGATGAGGCAAGTCTCCGGCAGGCATTGGGGAGCTATCTCAAGATGAAGACGTCGTCGGGCCTGAAGCTCGAAGTCGATGATGTCGTCGCCACCCTGGATGGATGGTGTCGAAGCCCTTTGGATCTGTACGGTGCCATCACTCTTCGCCTAGCCGGAGGCGCCGAGCTCGTCGGTGAGAAAACTCCCGATCACCTTCGGTGGTGGCAGCCACTGGCGACATCCCTTCCTCATTTGCGAATCGTGGCCGTGACGAGGGATCCCCGAGGAGTGGTGGCCTCGCGCATTCAGGCCGGGTGGGGAGCCCGAGTCCCCGAGCTTTTGGCCTGGCGGTGGCGGCTCGATCAGCAGGAACTGACTAGAGCCCGCACGACGCTCGGACCCGACAGGTATCTCCAAATCCGATACGAGGACGCCGCCACCCAGCCAACGGCGACCAAGATGAGGTTGGCAAAATGGTTGGGCGTATCAGCTGGCGTCGACTCAGAGAAGACCGTCAGCCGCGATCAGTTGTTTCTCCCGTGGGAACATTGGAAACAGCGGGCAACTGAGCCCGTGACGACCGATCGGATTAGGGCCTGGAACGAAATCCTCGATGGAAGATCGTCCGCCACAGTTCTCGCGATATGCAGGAACGAGATGATCGGCATCGGCTACTGGGGGCAGTCGGAACAGGAACAATATGACTCCGGTCCCCCAACCACCCTCGCCCTGGATCGGCGGATCAAGATCGGCCGCATGCAGATCTCGCGCTGGCGTGAGGCCCGCTGGATCCGACGACAAGATTTGATCTGATGGTTCGTCTGCTTGCCCAGAACCTGCTCAACTCGTCCCGGTCGCCGGCCAATCGGAGGAGACCTTCTCCAGAAGTTCGCGATAAAGCTTCATGGCGGGCGTCGCCAACTGGTGCTGTTCCGCTTCAGGACGCAGCATCGCTTCCTTGTTAGCAATTCTCGGATCCGGGATGTTGGGATTCGGCTTGTCGCTGGCGAGTCCGCCTTGATTGGCGAGCCGGATCCTCTCCATCTCCATAAAAACTTGATCGGACTCGGGGAACTCATTCGAAAAAGACGTTCCGAATCGCCGATTGATCCTGTTGATGACACCAGACGGATCAGCGATCAGGTTGGCGAACGGCACAACGGGGACGAGGGGCAGGTGGCCATTGGTCGTCTCCCAGAACGAGATCCAACGGGTCAAGGTCGTGCCGATGAGAAACCGCTCCATCGCCGGGGCAGCTTTCGCGAGGGCTGAATCGACTGGGTTTCGCAAGAGGGTCACGATCGGTATCCGAAGCGAAATTGCGGTAAGAACCTGGGCTGGCACGTGGTGGTGATGGGCCAGCACGACCTCAGGATTCGCGATCGAAAACCCAGTCACGAAAAAGCTGTTGCCAGAACGAGGAGGGGCTTCGATACAGAGACCCGTCGACGGGCTAACCAAAGTCGACCGGCCGCTCCCGAAACCCGCGATCAACCGGAACAACCTCGGGTGGCGGCCCACGGCCGTCAACGCCGAAAGGCGCATCTCCTGGACGGCGTTAATAGAGAACCGACTCGAATTGACCACCTCTGGGGCAAAATAGCATCAGGCCTTCTCCGATTTCGAGATTCGAATCCGACGCCGCATGGACAACGCGATCATCGGATGGCCGGCATTGGTAGTCAGGGGCGCAGTGCCCGCAATGCGGGTCTGTTTCCCCATTCCCCTTTCAATCCGTGCGTGCCGTTTTCCGGCACACGGCTTACCGACGATCGTCTGGACATGGTTACGCCCCTCC
>JBOGEX010000061.1:0-10257 GCA_050741915.1 Acidimicrobiia bacterium
ATGGGAACGCGGAAAGGCGTGGGCCTTTGAACAAGCCATGGGTGCCGCCTGGTACTACCAGGAAAGCAATCCGGCGATGCACCAGATGGGCCGGCGAACCCTCGAACGGATCCTCGCTGACGAACCATATTCCTGAGTGTCTCCCCATCAGTTCGACCTGATGGAACTTCTGCTCGAACCCAGAGCCTGCCCGCACTGCTTGTGCGATCGCGAAGTGCCGATCTAGTGCGGTCTCAGTGTGAGCGATACCGCTCACGGAACTGTTGATCTGCGCTACTTGGCGGTGGAAGCCCTTGCTGTTTGTAGGTCGGCGTGGGTCGTGAGCCTCACCGTGCCGTCGTCCACTCGATCGAGAAGTCCGTCGGGTGGCTCCTTGTCGGTTGTGAGGACGAAATGGAGGGTGTGAGGTGTCACATCGACAATCTGGAGGATCTTTCGGTCGGTCGCCGGGTCTGGCTGGTAGTCGTCTAAGACCACAAATGTTGGCCGATCGGGTGAGCGTGGCAGGCGGTCCAATGATTCCTCCGTGTGTTCATCCAACCAGATCTGATCAGCGGCCCCCTGGGCAGAATCCAGCCAGGCACGAACCGCTCGCGTTTTCCCGCTGCCAGTCGGTGCTGCGACGAGATCGATTCGTTCCCCAACGTGGTACACGAACAACTGGATTAAACGGTTCACATTCTCCATGTCGGAGACCCTAGATATCACCGACCCAAGCAGTATGTGCCGATCCCGGATGGGTGGTCAGCATGTGCGTTATCGCTCGGGATCTATTGTTATCGGCGGGCAGGCAAATACCGCCCGGGATCTGTTGATCGGCGCCAGGGACCACACCAACACTGGAAAGAGCCTCTGACAGGGAAATTGTCAGGTGGTGTCATGTCTGAATCGATACGATGCTCTCAGGTCGGGAGGAGTCCGGCATGAGCCATCCGAATGAGGGCTATTTGCGCTGGTTCGACGCCTACCAGGACCTCAAGCACCAGATGATTGATGTTCTCTCCGATGCCGACCTGTCACACGTCATTGAAGGGAGTCCAAGTCTTGGGGCGTTGTGCAGGGAGCACGGTGAGATCGAACGGAGTTACCTCGACTCATTTCGAACCTACGAACTCAGATTCGATTACACGCACCCCGATCCTGATATTGCCGGCAGCACCGAGGCTCTGAGCGGCTGGTACACGAGACTCGACGAGGAGTTCAAAGCAGTGCTTGAGGCGGTCACAGAGGAGGACGTCGAGACCGCGACTATTGACAGGCAAGGGTGGTCGGTGTCGATCCCTGAGAACCTGGGTATCTACAAAGAGGCCGTGGTCATCTTCGCTGCCAAGGCTTGGGTTCATCTACTGGCAATGGGCAAGACCCTGCCCAAGCAGTGGAGAGACTGGCTCTGATCGGGCAAACCGCACAGTTGGCGACAGCGCCTTCCACGGACCCATCTGCCGAAGGCAACACCTCACCAGCGCACCAGTCATCCTCGGGAAGGCGATGGACCTTGAACGCATCGGATGGGACCCGGATTAATGGAGCTTTGAAACTAAGCTCTGAAGCCTGAAGGTTTGAAGCCTGTTGGAAGCCGAATCGCGGATAGTACGGGCGTGTATTAGAGCTCACCTGCCTAGGTTTGCCAGAGTGTTTGGTGTGATGACTCGACGCGCTCCGATACACATCGCCTTCCTCCTGCTGCTCATCGGGTGCGTCACCAACGAAACGGCTTCAGAGCCTTCCGACCAGCCCGACGGCCTCGGCGACCCAGTCGTCCCCTGGGCGGGGAACGTCGGCTACGACGCTATCCGCTACCAATGGGATCTCATCGTCGACCCAGCCGCGGGCACCCTCGACGCCGTGACAGTGATGGAGGCGGTGGGGACCAAGGAGACACCGGTGCTCTCACTCGACTTTTCCGGGCCGACACCATCCCGGGTCGTGGTCAACGGACAGGTCACCGAGTTCGAGCACCACCCGCCGAAGCTCCTGGTCAGTCATCCGACCGAACCGGGCGAGGAGCTGAGAGTGGAGATCGACTTCGAGGGCAATCCCGAACCGCACACACCAGCAGGCTTTCCGGGGAAACTGGGGTGGATCCACCAGGCCGACTTGGTGTACTCGTCGGCAGTCCTTCCCGGAGACACTGCCACCTGGGCACCTCTCAACGACACACCGCTCGACCCGGCGATCTTCTCCGTGCTTGTTTCCACGCCTCGGGGCATGGGAGCCGTGGCTAGTGGAACCCCGACCGAGACCGCAGGAATCACCCGCTGGGAAACCCTCCTTCCGGTGACCGAATTCGGTTTTGCCGCCGGAGAGCTGCAGCAGCGAACCCTCGCCGGCGACCCTCTCATCACGTTCTCCGCGATCGCGGGCCTATCGCTTCCTTCCGAGCCGTGGGACGAGCGACTCCCGGAGCTGGTCGAGTTCCTGGAGGGCTTCCTGGGACCGTTTCCCTTCGCCACCCTGGGATTGACCCAGGTCACCGGGCTGCCCGGCGGTAACTCCACTCCGGGCCAGATTTTCCTCGGTATGTACGAGGAAGAGTTGATCGCCCACGAGCTTGGCCATCAGTGGATTGGAGGCAGCGTGAGCACCGCGAGCAGCCGTGACGTGTGGTTGCGGGAAGGAGTTCCCGAGTACCTGGCCTACGCCTGGATCGCCGAGCGAGACAGCACCAGTCTCGACGATCGGATGCAGTCGATCCACACTCGTCTCGGAAGGGAGACGCGTGCCTTGCTCGACGTCGATGAGCCCGCCGATCGCGGCGACGACGCCACCTACCTCAGGGGAGCCCTCGCATTTCATGCCCTGCGCAAAGCGGTGGGCGACAGGGATTTCCGGGCGGGGCTGATGTCATTCACCGCGGAGTACTCCGGGAGGTCGGCGACCACCGAGAGCTTCATTGAGGCAATACAGAAACACACCGAGGTGGCCGTCGCAGAGATCCTGGGACCCTGGATCGAGCAGGAGGAGATGCCGCCGGTTCCGTGAACTACGAACTGCGCTACACCAGCGGTGGGCGCTCGACCCTGCTTCGGGCGGCAACTACAACGCAAGCGGGCGATCCGGCGTAAGCGACTACTTCTCTGGCTCGGAACCCTGCCTCTTGTCGTTTGCCTGAGCCACTGGCGATGCGGTGTACGAATTGGCCCGCTTCTCGATCTGATCTTGATCAGACATGGTGACTCGCAACACTGGCGGCTCGATGTATGACGCCGACCCTGTCAGTGCCTTTGGTTTTGGTGTCTTTTCATTCTTCCTGCTCATGAAACGCTCCAAATGTGGATGATGGTTGCAAGGATTCCGAGGACGAGGAAATAGACCGAGGAAGTGTTGATCCAGTCAAGGGTTCGCCGCTCCCGCCCCCTGAATCGGAATGTGAGCGCGCCATTCGCAGGCTCTGCCCGGCCATTCGGGTCCCTCTCCCAGGCGTCGATGAGCTGGATGGTCCGTCTGAGCTGGTGGGCGTTCAAGTCGTAGGAGATAACTACAGCGATCACCGAGAGGGCGAAAGCGACCCAGGCGATGTAGAGGAGATTCGGTTCGCCGGTACCAGTTTCAACGAATGCAACGGTCAAGCCGAGCGCGGCGCCCGAGATCGATACGACAACCTTGTCCTTCTCTGAGGAATTCGTGCCATATTCAGCCACTTTGGCAGCGCGATGGCTCTGGATGCGCTTCCGGTGATCGTGTGCTTCAGCCGCCATGTGGTCCGTTGTCATCTGCAGGTCTCCTATTCAGATAGACGGTACCGGGAGCCAGTGACAGATTCGGGGTGCATTCGTGGGAACCGTGACGTGCAGAGGGGTGCCGCTCTGGCGGACCAGGTCGTGCTGGCCCTTTTGACCAAGCAGCGCATAACGAGCGCGGCCTAAGGCCGAAATCCACCTGGCCCCCACGCATAACCGGCAGATCTGGGTGGGCTTCTTACGGGCGCCACCGTCGAATTGGGTGGCGCCCGTAGGTTTGCTATCTGCTATCTGCTGGCTGCGGCGAGGTAGGTGGCGACGATGTAGGTGGCGTGTCGGTCGAGGGATCCTCGGGCCCGGTCGTAGCGCATGGTGGTCCTGGGGTCAGCGTGGGAGGCTGCTTCCTGGACATCTCGAAGCGCAACCCCGGCATCGAGGGCGGCGGTGATGAATGAGTGGCGCAGGGAATGGGGGCTGATCTTCTTGCCGATACCGGCTTGGCGGGCGAGTCGTTTGACGATGCGGGTGGCGGCGTGCCGATCCAACCGGGCGGTTGCTTCTCGGTTGAGAAGGATGGGACCTTGGCAGCGTTCCCCGATACACATATCGATCGACCGGGCGGTGCGGGGTGCCAAGGGGATGGTGACGATCTTTCCGCCTTTCCGGGTGATGGTCAGGGTCCGATGCCCCCTCTCCACGGCCAGATGTTCGATATCGGCTCCCAGCGCTTCTGAGATCCGCAGCCCGTTGAGCGCCAACAGGCAAGCCAAGGCATGGTCTCTGCCGCCGGCAAGGCCGGCTTGGACCAAGAACATACCCAGTTCGTTGCGGTCGAGACCAACCGCGTTCGACTCATACGACACCTTCGGCCTCCGTACGTGTGCCGCGGGAGAATTGGCGATGAGGGCTTCCTCGGTGCAGTACCGGTAGAAGCCGGCGATGGTCGACAAGCCCCGTGCCACCGTCGCCTTGGCTTTGCCTGCTTCTTCCAGCCAGCGAGCGAACAGCTCGATGTGGGCACGCCGCACTTCGAACAGATCCAGGTCGTGGTCGGCACACCACCGGACCCATTGACGGAGGTCGAGGGCGTAGGCGTCGAAGGTCTGACCGGTGTAGCCGGCCAAATAGCCACCGACAGCTACTCGAGCCCGGAAGGGATCAAACCCCCGATCGACGACCTCGGGGACGAGAACAGTGTTGGTCATGGACATGAGACTCCTCCACCCTGCCGGGTGAGAAGCCCCGAACGCTGCACGAAACCGACGCGGCTCCCAGTAAACGTCACCACCGACGACCGCCGAGACAACGGCCCGTCCGCTAGAGGCTCTCTCATGACACACTGCGATGTTCCAGCGCGTCACGACGCGCGAATCGCGAAAGAAATCCAATGCGACCCACCGCCTCGACCTGATAACCGAGCGGGAGGTGCCGCTATGCGCTGTCTCGGCCAGCAGGCTCTAGTAGCGCAGAACTGTTGATCTGCGTGCCCTGCTTCGCCCTATTTGTCGGCGGGTTCGATTTCTGCCGTGAAGTCGGGTGGATACGGTTCACGGGACCGATGCCGCGAGACCACGGACGCGGCCACAAAGGCTGGAAGATCAAGAAACTCGGCCCCGGCCAATACCAGTGGACCAGCCCCCTCGGCCGGGTCTACATCCCCGGCGGACACGACCCACCAGGTTGAGCTTCATCCGCGCGTGTAAGTGACACCATCCAGAAGGACGCGGCGAGTGCACGGATCGATCGGCTCAAGCGCAGTGAAGGTAAGAGTGTCACCTTCTACCACCCACCGATACGTCCAGACACCCTCGCAAACGTACATCGAGAAAGTGATCGTGTCGCCGGTCACTGAGATCGTTCCGCCCTGCGACTCTGGTCCCCAGCTCACGGCGTAATTGGTGCCCGTCAAACTCAGCGAAACCCGATCCATCGGTGGTTCAAACCCCTCTAGCTCGGCGCGCCAAGGCCCGCGCATCTCTGGCGGAGCCGCGTCGGGAGCCAGCGTCGTCGTCGGGGCCTCGGTCGTGGGCACGACCGTCGTGCTGACCTGGCTCAGTGTCGTCGGGGTGACGGCAACCGTGGTCGCTGCAGGCTGAGCGGCGCACGCCGCAAGTGCTGTAAGCAGTGGCGCGAGAACCTTTGTTGCCCATGCAGATCGGGTCACACGTCCTCGCTGGTCTTCTGGATGGGTTTTGTCGGTGGTCATTAAGGACTCTCGATCTGTCAAGATGGAAGGAGACGGCACTCATTGGGCCGTCTTCTTCCGTTCGAGTCTCGCCGCGGGCGGTCAAAGACTGGTTCTTCCTAGTTGTGCACGGAGGCCTGGATCGTGGAGCACTCGCCTTCCGCCGAGGGGACCGCATCCGGCCCGTCGGCGATACCGAACTGATTCCCCAGGAAAACGAGACATCCTCCGAGAAACGAGCTGATCTGCTCTTTCAGGGTCTGGCCTGTCAACGCCGGCCCGTGACTATGAAGCGCCAGATGCACTTCGGCTCCGCGCGGATTTAACAGGCCGACTGCTGATAATCCGATTTCGGCTTTGCCGGATCCCGAGGTATCGCCGACCTTCAGACTTCCACCGAAATTGGCTCGTCCACTGTCACCAACGACATGGCCGACACCAAAGAGGAAGTCTGCTTGCGCCGCCTCGTTGAACAGCACGTCCTCGACGCTGCACGGAATTGAATTGCACGCCTCCGGGTTGTTCAACACGATGAACCACATCGTGACGGCCTGTCCCGGTGGCAGGCCTTCGGTGTGGTAGGTAGCGCTGATCCCTGCGTCGGTCCGGACCAGAGTGGATGAACCCACCGGCGTTGACGAGTCCCAGGTCCAGAACGCGTTGGAAGTGGTTCTCCCCGGCCGGGGTGGCCCAGGCGACTCCGAGACCTGCGATCAAGGTCAATGCGATCGCCAGGGTCAGCGATACGGATACACGTCTCATAGGTTTCCCTCCTCGTCGGTCAATGGTGTTCGCTTACCGTGTAGATCTCGTCGGCGGCTAGACCATGAGCCTCTCTGTGGACGGTGTCGGCCGCCTCAGCGGTCTCCGCCTCGACGAGGCAGAACACCTTGCCGGCCGCCTCGTCGACCCAATACCGGAGATATCTCACCCCATACCTGGACTGGGGCGCCAGATCCCGAGCATGGGCGGCCGCCACGTCGACTGCAGCTACCCCTCCCTCGATGGTGTGTATATCCATGAATAGTGGCAATGACTTTCTCCTCTCTGTTTCGCCGAACCCGGCGCGTGCAGCCGAACGTAAGAGGTGAGCCGGCGCGGCACATCGGACGAATTCCCTATTTACGGCGCCCCGAGATGTCGCAGTTCATCAGCTGGTGCCGCCGGTATCGAGCATCAAGAGCTGGGGTGCCGTTATTCGGCACTTCCAGCCGTCGAGAACGCCCGGGTGTTTTCGCCTACGTTGGCGACAGAGGTATGTCCAGCTTGCGCGCCGTCGAGGCCGCTTCGGCTCGTGACCGAGCGTTGAGTTTGCGCAAGATCGCGGAGACATGGTGGCTGGCCGTCTTCTCCGATATGAACAGGTGGTTAGCTATCTCCGAGTTGCTCAATCCGGCCTCGATGAGGGCCAGGACCTCGAGTTGCCGTCGGGTGAGCTGAGCCGGGGCATCGCGGGTCGAAGCCCGTGGTCGGGAGGGGACGCGCCTGATTCCGGCGCTTCGCATCGTGGCCCGAACCCGGTCCCCGGCCGCGTCGGCGCCGAGTTCCGAGAAAATTCTCAGGGCCTGACGCATGGCAGGCTCGTCGCCATCAGCCAACGCCTCCGCCTGCTCATAAGGGCAGCCGATTCGCTCCCACTCGTGGGCGGCCCCTTCCCAGTCGCCTGACATGTGGAGTGCAAACGGCCCAACGATCGCACTTGGCGGATCGTCGAGCTCGCCGGCACGCCAGAGCCGGAAGGCGAGCTCGCTGGCAAGCCACGGCACACAGACTCGGTCGAGTATCTCCCGTGCCGCGGGGACGAGCCGGGCCAGTTCGTCTTCGCTCCCAGCGAGCCAAGCCGCCTCGACATATCCCGTTATCGCCTCACACTCGACGCCCAGAAACCTCAGGGCCCGCGCCGTCTCCCAGGCTTGGGCAAGCGATCTTCTCCCGTCCTGAAGGCCCCGACGAGCAAGGACGCGACCATGAACGTAAAGCGCCGTGTTTCCCCCAGGAAATCTTGTGTCTTTCATCGCCGTCTTCGCCAGCTCCTCCGCCTGTTGCCAAGAACCTGTCTCCAACCGGATACGAGCAATCCACGCCGTGGCTTCCCCGGCCCAGCGGTCGAGGTCGCGTTCACGTGCGAACGCCAGGGCTTGCTCGAGTGAGACAAGAGCTTCTCGGTAGCGCCGTATCACCATGAGGCTGGCCCCCACATTCAGGAGAGCCAGGGCCGCGTTGTGGTCATCACCCATAGCGAGGGCAAGTCTGTGGCCCTCCGACAGCTCACGGACGCCCTTAAGGTCCTCATGGAAGATGATGTCCACTTCGCCTTTGACCTGAAGGGCCAGGCTGAGGGCACGCGGTGCGTTGAAGCTGGAAGCGAGCTCGATAGCCTTCGATGCCCAGTTGACCGCCTCCTCGGCCCGGTAATCCATTTCCAAGATGTAGGCATGTTGGGCATGGGCAAATGCCAGGTCAGGCGACTCCCCGATCTCCTCGAGGAGCTGCGCAGCCTCCCCCGCCATGCGCTCAGCCTCGGGGTAGCGTCCGGTGAAGCTGAGAGCACGGGCCAGCTTCACGAGCGCCACCCCCTCACCGAGCCGGTTGCTGGCGCGCCGGTGCAGCTCGACCACCTGCGCCCTGACGTCCGCGACCCGAAGGGGGTCCTCGAAATTGTGTGCCTCGTCCGCCCAGGCCGACAGAAGATCCCCGAGCTCCGAGGGTCGCAGGTGTCGGGCACGTTCGGCCGCTTTTGCATACTGATTGGCAGCCTCACGGTGCGCGCCGCGAGCGGAAGCCTCCCTCGCCGCCGCCTGGGCATGTCGGATTACGCGCTCACCGTCCCCCGCCGCGTAGGCGTGATGTGAAAGCCGTGCCACCCCGATGGCGGGGCGGGTTTCCAATACATCCAGCAACCTGAGATTCAGCAGCCGTCTCGTCGATATCGAAACCGATTCCTCCACGGCGAGCCGAGCGAGCTCGTGCCGGAAAGTGACGAGGTTGCCATCCCTGACCAGAACACCCCGCGCCGCCGACTCATCCAACGCCGATCCGCAGTTGGGAACGAGGTCGAGTATGACATCGCTCTCAAGTCCACCTGGTGCCATTGAGACGAGTTCCAACAGATCACGCGCCTGAGGGGAGAGCCGTCCGACCCGAGCCAGCACGGCGTCGGACACGGTATCGGGAAGGGCCGCCCCCGGAGTGGCCAAGACCTCGGTTACGAAGAAGGGATTGCCGCCCGTGATCCGATGCAGCTGACCTGGTTCGAGAGCCTGTTGGCCCACCAGCCGGGCCACCCCCGCCTCGGTGAGCGCAGGTACCTGTAACCGCTCACAGCCGGTCGCCGTCGCCAGGTCTCCGAGAATCGTTCGAAACTGATGATCCGCTTCGACCTCATCGTGGCGGTACGTGACGAGGAGAAGCCCATTAGTCGATTCGACCCTTCGGCCGACGAACCGCAGTGCGTCGAGTGTCGCCCCGTCGGCCCAATGCGCATCTTCGACGACCATGACGGTCCGCGGCGATAGCTCTTCCAGAATCGTCCTCAGCACGTCGTGACGTTTGCGCTTGGGGCGAATGAGAGCCGCCAGGCGCTGCATATCGAGAAAAGGAGCCAGAGGCCGGGGAGTCGACAGTGGATCGCAAGCACCCCAGAGCACACGCACATTCCTGTCGAGATGATCGATGAAGACTCGCACCAGGGAGGTCTTCCCGGATCCCGCCTCACCGCCGACGAGCACGAGTCGTCCATGACCTTTCCGCGTCTCCTCGAAGAGGTCGCTCAGTTGGCCGAGCAGCTCCTCCCGCTCCACGAGCTCCACGCGATCACCGTACGCAGTGCGAGTGGTGGTGGCAACCAACTTTGTCTGAAGGTCATGGGTGGGCGGCGGGGTACCTACCACCGGCGAATCGTCGTTCGCTTATCGCGTTTGCCTCCGGTCAATCATCATCGTCATCCAGTCTGCTCAGGCAATCCTCGGCCAGGTATAAATCGGCTCGTCAGACGAAGCCGCCAAGTAGTTCCCGGAAGTATAAATTGTCAACCAAGAGAGCTTCCTGGTGCGGCCAAAGTTGTCGTCCTTGATCTGTTCTTAGAGGTGGCCCCGACGGGCACCAAGACCAACGCGAGCACGGCACCGGTGCATCGACTACGACTGAGTCACCCGGTCGGACCCAAGTTGTCGTTTGAGCCAGACGAAAGCCTCGCAGCGCATAACGCCCGGCGCCAAACGCGGAAATCGACCTGACCACCCACTCAGTATCCGGCATTCGGCGCTACCCCGCCGCCTTCCCCGACCGGATCGAGTCACCACCTTCGCGTCGGAGGGCGTCACATGACGTACACAGTTGCAACCTAACCGGTTGCGGTAAACCCGTATACTCCGCATCAGTTTGATGCAACTA
>JBOGEX010000062.1:0-2521 GCA_050741915.1 Acidimicrobiia bacterium
CGTATACGTGACCAAATTTACGCAAGAATCGATCAGGGGCGGGAGACCGGAACCATGTCCTCGCGGCAATGGCGCGGGGCCGAGAACTCGGCCGCGTTGACGAACTTCAATGTCAGTTCGGCGCCACACACCGAGCAGCGATAGTCCTGGTCGGCCGCGATCACATCGTCGGGATCGACCTCGGGGGGAGGAGTGCTCAAGGTACGGATGAAGTACATCGTCACGTACCAGATCAGCACTCCGAGGCCAATGGCCAGGAGCAGTCGCAGGATTCCCAACGGTCGTTAGACGAGCTCGAGGATGGTGGCGTTGGCCATGCCGCCGCCTTCGCACATGGTTTGCAGGCCGTAGCGGGTTCCGGTTCGCTCCATCTCGTGGACGAGCGTGGTCATGATGCGGGCACCTGATGCGCCGAGAGGATGCCCGAGAGCAATAGCTCCACCGTTGACGTTGGTGCGCGCCCACAGGGCATCGGGGTCGGTGCCGCCGTGCTCGATTCGCCAGGCGGCGACGACTGAGGCGAAAGCTTCGTTGACCTCGAGCAAACCAATCTCGTCGATGGAGAGATTGGCGCGGGCAAGAGCTTTCGACGTCGCCGGGATCGGGCCCGTGAGCATGATCACCGGGTCGACGCCAGCGAGAGCAAACGACACAAAGCGCGCCTTGGGCTTGAGTCCGAGTTCTTTGGCCTTCTCTTCGCTCATGACCAGCACCGCAGCCGCACCGTCGGAGATCTGGGAGGAGTTTCCGGCCGTCACGACCCCGTCTACTTTGAACGCCGGCTGCAGCGAGGCGAGTTTCTCAAGCGTCGTGTCCCAGCGAATTCCTTCGTCGCGAGTTACGTCCTCAGATCCCGACTCACCCTTAACCGTCACCGAGACGATCTGGCTCTCGAAACGTCCCTCTTCGGTGGCCCGGGCCGCCCGCTGATGAGAGTCGAGACCGATCTGGTCGAGCGTCGACCGGTCGAGTCCCCACTTCTCGTTTATCATTTCGGCGGAGAGACCTTGAGGGATGAGACCGTGGCTGTAGCGCTCGAGCATCAGCGGACCGAAGGGCATACCCGGACCTTGCTGAGCGGTAACTCCCATCGGGATCCGGGTCATCGATTCGATCCCGGCGGCGATCACGACGTCATAGGCGCCGGCGATGACGCCCTGAGCGGCGAAGTGGGCGGATTGCTGGGACGATCCGCACTGGCGATCGACCGTGGTTCCCGCCACATCCTCGGGAAAGCCGGCGGCGAGGGCTGCGTTACGACCGACATTGAGGCTCTGCTCACCGGTCTGGGAAACGCAGCCCATAATCACGTCCTCGACCAATGAGGGGTCGAGGCTGTTGCGCTCGATCAGGGCCCTGAGGGGAATCGAGGCCAAATCGACCGGATGGATGTCTTTGTACTTGCCGTTGCGCCTGGCGACCGGTGTCCGCACCGCATCGACGATCACTGCATTCGGCATCAAGAACCTCCTCGGCCTCACTTGTAAATCACCAACCCCACCCGGGTTGGCCTGATTCCGCGCTCGCCACCCAAACCTAATGCTCTGTGCTGCGGAAACCGCAAAAGATTGCATTCGGTTCTGGGCGACAACCTGCGTGGAGACGATGGGACTTGAACCCACGACTTCCTGCTTGCAAAGCAGGCGCTCTGCCGGGCTGAGCTACGTCCCCGTAGGGACAAATGATAAGCCGAGTGTCAGGTGGCTATTCGCTGCTCTGCCCTTGTCGCCGTTCCTTTTCCGCCGCGGTCGGCTCCTCGAGGGCGAACGAGCCGATCGGAACGTCGCCGGCTTGCTGATAGGTGGTCATGAGAACACCAGCGCTCGACTGCTCCCGTGGACCTGCATTTCGGGCTCGTTCGCTGACTTGGCTCCAGCACCCTGGCCGGAGCATCGCCGGAAGGCACCTGTGTATTACTCCACGTGGGGTCTTTCAGAGTGTTGGAGGCCACGTACTTCGTCGCCTTATTAAAATGGTCGGCGAGCGGCTCGTCTTTGACGTAGGGCCAATCAGCGGCGAAGATCTCATAGGTCTTAAGGCCGAGCAAGAGGTCGTACTCGGTCTTCAGGGTTTCGTCCGTAACCTGACCCGTCGACTCATCCCAGTAGTCGAGCCTGCATGACTCCATCCAGCAATAGGAAAGTGTTGGTTACCACTCGTCTCATCACAGCTCACCCTTCACGGTCGTCTCGCCCTGTGCGTATTGGTCTCCGCCGAGCCCCACCGAAACACCAAGCCCCTCGTCGACCGCGACTGGCCAGCCGGCAAAGGGTCAAACGTCGATACAAGACGGCCAACTACAATCTCTCAGTTCACGAGGGCCCATAGCTCAGCTCGGTTAGAGCGCGTCCCTGATAAGGACGAGGTCCGTGGTTCAAGTCCACGTGGGCCCACCATTCATTCTGTTCTGAAAATACGGTTCCCGTTCCCTAGGCGGCAGTCTGATCGAGGGTGACCTTGTAGCCGAGGTTTTCCAGCTGGCGGATGGCCCGTTTGCGGATCTGTTCGGTGGTGTTGTTGG
>JBOGEX010000063.1:0-13428 GCA_050741915.1 Acidimicrobiia bacterium
GCCGTCTGGTCGACCGGCTGGCTGCGCTGGAAATCAGCGGCGGCGCGGTATACGACGGTCTTGTCGGAGCCACTGCGGCCCATCATCACCTCACCCTCGTCAGCCGCGACCGGCGAGCGATTGAAACATATCGCGCTCTGCAAGCCACCGTCGAAGTCCTTGTTGTATGACTCGGGCTACAGGGTCAGATCTGGGCCGCCACCAACGAGGACGGGTGCCTCTGTAACTTGACAGGTACGTAGCCTCGCTGCAGGCATCGCCTCTGGCGACGCATTGGTTTTGGCAAGTCGTGGATACGGACTTCGCCTTGCATTAGGTCAGGGGAGAGGTGCCCGCTGGCTCTGGGTGCACCCCGTCGTCGCGGTGGTTGGTAAGACGCCACCAGGCACGTAGTTGGAGCGAGACAGGCTCGGTTGGCTCAGGCTGCGCCGATTGAGTGGCCTCGTAAGACACCTTCGAGTCCAACCCGTCGTAGAGGCGATGATCTGGATCCTGAGATCGGTTCAGCCTTCGGGCGCTGTCCCCCCAGTCCGGTCCCGGGACCTGGTGGTTTGGGTGACCTGGGCGGAATCGCCGTTCCCGGCTTCGGCCGTCTGCCATGCGACGACGCCGGACATCGCCACCAGAACTGGGCCCGCGAACAAGACTGCTGCAGCTCCCTTGAGCGACTTCAGGGCTTCGGCAATCTCCTTGACCACACCGGGTGGCACACTCTCCAGTCCCTCGCCCTCTGATGCCGGCGCTTTTGGAACGGTCAACTCAGAACCGGCGTAGAAGAGACCGAATCCGATCACCACCACGCCGACCAGCGCCATCCAAATCCCAACTATGTTGGCCACGGCTCCCGTGCCCCCAGCAGCGGTGCTGACGTTGAAGATGTTGCCAATGACCACGAGGCCAGCAATAGCCAGCACCATGAAACCTGCGCACGCGATGGCGACCTTCCAAAGCTCCTCGTTCTTGCAGCGAGGTTCCATCGGCATTTCAGGCACTGCCGGAGCGGGCTGGGGTGGCGTGGCTGGTGGGTCGGGCACTGTTTCCTCTCGGGGACGGCCAAACTCTATTGGTGCTCTAATCCGACATCCCGACCAGGCGCGGAGGGATCGGGCTAATCCGATTGCAGAGTGATCAAACGACGGATTCTCAGGCCTTCTCAGAAGATGCCGTCGAGGGCGTAGCGGAGGGCTCGGTCTAGTTCAATGCGCGAAGAAGGATTGAGGCGACCGACCGGATCTGGGTTCGAGCCGAGCCTTGCCGATCGTGACCAGGTTGTCGCAGGAGATGACGGCTCGCCCGGGCAAGCCCTTGCTCGGGCCAACCTCGACTGCGGTAGGAATGTCCCGGATGGTGCGGGTGATCGGAGCGCAGGTGACCCGATCAAGCACCTCGATGGCTGCGTCACGCGTCACGATGCATACGGGCCGTCTTCCTGCCTCGGGGCCGAGATCTGCCCAAAAGATCTCTTTCCGCCTCACCAGTCAGGGAGGGTCTCGCTGGCTAATAGTTCGGAAGCGGCGAGCAAGAGGGGGTCGGGCGGGTACTTGGCATATCCACGTTTCAGGCTCTTATCCGCCTCAGCCCATTCATCTGCTTGCAAAACCGCCAACGCTCCCCGGCGCAGGAGCTCGGAGCGACTCACCTCGACCCGCTGGGCGAGGGCGTCCAATCTGGTGACCAAGTCGTCGTCGAGCTGGACCAGAACCTCTCTTCGCGCCACGACCATAGGTTAAAGCATATGGAACCAGGTGGGAGTATCAAGATCTCTGTCTTGCACTAGCGCGGAGTTCCGCAACCAGCTGCCAAATCGTCAGACATTCCCGGTGGTGGATTTAGCTTGGAGAGCGATCTTTCCAATCAGCGATCTGGCGTGACACTGCCGAGGCGTCGAACCAGGCGTTCTCATAAGCGATCAGCCCGTCACGCAGTTCGAGGATGTGAAGGAATCGCACCCTGACCGGGGCGCCAGCACCTTCCATCCCCGACCAGGTGCCATCGACATGGCCGGTGAGGATCGACTCATCGACCACGTAACGGCCGTCTTCGCCTGAGAACCGTTTCACTGAGACCAGATGGACGTCGGGAATGGCATCGATGATCGACGAGTAAACCGCTCCGACCTCCACCTTGCCGTGGAAGGGTGCGTCGGGGTGGGTGACGTCATCCCAGACGATGTCGTCGGTGTCGGTCGACAGAGTTGCCTCGACGTCGTGGGCATTGTCAGCGGCGAAATGTCGATCGATTATCTCCAATGGGGCAGCTCCCTACCGCAACCTAATCATGGGACACCTGCGACTTCCTTACCGGGAGCGGTTGGCGGCTTCCCATTCGGAGGGCGGAATCATCGGGACCACAAACGCGTCCGATCAATTGCCCTTGACCTGAACCACCTCGTACGTGTTAGCGGTCGGAGGTAAGTCGGTGTCGAACTTGGCATTGACCACAGCCAGCCGGTTGGCGTAACGGGCCACCGTCGTCGGCACCTGGAACAGCGGGCTGGTGATCACGTCTGCGACTTCACCCGAGGAAAGGTCAGGCGACAGGTCGATGACGCCGATCTGATTCAAGAAGTTCTGGACCGCGTAGACCCGGCGCCCCTCGAGCAGGATTCCGTCGACCGAAGGGACCCCGACTCCGGCGATGGGAGCGCTCGCTCCGGTGTCAGGGTTGACGGTGAACAGCGTGCCATGTCCAGAGTGGCCGACGATCAACGTCTTGCCGTTCTCGCTGGCGGCGATGCCATTGAGGGTTGAAGTCGAACGAGGTATCGGCAGCCGGCCCACTGAGGACGAGAGTTTCAGCCGGACCTACCGCCCCCCGGCGTCCGATCGGTACGCGGTAGAGATGAGGCTGGTTGGTGTCGGTGAACCAGGCCGCATCTATGGTCACCACCACATCGTTGATGAAGACGCCCAGGTCATAAGTGGCGACGTGGCACCCGTGGTCAGGTCGTACACGTAGGCCTGTCCGGTGAAGCCGCCGGCTACGAACAGTAGGTCATTGGCAACATCGGCTTTGAGACCAAGCGCCGCCCGTCCCGATGGCGCATCGATGAAGAGTTCGGCCTCGCCCGAGTTGAGATCGCCGCGGAAGATGTCACCCGCAAACAGGTCACCGGCATAGAAGGTTGACCCCGCCCCGGTGGCGATGCCCTCCGTCGAGGTCGCGCCCGGAAGCACGATGAGATCCGGAAAGGTGACGGCCGAGACGGTCGAACCAATCCCGACAACACCAGTACTAATCCAGCAATAAATTTGCGGCGCATCGCAAGTTCTCCTTCCCACGCCTCTCGCCACCCCATCCCGGATGGGATCTAATCGAATGCGAGACCTAGCGAAGGTCGGCGATCATTTGGCGATCCTCATACTCCTCGCGCAGTTGCGGGATGACCTGCTCGCTGATGCCGCGGATGGTCGCGGTGAGGGGACCGGTACCCACGTTGAATAGAAAGGAGCGAATCCCTGCCTCCCAGTAGGTATCGACGTGGCGGCGGAGCGTATCCTCGGATTGAAACGGGTCGCCGTACACTGTGCCGACCGCTTCCAGCAGCAGTCGGATCTCAGCGGGATCCCGACCGATGGCACGACACTCCGCGGCGACAACTGCATGCAACTGCGCGATTTCATCTGGCGTGGTGCCTCCTTCCCAGTAGTCGGCATAGCGAGCGACATGGCGGAGCATCCGGCGGCCCTTTGACCCAATCAGAATCGGGATGTGGCCGTTCACCGGTTTGGGCATGAACGGCGCGTTCTCGAGCCGGTAGTAGCGGCCGGTGAAGTCGGAGCGCTCGCCTGTTTCGAGAAGCCGCAGGATCTCAAGCGTTTCGCCGGCACGGTCCACCCGCTCTCCCGGAGCCGGAAAGTCGAGGCCGTAGGCGGCGTGTTCGCGCGCTACCCAGCCTGCACCAACACCAAGGATCAAACGCCCATCTGACAAATGGTCGACTGTTACCGCCTGCTTTGCCAACACCGCGGGATTGCGATGCGTCGTGCTGGAGACGAACGAACCGATGCGCAGCCGCGGGCAGTGCACGGCCACAGCCGCCAGAGACGTCCAGAGTTCGAAGCACGACCCGGTCTCATCGCCGGTCATCGACAAGAAGTGATCCATCAGCCAAACGCTGTCCCAGCCGGTGTCCTCAGCGAAGTGCCACAGTTCGACCAGCTCCTCCCAGCTGCGCCAGTGCTGCGGTGTTACGAATCCGAATTCGATCCCCGAGGGATTACCCGTCCGAAGTGCCATTTCCCGAGCGTAGGAAACCGAATCTCGCCGCAATGTGTCAGACAGGGGACCTGTGGTCGCTAGGCGATATCAGTGACATAGTTGTGGCATGCCCAGGATCAGGATTAGCACCACCGTCACGAGGGCTTGCTGAAGTAAGCCCGCTTGTTTCGATCCGAGGCGAACGATTCGATGCTGATCGAGGAGGCATTACGAGCGTTGCTGACCAGCATCAAGGTGACAGAAATCGACGCCCCCTATGCGATGTACGACGAGCAGCCGTTCGACGAAGCCGACGACTGGAAGGTCATTCGACAAAACGCGGCACCCCATCGAGTTTATAAGCTTAAGACCTTCTAAGCCTGATAAACTGTTACAAAATGCAAGCCCATTCCCCGACGTGGACCGACCGGTTGGGGCGCACTTACGAATACAGCCCCTACGAAGCTTCTCCTATCGCAGACGTCGTCGTCGACTTCTCGACCGACGCAACGCTTGCGATTGCCGAGGCTTCAACCTCGCTTGGGTCGCTACCAGCCTTTCCGGCAGCCGGCATCGCGGCGGTGCTCTATAGATCTGAGTCGAGTGCCTCGTCGCTGATCGAGGGACTTGGTCCAGGACCTCGCCGAATTCTTGAGGCTGAAATCGCCGATCAAACGGAGATCGAGGACGAGGCGGCGCGCCGGGTGGTCAGCAATCTTGACGCGCTTCGCGACGCGATGGAACCAGCGCTCCCGATTAGTCCGGCCGACATTCTGCGGTGGCATCACAAGCTTATGAAAGGTCATCCCAATCTGCCGCCAGAGTCAATTGGTTCCTTTCGGATTCAACAGAATTGGATCGGGGGGGATTCCGCTGGACCCCGCAATGCGAAGTTCGTACCACCCCGACCCGAGACCGTCCCCGCTCTCATGGACGACTTGGTCACGTTCTGTACGCGAACGGACTTGGCCGCAGTTGCTCATGCCGCCATCGCCCATGCGCGGTTTGAGGTGATACATCCTTTCATCGACGGCAACGGTCGCGTCGGTCGGCTGCTGATCCAGCCGCTCCTTCGCCGCCGACTTGCGCTGCCTTCTCCTGTGCCGATATCGGTCATCTGGAGCCAAGATACGAATCGCTATATCGCAGGTCTGCGCTCGTATCAGGACGGCGATGTCAATGTTTGGCTTGAATTCTTCTCAGTAAGCATCGTTCAAGCGGTCGAGTGGTTGGTTGAAACAGTGCGGAGCATCGCTGCCTTGCTCTCTGATTTCCATAGCCGCGTCCAGACCCGAGGAGAGTCTGTGACCGCTCGCATTATTGATGATCTTCCTCAACACCCGATCGCGGACAGCCAAACCGTTGCGAAGCGTTATGGGGTCACGCCTCAGAGCGCCCACGCTGCGTTGCAGCGGCTCGAGGAAGCCGGAATCCTTCGCGAGCGCAACTTCGCTCGGCGTAGAAAAGGACGACCAAGACGGGCATTCGCGGCGACTGAGCTGATCGATCTTTTGCTTTAGTTCGTCTGCTACGCGCGGGAACGGAATCCCGCAGGCCAGCGCCCCCTTTGAGATCCTTCCTCCGATCGACATGGTCGTCGAACTCGATATCGCCCACGTCGACCAGCCAGGACTAGTCCTGAATGATGCAGCCATCCTTAAGAACTCGACTGAGCTCGCGAAACACTCTCATGTCTTCTGGGCTGCCTATCAGATAGGTTCGTCGTCGTGAGAGTTCGAAAGAACCCAGAGGACAGCCGCCTTTACAACGGCATTCGTCGGATCGACGTAAGTCTCCCAGTCGAGCTAGTGGTCGCCCTCGATCGGAACATCGACGAATTCGGCTACTTCGTAAGCCGCTCCAGCGTGATTGAGGTAGCCATCCGGCAGTTCCTTGAGCGTGGTGGAATCAACGGTTCGCAAGCGAAATAACCACCTCCTAGAGGCGCCGAGCCGGGAGCAACGCGTTTCGTAAAAAGGGTCGCATTCTTGGGATCGCCCGGTGCCAGCCACTAACTGCTAAATCAGCATCTCTTGGCACTTAGCGAGCGGATCAGCTCGTCGCGTCTTCGCAAATCGAGGGTGCCGTCATGACGCGCTGAAGCACTTGCAGTCGTATCTGAGCGAGTGTCTATTCCGGTACAACCACCGGGACAAGCCGCGAGCGATGTTCCTGACCCTCCTCCAGAGGGCTGCGCGGCCCTAACCTGCCATCACCATGTCAATGCCGACGCCGCTAACGGGCGATAGGAAATTTCGCGACCAGCTAATTCGGGTTTCAGATATAACGGTCAACACATCCCTGCTAGACGGTCACGAATTTTCCAACTGCCGCATTGTCGGACCAGCGGTCTTCGCACTATTGGACAATGTGACGATCACCGGATGCAGATGGGATACATCCGACCTGAACGCCCTTTTCTGGCTAGTGCATGAAGACCGCCCGATGGTCGTGGGCGCGGTCGGAGTTCGCAACTGTGTTTTCTCGGGTTGTGGTTTCGAGCAGGTTGGCCTGGCAGGGCCAGCGGAACTCTTTCAGATCCTGAAGTCTGGCTTTAACTCACCTTGAGAGTCGGTTCCTTGCCGAACTCAAATTTCATCGGTCCGGCATCACCGAAATAGGCCCGCGTGATACTGATGGACGCGACATCCCATTCTGGTTCCAAAGGCAAACCATCCTTCTCTAACTCAGCCCTTATGGTCGCGGCCGCTCGTTGCTTCATGCCCCGCGGTAGTCCCGTACGACCCTTTTTGCCGCGCTTCCATGCCGCACGTATTTTCTCTGTCGGCTCGTCTTCTTCGAAGAAATCGTTGTCATCTGCCATAGGTCGCTCCTAATTGCACAATCTATCGACCGCTGTCAAATCTGGTAGATACTTCCTAGGTGCCACACTTATTTTCGGCCCTTTCGGTCCGGGTAAAGAACCACCTTCCAGCTCTTCCCACGGATTCGAACCGCCACGATCGCTCGACGGCCGCGGTCCGGATCTTCGTCCCATGTAAACCGCAAGCCGCTTACGAACTGGACTGCCGCTTTGACTTCATCTGCTTGGACTCCGTGCACTGTTGAGATTTTGTGAGCTGTCGCCTGACTGATCCGCAAGCTGGCCACGAAAATCCGAGGCATTCTCGGTTAAATACCGGATTCGCTCATAAGGGCGAGCCAGCGAACCACTTCTGATGCAATAGTGAGGGAAGGTTGCCAGGTGGTGTCAACGGCGGTCCACTTTTGACCCCTTGGTGACGGTCCACTTTTGACCCCTCTTGGTCACGCAGCGTCGTCGAGACCACTGATCGCCGTCCATCGCCCCTCAAGGTGGGGTAGTAGAAACCCGCCACCTATCAGCTCAGGAAAAACGGCGAGGACATCATCTATGCCAGTTGCGGAAGGAGCCCGAATTCCTTGCGCCCCGCTGGCATGGGGCGGACTCGCCTATCTGTCGTGGAATCGTCAGTTCTGGACCCACGACCTGCCCAACAGTCACACCCAGATGTTCCAGTGTTTCGTCAGACGTCAGATCAAGCACTTGCTCAAGTGCTTCCTCGTAGCGATAAAGTATTCTCGGAAGCAATCCCTCTATCCCAAAAACAAGGCGCTCGCCCCGAAGCCGAAGTTCTGCGACGGCACACGCTCTCGTTGTGCACAGGTAGAGGACGGGGAAACTGTCGGGTGGGTTGAAACGGCCGCCATTGATACAAGCTCCCTCGCCGCTGAGTGGGTCATCCCATTGTTCGGCGATGTGGCGATAAGTTCTTCCTGTGTACGAGGTTCGGGGAGCGGGGCTACTGAGTTCAACGTCAAGACGCACGTCAGGCAGTGATGCCTTCGGCCATCGCCAGGATTGCCCCTATCACTCGTCGATAGTCGCCACGCTCGATCAGAACGAGCGGTTTTTCATAGCTGAGGTCGGGATTGGGGCTTCGGATCCAAATGTGCGCTGGATCTTCTCTTAGCACCCGACGCAAGACGTCGAGCACACCTTTCAACTCCAGCACACGTTCTTCTGCAAGACGCCGTGGGCGAACTGCTGCAGCGAGCGCCGCCAGTGGGAGAGAAGGCTGGCGGGGGTGACCACCAGGGCGTGACGGACCTGGCCGGTTTGTTGGAGGTGGGTCATGGCGGCGATCGCCTGCACGGTCTTTCCCAGCCCCATGTCATCGGCGAGCAAACACCGCCGGCATCGAGTCAAAACTCTCACCCCGGCCGCCTGGAAAGGCATAAGGCGAAACGGTGGGGTGGCGGTCAGTCGGAGCCCTCGGTCGGTTCCAGGTCGGGGTCCTCCCCGTAGTCAAAGGTTGGGGAGGTCACCTCTAATCCGGCTTCCTCGGGCCGGGAGTCGGGGTGGAGTCGTTTGAGATCCCAGGCGTTTATCCAGGCCCGGACATAGATCCGCATCGTCGTTTCCCCGACCGTCTGCGGCCAGTCGATGTCGGGTGGAGGCCAGTCGTAGGCCTCCCGGTAAAGCCGGCGGAGCTCGACATAGGCCCGTCGCTTTCTCTCCTCGTCGGGTGGAATGAACAACTCGGCCCGGTCGATGATCGCCATTCCGGCCTCGGCCTGCTCGATCAGCTCTGGGTAGCGGCCCTCCAGGTATGCGGTCATCCCGTCGCGGTCGCCCTTGTCGTCAAGGACCGCCTGGGAAAAATCGGAGCTGATGGCGGCGACGGTGATGACCCCCGGCACTTCGGTGAGCAGCCGGGCCAGCTCGCCGTAGGCCCGGGCTCGTCCCAGCCGCGAGTATTGGCCGATTAGCTCGACTTCGTCGAGCAGCAGCACCCAACCGGCCCGTCCCACCGTCTTCAACAGCCTGGGGATGAACCTCAGCCGTTGGAGAGCGAGCGCCCGGAGCTTGATCGGCCCCAGCTGATAGGCCGCCGCCAGACCCAACTCCTTGAGGGTTCGGCGGATCTCACTCACCCCGAGCTTGTCCCCGGCCCAGAAGCGGAGGATGCGATCCCGGAGCTCGTCGTCGTGGGACTGCTCCCAAAGGAGAACGGTGGCCGGGAATCGCGAGTCAAAGTCCTCTCTTTCGAGCTCTTGGGCCAGCTCCTCGAGTTTTCCCGTCGCCAGACTCCGCAGGTCGTCGTGAACCTGATCGAGGCCCCGTCCGACGTCGACGCCGGTGCGCAGGGCCTCGGAGGCGGCGGTGATCACCTTGACCGGATCGGAGAGAGGCACCTGTTTGCTGATTACGACCCGGCTGGCGGCATAGTCGGCGTCAAGCGCAGCCCGCTCCAGGCAGGTGAGGAAATGGGACTTTCCCTCCCCATAGCCAGCCCGGACCAGCATCCCTCCCTCGAGGCTGAGTTGAGCCAGCATCTCCTGGAATCGGTGCTCGAGCTCGGGCTGGCCGCAGCCGATCGCTCGCACCGCGGCGGCACTCGGGACTCCTGAGCGCAGGGATTCGATCGCCCGCCGTGCCTCGAGGACGGTCGTCACCTGCCCTCCTCGATCGAGACGAGGGATGAAAGCGGGTTGGGATGGTCCCGAATGACCACGTCGGGCCAGATCCGCTGCTCGAGGGCGCGGTAGATCCTCACCCCGCGCCGGTTGTCGGGGTCGAGGAAACCCGGGTCGGCGATGGCGACGATGAGGGTTCCGGTGAAGTCGTCGGTGTCGTCGATGAGCTGGCGGAGGACCTCGTAACAGTCCATCAGGGCGAGCCTGGTGTAGAACAAGGTGTCGGGAGGCACGTCGGTCCTCCTGGCTAGGGCGAGCTGGCGGAGGTCGAGGGTGACCACCAGCCCGGGAAGCCCCGCCATCCGGCACCATCCTCCCAACGAGGCCAGCATCTCTCGGGCGTTGTGGCGGGCGATCTTGCGGAAGATGTTGAAGTCCTTGACCGCTGACACGAGCCGGAGCTCACCTCGCAGCCACCCGGTCAACGAGGAGAGATCGCGATCGGGTACCAGCTCCGCCTGGGTCGCCGCCAGTCCGAACATCGCCCACCGGAAGTCCTTGGCGAAGACGTCGCCCCGCTTGATCAGCTTCTCCTGGAGAGTGGCCCGCAGCTCCTGACGGACCATGTTCGGTTCGTTTCCGCTAGCGGCCGCCACCGCCCCGATCCCGAGGTCGTCGTCCGCCACCTGGAAGCCCCGCTCCTCGTAGGTTCGGGTGAGGAAACGATCGACCAAGTCCAGCCAGGGAATCTTCCGGGCCACCGCGAAGAAGACGTCTTGAATCATGTGGAGGCGGGTGCTGGCGGCGTCGACCTGGGCCGTGGCGTAGCCGCGCTCCCGGGCCCGTGCGGTGAGCTCGTCGGCCAGGCGACGAGAAGGCGCCTCGCCGGTAACCAACGCGAACTTGACCGCCGCCCCTCCCTCACGCACGAAGCTGTCGAGATACTCCCCGGATACCAGGTCGAGCCACTCCGAAAGCCGCACCCCGTTCATGAAGGCTCCACGAACTCGATCGACGAGTAGAGCCGTTCGCGCCCGTTGCGGCCGATCACCCGCAGCATGTTCCCGCTCTTGGTGCCGGTCGCGGCGTGGAAACGGATCGTGGCCCCGGAATTGGTCTGCTGGACCCCGCTCTCCTCGAGCAGGTAGAGATCACGGGCGAACTCCTGCTGGGTGTAGTCCTTCCGGGCGATCGGGAGCAGGGTGAGGATCCGGTAGATGCCAGCCACCGAAGCCACCCGGCCCGAACCCTTCTTACTGGCCAGGCTGTACGCGTAAGCCCGGTAAAGCGATTCGAGGAACGGGGTCGGGTTGTTCTTCCCGGGCCGGGTTTGGATCTCCTTCAGATGCCGGACCAGATGGCTGGGACGGATGAACCGGTAGGGCTTGCGATCGATGGCCACCACCCGCTCCTTCGGCATGATCCGCACGAGCGACGGGAAGCAGGCCAATACCCCCTCCAGCTGGTAAAGCCCGAGCTGGGCCTCGCTGGCCACCGTCAACAGCTCCTGCTGGTAACCGTTGTTGAGATAGACCTCCTCGGCGTCCTCGGACGGGAAAGCCCACCCTTCTTCCGCCGCCACCGCCGCCTGCCCGGCCCGGTCTCCCAGATCAACCAGGCTGGCTAGTGCCTGACGGAGGGCTTTGAGATCACCTCCCTCGGCGGCCTTGACCGCTTTCTTTCCGGCCGCCGCCAACTTCCCGGCTTGGGCGACTACCTCGGCGCCGGCCCGCGCCGCCTCCGCCAAGGCCTCCTCCATCGTCACTGTCCGTTGCGCCATTTCTCTGGTCCCTCATCCGGTTATTGGCTCCGGTGATGGTACGAGATCGATGTGACACCAGCGGGTCGGGGAAGAAGGGACAGTCGCCGGAAGGCTGACGGGACTGCTGAGCGGGTCTCTTTGCGCTCGGCTCATTTCGGCGACAGTGGCTCGAGCTCGATCTCCTGCTTCGACATCCCACAACTCGGCCGTGATGCCGACGCGGTCGCCGGTCGCCAACATTAGGAGTTGTCTAGCCACCACCACCCTCACTCCTCCTCCAGATCTCAAGTCCCTCACGCAGGGAGTGATCGAGCCAGCGGACAAACGGGTCCCGGGCCGTCTCGGCCTCCTCTCGATAGTTGATCTGGAACCACTCATCCGATGCGAGGTGGTGATCGACAATCTGGTGTTCCGCCTCATCGGACTGTTGGGTGTGGCTCCAAGTCGGCCTAGGCGTCGAGGAGTATCCGACGATCCTTAAATAGGGCAGCATTCTCAAGTTCACCACAGACGTGGAATCGCATGAGCGAAGACCCGGCTGACTCGTCGCGCTAGTTCAAAGACAGCTCAGTAGAGTTCGAAGTCGATGCCTCAGCAAGGCGATAGGGTCCAGCTCGCTAAAGAACAGCTGGAACGCGTCCGGGTGGCGGCAATTGATCCGGTTGACTGGTCGGATTTGTCGCTGTACGCCTTCTACGCATTGGAGAACGCCGTTGTCGCTGCTGCCGAACATTTCGGGATTCCATTGGCAGGGAAACCACCCCAATAAGGTCGAAGTCGCAATCGCTCTGACCAAGAACCATGGCCTCCGGAATCTGTCTGATCTTCTACGAAGGCTAAAACGAGCTTAGAAGAAGCCACGTGTACGGCGAGACGCCGCCCTTGACCGGCGTCTCCCTGAGGCAGTCAGTATGGATGTCGAGACCTTTGTTGAATTCGTGGTGGCCAGGTTGGGAGAATCCTGATGAGCGATACCAAGACTGAGCAACGCGCTCGACGGTACCTGCGACAACTCCTCCGGCAGGCTCACGGCGAAGATTCGATTGAAGCCGTGATTCTTCTGGGTTCTGTCGCTCGATCCACTCAGGTCAAATCCATCAGCGACGTTGATGTTTTGGTCCTGGGGACCGGAGACGTGCCCAGACCTCCCGCTGGCGTACAGGTCAGCGTTCTGAGTAAGGATGCCTTCGCCAAGAAGGTCTCTGACGGCGATGACTTCGCACAATGGGCTCTACGGTTTGGCCGGCCCCTTTTCGGAGAACTACTGCACCAGCAGATCGGTCGAACGCTCCTCCCGCTGGCCAAATGGCCGTCGCCAGCGGTCAGCCTTAGTCGAGCTCAGGGCCGATTTGATGATGCTCTTGACCTCTGGAGCATGAGCGACCTGGACGCAGCTCAAGAGGAACTTCGGTATGCCTTATCGCACATCGCTCGAGCCTTGCTCCTCGCTTCAGGCGACTTTCCACTATCGCGACCTGAATTGCCCGGCCAGCTCCGGAGGATCGGCGACGTTGAGCTGGCGGAGACGCTCGAAAGACTGTTCGCAAGCGATCACCCTGTGCCGAGCGAACTTGAAGCCGCAATTGACGCGGCTGAGAAGCGACTTTCGTTCGGATGGGGAAACGTTGTACCAAGGAAAGCTCATACGATCTGGCAATCTGGCCGTGAAGATCCTCCGTGAAGGAGTCTCCGAGACTCGCCTTGGTAAGAGCGTCCGCTCATGACCTTGTCGAGGCAGCGGCGAGTCTGGGAGCGAATCGCGTCTCTCTGGGTGGATCAGTTGCACGGGGTGCCGATGCGGAACACAGCGACATTGACTTTGCGGTCGGTACCGGACCAACTGCGGATGTAGGAGCCCGATGCCGGGCAGATGGGCTTGTCAAAAGGTTTCGGCAAAACTTGTCGCCGTTCAATGTTGACGTGCGCGGATACCCGGCTAGCTGCTTGGTCCCGAACATGAGCAGATTATGCGGCGCGATGCTGTAGAGCTCACTCAACTAATGACGTGACACGCCGTCCATGCCGATTTCGGGAGTTGTTGCCACCGATCCGGATTCGCGAAAGAT
>JBOGEX010000064.1:0-10208 GCA_050741915.1 Acidimicrobiia bacterium
GCTCGATCGAGCCACCGGCCGGAACCTTGACATCAAGGGAGAACGATCCGTCGGAGATCATGTGGGCTCCGAGAACCTCGTTGTGTTTGGTGTCTGCTTCGAAGAGGGCCGCCACCGCCCCGTCGCCAAAGTTAAACATGAACCGAGCCCGTTCGTTGGTGTAGTCGAGCAGGTAGGACTCGCGGCAGGCGGCGACCGCCAGGACCCGGCGTAACTCCGGCTCGGCTTGCATCATGTCGCGGACCACCCTTACCGCCACGGGGGATCCACAGGACATGTAGTCCAGCTCCAGGGCGAACGCGTTGCGGGCGCCCAGGCGATGGGCGATCCAGGGAGCCGCCTGCCAGACCTGGTAGTCCATCCAGGTTGATCCGAAGTAAACGACGGCGTCGATCGAGCTGGCCGCAACCTCTGCTTCGACCAGTAGCTCGGTCGCGACGGTCACCGACATGTCGGAGACGTGCTCGTCGGCAGCGGCGATGTGTTTGCCGCGCAGTCCGAACCTCTCGACAAGGACGTTCTCGGGTATGCCGGACAGCTCGGCGATCTCGGCGGCCGTCATCCACCTTTCCGGAAGATAGGAAGCCGTCGCCCTTAGCCCGACCGGCCTCATAAATCTGCCCCCAAACCTCTCATGATGAATCTCATCATCTCCTCCAAGACGTCTTTGGGCACCTCCGTTCCTCCGTTCCAGAGGATCCAGCGCATGCCGACCAGCTCACCGATCCCCATCAGAACGTATGCGAGGACCTCGGGGTCGCCCTTGACGATCTCGCCGTTGGCCATGGCCTGGGAGAGTCCACGCTGGTAACCCTCGGCGATTCGCTCGTAGTGAAGGTGGAGAGCCGTCGGTGAGGCAAACTCTGCCTGACGGATGACCCGATAGAGGGCAGGGTGCTCGGCCGTGAACCGAAAGAATCCCTCGAAGCCCAGCCTTTCCGCCTCGAGGCGGTTCTTCCCAAGGTCGACTCCGGCCGACATGGCCCGACGCACTCGTCGGTTGAGATCGGCAACCAGCTCGTCGAAGACCGCCTGCTTCGAAACGAAGTACCTGTAGAAGGTGCCCTGGCTCACCCCAGCCTTTTGGGTGATTTTGACAATTGAGGCGTTCTCCCAACCCCATTGGGCGAATACCTCTTCGGCTGCTTCCAGCAGTGCCCTGCGGGTTCGCTCTCCCCGGGCGCGGAGAGCGACACCGTCCACCCCGGTAGGCGCCGGTGCCTCCTCCACCTTCCAACGATCAACGGTCATAGCCGCCCCTCGCCGATGGCGGCCATCAGCTCGCGCTTGAGAACCTTGTTCATGCCCGAGCGAGGAAGGGCGGCGATGAACCGCACTCTCCTGGGGACCTTGTAGCGGGCGAGCCGTTGCCGGCACCAGTCGATCAGCTCAGCTTCGCTGGTCGCCTCTCTAGTCGCGACGACCGCCACCCCGACCTCACCCCAGCGCTCGTCGGGCACTCCGACCACAGCCGCCTCCACCACCGCAGGATGCTCGACCAGCACCGACTCGATCTCGGCTGGGTAGACATTCTCTCCCCCAGAGATGTACATATCTTTGACCCGATCCCGGATCCGATAGAAGCCTTCTTCGTCTCGCTCGGCTATATCGCCGGTGTGGAGCCACCCGCCCCGCAAAGCCTCCGCCGTCGCCCCCGGATCTTGCCAATAGCCTTTGAACACGTTCGGGCCGCGGACCAGCAGCTCGCCGCTCCCCGGGCCCTCGATGAGACTTCCATCGTGCTTTCCAAGCGCGACTTCGACATGGGGATAGGCCTTACCGGCGAATCCGACCTTGCGATCAACGTCCTCCGGCGGCAGCCCCAAGACGTTGGGAGAGGCCTCCGAAAGCCCGTAACCCTGTGCGAGAGCCACCCCCCGCTCGTGCCAGGTGCGGATCAAGCTCTCGGGCATGGGCGCTCCCCCTACCACCGCCAACCGCAGAGACGACAGATCCGTGCTTGCAAAGGCAGGGTGCTCGGCCATAAAGAGATATGTGGCTGGAACCCCCATCATCGTGGTGACCCTCTTCGTTTCGATCAGCTGCAAGGCTCGGCCGGCCTCGAAAGAGGACTCGAGGACGACTGTGGCTCCCTTCGACCAAGCCAAGAGGGGCTGCACATTCCATCCACCGACGTGAAACTGGGGAAGGACCTGGAGAACCACGTCGAAGGTGGTGACATCCATCAATCGATCGATCGAGAGATTGGTCCAAAAGCAATTGGCGTGGGTGAGGACCGCGCCCTTGGGTTTGCCGGTGGTACCCGAGGTGTAGATCAGAAGAAGTGCATCCTGATCTGCCACCGAGACATCGCCTGCCCCCGGTGGGGCTGGTTCCTCCAATGGTCTGACCGCCGGTCGATTGGCCGCAAGAGCCAGCGTCTCCGCTGCCTGGCTGAGCCTGTCCTGAGACACGATGAACAAGCCGGCGCCCGAGTGATCGAGCTGGTAGGCCAGCTCATGGGGTGTGAGCCGCCAGTTCAAGGGGGTCATCACCAGCCCGGCCCTGGCACAGGCGAAAAGGACGGCGACGTATTCGGGGCAATTGCCCGCCAGAACCGCTACCCGATCGCCGCCCACCAGGCCGCGGCCCGAGAGATCGGCGGCTAGGTTCCTCGAGCTCAGATCCAAGTCCCGGTAGGTCACCTTCCTGTCAAGGAAGTCGATTGCTACCCGTTCCGGAGTGAGTCTTCCCCGATCAGCGACCCAGCCGCCGAGGGTCATATCGGAGCTCATGCGAGAAACCCGATCATCGTCTTGGCCACCGAGTCCGGCTCCTCCCAAAAAAACAGATGGCCTCCGTCGGGAAAAAGACACAGCTCGGCATTGGGAATCAACGCTGCCAGAAGCTCCGAGTTGCGATAGTCGACCACCCGGTCGGAGGTGCCGTGCATGACCAAAGTCGGCGCCCTTATCCGAGCCACTCTCCCCCCGCCGTCATACGTCATACCCGCTGCGGCCTGAGAGGCCCAGGCGGCCGGCGACTGGGGATTGGCAAGGCGGAGCTTGAGGATCTCCTCAAAAACCTCGGCCGGGGCCTGGTCGCTCAAGGCGTTCTCGACAAACTTGTGGAGGGCGGTCCTCTGGTCCCAACCAACGGCTGCCGCGATCATCTCGGCGGTCTCTTCTGGCATGGGGTAGGCATCACTCCCACCGGGGGTGGTACACATCAGCATTAGGCGCTTTATTCGTTGTGGCCAACGGAGTGCGAGCTCTTGGGCGATCATGCCACCCAGAGAAGTACCGGCCACATGGGATCGATCCACTCCGGCGGCCTCGAGAACCGCAACCGCATCACCAGCCATGCTGGCGGCGTCGTAGGGACCCAAAGGCGCCGACGAGTCACCGATACCTCGATTGTCGAAAGTGATGACCCGATACTCCTTGCTCAGTAGAGGGACCAGGGGCGACCATCCCCACCGGCCATAGCCGAGACCCTGGATGAGGAGGAGGGGTTCGCCCCGACCGTGCTCCTCCCAGGCGATTCGCACCGAGGCGTTGGGGGCGATGTTCGTCACCGCCGCCGTCCGATCCGAACATTGATCAACCCGCCAGGTACGAAAAGGACCAAGAGCACGAAGAGGACCCCTAACGCGAAGAGGGGTTCTGACAAGGGACCTCCGAGCCAAGTCGGCAGCGCATCGATGACATCTGATGTCGCCAGCACCGACAGGCGCAGGGTGAGAACTCCATAAACGAACCCACCGATGGCAGCCCCCCAGAGCTTGCCCGGTCCGCCCAGCACGACCATCACCAGTATGGCCAAGGTGAACTCCGGAGTGGTGATCCCGACGTTGGAACCGCGGACCACGAGCAGGTAGATCGACCCTCCCAGCGCCGCCAACGTGGAGGCGATCAGATAGGAAGCCAATTTGAAGGGGAAGGGCTTGAGGCCGATCATCTCTACCCGCGGTTCGTTGTCTCGAACTGCCTCCCAAACTCGCCCGGCGCGTGAGGACGTGGTTCGCCGGGCGACAAGGAATGTGAGGAGGACACCCGCCAGGGCAAGCCAGTAGATGTTGCGGGTGTTAAGCACACCCCTGAAGAGTCCGGGCACTTGTTCAGAGGCAAGTGCCAGACCCTCTTCACCACCCAAGATCCGCAGAGGATCGGTAAGGACCAGCAGCGAGAAGGCCTCAGCGAACGCCAAAGTGACCATGGCGAAAGCCACGCCCGAAGTGCGAAGGGCCAGCGAACCCAGGAGCCCACTGACGAGCCCCACACCCAGTACAGCCGCGCCGGCGGCAAGCGGATAGGAGAGCTCCCAATGCAACATCATCAAGTTGGTCCCGTACACGCCGAGGGCAAACGGAAGCGCGTGGCCAAAGCTGAGCAAACCGGTATACCCGAACATCACGTCGTACGAGACGGCCAAGCCCGCCAGGGCCAAGGCAACGGCCAGAACCTGCAGGGCACCCGGCGAGTTGATCGCTCCCGTGAAGACTCCCGGGACTCCCACGGGAATGAACGGCGCCGCCGCCAGCAAGACGATCACCCCTAAGGGGAGGAGGCGCTTCACGGCGCCACCTTGCCAAGCAGACCTTGGGGTCGGACCAGCAGGACAAGAGCAAGAAGCACAATCACCGAGATCGACCCGAGCCCAGTCGCCAGGTAGTTGTTGACGTACACCTGTGTGAGGGCGACCAGGACCGAGGCCACTGCGGTGCCGGGGATCGACCCCATCCCACCGATGACGACGACGATGAAGGCGAAGATCAGTTGCGTGGTGCCAAGGCTGGGGCTAATCCCGTTGAAGTAAACGGCTCCGAGAGCCCCGCCGACTGCCGCCAGAAGACCGCCGACCGCAAACACGATCGTGAAGCTTCGATCGACGTCGATCCCGAGCGCTCGCACCATGGCCGGGTTCTCGACCCCGGCCCGGATTATCAGGCCATGTCGAGTTCGTTTGAGAAACGTGAGAAGGCCGATGAGGAAGACGATTGCCACCCCAAAAATGAGCAGCCGGTTGTTGGGAACACTCGCACCAACGATGTTGGTGGTACGGACAAACCAGTCCGGCTGGGTCAATAACCGCGGGTCGTAGCTAAACCAACCTCCGAGGAGGGCCACAAGCGCGATCCCGAGCCCGATCGTGAGAAGGATCTGCTCTACATGGCTTCCGTAGAGGCGGCGGATGAGCCCGCGCTCCACGACCGCTCCCGCAACACTCCCCACCACGGCGGCCGCCAGGACAGCAACCAGAAAGCGGATCCCAAGCGGCAACCCGTCGAAGCGATCCATGACCAGCCACGCCGCGTACCCCCCGATTGCAAAAAAGGCGCCATGAGCCAGGTTGAGCACATTCATCAGGCCAAAGATCAGAGACAGTCCCGACGCCAGCAAGAAGTACAAACCGGCCAAGCCCAAGCCGGTCGCAGTAAAGAGGACAAAGCTGCTCATCGGACCTCGACCCCGAGGAAGCGTCCCGCCAGGGAGGCATCATCCGTCAGGTCTTTCATGGGACCCGAAAAGACCACCTCGCCTTGATCGAGGACCACGGCCTCTGACGCCAGGTGGGCGGCAACTGAGAGGTTTTGCTCGACGAGGAGCACTGTCGTTTCCCCTCGGGCCTTGGTGAGGGCTTCGACCACATGCTCGATAACGATGGGAGCAAGACCCTTGGTCGGCTCGTCTATGAGCAGAAGCCGGTTGGGATTGAGCAGCCCCCGTGCCAAAGCCACCATCTGCTGCTGCCCACCGGAGAGGGTTCCGGCCAGTTGTGAGGAGCGAGCCTTGAGATCGGGAAACAACTCGAACACAAGGTCGTAGCGATGGTCAACTCCTGATCGCTCGGCCAGCTTCAGGTTCTCCGTAACAGTGAGTGCGGAGAAGACCTCTCGATCCTCGGGCACGTACCCAACCCCTTTGCGAGCAACCAGATGGCTAGGGGTACCAAAGAGCTCTTCTTCTGCCAGCCGGATCGAGCCAACGAAAGGGAGCAAACCAATTATGGCGCGAATAGTGGTGGTTTTTCCGACCCCGTTGCGGCCGAGCAAGGCAGTTACCCCGCCTTCGGCGACAGTCAGATTGACCCCATGAAGGATGTGGGCTTCCCCCCGCCAAACGTTGAGATCACTGACCTCGAGGGCCGTCACAAGCCTTCTCCCAAATACGCCTTGCGCACGACCTGGTCCGCCATCACGCGGTCGGGGCTGTCGATGGTGAGCAGGCGGCCCTCATGCATGACGGCGATGCGATCCGAGACATCGACCACGAACTCCATACGGTGCTCCACCATGAGGACGGTTTTCCCCCCCGAATGGACCCTGCGGATGAGTTCGACCAGCGGCCCGGTCTCCTCCACCGAGACTCCCGCCGTGGGCTCATCGAGGAGAAGTACCTGGGGGTTGCCAGCCAAGACCACAGCCAACTCGAGTTTGCGTTTGTCGCCATGGGAGAGATCGCGCACGCGATCACTTCTGTGGCTGGTGAGATTCACCTGCTCAAGAGAGGTGGTGACCTGTTCGGCAACCTCGCCTTGGTCCTTGGGTATCGCCAGCAAGTTCAGACTTCCGCCGGTCGCCGATTGGGCCGCCAGCCGAACGTTCTCGGAAACCGTCAACGTCGGAAAGAGGCTTGACGTTTGAAACGTGCGACCGAGCCCACGCCGGGTGCGAAGGGCGGGGCGAAGGTTGGTCACAGCCATCCCCAACAACTCGATCACGCCCGAGCGCGCCTGATAGAAGCCCGAGATCAGGTTGATGAGGCTGGTCTTGCCGGCGCCATTCGGCCCAATGACCGAAACGAACTCGCCCTGGCTGATGCTGAGATCGACCCCGTCAATGATCTTCAGCCCGCCAACGCCCCAACCAAGGTCGGCAACCCGGAGCGCCGGGTCGCCAACCTGTTCAGGCTGAGCAGAGGATGAGTCCATAGCGAGATCGGCTAGAGGCCGTCTGTCGTCAGCTCGCTTCTGGCGGTTCGGTGTCCTCAGGGGCGAGGGTGCCTGTCAACTCGGCTTCGAGGGTGCCGCCATTATCCACCAACCGAGCGGTGAACATTGGTTGCAGCATTGCATGATCCGAGGCCCTTACGGTCTGGGGGCCCTTGGGAGCATCGAAGGAGTAGCCCTCGAGGGCGGCGATCATTCCTTCGACATCTTCTGGTTCAGCCTGGCTGAGCGCCTGCACAATCAACTGTGCGGTCACGAAGCCGTCGGGGGTAAAGAGATCGGGTGTCGCAACGTTTTCCACTAGATAGGTGTTGACCTGGTTGTCGGGCGCGCCAGGAAAGTAGTGATTGAGAAAGCTGATTCCAGTCGCGGCCTCTCCGTAAAACGGCCACGTCACCACGTCCGCCAGACCGGTCGTCACCGGTGAGGTCTCGAAAACGGCTTGCTGGTTGAGGGCTTGCCACATGCTGGGAGCGGTCTCCCCCGCCCAAGCGACAAAGACCAAATCGGGAGCGGCCTGGTTGATCTGATCGGCAAAGCTCGTGAAGTCGGTTTCGCTGGATGGCACCAAAAGCTGCTCGACTGTGAAGTCACGGGCGCCGAGGACGTTGGTGACGGCGCCGACGTTGGCGGCACCAAACTCGGTGTCCTGAGCAAACACGAGGACCGTTCCACCATCGGTCTCGATCAATGACGCGGCGGTGGCAACGTCCTGGTAGCTCTGCCTTCCAGAGCGGAAAGTGTTGTCATTCACGCCGGTGATGGCGTCCGATGCTGCCGGGCCCGAGATGTAGAGGATGTTGTTCTCGTCGGCGAAGCTGGCGAGCTGCACCGCTACCCCTGAGACGACAGTCCCGGCGATGATGGTCACACCCTGACCAACCAGGTCGGTCGCTTGGCTGATAGCGGCCTCCGGATCGCCCCCATCATCAGAGATAACGAATTCGATCGGCCTGCCCCCTACCGCCCCCGTCCCATCGGTGGCAAAAGCGAGACCGGCCTCGAGACCATCCACGTATTGCTGGCCGTAACCCTGGAGGGCTCCCGAAGTGGTGGTGATGATTCCCACCCTGATTGGCTCACCCGCCACTGCAGCCGTAGTCGAGCTCCCAGCGGTAGCCATGGTCGTGGTCGCATCATCGGCTCCGGTGGTCGTCACCGGAACCTCTGCCGTCGTGGCGGTCCCACCACCGCCGCAGGCAGCGACGATTAGCGCGATGAGCGCCAGAAGCCCAATCTTTGCCCGGTTCATCTGCGATCCTCCTCGTGTATTCTCTCAACATGAGAGGTGATTCAGGTATTAGATAGAACCGTCGAGCCGTTGTCAAGTGATTCCGGAGGGAGCATCATGTCGGGAATGATCGCGGGCGCCAGGAAACAGATTCTCCAAGCCTTGGTGGCCGCCGCCCACGCTGAGGGGATGGATGCCGCCCGGCTCTTTCCATCGCTGGTCAAGTCCCTGAGAAGCGCGGGTCCGGACGCGATCGCCCCCTTGGCCAACTACGGACTCGGCATGCTGGGGGCGACTATCTCCTCGGCGGCTGGCTACCTCGGTATCGATCCCGCGGGTCCGATTCCCACCGACCCGAGCGACCGTCGCTTTCGGGAAGCAGCCTGGCGTAAGAACCCAATCTTCGCCTGGCAACTGCAGGCCTATCTGCTGGGCTGCCGCTTGCTCGACGAGCTCATCGCAGCTGGCGACGTTGCCCAAACAACTTCCAAGAAGGCCCAGCTCGCGGCTGATCTCGTAAAGGCGGCGTGGTCGCCAACCAACTTCCTCTGGGGGAATCCGGACGCCCTCAAGCGTGCCCTCGAGACCGGAGGCCTGAGCGTGCTGGCTGGTTTCAAACGCTTTGTAGACGACGCCATCCACAATCGAGCATTTCCCTCCCAGGTCGACGCATCGGGTTTCAAGATTGGAGTCGATCTGGCGGCGACCCCCGGCAGAGTCGTCTACCGAAATGATCTGATCGAGCTCATCCAATATGACGCTCAAACTGAGCAGACCCACACCATTCCCCTGCTGTTCAGTCCGCCGTGGATCAACAAGTACTACGTAATGGACCTAGCTCCCGGGAAGAGCTTGGTCGAGTGGGCGGTCCGACACGGCCACACCACCTTCGCGATCAGCTATCGAAATCCCGATCGATCGATGGCCGAATTCACCTTCGAGGACTACTTGTTCAAAGGCCCTCTGGCAGCGATGGACGTTATCGAGGACATCACCGCCCAATCCCGTGTCAACGTGGTGGCCCTTTGCCTTGGGGGCACGCTAACGGCGATCCTCCTCGGCTATTTAGCTGCTGGGGGCGAGGACCGAGTCAATTCCGCCACTCTTCTCAACACCCTGATCGATTTCGAGGATGCCGGCGTCCTTTCCGCTTTTACCGATGAGGAGACGCTCGAGCGCCTCGAAACAATGTGGTCGAGGGAGGGGACTCTCAAAGCCGAGTCGATGCAACGGACTTTTGACGTGCTCCGGCCGCGGGATCTCATCTTCAACTATGTGGGTCCCGGTTGGTTGATGGGAGACCCCCCACCGGCCTTTGACATCCTCGCCTGGAACGCGGACGGAACGGCCATGCCGGCAGCGATGCACATTGCCTATCTGCGGTCGTGTTACCTCGAAAACCGGCTCGCCAAAGGCAAGCTCGACTTCGGAGGCAGGACGGTCGATCTCACCAGAGTCGTCGCCGACGTGTTCGCCGTCGGAGCCGAGAATGACCACATCGCCCCATGGACGAACACCTATATGACGACCCAGCTCCTGCCAAAAGCAAAGGTCAGCTATGTCTTGAGCTCAGCCGGACACATCGCCGGAGTAGTCAATCCGCCGAGCCCCAAGGCCAACTATCGCCTTGGTGACGGCTACCCCAAGGAGCCGAAGGAGTGGCGAGCCAAGTCGGTGCTGGTACAAGAATCGTGGTGGGAGGCTTGGTCTCGTTGGATCTCGGTCCGCTCCGGCGATCTCGGAGACCCGCCGCCGATCGGATCAGACAGGTTCCCACCGCTAGAGCCGGCACCTGGAACCTATGTCCTCGGCTGAGGCAACGGACTGGACGATACGGGCGAAGACATGAAACGATCAACCACAATGCTCCTCTTTCCGCCAAGGTGATTGCTGTCGAGCCGTTGGGTTGAGCAGACACCGATCTCACGAATTGTCGAACCGAGACGGCCAATCAGCCGTCTCGGCTTCAGGGCGAGGGACCCCCAAAGCGCGGCAACGCCTTGTGGGCGGCGCGGAAATCGAACGGAACCGTGGTCTTAAGGGGCGGGGTGTAGAAGGGGGAGGGGCCCGCTCGTCGCGGTGGCGT
>JBOGEX010000065.1:0-3503 GCA_050741915.1 Acidimicrobiia bacterium
TTGTTCGAGGATGAACAGCACCAGGCTGGGAAATCCGCTCGGGCGCTGCCAGAACGGCGGGGCGCCGAACTCTGCGACCAGGTGGGCCAAATCTGGATCGGTGACGACCAGATGATCGACCGTGGCCGAGAACGAATCGAGAGTGAGGGTCACGCCTGCAACATAGGTGGGCACTCGTAGAATCGAGTCATACCCGAAGGCGACACCGTCCTCGTCGCCGCCCGCCGACTGCACGAAGCCCTGGCCGGGCAGGAACTATTGCGGACCGACTTTCGGGTGCCACGGTTCTCGACCATCGACCTTGCCGGGCGGATGGTCACTGAGGTGGTGGGCCGGGGAAAGCATCCTTTGATGAGGATCACCGGTGGGGTGACCGTCCACAGTCACTTCAAGATGGAGGGCTCTTGGCATCTATACCGACACGGAGAAAGGTGGAACGAACCCAATTTTCAAGTGTGAGCGGTGCTGGAAACGGATCCCTTGCTGGCGGTCGGCTATCGGCTGGGCCGGCTCGACCTGATCAAAACCGAACGCGAAGGTGCTTTGCTCGGTCACCCTCGGGCCCGATGTCCATGGTGCAGATTGGGATCCCGCGGAAGTGGTCCGTCGCCTTCGTGCGCAACCTGAACGCCAAATCGGCACGGCCCCGCTCGATGAACCGACGGTCGCCGGCCCGGCAACATCCACGAGTCCGAGACCTGCTTTCTTGATGGTGTCGATCCCTTCGCCAAAGTTGGCGAGGTTGCCTCGAGGGACTCGTCGACCTACTGAAAGAGCTGATGGAGGCGAACCGAACCACCGGCCGCCAAATTACCACCGGCGATCGACACCCGAGCCGCGCTCGCTGGGTGGCGGGGAGGGCCGATCATCCGTGCCGCCGGTGCGGCAGGGCCATCCGGACCGCGGACCAGGAGAGTTATGGCGCAGAACGCATCACGTATTGGTGTCCTAACTGTCAGGCACGACCAGGAGTCTCCTAGCTACCGTCCCCAATCCGATGTGCCACAACCCCGACGCGCACCCCCCGATCCGGCCGGTTGCCGGCGCCGCCGTAGATCACCGTGACCTGGTCCTCACCGCCGATGACGGCAACATGTTCTTGGCCTACGAGGCCTACGCAAAAGGGGGCGGAGACACAGGGGTCGTAGTGCTCCCCGATGTGCGCGGGATTTACCCCTTCTACAACGAATTGGCCGTGCGACTGGCCGAGGCGGGCCACGATGCAGTGACCATCGACTATTTCGGACGGACCGCCGGCCGGCACGCGCGATCGGCCGACTTTCCCTACCAGGATCACGTTGCCCAGACGACTTACGAAGGAGTTCGCCTCGATGTGGCTGCCGCGGTCGAGCTTCTGCACGAAGACAACCCCGAACGGGAGGTCTTCACCTTGGGCTTCTGCTTTGGAGGCTCGAACTCCTGGCAGCAGGCGGCCAACGGCCATGGCCTGGCCGGGGCCATCGGCTTCTATGGAGTGCCGGGACGCATACGTCCCCAGGGCGGACGCTCATCCATCGATCTCGCCTCGGAGATGGAATGCCCGGTCCTGGCACTGATCGGGGGCGACGATGCCTCGATTCCTCCTGAGATGGTGGATGAGTTCGATCGAGCTTTGACCAAAGCAGGCGTCGAGCACGAGATCCACGTTTACCCCGACGCGCCCCACTCTTTCTTCGATCGCGCCCAGGAGCAATTTGCCGATGAGTCAGCCGATGCCTGGCGGCGGGTGCTGGCCTTCATCGACCGCTATAGCTGAGGGCGCGGGTGACTGAGTGAGTCCCCCTTGGACCAATTGGGTCGGCAACCAATCTTTCTCGCCCCGGGAGGTGGTTGTGGTCGTCGATCACTCCCAGGTGCAAGAGCAGGTTGCCCGTGCGGCCGCTACTGGACATCGGGTACGGACGGTCGGCACGGGACATTCCTTCACTCCCATCGTCGAGACAGACATCCTGTTGGATACCGCGGCGATGCGGGGAATCTCAGATGTCGACCGGGAACGCCGCCTGGTTTCCGCCGGGCCCAAGACCACCATTCGTGACTTCGGCGAGCCACTCTGGCAGCGGGGACTGGCGTTGGCCAACCAAGGCGACATCGACACCCAGGCCATCGCCGGCGCCATCGCCACCGCCACTCATGGCTCCGGTCGCCAATTTGGGAGCTTCTCGTCAGTCCTGGCGGGTGCACGGCTGGTGGACGGTGAGGGCAACCTGGTCGAGGTTTCCTCGACGTCAAACCCGGAGGTGCTAGCGGCATTGCAAACCTCGATTGGGTTACTCGGGATCATGACGGAGGTCACGGTCTCCGTCGTCCCGGCCTATGAACTTCATGCCCACACCGACGTCATGCCCTTCGAAGAGATGATCGAACGATTCGAAACCGACGTCGAGTACTTCCGCCACTACGGTTTTTTCTGGATGCCGACCGCTACCTCGGCCCGGTTTTACAACCTCGAAGGAGCGGGGGCCAACGACTGTGTCGTCAAGCGCTATCGCGAAGTGCCGGTAGGGACAGCCCGGGAAGGCCTGGGACCGCATCAGAGAGTCGGCCGTGCCTACGAGATCTATCCGATGATCTACAGCCCCAACTTCCACGAGGTCGAATACTTCCTGCCGATCGAGAACGCGAAGGAGATTCTGCGCTCGATGCGAGAGCTGATGTTGCAATGGCTGCCGCTGAGTCTTTACCCGCTCGAGATCAGAGTCGTTGGCCACGAAGGAGCCTGGATGAGTCCCAACTACCAGCGCGACAACCTGGTCGTCTCTATCTCGGGGGAGCCGGGGAAGGACTACTGGCCCTACTTGCGTGCCTGCGATGCCCTCTTTGCCGAGTTCGACGGGCGACCGCACTGGGGCAAGCTCCACTTCATGACGGCCGAGCGAGTCGCCGGACTCTTTCCGCGATATGACGATTTCGTTGCTCTCCGTCGCCGCCTCGATCCCGGAGGGATCTTTCTCAACGACCACCTCGGCGCCCTGTTTGCCTGATTTGGCCGACAACCTCGGACCGTTAAGTCGGGCCCGGAAAAAGGCAGAACGGGTGGCCGTCGGGGTCGAGCATGACCCGCACGTCAACTTGGGGCTGATGGTCGGCCAGGGTGGCGCCCAGCTCGATGGCGCGGGCCACATCCCGCTCGAGATCGGAGCTGGCGATGTCGAGGTGCATCATCATCTGCTGCTCGCCGGGAGCAGCTGGCCAGGTGGGACGCACGTAGATCGACTCGGGCTGGAACGACAAGCCGGTGCCGCCCCCTGGAGGTTCGATCTTCACCCAGTCGGGTTCGTCCGCCACCCGAGTCCACCCGAGAAGCTTCTGGTAGAACGCAGCCAGCGCCTGCGGATTTATTGCGTTCAAGACGGTGGCCGCGATCCTCATCGCCCCATTCTGTTCTGAAAATACGGTTCCCGTTCCCTAGGCGGCAGTCTGATCGAGGGTGACCTTGTAGCCGAGGTTTTCCAGCTGGCGGATGGCCCGTTTGCGGATCTGTTCGGTGGTGTTGTTGGCAA
>JBOGEX010000066.1:0-6027 GCA_050741915.1 Acidimicrobiia bacterium
GAGGCGACGTCATCCGTCCGCGCCCCGGCGGCGGCGAGAGCGATCTCGACGTTGCGGCAGGCGGCGGCGAATTGGGCAACCAATCCGTCGTCGAGGGATCCGTCGGCGTGATGGCCGGTTTGGCCGGCAAGGAAAATCGGTTCACCCTCTTCCGGAACGACAACATGGCTGAACCCCACCGCCCGGGGAAGACCCTCCGGGTTGATCTGCTTCATGCACCCCTCCATCGCGGATCTCGCCTGTCGATGAACGCCTGATGGAACTCGTGGTGATCATCGCTTCTCATCAGCAGGGCCTGGGCCCAGGCCTCGAGCTCGATGGAGGCAGCGAGACTCATGTCGAGTTCGCGGGTCAAGAGTGACTTGGTGGCGCCTAGCGCCCAGGCGGGCCCGGCGCTGAGACGGCCCGCGATTGCATCAAGGTCCGCGCCGAGATCATTCACCCTGCGACCTAGGCCGATCCTCTCGGCTTCCTCGGCCCCAACCCTTTCGCCGAGAAGCAAGAGTTCGCTGGCCCGCCCCAGCCCCACCACCCGGGGGAGGAGGTAGGCGGCGCCCATGTCTGATCCCGCCAATCCGACTCTGGTGAAAAGGAAATGGAAGGAAGCGTTAGGCGCCAGCAGACGCAGATCGGCGGCGAGGGCGATAACCGCCCCGGCCCCAGCCGCCACCCCGTTGACCGCGGCGATGATCGGGATGGGCAGTTCCCGCATCCGCTGGACGACGGCCCCGGTCATCCGCGTGAATTCGAGCAGGTCTTTCGGGGACATCTCTTGCAATGCCCCGATGATCTCTCCGACGTCTCCCCCCGAGCAGAAGCCCTTGCCCTCGCCGGTGATAGTGAGGACCCGAACGTCATCACGCTGGGAAAGCTCCGCCAGGAGGTCTCTGAGGTCGGCATAAACCTCGAAAGTCAGCGCGTTGAGCCTCTCTGGTCGAGTGAAGACGACGCGGCCGATGCCTGCAGCGGTCGAGAACCCGAAGTACTTCCAATCGTTGTGAGGGGTGATCGATCCGCGAAAGGCCATCGGCTCAACCTAGTGGTCGCTTGTGATCGGGACCGATTCGAACCAGGTCGGCGCGGCCGGAACCGATCGCGGTGTTGGCGTCATCGAGGGTGTTCAGTCCTCCTCCGACCAGAACCCGGACCCCTCCCCGGAGGCGGATCGTGGCAGCCAGCGGGAGGAGGTAGCCGCGCCGATAGGGCGGCTCGTATTCCGGAACGGCTCCACCGCCACATACCTCGATCAGTTCGACGCCGTTGGCGGCCAACATTTTTGCCGCGCTGATCGCCTCCTCCTCCGTAATCCCGCCGCGGGTGAAGTCCGTGGCCGAGAATCGAAGGGCGATTGTCCCTTCCCAGACATCCCGCACGGCCTGCACGACTGCGAGCGGGAAGCGAAGCCGATTCTCGATTAAACCTCCGTAGCGGTCATCGCGGAGGTTGGTCAAAGGCGAGATAAAGCTCGCCAGGAGGTTTCCTTGGGCGGCATCGATCATCAGGAGACTGACTCCGGGGCGAACACGATGGGCGGCCCGGGTGAAGTCGACGATGACTCGCTCCATGTCGGCCGGCGACATCTGCCGCGAGGGGCGATGGGCACTTGTGTAGGCGGTTGCGGAGGCGGCGAGGGTTTGCCAGCCGTCGTCGAGCAGAGGGCGGTCCAGCCCATCCTCGGGAGGGCGGCCGGAGGCGCGGGGCCCGGCGTGGGTAAGGACGACGCCCTCCCACTCAGCTCTTGTTTCTTCGCTCGTCGGATGGCGCAGGGATTGCCGCCCCTCGAGGCTGACGGCGAGAGCCGGCGACATGACAAATCCTCCCGGACCTACCAGCCGGTTACGAAACATCGTCTGACCGATGGTGAAGGAGGTGAGGGCGGGTACTGCTACCCCCCCGGCAGGTGAGGCCAGCCGACCGACGACGGCGGCCAGCCGGGGATCGCTTCGCTCGACATCGAGATAGCTCACTCGACCCGACCTGGTCAGCAGGTTGAAGGCAAACATGGGCGCCGGAAGATCCTGGAGGTTCGAGACGTGTTCGAAATAGAGAGCGCTGTCGAGGGCGGCCTCCTGAAATCGTGCCACCGGGGGCTGGCGGTTGCTTTCGTAGGCGGCCAGTGCCGACGGGAGGTCGTGGGGATAAGAAACGAGCGCGCTATGAAGAGCGGCGGCGTCTTCCATCGCCAACTTGGTTCCGGATCCAATCGAAAAGTGGGCCGTATGAGCTGCGTCACCCACCAAGACGACAGGGATGTCCTCCGTTCGGAACCAGCGCTGGTTGCGTAGAGTCACGAACCGGAGCCACTGTGATCGGTTCGAACGGAGCCTGGCCCCGGCGAGGAAGTTGGCAAAGAGCTTCTCGCCAAATCGAATGTTTTGTTCCTCGGTCGCCCCGGCGAGCTCCGATCCCTGAAAGGCTTCTTATGTCGTCTCGATGATGAAGGTCGACTCCTCGGGCCCATAGGGGTAGGCGTGGGCCTGGAAGAGGCCGGCAGGCGTGGGTTCGAAGACGAACGTAAATCCCGAAAGCGCGTGGTCGAGCCCCAGCCAGATGTAGCGAGTGGAGTGAACCATCTCTTTGGATCGGAAGGACTCCGGGTAGTGACGGCGCCACGTCGAGTTGATGCCGTCGGCAGCAACGACCAAATCGAATCCCGCTTCGTCGCCGGGTCGGAACTCGGTTTCGTAAATGGGGGAGAGGCCGTGAACGTGTGCCCAGCGGGCGAGAATCGAGAGGAGACTTTTGCGGTTGATGGCGGCAAACGGCTGCCCGGTGGCCTGAACCGTGTGCTCCGGCCGGTGGATCGAGATCGTCGACCATCGGACCAAGGCCTTGTCGAGATCTTCGAAAAGTCCATCGTGACCGCCGGCCAATTCGGTGAGAGTTCCTTCCGAGAAGACCACCCCCCATCCGTAGGTCGCGGCAGGTGCGTTTCGTTCGAAAACTTCCACCTGGTGTCCTCCCGAGCGAGCCATCAGGACCGAGAAGTAGAGGCCGGCCGGACCTCCGCCCACGACGGCGATTCTCATGACCGGTTGACAATCGATGCCAACCGTTCGACTTCGGACAGGTCAGCGATGGCCGGAAGGAGAACGAGCTCATCGCATCCAGCCTCTTCATACGCCCGCAGGAAGTTGGTCAGCTGACTCGCAGAGGTGAGACCGGCCTCGGCGATCCTTTGCGCGAATGGTCCGGTGAAGCGGTAATAGTCGAGCAGATAGGAGTGGACGGCCTCGACGTCGCTCAAACCGAAGTAGGCCTGGGCCCAGAGCTGAGGTGAGCCGGGGCGGCCGACGTCTTCCCAGGCCGCCCTGACTTTGGTGGCGGCCGAGGCGAAGGACCGAGCGGGGCCGCCGCCGTGGACGTAACCGTCGGCCAGCCGGGCCGCCCGAAGAAAGGCGGGTCCGGAGGCGCCTCCGACCAGAAGGTCAGGCCCACCGATCGAGGCCGGAAGCGGCCCCACTTGGCCGTCCTCCCAATGGTCGCGGATCCGAGCCATCTGCTCGGTGAGGATGTGGCCCCGTCGTCGGTAGTCGACTCCGGCTGTCTCGTAGTCCTCCCGCCTGGCTCCGACCCCGAGGCCGAGCGTCAGCCTTCCCCCGGAAAGGGCGTCGAGTGACGCCGCTTGCCTGGCGAGGAGCACCGGGTTGTGGAGCGGGCCGATTATCACCATCGACACGAGGCGGATCTTTTCTGTGACCGCGGCGGCGGCGGCCAGGGTGACGAGCGGTTCGGCGGCGTCGTAGTGGACCCGGTCGACAACGCCGAGGCTCGTGAACCCGGCTTCTTCGGCCTGCCTTGCCCAGGGGATGAGGAGACGAGGCTCGCGACCTGGGATGGCGCTGGGAAGCCCGATGCCAACACGCATTCCCTCATTCTTCTCGATTCTCTGGGCTGTAACCGTCGTACAACGACGGATAAAACCCAGGGTTTCGCACAAGGTATGGTTGGGCCGTGGACCTGTTCGAGCTCTCGGCTCAGTCGCGCCAGTTGCTCGAGGAGGCCCAGGCGATCGGGACCGAGTTGGCTCCCCTGGCGGAGAAGGACCCGAGCTCGATTAACCGCCCCCTTCTCGCGGCTCTGGCCGAGCGGGGGTTGTTGGGCCGGCTCTTTCCAAACGATGGCAATGTCTCGGCTCTCGATCTGTGCCTGATCCGACAAGGTCTGGCGCGATCGTCGACCCATGCCGAGACCGCCTTTGCGATGCAGGGACTAGGGGCGAATCCGATCTTTCAGTCCGGGTCGAAGGAGATGATCGCCCGTTTCATCCCGGCTGTTGCTCGGGGCGAGTCGGTGCCCGCTTTCGCCTTGACCGAGCCCGGGGCCGGCTCCGATGCGGCGCACATCGAACTTAGGGCCGAGACCGACGGAGAAGGGTTTCGGCTCTCAGGGGAAAAGACATACATCTCCAACGCCCCGGAGGCCGATGTCTACACCGTCTTTGCTCGCACCTCGGAGGGCCGGGGAGGAATCTCGGCCTTTGCCGTGGCCGGATCAGTTCCTGGCGTTTCCGGGCAAAAGATCGCCATGATGAGCCCCCATCCAATCGGCCGCGTCGCCTTCGACGGAGTGAGAGTCGAGCGGGCCGACATGATCGGAGGAGAAGGCGACGGGTTCGCGGTAGCGATGAAAACACTCGATCTCTTCCGACCATCGGTGGGGGCGTTTGCCGTCGGCATGGCCGAGGCTGCGCGGGATCTGGCCCTCAACCATGCGTCCACCCGCCAGGCGTTCGGCCGGCCCATCGTTCGCTTTCAAGCGGTTTCCCACTTGCTCGCCAACATGGCGATTGAAATCGAGGCGGCGCGCATGCTCGTGTATCGGGCGGCTGCCGCCCACGACCGGGCAAGTCACGACCTTCTCACCGGGCTGGCGGCGGCGGCCAAGGTTTTCGCCACCGAGACTGCCCAACGAGCCGTCGACGGAGCCCTTCAGATTCTGGGAGCGCGGGGCCTCGAGGAGGACCACCCGCTCGCCCGTCTCTATCAAGAGGTGCGAGCGCCTCGTATCTATGAGGGCACTTCGGAGATCCAGCGCAATGTCATCGCTCGCGAGGTGGCCGCGGGGCGATGGCCGCGATGAATTTGCCGAGATGAATTTGATCGTCCCTGCTGGGCTCGCCCGGCTTTGGTATTGGGGCGGGCTCGCCGGGGGCGTTGTGGCCTTTGCGGCCGTGGTAGTCGGCTGGCAACTCCTCTCCGGTTTTGGTGATTCGACCTCCCGCACTCTCACGCTTCTCAACACCACCCTCGAGACAACCGTCGAAAGCGCCAGTACTGCCCTCGAGACACTGGCGCTGGCCGAGGAGGGCATGGAACAGACTGAGATCGCCTTGGGTTCAGCGGGAACGGGTCTGACCCAGATGGGCCTGGTTCTCACCGATACGGCCGAGCTGCTCGGGTCCCGGGTCCCCAACACCCTTGAGGCAATCAACGCTTCGTTCCCGGCGATGATCGACACGGCCCGGGTGATTGATACCACCATGTCGACCCTCGCCTTTCTCGGTGTCGATTACGCGCCTGCCATTCCTCTCGACGAGTCACTCGAAGCCGTGTCTGACGACCTCGCTCCTCTCAGCCAAAGCTTGCGGGCGCAGGCGGGTCCGCTGGCGGCGACCGCGACCGAGATCGACTCGGTCGGCCAGGCGGTCGACTCGGTCGGAGAGAGTGTGAATTCCATCACCGAAGAGCTGGCGCGGAGCAGGGAGTTGGTTACTCGCTATCAAACTGCCGCGGCCGACGCCACCGCGCTGGTCTCAGAAGTCACCGCCAGCTTCAACGGGCAAATAGCGCTCGCTCGCATCTTGCTCCTCACGCTGGGAGTCGCAGTCCTCATCCTGATGACGGTGCCGGTAGTGTTGGGAAGAAAGGCGATGGAGGTGGCGGGGATCCGCATCTGATCCATTCTGTTCTGAAAATACGGTTCCCGTTCCCTAGGCGGCAGTCTGATCGAGGGTGACCTTGTAGCCGAGGTTTTCCAGCTGGCGGATGGCCCGTTTGCGGATCTGTTCGGTGGTGTTGTTGGCAA
>JBOGEX010000067.1:0-3432 GCA_050741915.1 Acidimicrobiia bacterium
AGGACTACGACCTCGACCTCGACGCTATTGCCGACGCCATCACCCCTCAGACTGGGGTCGTGATCGTCAACACTCCCAACAACCCCACCGGGCGCATCTATCCCTCCCCGACACTCGAGTCTCTCGCCGACCTCCTGAACGAGCGCTCCTCGCAACGGGAGATCTATCTGATCTCCGACGAGCCCTATGCCCGGCTCGTCTTCTCCGATGCCAGCTTTGTCAGCCCCGCGGCTTTCTACGACCGGACGCTCATCTCCTATAGCTATGGGAAGGTGCTCCTCACACCGGGCCAGCGCCTCGGATGGTTGGCGGTTAACCCGTCGATGCCCAAGCGCGAGGAGATGCAAGCCCTGATCGAGGTTGCCCAAATTGGCGGTGGCTGGCTCTTTCCCAATGCCTTGATGCAGCGGTCGATCGATGACCTGGAGCATCTGTCGATCGATCTCGACGAGTTGGAGCGAAAGCGCGACCTGATGGTCGAAGAACTGGGACGAATGGGTTATTCGGTCTCGAAACCGGAGGGCACCTTTTACCTGTGGGTTCGAAGTCCCCAAGCCGACGACATCGCCTTTTGTCAACGCCTCGCCGAGGACGGCGTCATTGTTTTGCCCGGGACAGTCTGCGAAGGCCCGGGTCATTTCCGGATCTCACTGACCGGCAGCCGGCGAATGCTCGAAGACTCCCTCCCTGCCTTCGAAAGGGCGCGCTAGCCGCCTCCTAATCGAAACCTAATGCTCTAGGCTGCGGTTTCCGCAGATCATTGCATTCGATTTGCGTCGGGCTCGACCGGGACCAAGTAGTCGCTGGCAAAGATGTAAGCCCAGCCGTCCATCTCGGGGGGCTCGAGCCCAAGTTGGGTCAGGATCGTCGCCACATGCGAGCGGTGCTCGGTGCCGTGGTTGACGGCCTGAAGCAGGAAGAGCCCTACCGGCATCGTCCAAGTCCCCGGCGGGTCGTCACCGGTGATCTGGGCCAGGCGGTCCCCGTCCGTTCTTGACACAGCTTCCTCGAGCTGAGCGTCGCCCCGGATAAAGCGCGCGGCCAAAGTCTCGAATCCGGGGAATGGATCCTCCGGCAGCCGCTCGGGTCGCCCCTGATCAAGAAGCCGGGCGGCGTACCCGATCTGGGCATTGGCGATGTGAACCAATGTCCGGCCGATGCTTCCGTAGGTGCCGACGGCAGTCGCCGCCATTTGCTCGTTCGACAGCTTCTGACAGGCCTCCACCAGGTGCCGGTTCATCAGGGCGTTGTGCCGGAAGAGCTCCACCAAAACGTCCATGGATTTTCGAGGTTAGCCAGCCGTCTCCGGAGGGCTGGGGGCGACCTCGCTACCCTCGTCGGACGGAGGAGTAGAGACTTGCCGACACATATCAAGATGGGGCCGGAAGGCCTCGTGGTTCCGGACGATCCGATCATCCCGTTCATCGAAGGAGATGGAACTGGCCCTGACATCTGGGCCGCGGCCGTGCGCGTGCTGGAGGCGGCGGTCGAGAAGGCATACGGCGGGCAGAGAGAGATCTCCTGGAAAGAGGTCATCGCCGGCGAGAAGGCCTACAACCAGACCGGCTCCTGGCTCCCCGACGAGACGGTCGACGCGTTTCGCCAGCATCTGGTAGGCATCAAGGGCCCCCTGACGACCCCGGTGGGGGGCGGGATTCGTTCCCTCAACGTCGCCCTCCGCCAGACGCTCGATCTCTACGCCTGCGTTCGACCAGTTCGCTGGTTCCGGGGGGTCCCTTCTCCCGTCCGCCAGCCGGAGCTGGTGAACATGGTCATCTTCCGTGAGAACACCGAGGACGTCTACGCCGGAAAGGAGCTCGAGGAGGGGAGCGAGGGAGCCAAGCTGCTCTTGGCCTTCCTCGACTCCGAGTTTGGCTGGGAGATCCGGGAGGACTCCGGTGTGGGGATCAAGCCTGCCTCGGTGACCGGTTCCAAGCGCCTAGTCCGAGCGGCGATCGAATTTGCCCTCGCTAATAATCGCAAGTCGGTGACGCTGGTCCACAAGGGCAACATCATGAAGTTCACCGAGGGTGCCTTCCGCAAATGGGGTTACGAGGTGGCTGCGGAGGAGTACCCCGAGAGGGCCATCTCGTGGGAGCAGTCAGGAGGTGACGCTGGGGACAAGCTCCTGGTCAAGGATGTGATCGCCGACGCATTTCTCCAACAGATCCTCACCCGGCCGGCTGAGTACGACGTGATCGCCACGATGAACCTCAACGGCGATTACATCTCCGACGCGCTTGCCGCCCAGGTGGGCGGAATCGGAATCGCTCCGGGCGGCAACATCAACTACGTCACCGGGCATGCTGTGTTCGAAGCCACCCACGGCACCGCTCCCAAGTACGCCGGCCTGGACAAGGTCAACCCGGGTTCGGTCATCCTCTCCGGGCAGATGATGTTGGGCTATCTCGGTTGGGGCGAGGCCGCGGGGTTGATTGTGAAGGGGCTCGAAGGAGCGATCGGCGACAAGATCGTCACCTACGATTTCGCCCGCCTGATGGAGGGCGCCACCGAGGTCAAGACCTCCGAGTTCGCCACTGCCGTCATCGAAAGGATGTAGGTGGCTCCCAACACGAAAGATCCTTTGCGGGTCACGGTCACCGGGGCGGCGGGCCAGATCGGCTACGCGTTGGTCTTCCGCATCGCGGCCGGAGACATGCTCGGCCCCGAGCAACCCGTGATCCTGCAGATGCTCGAAATCGCGCCCGCCCTCCCGGCCCTCGACGGAGTGGCGATGGAGCTCGAGGACTGCGCATTTCCGCTGCTGGCCAAGATGGTGAAAACGGATGATCCCGAGGTCGGATTCGGAGATGCAGACGTCGCCCTTCTCGTCGGCTCCATGCCCCGCAGGCAGGGCATGGAGCGCTCCGACCTGCTCAAGGCCAACGGCGAGATCTTCATCACCCAAGGTCGGGCTCTGGCGAGCTCGGCGTCGAAGGACGTGCGAGTGCTCGTGGTCGGCAACCCGGCCAACACCAACTGTCTGATCGCCCTCCACAACGCTCAAGGCGCCAATCCTCGCCACTTCACGGCCATGACTCGCCTCGATCACAACCGGGCCAAGAGTCAGGTCGCCAGCCGCCTGCGAACGCCGGTGGGCTCTGTCAAGCAGATGACGATCTGGGGCAACCACTCCTCCACCCAATATCCTGACCTGTTCAACTGCCAGGTCGACGGCGTTTCAGCCTTCGAGGCGATCGACGATCCTGCCTGGGTTGAGGAAACGTTCATTCCCACGGTGGCCAAGCGAGGGGCCGCCATCATTGCCGCCCGCGGGGCGTCATCGGCGGCGTCGGCCGCGCACGCGGCCATCGACCACGTCCGTGAGTGGGTGCTGGGAACCCCCCCCGACGATTGGGTTTCGATGGCAGTGGCCTCAGATGGCTCCTACGGAGTGTCCGAAGGGCTCATCTCTTCGTTTCCCTGCCGCAC
>JBOGEX010000068.1:0-6275 GCA_050741915.1 Acidimicrobiia bacterium
CGCCGAAGCTACGAGCCCGGCAATGTCCGCTGGCCTCTGACTTGGGCTTTTGTGAGGGCTTGCGAGCGGTCCGCTCACAAGCCGCGGCTGGTTCGCTATGCGGTTGTCAACGAGCCTATATGGGCCGCCAGCACTGGTGCGAGCGGTTGCCTGGTAGCGCCCGGCCACTGGACCGCTCGCATCAGATAATGACCGGTCCGACACTTGGCAAAGGTGGGGCGACACCCATGAAATAGAAGCATTGCACCCCTCGCTCTCGCGGGTTGCCCAAATCGACAACGGCAATCGAGTCGGCGCCATGATGTATCAAGTCGGCCAGCCGTGTCCGCATCGCCATCAACTCCATGGTGTCGAGGTCACAAATGAAGACTGAATACTGCATGGACCAACCGAAGCCCTTCATTGCCTTGTGCACCCGACGCAAGCGCTTGTCGTCGCGTATGTCGTAGGCCACCAAGAAACGCTTTCGAGAGTCTGCCAATAGTCCTCCGATGACCGTTCTTCAAGGGATCGGCAAAGCAACACACTTCTTCACCTCGTTGTGAATGCCGTGTATGCGGGAACTTCGCCTAGAAGAAAAGCCCCGAGCAGGCGAGCCTGGACTTCCAACACGCGTCTATATGTGATTCGGTATCTGAAGGTCGGGTGAGTCACTTCAGTGTCGAGCCTGCGCTCATACGTGGCGAGGAACTTCTTCCGGCCATCGGCCGTCAGTGACACCCCCGCGGCTCGAACAATGAAATCGCTCCGTTGGAGTTCACCATTGTTAACGGCGTTGAGCACAACAGACTCGGCAACGATTGGTCGGAATTCCTCGGCCAGATCGAGCGCCAGCGCTGGTCTTCCAAACCTCGGCCGGTGATAGAACCCAACATAGGGATCGAGCCCAACTCCGTAGGCCGTAGCCGTGAGGTCCCTGGTTAGCAACGCGTAGGCGTATGACAACAGGCAGTTGATCCGATCTCGGGGAGGCCGGCGATTGCGTCCCTCAAAGTCGAACGAACCGAGGCCATCACCGACGATCATGGTGTTGAACTGCCCGAAATAGAGGCGGGCCGCGGTGCCCTCGATACCCAGAAGGGACTCGATCGATAGTGCTTCGCTGGCCTTCTCGGCGAGATTGCGTAGAGCATCGAGTACGGAGCCGACTTCCGAACGACGGTTGCGCCGCAGCAGGGTTCGGGAGTTGCGGATTTTGCCTTCGATGACGCTACGAGCAATGGGCAGCCCTGCTTGGGCGGCCATCCCCATCTGACGACGGCGAAGATCCACATGCTTCGAGGGCAGACCCTCCGCCATCCCCGAGAACCATCCCCCGTAGCTGAACCAGCAGACGGGGATCTCTTCCTCGAAGCACTTTCTCAGTGCCTGTGACGTCACCTGAACGTTTCCGAAGACCGATACCTGCGAAATGTCGATGAGTCGAACCGAGCTGATCTCCTCTTTTTCCCGCTTCACGGTGACTCGTCCACCCGAGATGCCGATCGTCGAACCCTGCTCAGTTACATAGAGGGGCCGGGCCGCGTTGTCACTCGGGACGAGGCGGCGGGGAGGCCGCGACGTGCGACGCGCCAGGAGATTCGTCTCGTCGGGAAGGCAGATTCCGACCAGGGAGCAGCGTGGGCACTTGGGACTGTCGACCAATGGCAGTGGTGCCTCAGCTCGTCCCGCCACCTCCCGCAATTCCTGGACGAGGCCCAGGGTCCGTTCGACCAGCTCAGTGTCGAAGTCGACGATCACCCGTTGCCGAGTCTCGGCAAAATAGAGCACACCCGACTCACAGCCATATCCATTGTCACGAAGGAGCAGGCCAAGCACGCAGAGTTGGACTCGCTCCGGCTCCCATCCGGGCTGATCGTTCGGCGGCCGCCCCTTCTTGACATCGACCGGCCTGACCGAGCCGGCGTCTCCTTCGAGGATATCGACCCGACCGATCAATCCGAGCCTTTCCGAGCTCAGCAGCACAGAACGCGCCTCGATGAGAGGGTCGCCGTCACCGGGAGCCGGCGCTCGGCCCCGTTCCTTTTCGACTGCCCGGTGCTGCCACCGACCTTCCTCGACGTCAGGGTTCGACTCGAACCTGGACTGGACCCACTCCATAAAGAACAGGCGCGGGCAATAAGAGAACTCGTTCACCATTCGAGCTGGAACCAGGTTGGGGACCTCGGAAGGGATCATTTACGCCGGCCAAAGCTTGAGGCCCGGACCTAGCGGCCCATCACCTTGGCTCAATGTTCGCCGGCTCGCCCCGTAGACCGCAAAGACCCCAAGTCCCCGCATAGGGATGTCGGAGAGCAAGCGGGGAGGGGTTCTTTCGTTGCGGACCTGCTCCTTAAGCCTCAGCGCCTCGTGGCTCACCATTATTCGAGCCGCCGCAGAGTCCAGCGGCTGCTTCCAGAGCGGCCACACAAACGAACGAGACGTGTATCCGGCATAGAGCCATGCGCGTTGCCAGCCAACTGCGCTTGCCCCGTGGGAGGTGTCGACCAGGGGGAAGAAGGGAATCGCCATTGTCGCAAGCCAGGTGGGACTGGGTGCCCCTTGATTCGAGGGCTTCCCATTGGTGGTCACCGCTCCGTCTCTGATGGCCCGATAGTCGAAGTTTGCTCCGTCGAACGATGTCCGTCGCCAAGCTGTAAGGGCGTCCGTAGGCGAACCGATCTCTTCCACGGCTTCTGCGACTGCGTCAAATATGGATCTGCGCATGGTCATCTGCCCGGTGGGGGCGTAGAAGGGTGTCAGGTCGACGTCACCCTTGGGCCTGAGGCTCATTTGGCTGCTCAATGCGATAATCCACCGCGCCGCCCACGATTTTCCCGACGAGTGCCGCTCAGCCGCCGTGAAATGCTCAGCCATCCTGTCTGGCGGGAGACGAATGGGATCGCTTCCGGCCGAACCGTGCTTCCTGGGCGGAAAGTCGGCCAGGCCGCAGGGGAGGGGCGTTTCCTCACCGCGTAGCCGATGGAAGGCCGAATCCAAAGCCCCACTTAGGTCTTTGCGTGACGTAACTCCGCCAATCGATGCGGCCAGACCTTGATCCTGTGCCCAGGCGAGCGTCAGATCAGGGAGAAGCTCGAGCTCCGAGAGGGAAAGCAGGCCAAGGGCGGCAAAGAATCCGAGTGGGTCATCTCCGCGCAAACCCGGGAGGGTGATCATGACGCGACCTCCGAACAGTACATATCGGCGAGTCGCACGATGGTTTCGAGATAGGCGAGAGCCCAATGTCCATAGCGGTCGTTCAGCACTCGGAAGCGGGTCGGGTGGGACCAGTCGACCTGGGAAACAAGAGGCCCGCAGTCAATGTGCTCGCCTGCCTGCTCGAACGCGATCCGTGGACTATTTGGATCAGCGACCGGTCGCATGATCGGACGGGACCATCCATGATGACTGGCGATGAGGTGAAGGATCAGATCCCGATCAAGCGAGCCCTGGGAGTCCTCGAGGAGTTCCTTTGCAAGTTGTTCAGACCTCGCCTCGTGACGAAAGCCCCGCGGTAAGCCCGATGACCTTGTCGCCGAGCGGGCTCTTGGATGGCGAGGATCGATACCCGATTTTGCGATTAGGTTTCCCCCGCTGGCTGCGAGCTCGTCGCCGAGATAGAGCGATATCTGGAAACGAGGATCGGCTTTGCCGAGGTCATGAAGCCTTCCCGCGATCTCAACGGCACGCGCTATGTCTTCAGGCAGCCCCATGTTCGACGCAAACTCTCGAGCTTTATCACCGACCTCTTCTCCATGCTGATCGAGCGTGAGCCGTCGCCCTATGTGCGAAGTCGTTATCTCGTCTTCATCTGAGGCGGCGTCCAATAGTCCCTGCTCGCTCCGCGGGGCGTATTCACGTTGGTCCAACAACCAAGTTGTCGTGGGCCCTTCGAGACCCGAACGCCCTGGGTATGCGCGCCACCGCTGACCCTGGGGTAGCGTGGCATAGGGCATGAGGGCGATCGCCTTTTCAATGGTTTCTGGATCGTCTACCGAAAGTTCTGAGATGGCTGCGATCAGCGGGCTGGGATCCTTCCCCCATGACATGACGATCTCGGGATCCAATCGAATTACTTCCCCGCTGCGTAATGGTGCAAGATCGGCAACGTCGGCGACGGGTCCTGACGATTGCAGGCCCGTCCAGCCCCAGCGATCGTGGCCCCCTATGTCGCTGCGGAGCACAACTCGATCACCTGGCTTCACATCAGCGGGGGCGCTAACGGGATCAGCCGGTTGGCTTGGTCCCCTATAGATCAGGCCGAACCGTTCAGGTTTCACGGCTTCCGCTGGCTCTTCCAGAGAAACGTTGACACCCTCGATGTCGGGCGTCGGTTGAGAAGGGGGCACTCCTGCGAGCAAGCCCCGCAACTCCCAAATAGGCACATCAACAAACTCCCAGTCGACGGGTCGGACTAGGTCCACCAACTCCGCCCAGGTTGAAGGGTCGGCACTCGCGGGTATGGCCCTCCATGCGACCGAAACGTCAGGCGTGTTGCGCCCATCGCCGTGGAGGAAAGGAGCAACCGGCTGGTCGGGGAATGGCGCCGGATTGCTCTGGGACCACCGCTCGAAGTGAGGAACCAACGCGACCGGGGTGAACGGCGGGGGGGTTCGCAAATCTGCGCCCGCGTCGAGGAGGAGGGGGAGTACTTTCAGGATCCCCAAGTCGAGCGTCGTTTCTGGCGAGATCTTTCCAATTTCCTTTGGACTCCCGAATCTTGCAGGCTCTCCACCCAGACCGACGAGCCAATCCCAAGTGCGGCGATTTCCGTCGCCATAGATGGGGTCGTCGTCGTTGAAGTCCGCGTGCACGATGTAGGACGTTGCCGGTCGACGTTCCCCAAGCCGGTTGACTCGGCCGAATCGCTGGACAATTGAAGAGAAAGGAGCGCACTCGGTCACCATGAAGTCGAAGTCGAGATTGGCACCCACTTCGATTGTCTGGGTGGCGACGATCACGCGGGACACGGAAGGGTCGCGGGACGCGCCGAGCTTGAAGGGCTCGAGCTCTTTGCTGACGATCTCATCGCGTTCGAAGGCACGACACCGACCCGTCAGCAGGACACTTTCGATCGATGTGCTCTGGAGATACTTAAAGGCAGCGCGCGCGGCTCCGATCGAGTTGCAGACGACCGCCGCTGCCTGACCATCTCTTACGATTCCGTGGACGATCTTGCCCAGCGCGGCGCCAAGCTGCTCAGTCGACTCGCGCCTCTTACGCCCCGAGCCCAACCAACCAAGGTCGATTAAGCCAGCGGGCTTGTCGGCCCGGAGGCGCGAGCGGGCCCGAGAGGCCGAACGCGGAAAGCGGCTTGAGGTCATCTCTCGATCGAGGTCGGCCGAAAGTGTCGACTCCGAGGCCTGGGCCGTTGCGGACATCCGTGTGAACCGCATCGTCCGTTTTGCCAGGAGCCCACCGGTTTGGTGGCGGACGACACGACCGACGGTCGCTGCTAGTGGTTCGGAGATGTGAGCCTCGTCGAGGATCACCCATGAATCGGTTCCGACCAATGCCGCGTTGATCGGTCGCATGCCAGGTGAAACTCCATAGCCGCGGAAGAGGAGCCGTGAGCCGAACTGGTCGACCGTGGAGGTGACGATGGCTGGGCTGTCAGGTCGGCGCAGCCAACGCGCATCCCAAGTGCTCCCTCCTCGCATCTTGCGCACTTCGATCGGGTTGTCGTTTGTGTAGCTCTGGAGCCGCTTGGCCACAGTCGCCACGAGCTTGGAAGCCGGTGAAAGGAGTGCCGTCAGCAGCTGCTCCGCGGCCTCATAGGTGGCATCAACGATGATGCGGCGGTCGACGACGAAGAGGACGCGCAAGGGTATGGAACGCGCCTTTGGGTCCTGCAGAGCCAGGGTGAACGCCCAAGCGTCGATGACACTGGTTTTGCCAAGACCCGTGGGCACGTCGATCAGTTCGGGAAATTGTTCCGCGGCTAGTCGGTCAACAAGATCCTGCTGCCATTCGAACGGTTCGAAACCTCTGACGGCCTCGAAGAACTCCGCAAACCGATCGGGCGTCAGCTCTATCACGAGCGGTCCACCTCGCGGGGAACGCAGAGACCGAGTCCATAGTGACGCATCGAGCCGATGACGACGGGTCCTCGTACCCGCTCGTCGAAGCGGATGACGGCGTGGGTGAAGGGTCGGAACTTATCGCCCGGCCGCCGGAGGGTGTCTGACGGCAGAAGTCTTACAGCACCTTGAGCGAACGGTTGAGGAGAAGTTTGCACATCGCTCGGCTCTGGCAAGCCGGCGTGGCGGACCGCCTTACGAACCTCGCGCTCGAGG
>JBOGEX010000069.1:0-18209 GCA_050741915.1 Acidimicrobiia bacterium
CGCCTGGGGCGGGACGCGGAGCGGGGGCGCGGTACGCCGGCGGGCTGGTCGTCGCCACCGGGGGGACAGTGGTCGTCGTCGTGCTCGTCGGTTCGGTGGGAACCGGGTCGGCGACGGGAACCGGGCAGGGGCTGGCGCAGTTCGGCCAGGGCAGAAGCTCTGCCGGTTCCGAAGCGGCGCTCGCTCTGAGTTCGAGGTATTTGGGCTCGAGGCCCGCCCCCTCGACTGTCGGGGCCATGGCCGTTCCGACCGCAAAGAGCATGAAGATGATCGATAAAGAAGAAACGGCCGAGCGCCAGCGACGCACAAAGCCTCCTTGTCAGGCATAACCAAGGGCGTGCCAGGATGAATCGCCAGGACAAGCGCCAGAACCAATCGACTGGCCAGATCCGAGCCCGGAGTTCCGCCCAACCCCGCCCTACCGCCAGGCACGCTAGGCCGGAATGGAAAACTGTGGCAAGCTGGCCAGACCATGACTCGGCCCTCCCAGCCGGAAATGGTGGGCGTGATCGTCCACACCAGCGAGGCTGGATTCGAAGAAATGAGGCGGTTTTATACCGAGATTCTGGGTCTCGAACCCCGCTCCGACCGGTCCGGCTTCACAAATTTCGAGTGGCGCGGATTTCGGCTAACCCTTCACCTCCACGACAGGGTTAGGGGTGCCTCGACCGACCCGGATCGAGTCCTCCTCAACTTCGGTGTCGACGACGTGGCCACCTGGCATGAGCGTCTACAGCTCGCGGGTGTACCTTGCCCGCGGCGGCCGTCGCCCGAACCCTGGGGTGGGCTGGTCGCTACCTATTCCGATCCCGACGGCAACCTCATTCAGCTGATCCAGTTCTAGAGCAGGCTCGCTTCGACCGTGATCTCGACGTTGCCTTTCAACGCGTTCGACACCGGGCAGCCGTCCTTGGCGCCGGTGGCGGCGTCGACGAAGGCCGCCTGGTCAATGTCGGGGACATCGCCCGTCGTCTTGAGGGCCATCCGGACAAGCCTCCACCCTGCCTCGACCTTCTCGAAGCTGGCGGTGGCGGTGGTCTCGAGCGAGGTCGCGATGAACCCGGCCTTGGCCAGTCCTCCAGAGAGAGCCATGTTGAAACAGGCGGCGTGGGCGGCCGCGATCAGCTCCTCCGGACTGGTCTTTCCCGAAGCCGACTCGGTGCGGCTCGGCCAACTCACAGGCAATGGCCCCCCCAGGCCGGTGCCCAGCGTCACCTCTCCTGACCCCTCCGCCAGGTTCCCCTGCCAAACCGACTGCGCGCGACTATCCATCAAGGCCTCCCTTTCCTTCCTGCGTAAATTTGGTCACGTAAACGTGACCAAATTTACGCCAGAATGAATCTCAGCGAGTTCTCAGCCGATTCTCGGTATTCCCCGCTTAAATTCAGCCGATGTCCGAGCCCACGGCGAACCTCCTGGTGGTCGATGACGAAGACAGCCTGGCCGACATGGTGGCTACGGCGCTCCGCTTCGCTGGCTACCGGGTGTCCCTGGCACCGGGGGGAATCGAGGCGCTGAAAGCGGTCAGGACCGCACCCCCCGATCTGGTGGTGCTCGACGTCAACCTCCCCGATCTCGACGGCTTTGAGGTCTGCCGGCGTTTGCGACGGGACGGACATGAGATGCCGGTCATCTTCCTGACCGCTCGCGATGGCCTCGACGATCTCCGGACCGGCTTTCGCCAGGGAGGGGACGACTACCTGACGAAGCCTTTCAGCCTCGAGGAGTTGGGATTGCGAATCGAGGCCCTGCTCCGTCGCAGTCGGGGAGGAGCGGTCGAGTCCCGTCGCATCACCAACGGGGAACTCGTGATCGACGAGGAGGCCCACCAGGTCTGGGTCGCCGACGAGCAAGTGATGCTGTCTCCTACCGAATATCGGCTTCTACGTTACCTGATGCTGAATCGAGACCGGGTGCTCTCCAAAGATCAGATTCTTGACTACGTCTGGCAATACGACTTTGGAGGGAACGCCGGCATCGTCGAGACCTACATCGGCTACCTGCGCCGCAAGCTCGGCGATCCTGTCGCCAGTCGTATCGAAACCGTGCGCGGCTTTGGCTATGTATTGCGTAGTCCTCCCCAGACCTGACCGATGACCCTGCGCGCTCGACTGGTCCTGGCGGTTACCACGCTTCTTATCGGGGTCATCGTCACTTTTGGCTACGTCGCTGCCCAAAGCCATCGCAGAGTGCAGGTCGCCCAGATCGACCAGCGGCTCGAGTCGGCGCTGGCCCAGGCCGCTCGGTTGCGAGCGGACGGAGGAGGCCCGGAGGGGGACCGGATCTTCGCCGAGCTGATACTCGACCCGAACAATGACGTCGTCGCCTCTTCCCCCTCTGGCATTCGCGGAGATCTCGATCCTCTTCCCGACATCACCGATCTCCCGATACTGGAACCGGGCGAGCGCCGGGTGGTGACCCTTGCGGCCGAGGGCGGCGAGTTCAACTACCGGGCCGGAGTCCTGCGGTCACAACGCGGCTTCACGCTGATCGTGGCTCAGCCCCTCCGGGATGTGGTGACCGCCGGAGGAGCATTGCAGCGGCGTTTGTTCGGCGCCGGCGTCGGCATCCTCCTCGCCGGAGGAGCGGTCTTTTGGCTGACTCTTCGCCGCGGATTGCGCCCCGTCGACGACATGATCGCTACGGCCTCGGCGATCGCCGACGGCGATCTCTCCCGACGAGTACCGGAGGCCGATCCCGAGACCGAACTGGGAAAACTAGGTAACGCCCTGAATCACATGTTGACCAATATCGAAGATGCCTTCGATGCCGAAACCCGGGCGAAGGAGCGGTTGAAACAATTCGTCGCCGACGCTTCTCACGAACTGCGAACGCCCATCGCCGCGATTTCGGGGTACACCGAGCTGCATCGCCGGGGAGCTCTCGATTCAGAGCCTGGGACAGATCACGCCATGGGGCGGATCGAGGCAGAGAGCAGGCGTATGAAACATCTCGTCGAGGATCTCCTGCTTTTGGCTCGTCTTGATCTGGACCAACCTTTGCAAAAACAACCAGTTGACTTGTCGCAAATCATCGAAGACGCCGCCGCCGACAGCCGGGCAATCGATCCCAGCCGACCAGTAGAGGTGGAGAGGCCCGAGAGACTTATGGTGGGCGGAGATTCAGAACGACTTACCCAGGTCGTGGTCAATCTCTTGCAGAACGCCCGAACCCACACACCCGCCGGCACCCCAATCAGGGTCGAAGCAAGCCAGGGCAACGGGCAGATCGAACTGGCAGTGGTCGATCAAGGCCCGGGCTTTCCTCCAGAAGCCCTGGAATCCGTGTTCGACCGATTCTTTCGCGCCGATGATTCCCGCTCCCGAAAGAGCGGCGGCTCGGGGTTGGGCCTCGCCATTGTCGAAGCAATCGCCCGCGCCCACGGGGGAAATGCTCACGCCGAGAACATGCCGTCCGCCGGAGCCCGGGTCGTAGTCCGATTCCCGGCTCTCGGCTGACTCTCAGCGCACCGGCGGTCCCCTCCCAGGTTGAGGAGAGAAGCTGCATGTGGCATAAATCGAAAGGAGTTAGCAATGCCAACGAACAAGAGACTTTCCTTGCGACAGATGGTGGCGATCGGTGGGATCACCGCCCTCCTGGGACTTCTACTAGGAGCGACCGTTCTTGGTCCGGGGGCGGCCATCGCCCAGGAGACGTCCACAACCACCTCTCCCGACGACAGCCCCGGACGTGACGCCCGCCAGGAGGAGCGGATCCGCGGCGCCCTCGACGAACTAGTCGAGGATGGGACTATCACATCCGATCAGGCAGACGAGGTGGCAGCTCACCTGGCGGGCAAATGGGACTTCCACGGACGGCGGCTCCATCGCCTCCATGCCGGGCTCGACGTCGCTGCCACCACGATCGGCATCACCGAGGCCGACCTGGTCGAGGCACTGCGAGGGGGCCAAAGCGTGGCCGAGGTAGCCGAGGAGAATGGTGTCGAGGTCCAGGCGGTGATCGATGCCCTGGTGGCGGAGGTCAACTCCCGGGTCGACGAGGCGGTTGCCAATGGGCGTCTCGACGAAGACCGCGCGGCTGAGATCAAAGCCAATGCGGTCGACCGGGTCACCGACTTCGTAAACGGTGTCAGGCCGTTCCGGAACGGGCCTTCGGATAACGACGCCTAGTTCCTAACCCGTTTCCGCGCATCAAACGCGGCCTATAGGCTGCGTCTGATGCGCGAAAAGCCGGAGGTAGTGGCGCTCGACCGCCGCATCCGGGGCTTCCTGCAACGCAACAGTCCCTGGATCCTGCGCTGGTCGTTAGCCATCGTCTTTTTCTGGTTCGGGATGCTCAAGGTTACGGGCGACAGCCCGGTGGTCGAGTTGGTGGCGGCGGTGGTCTCGGACTGGTTCGACCCCTCCTGGTTTGTCCCTGCCCTCGGCGCCTTTGAGATTCTGGTCGGCCTCGGCCTCGCCATCGGCAAAGGGATGCGGGCCACCCTGCTCCTGTTCGCCCTGCAAATGGCCGGCACCTTCCTGCTACTCATCCTCCGGCCCGACATCGTCTTTCAGAACGGCAACCCCTTGCTCCTCACCACCGAGGGCGAGTTCGTCATCAAGAACTTGGTGCTGCTGGCAGCGGGCATGGTGGTCGGAGCGGGTGTCGGCCCGATGGTCAGTCCGACCACGACCCGATCATCTCCTGCTTGAGGCGCGCCAGTCTGGTCGACAACGACACGTGGTAGACGTGCGGGTTGACGAGGCGTCTCACCCCCGGGTCGAGCCTCTCCAGATCTGATAACCGCCGCGCCTGAGCGGCCAGAACCTCGTCATGCGGCGACGGCCGTCCTTGGAGCTGGACTGGCTCCCCTAGCTCCTCGAGCTCGCTGATGCGTTCAGCGGGGAGCCGTCGCCTGGTTCCCGCCTGGCTCGGGTGATGCAGGTCGAGTGGGGGCACCGGTGTTTCATCCGCCAGCGCCAACAGGTCGGCGGTGGCCAAACCGCGGTCGTCGTAGACGCGCCAGGTTCGCTTCGCCCCCGGGGTGAGCACCTTGGCCGGCGTATCAGAGAGCTTGATGGCTGGGACCCATTCACCCCCCTCTTCGATTGCCGCCAACTTGTAGACCCCGTCGAGATATGGATCTCCCTGCGATGTGGCCAGCCGGGAACCGACTCCAAAAACCAGGCGGCGAACAATTGCGTCCCCGTCCATTCCCAACCGATGGGCCTCGTCGAGGATCTGTTCGATGATCTGACGAATCGTGATCTCGTCGAGTTCGCTTGAAAGCACGATGACCGTGTCATCGAAGCCGGCCGCGTCGAGCAGGGCGGCGGACCGCACGGCGAGATAGGCGAGGTCGCCGGAGTCGAGGCGGATTCCCAGTGGCTTGTGTCCACCGGCCGCCAGCTTCTCGAACACGGCGATCGCGTTGGGAATGCCGGAGTCGAGGGTGTCGATCGTGTCCACCAGCAACAAGCAGTCGTCGGGATACACCTCGGCATAGCTCTGGAAGGCGCCGAGCTCACCCATCCCCAGGGCCATGAAGGCTTGGACCATCGAGTGGGCATGAGTCCCTCGGGGCGTGAACCCCAGTTCGTAGGAGCGGCCGACAAGCGACGATCCCGAGGCACCGCCGATCAAAGCCGCCCTCACCACCGACTGGGCCCCTGAGCCCTGGGCGCGCCGGGCCCCGAACTCAAGAACGTTGCCGCCCCGAGCCGCCTCCCACATCCGGGAAGCCTTGGTGGCAATAAGGGTTTCGAAATTGAGGTGGTTGAGGAGGGCAGTCTCGATGAGCTGAGCGAGGATCAGCGGTCCTTCGACGACCGTTAGGGGCACGCCGGGATGGACCACCCTCCCTTCGGGGATCGCTGTGAGTCGAAGAGAACCAAAGTCGGCGTTCTTCTCCAGCCATTCAAGAAAGTCGGGCGAGAACATCTTGTCGCCGGTTGTTGTCGGGTGATTGGCGATGCGCTCGATCTCGAAGCGATCGAAGTGGGCTCCGTTGAGCCAATCGAGGAAGGTGCGAAGCCCGGCCGTGATTGCATAACCGGCTTGGTGTCCGCCGTAATCGGGGTAGCTGCGGAAGAAGTGCTCGAATCGAGCCGGGCGTTCATGGAGGCCGGTTCGGTAATAGACCTGGGCCATGGTCAGCTGGTACTGGTCGGTGAGCAGAACGTCAGATGCCAGGTCGCGCATGTGCTATCTAACCTCGTTCCGTGCCTCACTACGCCCTCAGCGGGGATCAAGCCCTAGTCATCGTCGATTGTCAGAACGACTTTGCCGATCCCAACGGGAGCCTTTATGTAAAGGGCGGCGAAGAAGTGGCCGTGGCGGTGAACGAGCTCGTCATCGATGCCGACACCGCCGGCATCCCGGTCTTCTACACCCAGGATTGGCATCCGGACTCAACTCCCCATTTCGCGAAGGACGGAGGCATCTGGCCCGTCCATTGCGTCATGGGCACCTGGGGAGCGGAGATTCATCCGGCCCTCGGGGTCGTGGGACCGGTGGTTCGCAAGGGGGCCAACGGCGAGGATGGGTATTCGGGGTTCACGATGCGCGATCCCGAGACCGGCGTTGAGCAACCCACGGAGCTCTTATCGATGCTGACCGAAGTGAACCGGAAGGAGCTCGTGGTCTGTGGGTTGGCGCTCGACTACTGCGTGAAGGCCACGGCCCTCGACGGGCTGCGCTTGGGCTGGACCGTGACGGTGCCATTGGGGCTCACGGCGGCAGTCGATCTCAGTCCCGGCGACGGCGAACGGGCAATCGCCGAACTGCGCCAGGCCGGGGCAACGGTCCTTTAGACCGACACTCGTCTCGACCGCCTCGTAAGTTCGCGTGGCCGGGGTCAACCGGCGAGAAGCGGCTGCACCCATGCCGTCCCGCTCGTATCCCCGACGCGGGCTCGCAGATAGGAAGCGGGGCCTAGACGGCAAACTCCTTCGTCGCCTTCGATCCGATCGACGACTTCGCCGTCGGCGATGAACTCGATGATCGAGGGGCCCTGGGCAAAAACCCGCAGGCTTTCACCTCGCCGGACTTCCACCGCAGCCAGCTCGGGACCGTTCGAGGCGTAGAAGCGACCCGCGCCGAGCGAACCGATCAAAGCCGCCGCCGACTTCTCTTCGGCCTCCACCATTACCCACCCACGACCCGGATTCGAGAACTCTGCCCCCCATTGGGTGAAGTAGTGGGCATCGTCGACAGCCAACCCCAATACCTGCTGGCCCTGCATCAACAGGAGATCCCAGATGGTGTCCATCGAGAGCAGATCCTCAGTGCCTTCGTTGAACGAAAGCGGGTGGCCGTTGTAGACCTCGAAGAAGTGGAGGCGCCTGAGTGCTGCGAGATCCTTCCAACCAACGGATGACCAGAAGTTGGGGTGGTTGACCGAGGCCATCCCGCCGTCATCTGCGATCCGGTCAATCAGACCTTGCAAAACTCCGCTGACCGAATCTCCTCCATTCTCGCCCAGGGTGGTGTTGGTTCCGTAGCCGTTGACGTGGAGGGCGTAGGTGCGTTCTTCTCCCTCCCACCAGGTCGTGAGCTCCTCACCGGGAAGAAGATGGAGGCGTCGTCCTTCGGCACTCAGTTCGGATTGAAGAAGCGCCGGATCGAAGCGAATGTTGTGATCGGATATGCAGAGAAAGTCGTATCCGGCGTCGTCGTACCAACGGGCTACTACCTCTGGGGGACTGTCTCCGTCGGAGAGGTCGGTGTGGGTGTGGAGGTTCCCCTTGAACCAGGGCATCAGGGCCGATTCTCACGGCCAGAGAGCTTCCTCCCTGGCCTGGGTAATCTCAGCTCGTAGGGGACAAACATCCCGTTAGGAATTATGAAAATGATCTTCGCATATATCGATCCCGGAACCGGGAGCCTGCTCCTGCAAGCCGTCCTTGGCGGAATCGCGGGACTGGCAGTGTTCTTCAAGACCACTGGCCGGCGCCTGTTCCGTCGCAGCAAGAGCACGCCGGTCGAGGCGAAAACCACCGACGCCTGACGGTGGACCAGCCCAGCTCGGGTGAGGCCCGTTTCGACTCGGGCTCATTTCGTGACCCTGCCAGTCGTGTGCGCTGGCATGGTGATCAGATTGAGCGCGTACTTACCCGCCAGGGGTTAGCCGACTGGAAGGCGCTCCAACGGAGCGGACTGCTCGAGGCCGAGGGGGCCCGTTTGATTCCCACTGAGTCGGTGGATGGAGAACCACTGCTCCGGCATGAGCGGGTGCCCTTCTGGACCTACCCGTACGAGTGGAGCTTCGGCATGCTCAAAGCGGCGGCTCTACTACAGCTCGAGTTGACCGAATCCGCTCTCAACCGCGGTCTGACGCTGAAGGACGCAACCCCCTACAACGTCCAATTTCGAGGTGCAGAACCGGTCTTTGTCGACATCGGCTCGTTTCGCTCCTACGAGGAGGGCGAGCCCTGGCTCGGATACGGACAGTTCTGCCGGCTCTTCCTCTATCCCCTGCTGGTCCAGGCCCACACTGGGATTCCCTTTCGTCCCCTCCTCCGTGGATCCCTCGATGGCGTCGACCCCGACACCGCCCGGGCCATGTTGCGCGGCAACCGCTTCAAGCAGGGTGTGTTGCTCGACGTGGTCATGCAAGCTCGAGCCCAACGGAAGTCGGCCGGTAGAGACGTACGCCAGGAGCTATCGGAGGCAGGATTCAAGCCGGAGATGATCAAAGCCAATCTGAGGAGACTCCACGGGGTTGTCGCCGGGCTCGAGTGGAGCGCGGAGAAGAGCACCTGGTCGGAATACGGCGAATGCACTCACGTCGGATCGCAAAGGGAGCAAAAGGCGGAGTTCGTCCGCAAGGTCGTTGCCCAGAGGAGGCGAAACCTGATCTGGGACCTAGGGGCCAACGACGGGTACTTCTCCCGCCTAGTGGCTCCCCAGAGCGATTGGGTAGTCGCCGCCGACGCCGACGAGTTGGTCATTGATCGGCTCTTCCGCGGGTTGCGGGGATCGGAGGCGAAAAACGTCCTCCCGATTGTGTACGACCTCTCCGATCCCTCGCCTGGCCTTGGCTGGAGAGGTCGGGAACGAAAGCGGCTGGATGAACGTGGACGGCCGGACCTCGTCCTGTTGCTCGCTGTTGTCCACCACCTGGTTGTGAGCGGCAACCTCCCTTTGACGGAGGTTGTCGACTGGTTGCGTTCATTGGAGGCCGAGATCGTCTTCGAATGGGTGCCGCCCACCGACCCGATGGCCCGCCAGCTCGCTATCAACAAACGGGAAGGGGAGATCCATCCCGACTATGACGAGGCGACGCTGCGCCGGTCCCTCGGCGAATGTTTCGAGATCGGATCCGAGGTCGGACTCGAGGGACGCATTCTGTTTCACCTGCTTCCCCGGTGACCAACCGTTTCATCCGCATCTCAGCTTTGGTTGCCCTGGCCGCGCTGGGAGTGGCGTGGCCGGTTCTCGACATCCTCGGCCGTAATGCCGAGTTTTTCGTCGCCCGCGGATCGGGGCGGGGAGAGATCATCGTCCTGATGCTGGCGCTTGGGATCGGAGTCCCGGCCCTCGCCGCCCTTCCTGGCTTGATCCCCGGCAAACCAGGCATCGTCATCTCGACTATCTGGGCCGCGGCGCTCGCCACGGTGCTCGGATATCTATTTTTCCGCCGGCTCGACCTGGCGCCAGGAGTCGAAGAGGCCCTGGCGGTTGCGTTCGGAATGACCGTGGCGACGGCACTCAACCGGAGCGGCACCGCCCAGAGTCTGGCCCGCCTGCTCGCTTTCAGTCCGCTGATCATCGTCCCTTACTTCCTGGTCGCCTCCCCTTCCGGGGCCATAGCCACCGACCAGGGGGTGCCGATCGCCTCGGCCGTCGACCCCGAGTTGGCACCGCCAATCGTCTTTCTGATCTTCGATGAGTTCCCCCTTGCTTCGCTGATCGATCCGGCCGGCAACCTCCGGCGGGATCGCTATCCGAATTTCGCCGCCCTCGCCGACGACGGGACCTGGTTCCGCAATGCCATGACTGTTCAGCAGCAAACAGAACATTCCGTCCCGGCGATCCTCACCGGAATCAATCCCGATAAGGCTCTCAATCCATACGCCGGCCAGTACCCCGGCAGCCTCTTTACGGCCCTCTCCTCCGCCTACCAAATGGAGGTGCAAGAGACGATGACCCGGCTCTGCCCGGTAACGGTTTGTGAACGAGTTCCGGACCTCAAGGCCCGAGGCGTCGAGCCGCTGATTCGCGATGTTGGAGTCATCGCCGGGCACACCCTGGCACCGCCCTGGGCCACTACTGCCCTACCCCTCATCGATCGCAACTGGGGAAACTTCGGCCGAGCTACCGAGGACTTCAACGCCATCGAGGCCTTCAACGATGCCAGGCGGGACGATCCCCGGGACACCATCACGGAACTGGTTGACGCCATCGTCGAAACGAATCCGGAGCAACCTTCCTTGTTCTTCGCCCACGAACTCCTTCCCCACAATCCTTGGCAATTCCTTCCCTCGGGTCAGCGCTATCTCCTCGACTCGGAACGGCTTCCCGGGAGCGCCTCGACCGGATGGGGCGACAATGCCTGGCTCTCGGCCCAGGCCTTGCAGCGTCATCTGCTGCAGGTGCAATACGTCGACACGGCAGTGGGCGAGGTGATGGGGGCCATGAAGGAAGCGGGCATCTATGAGGAGAGCCTTCTGATCGTGGTGGCTGATCACGGAATCGCGCTGCGACCGAATATCGAACATTGGCGCCAAATCACGCCGGAGACGATCGGAGAGCTGGCAGCAGTGCCGTTGTTCATCAAAGCGCCGGCGACCTCGGAGGCGGCCGATCGAGCCGGCGCCGTCGACGATCGTCGCGCCCACACCACCGACATCGTCCCCACGGTGGCGGACCTGCTCGGCTTCACTCTTCCCTGGACATCCGATGGGTTCTCACTCTTTGGGCCCGATCCGATGCGGACAGAGACCACTACCACCGGCCCGAGCTCGTCGGCGACCTATGGAGTGGATGGTGAGGAAGTGCTGGCGGTTGCTGCCCGGAACGCAACATGGTTTCCCACCGGTGATCCTTACGAGTTGTTGCCTCCCGATGCTCCGGATCTAGTGGGAACCGACCCCGATGACATCGACGCGATCAACGAGGAGTTGATGCTCCGACTCGATCGACCAGAGGCTTTTACGAATGTCGACCCCGAGGCCGATCGGGTCCCGGCCCGAGTCACGGGACGGGTATTTGGCCTCCAGGACGACGAGGAAACGTTGGTGGCGGTGGCTGTCAACGGCGTGATCGAAGCCGTCGTCAGCTCGTATCACGACCGTGGCAAGGCCGGGTTTCAAGCAATGATCCCCCCGGATCGTTTCCGTCGCGGGAACAACACCGTCGAAGCGATCGCCTTCGCCCCTTGAATGGAAACCCAGGGTTGTTACCGTCGTAGGGCGACAGTTACAGCCCACAGCTTCTCATGGGCTGGCGCCACCACCGAGGATGAGAATGGGGTGACCATTCACGTATCAGAATTGTTCAGAGAAGCGATTTCAGCGCCGGTTCGAGGTCGGGCTGGCTGAACTCGAAGCCTGAGGCGATTACCGCGGCCGGGATCATGTGGCGCGACTCGAGCAATTCCCCCGAGAAGCCGCCGAGCACTGCCCGCACCGCAAAAGCCGGAGCGGGAAAGAAGCCCGGTCGGTGCATCACGCGGGCCAATGTTTTCGCCCAGTCCCCCTGACGGCGGGCGTCGGGAGCGGCGAGATTGAAGGCCCCGAAGAGTCCGATTTCGAGGGCATGAACCATGAATCGGGTCACGTCATCGAGATGGATCCAGGACCACCACTGTTTGCCACCCCCAACCGGTCCCAGGACTCCCAGGTTCGCCACCGCCCGTAATCGCTTCCAGGCCGGACCCTGCGGACCAACGACAATGCTTCCGCGAGTGCGAGCGACCTTTACTCCCAACTGCTCTGCACCCATGGCCGCTACTTCCCAATCACGAATGAGGGCCGGGATGAAGCCATCACCGACGACGGCATCTTCGGTCAGCGTCTCATCACCCCGATCGCCGTAGTAACCGCTCGTACTCATCGAGACCATCACCCGAGGGGGTGAAGGAAGCGCCGACATCCCCTCGACCAGTCGATTGGTCGTCCCCACCCGCGACTCGCGTAAACGTCGCTTCTTGGCCTCGGTCCAGCGTCCGTTGGGATGCTCACCGGCGAGATTGACAACGGCCTCGACGCCTTCCCAGGCCTTGTTGGGTGGAGGTCCACTCTTCGTATCCCACGCGAAGCTTGCGGCCGAGGTCGGCCGGCGGCCCCCCGGTCGACTGAGGATCACCGGAACGTGACCCGCATCTCCCAGGCGTTTGACCAAGGCGCTTCCAATGAAGCCCGTCCCTCCGGTGATTAGGACTTTCATTTCTTCCCGTCTTTCATATCGGAAACGACCTTGGCGATCCGGCGCTGCCGTGTCTCCTTGTCGGTGGCCAGGGCTTCCTTGAGATCGGCTGGCATCCCGGCGACTCGGGGTTCGGTGTCGAGAGCCAGCTCGACTTCGATATCGTCGCCCGCCCTCACTCCGACCCCGTGGCCTAATGCGGCGACTATTTCGACCGGAACCCGAAACCCCGTGGCGGTCTTTCCGCCCAGCTCGACTGTCGTTCGGAACTTCTTCTGCAAGCTGGACCCCCCTTCATGACCGGGTTGAGGAGCCTGATGCTACGCAAGAATGGGCTGGTGAAGGCCAGGTTCGGATTTGGGGCGGTGCTGGCCGTCATCATGGGCGTTGCCACCTTCGCCCTGACCATATTCGCGGTGCTGGCAAGCCAACTCATCGAGGAGTTCGGGATTGCCCGCTGGCAGGTCGGGGCGCTGGTCACTGCCTCGTCGGCTGCAGGTGCGGTTCTCTCCCCCACCATCGGCCGGCTCACTGACCGCTTTGGGGCTCGACGCTCCGCCCTCGGCAATCTCGGCCTGGGAACTGTTGCGCTTATTGCCCTCGCGGTCGCTCCCACTTTCGCGCTGCTGGTGATCGCCGCCCTCGTGACCGGCGTTTCTCAAGGGATGGCCAACCCCGCTACCAACAAACTCATTTCACTTCACGTCCAGCCGGGAGAGCGCGGGTTGATCACCGGAATAAAACAGTCAGGCGTTCAGATCGGGACAGTGATCGGCGGCCTAACACTTCCGTTCTTCGCTCTGCTTTGGGGTTGGCGATGGGCCGTGGCGTTCTTCGCCGGGGTGGCGGCTGTGGGGCTGCTTTCCGCCGTCGTGATGCTCCCCACCGATCCCCGGCGCCGAGAAGGCGTCGTCCTCGCCACCACTCGAGTGCCCACCGACATCTTCCGTCTCGCCCTCTACGGTTTCCTGCTCGGGGCCGGAGGCACGGCGCTTTTTACCTACACCGCCTTGTACGGACAGGAGATGCTCGGTTATTCCGAAGCCGCGGCCGGAGCGGTTGTCGCTCTGATGGGTGTGGTCGGAATCGTCTCGCGCATTGCCTGGAGTCGGGCCGCCGAACGCGGCCATCGTTACCGCGGTTCTCTCGTCTGGCTGGCTGCGTTGGCGACCGGCGCGGCCCTGCTGATGGCAGCTTCGCAGTTGGCGCCACCGCTCATTTGGCTGGCGGCTGCCACCACCGGCCTGTCAGCCAGTGCCTGGAACTCGGTGGGGATGCTGGCAATCATGTTCATGGTCCCAGCCGCAACTGCTGGCCGGGCTTCAGGAGTGGTCCTGTTCGGGTTTCTGGCCGGTCTCGGACTGGGGGCTCCTGTCTTCGGATGGTCGGTAGACGCCTTGGGAACCTACCTGCCGGGCTGGTTGGCGGCGGCCGCTTTGTTCGCTGCCGGGTGGTTGGTGGCGCAGTCCCTGCCGAAGGACAACTCCTAGCTCAGGGCCTTGCGGACGAGGGGGGCGACCTCATTCCCGAAACGCTCGATCGAATTCAGGACCTGATGGTGTGGCAATGTTCCGACGCTGATGTGAAGCATGAATCGCACGATTCCAAGGATCTCCGCCCAGCGCACGATCTTCTCCGCCACCGTTTCGGGATCCCCGATCACGAGCGACCCCACCGGGCCCCGCATCCCTTCGAACTGCATTCTGGTCATCGGGGACCAGCCCCGTTCGCGCCCGAGCTGGGTCATCACTACCGAATAAGACGGATAGAACTCCTCGGCAGCTTGTTCGTTTTTTGCTGCCACATAGCCATGAGCGTGAACCGCCAGCGGCACCTCGGCAGGATCGAAGCCCGCTTCACTGAGAGCCCGGCGGTAAATGTCGCCGAGGACCGAGAACCGATCTGGGATTCCGCCGATGATCGCCAGTGCTACCGGGAGACCGCGCTCTCCCGCCCGCACCATTGACTCCGGGCTGCCACCGACTCCCACCCAGATCGGAAGGGGATCCTGCTCGGGGCGGGGAAAGATGGCCTGGTCGACGAGCGGCGAGCGGAACTTCCCCGACCAGGTCACCCGCTCGTTGTCGCGAATGGCAAGAAGAAGATCGAGTTTTTCGGCAAACAGATCGTCGTAGTCGGCCAGGTCGAACCCAAACAGCGGGAACGATTCGATGAAGGAGCCTCGCCCAACGAGTAGCTCCGCCCGGCCCGATGACAAGAGGTCGAGAGTCGCGAACTGTTGAAAGACTCGGACGGGGTCGTCCGAGGAGAGGATGACAACGGCGGGAGCAAGTCGGATCCGCTGTGTCCGCGCCGCGATCGCGGCCAACACCACGACCGGCGCCGATGATGCAAAGTCCGGACGGTGGTGCTCGCCGATTCCGTAAACATCGAGTCCCACGTCTTCGCAGAGTTCCGCCTCCTCGACGACCTGACGCAGCCGGTCGCCGTGACTGCGGACCCGGCCCGTAGCCGGATCCGGAGTGGTCTCAGCAAAGGTGGTGATTCCAAGTTCCATCGTTGCTTAGTTTGCCCCAACCAAATTTGTTGCAGGGCGACCGGGGGTCGGTCGTGGTGCGACAGATTTGTGTAGAAGTGGTCGTGGCGCGACAAAATTTGCGTTCTCGCCGGTGGGTCAGGGTTGGCGCCTAGCGATCGAGACGCACGACCACTCCGAACGGAACAGAACTTATCCAGACCGAGCCGTCGGCGACGGTTACGCACCCAGCAGCAAGTCTCCGTTCGGAGGTGAAAGACTCGGTGACTGTGGCCGTGGGAGCGTCGATCCGCTCCAGCGGTAAGTCAGTTCCCCGCTGCACACCCAAACCGAACCGCCGCTCACGCCGTGGCCATTGCAGGGGGCAACCGGGCGGGGAACCGTGGCCACGATCGAGTTGGTGGAGGTGTCGATGCCCTGTACGTTGAAGAGGGAGGGGTCGTCACCAAACTCTGGGTCTGATAGCACCCAGACTCGATCACCGGAGGAGAGAAGCCACTCGGCTGCCTCGATTTCGATCTCGGCCATTGTCAGAGACTCGATCGTCGGCGTGGTTGCGATAGTGGTCAAGGTCGTCGTGGTGGCTGGCAGGCGCAAGGCGTCAGGGCCGACGAATCCGAGCAACAGAGGCCGCCGCACAGTTCGCGAATGTAAGGAGGTCGCTTTGGCGCTACCCGTTCGACAGCCAGGTTTGAAGCGATGATGATGCCGCCAATGAGTCGCTTCTTTCCGTACGACTTCGACTGGAGGTTCGGTCCGATCTGGCGATCTTTCGGCGTAGATCCCGAGATCGATGGCGTCACCATCACCGACGATGGCAAGTTCGGGGCCACCTTTGGGCGCTTCCGAGTCGACACGCCGATGGCCAACATCGCCGATGCCACCACGACCGGCCCTTATCACTGGTGGAAGGCGGTCGGTCTCCGAGGATCGGCGGCCGATTCCGGGATCACCTTTGGCACAACCAATCGCCGGGGGGTCTGCGTCTTGTTCAAGGAGCCGATCCCAGCGGTGCTGCCGCCGAGATCCAGCCACGCCGGGCTCACGGTCACGGTGGCCGAACCGGACGAACTGGTCCAGGTGGTGAAAGGAACAACGAGTGCCTGACTTCTTCGACGTTGGCGCGGTCGGGTTCGGCGAGGAAAGCGATCTCGCCTACCGGGTGTACCAACCGGACCGGATGGTCCTCGGCAAGCGCATGGAGGACCACTTGCGGATCGCGGTCTGCTTCTGGCACTCCTTCAACTGGCCCGGGAGCGACGTATTCGGGGCGGGAACCTTCGACCGTCCGTGGTTGGAGCCGGCTCCAAACGATCCGATGGCGGCCGCCCGCCAGAAGATGGACGCCGCCTTCGAATTCTTTACCAAGCTGGGCGTTCCCTTCTTCTGCTTCCACGATGTCGACATCGCTCCAGCCGGAACGACTTTTGCCGAGTCGGCCCGCAATCTCGAGGACATGGTCTTTTACGCCGAGAAGAAGATTTCAGAAACCGGGAAGCGTGTCCTGTGGGGGACCGCCAATCTCTTCTCCCATCCTCGGTATGCCGCCGGCGCTGCCACCAACCCCGATCCCGACATCTTCGCCTACGCCGCTGCTCAGGTGAAGCACGCTCTCGAGGCGACCCAGCGCCTGGGCGGTGCCAACTACGTTCTCTGGGGTGGCAGGGAGGGCTATGAGACCTTGCTCAACACCGACCTCCGGCAAGAAGCCCAACAGCTGGCCCGGTTCCTCCACCTGGTGGTCGAGCACAAGCACAAGATCGGCTTCGAAGGCACCCTTCTCATCGAGCCCAAGCCGGCCGAGCCCACCAAGCACCAGTACGACTACGACTGCCAATCAGTCCATGGATTCCTCGAGCGATTCGATCTGGTCGACGAATTCCGGGTCAACATCGAAGCCAATCACGCCACCCTGGCGGGACACAGCTTTCACCACGAAGTTGCCTATTCCGTGTCGAACGGGATCTTTGGATCGATCGATGCCAACCGGGGCGACTATCAAAACGGCTGGGATACCGATCAGTTCCCCAACTCGGTGGACGAGCTCTGTCTTGTTCTCTACGAGATCCTCCGAAGCGGCGGATTCTCCACCGGCGGTTTCAACTTCGACACCAAGTTGCGACGACAGTCGCTCGACCGTATAGACCTCTTTCACGGACATGTCGGTGGGATCGATACCCTCGCCCGCGCCCTGCTGGTGGCGGCCGAGTTGATCGAGCAAGCGACCATCTCAGCCCCGATGAACCGCCGCTATCAGGGTTGGGGGGAAGGGGTGGGAGCATCCATTCTCGCGGGCTCAGAATCCCTCGATTCGCTCGAAGAGCGAGTGATGGCAGGGGCGATCGATCCTCACCCCGTCTCGGGCCGTCAGGAGCTACGCGAGAACCAGGTCAACCGAGTGATCTGGTCGACGAATTGACAATGCGGGTCGGGCCATACGAGCTGGCGGTGGCAACCGAATTCGGACCTCGGATAACAACCCTGCGCAGAGAGGGTTCTTCCGACTTCTTCGCCCATTTGAACGAGGATGTGATTCTTCAGCATTCGGCTGCGCAGGTCTATCGGTTGCGAGGTGGTCACCGCCTCTGGGCGGCACCAGAGATACCCGCCGTGACCTACTCCCCCGACGATCATGAATGCCAGGTGACCGAGGCCGAGGACTCTGTGCACATCGCCGCACCCGTGGATGCAGCCGGCCTCGAAAAGTCGATCACTGTGTCGCTGGACAGGGAGAGGTTGCTGGTCGACCATCACCTCACGAACGTAAGCCATGAACTGCTCGAGGTTGCCCCGTGGGCGATCACCCAGTTGCAGCTCGGTGGACGCGCCGAATTACCGCTTCGACGTGTGAGAAACGGCGACGATCTGCAGGCTGACCGCAGCCTCGTGTTGTGGCCCTATACCGATCTCGCCGACTCCCGTCTCTCCTTTGCCAGCGACCGGGTTCGAGTCGTGGGCGAAGCTGGACCGGCCCTCAAGGTCGGCTCGGGACCGGATCCCGGCACGCTTTCGTACTCGCTCGACGGCTATCTCTTCACGAAGACCCCCGAGTTGACGGCAGTCGGCCCCTTCGCCGATCGCGGGGCGGTTGGGCAAGTCTTCGTCAAGGATGCGTTCCTGGAGTTGGAAACCCTGGGACCGATCGCGCAGCTCGAACCAGGGCAGTCCGTGGACCATCGAGAGATCTGGGAGATCGTTCTCGGGGCCGCAGACGTCGGTTTCGCGGGGTTATAACCCAGCAATCATGCCGCTGGCAGCAGCGGCACCCGAGATGGATGAAAATCGCCACGTTGAACAGAGCCCCTGAACCCGATTCACGCCGCAAGCGGGCTCTGACTCCTGCGACCAAAGGGCAACCCAGCAAGCGCTATCTTCCCTGGTCAGAGGCGTTTTGTCGAGT
>JBOGEX010000070.1:0-19578 GCA_050741915.1 Acidimicrobiia bacterium
TCACTGTGCTGATGCGAAATGGCCCCACCCCCGAACCCCTATCCCTACCTTGCGTGGTCGTGTGAGACCCGTAAGGAGGGTGGAAGGAGATGTCGAGGGTGGAGCAGTTTGAGGCTATTCGACGAGAGCGGAGGGAGAAAGGGCTCTCGATCCGGGCCCTGGCCCGTCGTTATCACGTGCACCGACGGACGGTGCGCCAGGCGTTGGCGTCGGCCACTCCACCGGCGCGCCAGCCTGCCCAGCGCAGCTTCCCCAAGCTCGGGCCCTGGAAGGAGCTGATCGAGTCCTGGCTGCGGGCCGACCGGGAAGTCCCCAAAAAGCAACGGCACACCGCCCGCCGGGTCTGGCAACGGCTGCGCGACGAGCAGGGGGCCGACGTCGCCGAGTCGACGGTCCGGGGATACGTGCGGGAGCTGCGGGCGGAGCTCGCGGCCGACATCTCCAAAGTGGCGGTTCCCCAGACCCATCCCCTGGGGGAGGAAGCCGAGGTCGATTTCGGGGAGGCCTGGTGCTGGCTGGAAGGGACCCTGACCAAGGGCTGGCTGTTCGTGCTGCGACTCTCGGCCTCGGGCAAGGCCTTTCATCACGCCTTTCTCAACCAGTCCCAGGAAGCATTTCTCACCGGCCATGTCCTCGCCTTCGACGCCTTGGGCGGGGTCCCGGCTCGGATTCGCTATGACAACCTGCGCCCCGCGGTGGCCCAGATGCTCTTTTGGCCGCAGCCGGGTGGAGTCCGAGCGCTTCGTGTTGTTGCGCTCCCACTATGGCTTTGACTCCTTCTATTGCCGACCGGGGGTGGAGGGAGCGCATGAGAAGGGCGGGGTGGAGGGCGAGATCGGCCGCTTCCGCCGTCGTCACCTCACCCCCCTCCCGATCGTCGATTCCCTCGACCAGCTCAACGAGGTGATCGGGGCTGCCGACCGGATCGACGACGGTCGGCGCATCGGTGGCCGGGTGAGGACGGTAGGAGAGGACTTCATCCACGAGGCCCCCACCCTCCGCCCGCTCCCCGCCGAGACCTTCTTCCCCGGCCTCGAGCTCGAATGCCGAGTCGATCACAAGGCGCGGATCTGTGTCCGCCAGCACTTCTATTCGGTGCCGGCCCGTTTCGCCGGACGGCGCCTGCAGGTGCGGTTGGGGGCCACCCATCTCGAGGTGCTGTCCGGCTCCGAGCCGGTGGCCCGCCACCAGCGCTCGCCGAGGCGAGGGGGCGAGACCCTGGTGCTCGACCACTATCTCGAGGTGCTCTGGAGAAAGCCCGGGGCGCTGCTCGGGGCCACCGCCCTCGCCCAGGCCAAGGCCGGAGGCGGGTGGACCCCCGCCCACCAACGATTCTGGGAGGCTGCCCGCCAAAAGCTGGGAGGCCAGGCCGGAACCCGAGCGATGATCGAGGTGCTGTTGGCTCATCGCCAACTCCCGGCCGGCCCGATCGTCCTCGCCCTGGAGTCGGCGGTGGCCACCGGGATGTGCGACCCGCAGGCGGTGATCGTCGAAGCCCGGCGTCGAACCGAGCCGAAGGCAGGAGAGGTGATCCCCATCGGCGCCCTTCGCCGTTACGACCGTCCCCTCCCCTCGATCGCCCCCTATGACCAGCTGCTCGGGGAAGGGGCGAGATGACGAGGTTGACCGAGGCTGCCGCTCAGGCCGCCATCACCGCTTCCTGCCGGGAGCTGCTGCTGCCCACCATCCGCGAGGAGGCTGCAGACCTGGCCGACCAAGCCGCCCGGGAGAAACTCAGCCACCGCGGCTTTCTGGCCGAGGTGCTCGCGGTCGAGGTGGAGGCCCGCCAAGCCCGCCGCCGCGAGCGTCGGATCCACGAGGCTCGCTTCCCCCGGCTGAAACATCTCGACGACTTCGACCCCGCGGCTTCTCCGGTCTCGGCGGCGACGATCGCCTCCCTCGCCGCCGGTGCCTTCATCGAGTCCGGGGAACCGGTGGTCCTCCTCGGCGACTCCGGCACCGGCAAAAGCCATCTGCTGATCGGATTGGGAGTGGCCGCCTGTCAGGCCGGGCGCCGGGTCCGCTACCAGACGGCGGCGGCGCTGGTCAACGAGCTGGCCGAGGCCCTCACCACGAGAGAGCTCTCCCGAGTGGTGGGCCGTTACGGCCGCTTCGACCTGCTCTGTTTGGACGAGTGGGGCTATCTCAGCTTGGACAGCAAGGGAGCCGAGCTTCTGTTCCAGGTGCTGACCGAACGGGAGGAGCGGGCCTCGGTGGCCTTGGCCACCAACCTCCCCTTCTCCGAGTGGGGCCAGGCCTTCACCGATCCCCGGCTAGCCGCGGCCGTGGTCGACCGCCTGACCTTCCGCGCCCACATCATCGAGACCGGAACCGAGTCCTACCGGCTCCGTCTCACCAAGCAAGGTAAGAAGGGAGGCAAGCTTTAGAAAGAGCAGCCTGAAGGACCTTCATCCCGACCGCGGACAGTGATTGCCCACGAGTCGAGATCAGGAGAAGCTGAGCATGGGTGGGGCCAAATCAGACCATCACCCTGGGGCCAAATTCAGTTGACATTCCCAAGCACTGCCACGGCCGCACCGGGAGGTAGCGGGTCCCGTCTCACATGATGCTCGCCGCACATGGCTGGTTATGCGTGAGTGAATCGGCTCTATGCGATGACCGCGTGCCCGCTTATTCGTCGGGCCGATCGGTCTCAACTTCCGTCGACGACGGACGGCGAAGCAAGGGGGCCGCGACGCAGGCCTCCTAACTAGTCTGTTGCCTCGGGGACCTCCAACGGCACCCGGTCTCTCCGTTCTCGCATCTCCTGGACTTGGTCACGGTATGGCTGTCTTGCCACGACCCATCTGCGCATCCAACGGTTGTAAGGAGGCGGGAGATCAGGGGATGGATCCGACACCGTGAGCATGACCACTTCGATAGCCAGATCGATAGCTTCTCTCGCACTGACGGCATTGAAGATCTCATGCTCCGCACCCGAGTTCAGACCAGCGGGGTGAGGTCGCGCGGGGAGCGTCTCCGGGTAGGCGTGGACTGCGTCGCCGCGCCTCTCGAATAGCTCTCCGATCCGATTCACCAAGGTTGACGCGTTCTTCTCATCGAGTGCCCAACCGGTTCGTAGCCCGTAACCGATTCGTTGAAGTTGCGTGGGGGCTCTCTTCCACTCCTTCGGAGGGATGCGGTATACGAAGTCGTTGTGGATTGCTTCGATCGCGAAGGCCGCCGAGCAAACGGCGACCACAGCGTTATGGAACTCAAGGAGCAGACTGTCGGTGTTGGGCCGTCTCGCAACCAAACGCTGGAATCCTTCTCGGGCGTCCAGTTCATGGTCGATCCCGACTTCAAGCCATCGCCTCCACCAGATCGTCGTGACTGCCACCATCCCGGCCCGCTTGCCGGTTTGCTCGCCTCGGATTCGATACGCGCGTCGGGTCTCACTCAGCTCTCGTCTGAGTTCATCATTGAGTGTGCCTGCCAGCTTGGCTGCGGAGAAATCCTCCTCGAGGTCCTTCAGCCGCTCTCCCTCTTCAAGCCACTCCCGACGTTCACGCTCGCGAGTCGATTCGCCATAGCCGGACATGGACTGATTCTCGCCGTAGTTGGATCGGGGTTCGAAGGTAGCGCAGATCGACTCTGTGCCGCGATAGCAACGAGCTCTGCCAGATGCGCGAGATTGGCATCCTTGAGGATGGTCTCGCAGGCACCGATCACGACCCTCTCTCGCGAGCTGCCGGTCACCGTGGCGGATAACCCGAGAGAATCGACTCGTAACATCCGGTGGGTGCCTCCCTTCGGCTTCCGTCTTCGTGCTCTTGTCCTGAGGGATCGGCTGCCGGCAACCGGGACGAACGGGGCGATCGAGGTCCCTTGCAGCACGCGCCACACCGCTTTGGTGATTGAGAAGGGAACAGGTCGACGTCCCGATCATCTGATCCTGAGGCAGGCCGGGTTTGCCAGTGAGCAAGATGCTCGGAAGGCGGGGAAGGCAGCGAAGGCGGCTCTTCGGGCCACCGGCGTGGCGACTGACGTATCGATGGATTTGGGGCCTGATCTGGCTTCAACCGGGATAGGTCAGATCGTGAAGGACAAGATCAGAGATGAGTTCGCTGTTGAGCTCAGAGGAGACGTACAAGGGGTCGACATCCTCGACGAAGAGGGTCCGGAGGTCAGATACATGCGGATCGAAGCCGAGGGGTCGGTGATCGCGAATCTCGACAGCTTCGTGGAAACCCTGGGCAGATTCCTAGAAAGCACGTCGAAAACCGAGTCGGACGATCTGGTGCAATTCGCCTCGGAGGTCTACATGGCAGCTGCGTTCGAGTCCTCGGATCGGGCACGATTCGTGACCTACATCACCGTTCTTGAGATCCTTGCGGTCCGCGAACGCAGAACACAACCCGAACTGGACGTTATTCAGACGGCAGTCGATCAGCTAGACAGTTCTGAGGACCTCGACCCAAGTGCAAAGCAGTCGTTGCGTTCGGGATTGCTGGATCTTCAATCGGAGTCAGTCGGCGCCAGCATCCGATCGCTAGCCGAGTCAATGGATACGTCGAAGCTGGACTTGGGCGATCGCCCCATTCGGCGATTCATCAACGATTGCTACGCAGCCAGGTCGAACCTTGTGCACGACGGTCATCCTGGGACCGGCTTCGATCTACGCGCGGACACACCGCGGCTGGCTCGAGTTGCCCGAGAGGCGCTCCTCTCCAGGCTGGTGTCTGACTGATTGCTCAGTTCCTCTCGTCGGCCTGCCATGCCAGAGGCGGCGCCATAGTTCAGCCTGCGCTGAGTACGTAGTGGGATTCCGGGATGAGCTCCCCGAGCGGCGTCATGGAACCGTCTCCGGTCGAGACCAAGGTGACGGCCGCGTTTTCCACGATCACTACCCAAACATCGGACGGGGACCATGAGGCCATATGTGATCCTTCTGCGAGCTCGTAGATCGGTGTCGCGCTACCGCTTGGCCTTACCAGAATCAGTTCTCCGGAGCTGATTTCACCTTTGCCGGGTTCGTCGATGAGCTGCACCAGGTACTCGGTGGTGCCTGTTCGCATTGGAGGTGAGGTGGCTGGGATCATGGGACCTCCGATTGCGGCCCACTCTCCTTCGCCTGGTTGGTCGATCTCGACGGGATCGCCAAGCCGGGTGTTGGTGACGACCAACGATCCATCGGGGCGTTCGACAGCTACGCCTTCCCATCCGACCGAAAGCGCGGTGCCGAGGGTCTCGGCTATCACGGATCCCTCCGTGCCAACGACGATCGTGCGAGGCTCCGGCTCGTCGCTGATGAGCACGATGCCGTCGACATTGGTGCCTACCGGATGCCAGGATCCGTCGATCTCGGTCGTCATGAGTCGGCTGAGTTCGAAGCCGACTACGTCGACGAGTTCAACGAGTGTCGGCTGGTCGTCGAAGCCAGGTTGAATGAGCCACGTGTGGTCGCCATCGGGTGCTGGAAGGACTTCCAATGTGGGGGCAATCCCTTGTATTTCTCGTAGTGGTTCCGGCTGGTAGACAAGCGGGTCAGAGTCGATCGGCCAGAAGGTGGAGATGGTTCCGTTGGCCCACAAGTGGGTGAAGCCGTTCCCGCCGCTTGCCCCGTCGATCGCGTCTGTCGGCGCTTCGTATTGGCCGGGTTCGTACTGATGGACCGTCCCGGTGACGAAGTCGACTACCGCGACGGATCGACCGTTGGGATTCACCGCAATCAGCTGCAGGCCAATCGGCTGCGGGGGTGAGAATCTGCTCACCAGCGTCTCGTCCACTTCGAGTCCCTCTCCAGGCGTGACGGTGATGGACGAACCCGGATTGAACGCCGCCGCGTCTCCTACCTGGACGCACGCCTCGGGGAATGGCTCCAGCCCTAGACCGCTCGTGGAGGTATCGGCGTCGACAGATCCGCCTCCGCCTTGCACGCGGTCACCTGTGACCACAACCTGACCTCCTGGCAGCACGATTCCCGGCGGGTTTGCTTGCGACGTGGTATTGACGGGCCAGATCACGGGATAGCGAGCACCGCTGGGGTCGGACAGCCACACACAACCAGTCTCCTGGTCGATTTCGACGATCCCGGAGACGATGGCATCCATGCCGCCTCCTGGATCAGAGGTGTGAGCGCGGAATCCTGCCAGCTGACCCGACTGAGCCGGTCGGGTGTTATCTCTAACCAGTGCAACACCAACGACACCAACGACTACCAGCACGGCCGCCACAGCCGCAGCCACAGGCCAGCCGTACCGAGGACGGCGCGAAGGCTGAGACAACCCATATGTGGGAACCTGACCCGAAGGGAGCTCGGTTCGATCGACAACGACCTGAAAGGAGCGGCGGAAGGCCGCCGTCACATCATCAGTCGGCATTGACGTGCTCATTCAGCACTCCTTCCAACTTGGTCCGCGCCAGGTGCAAATACCTCTTCACAGTGCCGGGTCGCACGCCCATCATCTCCGCCGCCTTCGCGACGCTCATGTCGCCCCAGTACACGAAGTAAGTCGCCGCCCGCTGGCCCATCGGTAGCGAAAGCACCGCCTCGAGAATCTCCGGCTGAGGATCAGAAGGCGGCGGGCCTGGTAGGTCCACGAGTCCTAGAACCGTCCGGCTCCTTCGACGCCTGGTCTTGCACTCATTGAGAACCGCCCGAAACAAATAGCGGCGGGCGTCCTCTAGATCCTTCAAGCGCCGCCGGTCCAGTACGCGGAGAAACACGGTCGAGACGACATCCTCGGCATCGGACGGACCGACCAACACACCGGCGTAACGAGTGAGGTCGTCCTTGCACTTCAGCCAGATCTCGGCTTCTTTCACATCCATCCACTCAGCAGTCGCCTACACGGTTGCACGCGACACGGAGAAATACAGCCGAACCAGGACCGACCAGACACAATCAGCGTGTCAGGAGCTGCACCAGAAGGAGCGGAACCCGTCTCGAACTGCGGACAGCCACGCAAACTGATTCCATTCCCCACCATTACGTATTACGATATTGTGGATGTGGAGATCCATCGGTCTGCTCGCAAGCACGGCGTCTCGGATGCCGCCATTCTCCACGCCCTCGACCATGCTTTCACCGTCATCGACCTCGATCCCGACGCCGACCCTCCGAAGGTCCTTGCCATCGGACCCGACCACGCCGGCAATTTGCTTGAGATCATTTGGCTCGAACTCGCCGACGACGCCAATCTCGTGATCCACGCTATGCCCCTCCGCCCAGCCTTCTACGACCTGCTCCCACAGACCAGGGAAGACATGCCATGACCGAACAGAAGACCCATCGCACTCGCACCGGCCGCACTCTCACTGACGAAGAGATCGACGCCCTCGCCACCGAGGTCGCCGAGACCGATTACGACGTCGAAGCCCTCAAGACCCAGCGTCGGGGCCGACCCTCCATGGGCTCGCGCCCGGCCGATGTCGTCCCGGTACGGATCGACCCCGAGTTGCGGGCGGCGATCGAAGCCCGTGCCGAGGCTGATCACACCACGACGAGCGAGATCATCCGCGAGGCGATCCGCCGATTTCTCGAAGTCGCCTGACCGAAAGCAGCCCCGCTCCATCGCGCGTCCATCGCGCGTCCGCAGACATCCGCGCCAGTTGGCAGGCGTCGCAGTAACGCTCTGACATGGGGTTTCTGTCCACACGGGTCCACCCCAATCCGTGCCGGGAGACTTCGGGACGCTGAGGTCGTGGGTTCAAGTCCCACCGTCCCGACCACGAAGGTGCTGGTCAGAGGCTTGCGAGTGGGCCTCGGGCCAGCAGCGCGGTCGTTTCATCACACGTTTATCGAACAGCCAGAATCTGGAACGCGGCCGGAATGTCCGTGCCCTTCGCTAGTGAGGATTCTCAGGGGGCATATTTCTTCTCCCGAATCTCGTGACGATCGCTCGACCACCCTGAGTCATTCACAGGAATATCCGGGATTGCCGGATCCAGGACAGGTGTAATCGCCGGTTTTGGTGGTCATTGAGCGTTCGTTATGCGCTGTGAGGAACGCAGTTCACTCTGGCGGTGGTTCCTGTCCGGGACAAGGCGCACCGACGCCAACCATCACCCGTTCCTCCTCTGGCCCATCCGACACGACAAGCGGCAGACATTCTGGCTCTCGGACCGTGAGTCCTCCGGCGAAGTTCAACCAGTCGTTGACGAAATCCTCGGTGCGCTCGCATTCGGGCACCCGGATCTCGTACTTGAGGCCACCAGTTCCCCAGTCCCAGATGTACATCCGATCTCGAACCTCTTCGGGCACCGACAGTGTGAAGGAGGCTCCCCCGTTTGGAATGATGAGACCCGACTTGGTGCTTTCCCACAGCCCTCCATCGGCATTGGCCGTCTGCATGGCTTGAGGAGTGCTCTTGGCGCCGGGCACGGCCACTACGCCGAGAACGAGCGCGTATCCGGTCGGCAACTCCTCTACCCAAGCGTCCACCGAGCTGCATTCGACAGAAACAGTACCCTCAATATCGAAAACATCCCGAGCATCGGGAGTATCAGTGCATGCCGGAAGCACCAACAGCATGGCCAGAGTCAGACTGGTGATACTCCCTCTTCCCTTATCACCGTCCTTGCGAGCACTGAGCTTCCTTTGCCAGCGGCTCGCTACGAAGCTCTCCCTCGACCCCCGCGGGGTTTACCCTACAAATGACTACACCGACCGAAGGGCCGGGGTTCCATCCGTTTGCACAGCTCCGTTCCATGAGATCGCCAATATCGGAGACCATCCGTGATCGCAGCAAATGTCGAGCGGTGTCGCCACATCGGAGACTTTGAGAATCTGTGGCAATTCACGATCAAACGACTTTGAAGTGTCGGGATCCACCTAATTGAGGATTGAGGACTTCCTCGGCGCATTTTCTTCGGTCGCGGCTCCTAATCCGACCGAGGTTCTCCGCGCTGCGCCCGCACCACGGCGTACGTACCGATGATGACCGCACCAACCAACTGCAGGGTACTCAGCCAGGCCCAACCCAGATGACCAGACTGAGCCTGGATGATTCCGTTGCTGACAGCTGAAAAGCCCATCAAGACTGCAATCAGAATCATGGCCCGAAATTGACCGGAGGCGGTCGGCGTCTTAGGGACTCGTCTTAGGCGCACATAAACGGCAACCGCGATCGCAACTGTCGAAGCTAGCCACAGGTAGAAGGCAACCCCGAATCTACCGTTTCGCATGATTAATAGGCCGCCCGCGGTCACGAGACCGAGAGCGAGCCCTACCGATGCCACATCCTGCCAGTTCAATGCCGGTTTTCTCATGGGAACTCTCGAGGTGAATCGACTCATTTCTAGTGGTTCAGCCGTTGTAACAATTGGCCCTGAATCCTCGGTACCAGGGCGCCGCGTAGCTATGTCGATACCAGCCGCAGTAACTGTTTGACGTGCGAGCCCCCTGTCTGCAACTGTGTACTGACAATTTGGAGGGCCGAAGGCCGCGTCAACCAGCCACTCAGGACCTCACGGTTGTCTCCGATATTGCCGGTTCTAGGGGGCGGGTGGTTCGGCGATTTCGGGCGTGGCCGTCCCCGTTATGCGCTGCGGGTGGCGAACTCGCGATGGAGTTCGCATTCGAGGGTGACAGCATCCTCAGAGAAGAACAGAGCGTGCACATCGAACGGAAAGGGAAGCGAGGCGTCACCGAGTTCGCGAACGCGGTCGAGGGGGTCGAGGCGGCGCGTCCGACCGATCTCACAATGTTGTATCCGAACGCACCGCGATTTGAAATCACGTAGACATATCCAGAGCGCATGTTGGCTGTTCGATAGTCGTTCTGAGCGATAGCGTCATCGATGGTGGCGACGCTCTGGTGTTGCAACTCAGCCAGGAATCCACGTCGTGCCATTTTGCTCTCCTTCGGTGGGAGCGAACCATGGTCCGTCACCGCCACAGAGTCGTGAATGCACCCGCGTGGCACGGTAACGAGCGAGGCTCGATGTCGTCGCGGGGCAAGGACTCCTTGAACCCCTACCGAGGCTAGCTAGAGACCTAGTCGGTTCCTACGGTTGCCGGTGCCTACTAGACCGTTCAGGGTCCAGGCGGGAAACGGCAGGTCGCCGCGCCGTGTCGATACCAGCTTGGCGAGGAGTTGCTGCTCGGTCGTCGAGTGGAGCCTTCGTCGCGGTGTCAGCGCTTTCGAATCTCGTAACAGCGATCCATGCATCTCACGAGGCCAGCCCCCGCGCCAGGCGGTCCAAAAAGCCTGCAACTGCTCCGACCGCGTCCTGTCGAGCTTGTGCCCGGTCCGTGGCGGGGTCAGCCTGCACGGCTTGGTTCGCGTAGCTCTCAGGACCGATGTCGGTGGCTTTTGTGAACCGCGCTCGAATCTCGGGCCATGGGCCCGATGCGAGGTCGATCCGCTTCCGGAATCGGCCGGCGGCAAATACATCTGCCACTCCTTCGGCACCACCGAGTCGGTTGTAGAGGAGCGTGTAAACAAGGTCGTAATAGTCCTTGGGAGCGCCCCGTCGCCATGTGACATGGATTTTCGACATGAGGTATCCCTCCAGACCGGCGAACCGCACACGCCGCGCCACGGTGGCGTCATCGTCCAGTTTTCCGGACAGCTCTTCCCATTGGAAGTCTTCCGTCACGTAGGCCGTGCCGCGTAGATTCACAGCCCGTAAGCGATCACAGCCGACAGGCCTGACGATGGCTTCCTCCTGCTGGTTGTCCAGCTCACATAGGAACTCGATCTTCACCCGTTGCCCGCCCTCCTCCCTGTCCCATCTCCAGCCTTCGGTCCCTTCGTCGGGCTTGAATCCGGCTTCTACCAACGCCTCCTCAAGCACACCGAGGTCTTGGACAGCGTCGGGCTGAAGGCCGAGGCCCAGGTGTATATCGACGTCGGTGGTGCCAAGGTGTTGGGGAGCTGGCGGTTCCTGGTTTCGCGTCAGAACCTCAGGAACGAGTCCACCAAGCACAACGATTGGTACATCGTGATCCCCAAGGGCGTCGAGCAGCCTTAGCAGGGCTCTCTCGGCCAGCAGTCGGGCTGCGGGAGATCGAATCAAGTCATCCCACCTAGAAGTCAAGTTTCGTCTCCCGGAGATGCTGGGCGGCATCAGTCCCGCGTCCTCCCAGCGCAAAGAGATCTGCATAGAGCCGCGGGGTCGATGCGACCGGAATCTTTGTCGTCAACCCTTGCTGGGTGACGAGACGGAAGTCGGCTTCCCAGAATTCGACCCGCGCGCCGTCCTCGACCTCTCGCAAATCTGCACTTCGGAAGACATCTCCGAGGCCCCCAGCGAAGCGTTCAGCCGAAACGTAGACCTGTACTACGGGGACTACGGATACGAACGGCGCGACGGCCTCGAGACCTGCCCAGGTCGTGAGAGCCCAAGTTGCGTCATCCCACCCAAGCGCGTCACGCAAAGTCATCTCGGCAAAGCGCTTCAGATCTCTCGTCGCATGATGTCCCAGCAGCTTGTGCCACTCCCGAGTACCAACCTGCCTGGCCCACGAGTCCAGCATCGCACCAGGATTGGAAAGCTCACGCCACGTGCGACGCCCCGACTTGCCACCGTGCCGAACCGTCCATCCGAGGGAGTCGAACGCCCTCATGACGTTTGAGACTTGGCCAGGCGACCAAGTGGTCTCGTCAGCCAACTCTCCTGTGCGGAGCTCGCGAGAGTGGTTGAACGTGGCGAGTGCGACCTCAGCCAAATGAATCGCGGATGGCGACCACCTGAATCCCTTAGGCGACGGCGTACCTTCAAGGTCCGGCTCCCGCACTATGAGCAATCCCGGTGGAACAACCAAGCGAGTCTGTCCGGCTTCGTCTGCCCAGTTCGCATCCCGCTCTTGCAAGAGGCTCAGCGCACCTGGAGACAGCCTCCGAGCCATGACCACTTGGTGCCGAGGCCACGAACCCTTCTGAGGTGCGAGGATCTGCCGCACGTCGCCGGGCCATCCCTCTCCGGCCCATAGCGCATCGAGCCGGTAGCTCTTTCCGGCGCAGCGGAGCGTCATTTTCATCCGGCCCGCTTCGTGCTCGGCCGGGTAGACCTCCGTGTCAGGCAAGCCAGAGAGAGCCGTTTTGAGGATGCGTATTGGGTCGACTTTCAGGGTCATTGCGACTTTTACTGTACCAGTAAAACTACCTTAGACACAGAAAGTTGTTGCCCGCGGACACCCGGGCTCTGCACCCAGAATCATGGGTTCGTCTATCCCTTGAGTCAGTGGGCAAGAACTCTACGCACACAGAAGTGAATCTGGGCCCGAGACCCGATTAGGTTCGATGCGCATGATTGAGTCCTTCCAAATCGAGGTGCCGGACTCAGATCTGGAGGACCTGCGCCAGAGGTTGGCACGTCTGCGTCTCGGTCGGCCTCCCGTCGGCGATGCCTGGGAATCGGGTGTGGACTATGACTATCTCGCGGACCTCATCGCCTACTGGCGAGACGTCTTCGACTGGCGAGCTCGGGAGAGACATCTCAACGCCTTTCCCCAATTCAAGACGTCGTTGAACGGTCAGACGGTCCATTTCGTTCGTATCGAAGCGAACCGGGAGAAGTATCCGACAGCGACCCCGATGATTGTCAGTCACGGCTGGCCTTACTCATATGTGGAGTTCTTGGAATTCGCCGGCTGGCTTGCCGACCCGTTGTCACACGAAGGTGGCGAAGAGGACGCCTTCGATGTCGTCATCCCGTCACTACCCGGCTTCGGGTTCTCCCCACCTCTATCCGATGCCCGGTTCACCGGCGATGTCGTTGCCCGGCGGTGGCACCAGCTGATGACGTCCGAGCTGGGATATACGCAATATGCGACATACGGGGAAGACGTGGGGACCACGGTCAGCGACTGGCTGGGTGCACTGTTCCCGGAGTCCGTGCTCGGCCTGTTCTCTACGCACGCCGCGTTTCCTCCCGACGAGCGTGCCCATGATCTCAATGAGGCGGAGGAGAGATTCCGTGTCCGGCTTCAGGACAAGTGGAAGAACGCCAGCGCCTACAGCCATATTCAGGCGACCCGCCCCGACACACTAGCGGTGAGCCTCAAGGACTCACCGGCTGGCTTGCTTGCCTGGCTAGTGGAGAAGTTCCGGGAGTGGAGTGGCCCCGACTTCGAGAATTCGTGGAGCAGGGACGACGTCCTCACCACAGCGGGTCTCTATTGGTTCACCGGGACCATCGGCACCTCGTTTCTTCCCTACTATCACGGACGGAAGCACGAGCCGACACTTCCCCTGGTAGATGTGCCGGTGGGAGTTGCACTGCAATGGGGCGAGCGCGGCTTTCCGAGGGAGTACGCCGAACGCACCTACACGGACATCCGGCTCTGGACCGATCTCCCCAGCGGCGGACACTTCACCGCCAAACAGTCACCCGATCTCGTCGCCGATGCCATGCGGCGCTTCTTCGCTTCCCTCTAGTGCCGACCCCGGGCTTGCGCAGACGGGGGACGGGGCCCGCTCCGACTACCCGGATCACCTAAATAACAACAGTTCTGGGCGGAATCGCTCCCTTCGCTCACTTGCCCGCGATCGGCATCACCTACCGCTTGGTAACTCCATGAGCTTCAGTCGGGATCCGGTGTATCCGATCCTCTGCCTTAAGGTCCGCACCGACCCCGCAGATCGGCGCCCGCTGTGTCATCTGTCGTTGGGATTCACTCCGCGAATCCACGGTAAACGATCAACTGCCCCGTGTGGTACCACTCATGCGCGGCGAGGTTCCTCAGAATCTCGCTGCGCGGGCAGGCTTCCAGGCGAAGGGCCTCCCACCACTTCTCAGGGCACGGAACCAGCTCCTCCAAGCCTGCCTCATCGAACGAGTCGATATAGCGCAGGGTCTGCGCGCGCAATGTTGCGAGAACCGAGCGCATTTCGGCGAGCGTCGCCGTCTCTTCGAAGGCGTCAGGATCGTCGTCTGGCTATGCGCCGCTTTGCAGCCAGGCGATCAGCTCCTTTTCCTTGTTTGCGATCTCGATCAGGAGACTCGCTACCGATGGCAGGTCGTCCGCTGGGCGCCAAGGAAGGTCCCCGTCGGTGAGCTTCTCGAGCACCGCATCGAAGTCCTGTCTCACGTATTGCAGCCGCGCTTTGAGATAGTCGTGCGTCCTGATGCCGACAATCCTACGGGTTCACGCCTGGGGCGAGGAGGCGCTGTCGCTCGTGGGCGTATGCGCGGCCAATCCTGCGTCCGCCCGGCCCAATCTCGACGTGACCTTGTTCGCCGACAATGTTTTCGGACGCCGCCGATACCCGGCAGTCCCGGTACTGCAATTGGCACCGTTCGCCGACCAAACGCGCACCAACGAATGTGGGCGGGTCCGATAGTTAGATCAATGATCTTGGGGGGCGTCTTCTGGCGTTCGCCGGTCGCTTCCTGCCTTGGAAGTCTGCAAGTCTTCGAGGACAAGGCCGGAGACGAGGCGAATGAGGAAGAAGCCGAACTTCGGATTCTGGTAATAGAGCTCGAGCGCCTTCTCGCGCGAGATTGCCGACAGACGACAAGCTTCTTCACAGACTGCGGTTAGGGCACGAACTCCCTGCGGTGCGAACAAGCCCACCTCGCCGAAGACCTCTCCGGCGCCGATGTGCTTGTCGATCTCGGGGAAGTGGATGCGGCCGTCCTGAATCATGTAAAGGCGGTCGGCGGGGTCGCCTTGCCTGAACAGCACGGTTCCTTTCGGGTGCAACTCGGTCTTCATGTACGGGACAAGCGACTTGAGGACGTCCTCGTCGGCTGCCCGGTGCACGGCTTTGGTCAATCGGTTGAGCTGGCGGAGCCGAATCAGATTCAGTGGGAGCAGGCTCGCATGAAGAACGAGGATCGGATAGACCCGATCGAAAATGCCGTACCTGATCCCCAGCAGCGCATAGGTGATAAAGGCGATGTTGCTGACGATCGCGACGATCCGCAGCGGAATCATCGTCTTCATGAAGAACGACGAGAAGACGAGGATGGCCGCGATCCAAGCGGTTATCACAAGCCACATCTCGGACCTCCAAGTCTGTCCTGCCCGACATTACGAGGAAGTGCAAGGTCCTTGCTGGCGAACTCGGCGGCTTGGTTGGGAGGCCTCGCCGCCCTTAACTGGTGAATCGGTCGGAGACTCCCCGACCCAGTCGCCTTTGATCATCGAGGTACCGACGCTCGACTGCACCCAGTTGGTTCAATTGGTGAAGGTGTAGTGCAAAGAAGCGTCCCGGCATAGGTTTAGGGAAGATTGAGTTCGTGAGAGCCATCCGCGTCATCGTGCCCGCACTGGGATGGATCATCGCGCTGTTCATGGCGGGCACGGTGATCGCTCTTGCAAGGGAGTACGGGTTCGAGGGCGTCGGCTGGGGATGGTCCGCTTTCTTGTTCACCCCTCTGATACTGATGCTGGCCGGAATGCTTTGGACTTGGAGACACCGCCGCTAGGGGGACATACCGCGGGTGAGCTCGCTCGGCAGAGCACCGAGAGTCTCGTTAAGGCCCTCTCCCCGAGCGTGGAATGGCGCGTGGTAGCGACGAAAGACAAGGCTGCCAAGGCGCTGATCGACACGGCCGAGCAGATCGGGTCAGACCTCATCGTCGTCGCCAACGTCCGCATGCAGGGCATGGGACGCGTGATCGGCAGCGTTGGCAACGAGGTCGTCTACCACGCTCCGTGCAGCGTGCTGATCGTCAAGACGGTCTGAGGCGAGTGCCGACCCCAACGTCAGGTCGCGTCGGACAGCCCTGACGGTCTTCAGCGGACATCGGAGCCGCCCGCGACACCGGTGACGAGGGCACGCGCGACGCGTGCCTCGAGATCGCGTGGGTAGCGCTGGAGACCGTTGGGGAGATCGGCCGTGTCACCGCACAGGATGGCGGTGAGTCCGAGCAGCATGATCGCCGCGAACGGGTCGAACAGCTGCGGCGCTCCGATCCCGAGGCCGGCGCGCTTTCTGCCGTCGGTGGCTACATCGGGATGTTCCGGTGGAAGGGTGACTCCCACGTGACAGGGGTCACGAGAGATCGTGCCCGCCGTACAGTTGTTCAGCCGGCCGTGCAGGTATACGACCCAATCCAGAAAGCCTGGAACACTCGGCAGAGCAGATCGTGATCGAGGTGTAGGACCGATTGGCGGTGTTCACGGAACGGGAGCTCGTTGCCCCAGTGTCGTCGTCCTTCCCAGACGGCGCCACACCATCCGAGCTGGTCCACGCCAGCAGCGAGATTCTCAAGGCGGCTGTGGCCTCGGGCGAAGCCATCACGCTTCCCAGCCACAGGTCCGGTGGCCGGTGGACTCTCCCCGACGACACCCTGTACACGACCCGAAGTCAACTGGAACGCGAGCGGGCAGTGCTCTCAGCAGTCCACCGCCTAAGCACGGTCCGAATCGACCCGGGAAGGATCGACGAGACAAGCCCGAGTCCGGGAGCTGACTCCTGAGCAGGCGGCGGCCATCAGTCACCTCGCCGAGCAGGACGGTCGGATCGTGGCAGTGGCCGGTCCGGGTGGCTCTGGGAAGACCTATGCGATCGGGCCTACGCCGACGCCGCCCAAGCAGCCGGCCATCACGTCATCGGAGTGGCACCCACGGCAACCGCGGCACAGAAACTCGCCGAAGACCTCGGTGGACATTGGACCGGCACGATCGCCATGCTCACCCACCACCTCGACCTACGAGAAGACACCCTGCCGTCGGGAACGATCGTGGTCTGTGACGAAGCCTCGATGGTCTCCACCAAAGACCTCTTCCACCTGACCCGGTTGGTCGAAGCCGCCGACGGCAAGCTGATCCTGCTTGGCGACCCGCACCAGCTGCCCTCGATCGACTCAGGTGGCCTGTTCCACCAGATTGTCGCCGATGGCCACGGAGTCGTCACCGAATTCGCCATGGTCAACCAACGTCAACGCCATGAGCTCGACCGACGGGCTCTCCACCTGCTCCGATCCGGAGAAGCTCACCGGGCGGTGCTCGACTACACCGAAGCCGCCGTGTCCATATCGGGCAGGAGCGGCTGGACACGATGGCGGCCATGGTCGACGCCTGGTGGACCGACACCAGGATTCACAGCGTCGACGCCGTCCGCATGCTGGCCAGCCGCCGAACCGATGTCGAGGTGTTGAACCACCTCGCTCGAAGCCGCATGCAAGCCGAAAGGTCTCCTCTCTGGACCCACGTGGGCAACCCGGACCGGAATAACGTTTCAGATCGGCGATCGGATCGTGATGCGGACCAACTGGTATGCCCACAGTGACCTCCGCAACGGTCAGACCGGAACCGTCACCGCGGTCGACTGCGGAGCAGGTCGCCTCACGTTCAGACGTGACCACGACGGGATTGAAGTCGTTCTGCCGAAGCGGTATGTCGATCGGAGTATCGACTATGGCTATGCCCAGACCATCCACACCGCCCAAGGCATGACGTGTCCCCACGCCCACCTCTACGTCGACCAGACGATGACCGCCGAGCATGGATACACGGGCCTCTCCCGGGCGAGCGGGGAGACTCACATCTGGACAGCAGATCTGCCGGGCCCACTTGGCGATTGCAGCCATATCCACTGCCCTGCCGTTGTCGAAGACCGCACCAACGCTCTGGTCCGTCAGTTGTCGCGGGGAGGAGTGCGATCCCTCGCGGCCGACGCTACCCGACCACGCAGCTCTTGACCGATCGGGAGCTTCTTGACCGGCGCGACGTATTGGCCCGCCTAATCTCGGACGGTCCCCTCGGTCAGCCCCTCCCCAACATCGAAGCCCTCGAGCAGGCGATCGTTGAGGCCCACGCCATGCTCGAACGAACGGGTACTACAGAGCCCGAGCCCAACTCGACATGCTCACCCGACAGCACGACGACGCGGTCACGGCCATCGCGCGACGTGAACCCTGGATCGAGCCACCCCGACCTGCTCAACGAGTACACGGATGTTCGCCGCCAGCTCGACCGACGAGTCGCCGCCCGCACGTTGCTCTATCAGACCAACCCGCCACAAGAACTCGGAGCCATGTCCGAGTCTCTCGATCGGCAGGCCAGGGATGCCGCAGTCGCCGTGTACGCCCAGGCGCGATTGGAGGTCGGACCCGACGTCGATCTTGACGACCCGGCAATCCACCACACAGGACCGTAGCGTGACGCAATCCACGAGCTGCAGCCCATCGAACAGCTGACCCCCGTCCTGAGGCTTACCGGATGAGAGACGACGGTCAACCGATCGCAAGTTATCTTGCATCGTCGAGGGGTGGCAAGGTAACTTGTGAACCAGCCACGGATCGTCGAGAGCGCCCGGAAGCACGGTGCGAGCGATGAGACCATCCTCCATGCCTTCAACAATCCCGTCCTCGTCGAAGACCTCGACGAGTGAATGACAATGCTGATTGGTCCTGACCGAGCCGGCAACCTCTACGAGATCGGGGTCGGAACCGACGAAGGCCCGTTGGTGGTCCATGCGACAAAGCCCGTCGAAAGTATCTGAGGTGAGTAATGCCACGAACCATTGACGAGATCACCAACCAGGCCGAAGAGCTGGCAGCGCGCTTTGAAGATCACGACCCAGTTACCGACGAAGTATTGGACGCGACTGCCCTTCGTGAGCTACGCCAAGCATTCCTGGCAGAGGCCGAGCATCGCGTCACCACCGCAGTCGAGAAGGCGCGAGCCGAGGGGCACTCGTGGGCATCCATCGGAGCCATGATCGGCACGTCCGGCGAGGCCGCCCGGCAGAGGTATGGTCAGAAGACTCCCAAGTCGTAGCAACGGCCTCACGGAGTGGGGTCGACTAGTCACTCCATCCAACCAACTACCGTGATCTCAAGCCAGAGGCCGGCGAGCGCAGACGTGCCGATAGCGCGAACTCGGCGACTCCTGTGATATCGCACGGGACAAGTTGATCTGGGTGGCCTGAGGGCCTTATAAGGACCTTGGTCCCGGGTCACAGACTCAGTCGGCAGCCTCAGGTGTGCATGGGCGAGGAGCGTCGAAGATCTCCTCGTGGTCGTCCATATCAGCACCTAGAAATACGCCCAGTTCGCCTTCGGGACGCTGAGGTCGCCGGTTCGAATCCGGCCGTCCCGACTCAGAAACCCCAGGTCAGGGCCACCCGCTAGGGGTGGCCCCGATTCGCAAAGCGGGTTTCATCGCGCGTCTATCGCGCGTAGAGACTTGACAGACTTGAGTTGGCGCCCTCCGGCCGAGCCGGTAACGGTGAGTGGGCCGATGACTCGACTTAACGCTTCTCGTCATTGACGTGATGCGTTATGCTTGCTGAGTGCTCAGGTCCTTCGCCGGCAAGGAGACAGAGAAGGTTTGGAATCGCGAGCGCTCTCGGCTCTTTGGCCCCGACCTACAAAGGGCTGCGTATCGGAAGCTGCTGCTCCTCGACGCGGCGGAGGATCTCGCCGATCTTCGAGTTCCGCCGGGGAATCGACTGGAGAAGCTCCACGGAGATCGGAAAGGCCAGCACAGCATTCGGATCAACCAGCAATGGCGTATCTGCTTCCGCTGGACCCCCTCGGGTCCAGAGGTTGTCGAGATCGTCGACTATCACTGAAAGGAGATGCCCCATGACCAAGACCACGGCGTATGAGCCGATTCACCCTGGGGAGGTGCTCCAAGAGGAGTTCCTGACCCCGTTGGGTGTTACTCAGCACCGGCTTGCCGTATCGATCCGGGTTCCTCCCCGTCGGATCAATGAGATCGTCCATGGGA
>JBOGEX010000071.1:0-1689 GCA_050741915.1 Acidimicrobiia bacterium
AAGACCTGGAGCCCGGCTCAGATCATTGCCGGAGGAATCGGACTCTTTCTGACTGTGCTCGGAGCAGTCGCCGCTCTACGAGTCGGGTTCGACTTCAACTCATCCGACTCAGTGTTGGGACTCACCCACACGCTGCTGATGGCGTTGATTCACATCGTGGTCGGAATCATCTTCCTCGGCGCCGCCGGCAACGCTCTGGGGAGCCGGGGAACCATGACCACTCTGGGTCTGATCTTGATCGCCTTTGGTCTCGTGTACGGAATCGAAGGCGACGCATTGGCGGCGGCCCTTGGCGGTGACGAGCGCATCGGATGGATCTATGCCATCATCGGGGCGGGAAGCCTGCTGACCGCCTGGCTTTCCCCGACGATCCACGTCCGCCGCGAAGCCTCCAACCGGCGAGTTGACACCGTGCACGATCGGACGAGCGATACGCCCCTTTGAGAGCTCAACGCCGAGATTTGGTTGCTCATGGAATTCGAACGGATCTTTCTCGGCGACCTGACCTGGACCGCAGTCCTCGAGATCTTGCTCCGGACGGCGGTGATGTTCCTTTATACCTTGGTGCTGATCCGCTTGGTCGGCAAGCGCGGTCTCGGGCAGCTTTCGCCATTCGAGTTGTTGATCATCGTGGCGCTGGGCTCGGCCGTAGGCGACCCGATGTTCTATCCCGAGGTGCCGGTGGTGAGCGGGCTCTTGGTGATCACCGCGGTGGTCGGCTTGGAGAGGCTGCTGGTCCTGATCACGGAAACGAACCAGGGCATCGAAAGGGTCATCGAGAGTGTCCCCGTCTGTGTGGTGGCCGATGGCAGGCTGGTTCAGGAGACTCTTGACAAGGAAGACCTGTCAGAACACGAGATTCAAATGCTCTTGCGTCTGGAAGGGGTCGAGAACCTGGGGGACATACGCCGTGCTTATCTCGAACCCACAGGCAAGATTTCGGTGTTTTGGTATCCGACCAGGGAAGGGTCGGGGGAGTCGATTCTCCCGGCTGATGAGCCCAAGTGATTAAGCGGTGTCTTCCTGGTCCACTTCGGGGGCGGCGGGTTTGAAGGTCCACTCGCCAAAGGTCCAGATGAAACGGCCCCCGTTCTGATCGAACTCCGCTACCACCTGATCGGCATTCCCTTCTGCCACCTCCACCACCAGCACCTGCGCACCCCCAGCCAGAGCCTCGTCGAGTCCGTCGAGTATTCGCATCTCGTCACCGAAGGTCGCTGCTGCGGTTTTTAACGCTCCCTTGATCCCTTCCTGGTTATGGGGAAGGCGCGATCGTCCCTCTTCACCCGCGAGGACGGTCACGTTCCGGCCCAACCCCGACACTTCCGAGGACGCCTTCGAGGCCGACCCGGCATCGTCAAAAACCGCCACCACTTTGTTCTTGAGAACGATCGTTTCGGTTGCCATAGGTCCGGGATACCCGGGGTGGGAGGTCGGCCAAACCGGTTAGCCGGGGTTTTGACCTCGTCCGCAGCGGGTATCTCGCGGAGGAATCAGGAGGATTTTGTGGGAAAGAAGCTCAAATTTATGCAGGGAATTGCCCTGGGAGTAGCCGCTCAGTACTACTACGACCCCCGCGCGGGCCGATCGCGCCGTGCTCGGCTACGCGATCAGGCCGGCTCGCAGATGCGGAAGTTGGGCCGGCTCGTCGGGCGCAAAGCTCGGTACCAGCTCGGTCGTGCGAAGGGT
>JBOGEX010000072.1:0-14507 GCA_050741915.1 Acidimicrobiia bacterium
AAACCAAGGCTGAGCAACTACCTTCCCGAGGCGTCCGCCAGATGACACGCTCGGCGAATGAAGTACGACAAGGTCATCCGCGACCTCGCCCGGTCTCAGCAAATGGTGGTTGCCCGTAGGCAGCTAAGCGCGGCCGGCGTCGATTATCGAGCGATCAACAACAGGATCAGGTCTGGTCTGCTCGAACCGGTCACCAACCGCGTTCTCAGGTACTCGGGGGCACCTGGCAGTGAGGCGCAGCGGTTGATGATTGCTCTCCTTCACATCGGTCCGGAGACCTACGTTTCCCACATGACTGCTGCAGCATGGTGGGGCATCGCCGGCTTTCGTCTCGACCGAATCCACATCTCGGTGGAACGGGTCTATCGAACGGACGATTCGAGTCGGCAGATCACTGTCCATCACTCGACCGTCATCCCCGATTGGTGTCGAAAGGTCCACAACGGAATTCCGGTGCTGTCCCCGGGCCTAGCGATCTATCAACTTGCCGGCACGATAAGCGGTGACCGTGTCGCGAGGGCGCTTGACAACGCCTGGTCGCTTCGCCTCATCAACGGCCAGCTGCTGGATGACCTGATTGCTCGCCTCGGCCGTTCGGGGAGAAACGGAACGACGCTCATGCGCGAGCTCAGGGAGGAAAGAAACGGCGACTGGATCCCACCTGCATCGAACGTCGAATCGAGGTTCGAGGAGTTGACCAAACCGCACGGATTTCGCTTTCGACGCCAGGTGGATATCGGCGATGAGAACTGGAGCGGCCGGGTCGACTTTCTCGCCGAGGACTGCCCGCTCATCGTCGAGGTGCTAAGCGAGCGCTTTCACGTATCGCTGACCGACCGGGAGATCGACGAGGCCCGACGGGCACGTCACACAGCGATGGGATTTCTGGTGGTTGAGGTTTGGGATCACGAGATCTTCTATACGCCGTGGGTCGTGATCGCCCGACTGAACGAAGCCCGGAAAGTATTGCTCTCACGCTCTCCGCGCGTAGACCGGCAGTGAAACTGCCGGTCTACCTCATAAAAACGGCAAAAAAGGCGGTTTAGAGGACGATGGAGACCAAGGGGTAGTAGAGGGCGGCGGCGAAGAGGAGCGGGTCGAGGGTGGTCATCGGGCCGGGAGGGGTTTCCGAAAGCGCCAGACGACCCGTCCGAATGATCGAGCCGAGGCTGCGTCCGGCCACCAGTCCCACCGCCAGCCCGAGCCCGATCAGGATGTAGCCGACGATGTCCTCCCTCCAGATGAGCGATCCGACCACCGCACCCACGACAGCCGCCAACGCGACACCCGAGTAGGGGTCGAGCATCGGTGTGCGCAGCCGGCTCAGGACGACCGCAGTCACCGCGCTCAGCGCCGCCACCACAATCAGGATCGAGATGGCGTGGTGCTCGTCTTCGAAAAAAGTACGAGTGAGCATGAGTGAGCCCACCGCCGCGCTCCCCACCAAGGCGATAACGACCGAGGGCGCCACCACCTCCAGCCGCCGATACTCGGGCACCGCCACCCCCCATCCCATGACGACCGCCACGGCCAGGAAGGGGGTCAGCCCGAAGCCGATGCCACCCAATACGTGCGTCGCCACCGCGGCGATGACGAATGAGGCCAGGATGCCAATTGTGGCCGGGGCCCGATCCCGATCGGTCAGGCGGGAGGCGAGATCGGTGGCCCACAGTGCTGCCAGCAGGACAAGCCCGGCCGCCCACCAAGCGGGGCCCGGGGCCAGGTTGGTACCGATGAGAATCAGCAGGCCGAGGAGACCGGTGACGAGGGAGGCGTCGACCATCTCCCCCACCATCACGTCGCCACCTCCCGACACCGGTGGGATCAGCGCCAGCTCGTCACCGGCGCCAATCGGGTCAGAGGCAGAGGCAGGCTCGCCGTTTCTCCACATGGCCGCAGACCCGAGACCGGCCGCAAACTCGGGACCAAAGCGGGAAACGGCCTCTTCGATCACCTCGCCCACTGTGTCGCCCTCCACCTCGAGGCGGGAGAGACCGGCCAGCTCGCGCAGGTTGGCAAATAGTCGAAGGGTCGCCACGGATCACCGAGGCTACATCGGCTCATCGAAACGGCGTCGGCTCATGCGGGCGGCTCGACCTTCCAACCGCGGCTGGCCAACTCCTCTGCCAACCGATAGCTCTCGACCGAGCTGAGGTCGAGCAAGGGCGGCGCCTCCTGATCGAGCAACTCCCGGGCACGGTCTCGCAAAGTCCGCGCCCACGCCCTCCCCCTCGCTTCTCCTTCCAGCGTCAACGTGGAATCGGCCCCGACCGAGTACAAGGCGGCGAGCGACTGCGGATTGGCTGAACTGCCGCGCTCCCCGTACAGCAGCAGCAGGGCCCCGACCGGTAGATCCTGGGTCCCTCCGTCGGCGACAAAGTCACCCGCATACGCCCAACCCGTGGCCTTGGTCTCGTCGACCGAGGTGACGACCTTGGCCCAATGCCGACGGCGGGCATCGCCGAGTTGGGGAACCGAGACCGCCACAAGAGCATCGCCCACAGCTAGAGACAATAAATGCCGCCAGAGACCCTTGACAGATGGGTGAATTGAGCGTATGGTTTAAGCGTATGCTCAAAGCATTCGATCAAACCGACAAGGAGGTTGTGATGAGCGGGAGTGGATACGGCATCGCCGTATATGTTGTGTACGCGGCGGTGGCCGTTGCTTTGACGGTCTGGCTGGCGAGGACGCTCTTTCGGAGCGGGGCGATCTTTCTCCAGGATGTTTTCAGTGACCGGCCCGGGCTGGCCGAGGCAGTGAACCGGCTCCTCGTGGTCGGCTTCTACATGCTCAACCTGGGCTACGCCCTCTACATCATTCGCACCGAGGGGAGCCTCGACGCCTTCGGGGCGGTCCGGACGCTGGTCAACCGCCTGGCCCTGCTGTTGGTGACACTGGCGGTGATCCACTTCGTCAACGTCGGGCTTTTCTGGAAGATTCGCTCACGCGGAGAAGAGCGTCACCTTCCCCCACCGATCGCTCCCCAGGTTTTGGTTCCCCCCACCGGAGACCGATGACAACTCTCACCGTCGTCTATGACGAGAAGTGCCACCTCTGCCGGCGGGCGCGGGATTGGCTCCTCACCCAGCCCTGCTACGTGCCGGTGCGACTTCTCTCCGCCGGATCCCAAGAAGCCCGCCGCCGTTTCGGCGCCCTTCCCTGGCTCGGCCAGGAGCTGGTGGTCGCCGATGACAACGGGCGGGCATGGGTCGGACCGGCGGCCTTCCTCACCTGCCTCTGGGCGACCCGTCGCTATCGGTCGTGGTCCTACCGGTTGTCGGGACCGGCCTTGGCCCCGATGGCAGAGCGCTTCTTCTATCTCGTGTCGAAGAACCGGCGGCGGTTCGGAGCCCCGGTGGGCGATGACGTGGAATGCTCCTGGTGCGAACGCAAGGAGCCCCATGCCCACTAGCGAGCCGACCACCAAAGAACGGATCATGGATGCGGCGCTCGAGACGCTGCGGACCAAGGGGATTGTCGGGGCCAGCGCCCGGGCCATTGCCGCCACCGGCGGGTTCAACCAGGCATTGATCTTCTATCACTTCGGCAGCGTCAATCGATTGTTGATCGAAGCCGCCGCCTCTTCCTCCGCCCGGCAGGTGGCCAAGTACCAGCAGGCTGCTGCCAAGTCCTCGTCACTGACCGACCTGGTCGAGATCGCCCGCCGTCTCCACCGCGACGATCAGCGCAGCGGCTCGGTCACGATCGTCACCCAGATGATGGCGGCCGCCGTCTCCGACCCCGAGATGGGGAAAGCCGTTCTCGCCGGCTTCCGCGGCTGGATCGATCTGGTCGAGGAGGCATTGCAGAGTGGCTTGGAAGGCTCCCCGCTCCAAACCCTGATCCCGTTGCACGAGGCGGCCTACGCCATCGCCGCGGTCTTTCTCGGCATCGAGTTGATGGAGCGCCTCGACCCCGAGCAATCGGAAGCCGGTCCGGTGTTCGACGCTATGGCCTCGCTCGCCGGCCTTTTCGAAGGCGCCCTGAGACGGACCTGATGTCGACGGTGTCGAGAGCCCTTGCGGCCGGAACCGGGATGGGGGCCGTCACCGGAGCAGCGATCGGAGTCGTAATCGCGTCCATCCAGTTGCTCGACTTGGAGGGAATCGAACTCGTTCAAGCCTTGGTCATCTACGGAGCCATTGGGGCCATCCTCGGAATGGTGGCGGGGACGGCAAGCGGAGGCGCGCTCGGACTGCTGGTGGGATTAGCTCTGAACCTTTTGCTGGGACCGGCGAGCCAGGTCCCACGAAGGACCGAGCAACTTCCGATGGCTCGCGCCGTCGGCTCGACCATTGGACTCCTCCCCCTCATCGCTCTTCCCCTCATCGATGAATGGTGGCCCGCGGCCATCATCGTTTCGTTGATTGCGATCGTGGTGATTGCGAAGCGTGTTCCGAAAATCGCCGGCATCACTAGCCTTTCCACGAGATCGCCAAACCTGCAAAGGAGCAGCCCATGACCAGGGGTGGGACGCCCTCCGATCCGTTTCCGTTGAACGGCTTCCATCATGTCGAGTTCTGGACCGACAACGCCTATCAGTCGGCTCAGTTCTTTCGCTCACTGATGGGTTTCGCCATCGAGGGTTATCGCGGTCCCGAAACCGGCGTGCGGGAGACCGCCTCCTGGGCCCTCCGTCAAAACGATGCCCGCTTCATCGTCACCGGGGCCCTGTTCCCCGACCATCCCATCAGTCACCACGTCCTCGAGCACGGGCCGGGCGTCCACGACGTCGCTCTCGCCGTGCCCGACGCCAAAACGGCCTTCGAGCATGCTCTAGCCCGTGGTGCCGAGGCGGCCTACAAGCCCGAGGTGGTGGAGGGCAATAACAAGACCTGGGCCCGGGCTGGGATTCACACCTACGGCGAGACCGTGCACTCCCTCGTCGAGTCCGACCTTTCCTGGCCGCCACCCGATTTCGCTCCATACGAGGACACTGTCGTCAAACCGGTCGGGCTGCAACGCATCGACCACGTCGTCGGCAATGTCGGCCTCGGTGAGATGGATCGTTGGGTCTCCTTCTACGAAGACGTCTTCGGTTTCGTATTGCTTCGACACTTCGACGACGAGCAGATCTCGACCGAGTATTCGGCGTTGATGTCGAAGGTGGTTTGGGACGGCAGCGGGCTGATCAAGATGCCGATCAACGAACCGGCCACCGGTCGGAGGAAGAGTCAAATCGAGGAGTACCTCGACTTCTATCGATCGCCCGGCATTCAGCACATCGCCATCCTCACCGACGACATCTTCGAGACCGTTGCCCAGGTTCGTGACCGCGGGCTGATGATGATGAACGTGCCCGATGCCTACTACTCAGAAGTAGGCGAGCGTCTCGGTGACATGGATGTCGATCGCGTCGAAATGAAGCGGCTCAACATCCTGGCCGACAGCGACGAGGGCGGAGGGTTGCTGCAAATCTTCACCCGGATGCTGCAGGACCGACCAACGGTCTTCTTCGAGTTCATCGAACGGCGCGGGGCCACCGGCTTCGGTGAGGGAAACTTCAAGGCGCTATTCGAGGCGATCGAACGCGACCAGGCGGCCCGGGGGAACCTCTAACCCGTAAGGAATGTCGAGATCCGCTGCGCAGTCGCCACGGGATCCTGACGGTGTGGCTGGTGGCCGGCTCCGGAGATGACTTCGGTAGTCGCACCTTCAATTTGGGAGGCGATCTGCCGACCATCAGCGAGCGGAGTGATCTGATCCTCATCTCCCCAGATGACGAGGGTGAGGACAGTGATTGTGGGTAGGTCGGCAGGGACGGTTGCTGCTGCGGGGGTGGCAGACATCGCGGCCAGAGCATCTGAGGTTCCCGCCATCGCGGCCCCGATCTGACGAGCATTGTGATCGTCGGGCGTGGGGCAGAAACCGCCGGCGGCACATTCGCTTTCGTAGTTGAGAATGGCGCGACTGCCACCGCCGAAGCTCGTGAAGTTGAGCGCCTTACCGACCACCGGCAGGCCGTAGAAGGTGGCGGTCCAGTCCTCGGCCGGGCCGTAGATCTCGGCGCTGATCAAAACCAGTCGTTCGACCACGTCCGAGTTGTTGACCGCCATTTGCGCGGCCACCGCTCCCCCCATCCCGGCCCCGATGACGGTCGCCCTTTCGATCCCGAGCTGCTCGAGCAGCGTCAGCATCGTCTCGGCCCGCCCGAAGGTGGTGTGGACCTGACCCGTTCGCGCCGGGCGTCCGCTGTACCCGAAGTCGACCTGATCGGGGATGATCAGCCGGTAACCGGACAACTGCTCCGCCAGCGGAACCCACTGGTACCCACCGGCCAGGTCAAAGCCATGGATCAGAAGTAGCGGTGGACCACTCCCAACCGATCGGTAGTGAATCGACTGCCCGTTGCTCAAGGTGACGATCTCGCCGGGGAGGTCGGCCGGAGGGGTGAGCACCTCGTAACGATCGGCCGAGCTCGCCGCCAGATACGACCACACCATCGCGCCGAGAACCGCGACCAGGAGGGCGATCCCGATGATCCGCACGAGGATCGGGCCAAAGCCAAGTCGTACTTGTTGAGGCGGTCTGGCTAGGGACATCTGTCAGTCACCGAAGGAGGATGACATGTAGTTGCTTCGGTCCGTGGACACCGAGGTTTAGCTCTTGTTCGATGTCGCCGGTCCGTGAGGGACCTGTGATCAAGACCAGGTTTGAAGCCGATGCCGGATCCTGACTCCGGAGCGAGAGATCGGCCAGAGTCGGGAAAACGTTGTCGACTGAGAGGAAGGCGATATGGGTCCCGGGGATCAGGGAGGCCATTCGCGGCCGGCCCGAACCGGACCGGAGGGCGATTGACCCTGACCGGGCAATGGCTCCGTCAGCACCGGTGATCCCGAGGGACACGGCCGACATGGCCTGTTGATCGGCCAGACGGCTCTCGGGCGAAACAACGTGGTCAAGGCGCATCCAGCCCGCGGCTTGCAGAGCCTGATGGATGCGGGGAACACCGACGTCATCCCATCCCAGGTACGTACCTGGGTCTCCACTCAGGTCAATGGCGGTGGCCATGGCGTTGGCGGCCGGCATCGGACCATGAGCCAATCCATCGACAGCTTCCAGGCGTTCGACGAACTCGCCGACCACGTTCATCGTCGCCATGGCATGTCCCTCGTCGAGGTCCAGCCCCGTCCGGGACCGGGCAGGCGGGTGATCCATCGCGGGCCGATTCGCCGCAATGCCGACAGCAGGCGGACCCCGCCATTCCAAAGTACTGGGCGACTGCCGAGAGCGCTGAAGTAGCGGACGCCGCGAGCGACGCTTGGGGGCAGATGCGCCGCCGCCGTCTGCTGGCGGAGGAAAAGGAGCATGCGAGGGAGATCGATGCGGATCGGGCAGACTTCGAGACAGGCGCCGCACAAGGTGGATGCATAGGGCAGATCGCCGAATTGGTCGAAGCCGAACAGCGCCGGCGAAAGCACCGCTCCAATCGGGCCCGGATAAACCGAGCCATAGCTGCGGCCACCGGCGTGCCGATAGACGGGGCAGGCGTTGAGGCAGGCACCGCAGCGGATGCACCCCAGCACCTCTTCGAGCTCGGTCCCGAGGAGGCTCGTCCGTCGATTGTCGACGATGACAACTTCGAGAGCATCGGGGCCGTCGGGCTCGGACGCTCGGCGGGGACCGGTGACGATGTTCGTGTAGACGCTGAGCCGCTGCCCGGTGGCCGAGCGCGCCAATACCTCGAGCATTACCTCGAGGTCGGGCAAATCGGGGACCAGACGCTCTATCCCCATCACAGCGATGTGAAGCGGTGGCGTCGTCGAGGAAAGGCGGCCGTTGCCCTCGTTGGTGACCGTGACGATCGAACCAGTCGAGGCGACTCCGAAGTTGACCCCCGTAATCCCCACACCGGCTCGAAGAAAGATCTCCCGCAGGTGGCGGCGGGCGATCTCGTTCAGCTCGGTGGGAACGGCGGTGAATGGAACTTCGAGCCGGTCGGTAAACAGCTGGCCGATCTCGTGGCGGGTGCGGTCGAGGGCCGGGGCGATGATGTGCACGGGTGGCTCGGCGGCGAGTTGGATGATGAACTCACCAAGATCGGTCTCCACCACCTCGTGACCCAAGGTCTCGAGATGATGGTTGAGCTCGATCTCCTCGGTGATCATCGACTTCGATTTGATGATCGGCGCCCCAATGCGATCAGCCACCAAATCGCCAATGATCTGGCGAGCAGCTTCGGAGTCGACTGCTCGATGAACCCGTCCGCCCGCTTTCTCAACGGCGGCGGTGAATTGAGCTACATACGAACCGAGATCCGAGAGCACCCGATGGCGGATGACGCGGGCGCGGTCCCGCATCTCGTCCATCTCCCAGAACTCGGCGACCGCCTTCGCCCGGTGGCTGACGAAGCGGTCGGTCCCCCGTTGGATGGCGGCGATCCGGGGATCGTCAACCCCAACTTGGGCCCGCTCGCGATAGGTGGTCATTGGCTGGCGAGAATCTCTGCCAGGTGCTTTACCTCGACCGCGCTCTGGCGTCGATGCAAACCCCCGGCGAGGTGGAGCAGGCACGAGGCGTCTCCACCCACGACGAATTGCGCCCTCGTTGCCTCGAGGTCATCGAGTTTCGAGTCCATGATCGCGGCCGACACCTCCGGAAGCTCCACCGAGAAAAGCCCGCCGAAACCACAGCACTCCTCTGGTCGGGACAACCTGATCAGTCGCAACGACTTCACGTTCGCCAGGAGGGTCGTGGCCTGTCGGCCGAGACCGAGGTTGCGCATCCCGTGACAGGAGTTGTGGAAGGCAACCGTGGCATCGAAGCGAGCACCGAGGTCGGTGACCCCGAGGCGATCGACCAAGAACGCGCTTAGCTCGGTGACCCGCTTGCTTACCTCCCGCGCCCGCTCCCCCAGCTCCGGCTCTTCGGGGAAAAGATGCGGGAGGTGATGGGTGAGCATGTCGGCGCATGATCCCGAAGGAACGACGATGGGGTCATCGCCTTCGAGATCAACCAAAACCTTGCGCGCAAGCCGGCGGGTCTCCTCGAGCAATCCGGCGTTGAAGGGCGCCTGGCCACAACAGGTCTGCAACTTGGGGATCCTCACCTGGCAGCCAGCTCGGGTCAGGACCTCGACAGTCGCCTTAATCACCTGTGGGTAGAGGCCCTGGACGAGACACGTCGTGAATAGAGAGACAGTGACCATGGGTGCGGTTCCGAAGACGTTAGGGGTAGCTTGTTCGCATGGCCTCTCGCGAAGCGAAAGCCGAAGATCGGGCCCGACCGCTTGACACTCCGGTGGAGTTGAGAGTCCACGGCGTGGGCGGCACCACCCCCGATGTTCTGCTCAAGCATCCGCATCCCGAGCAGGTGGCTGGTGACGACACCGCCGGCTTCTATCGCCGGCCCGACTCGAATGAGCTCGAGGCCTACACCTGGGGCGGCATCACATCTCGATCGGGCTCGCGGTCGCTCTGGCTACTGCTCCTTCCCTTCGCACTGGCCAACGCCGCTGGCTTCATGCTGGCGCGAGGTCAAGACGCTCGATCGGGGGTCGCTCGTGGGCTCGTCAGATTGCTGGCCCTGTCGGTGACGGTGCTGGCGGTGCTGTGGGCGGGAGGACTTGGTCTCGATTTGGTTGCTTTCCAGTGCGGAGGGTCGCCAGTTTGCAGCGGGCGCCACTGGTGGCTGACTTTCTTCGGCAATCCCTTCTTCGCCGATCGACCGGTGCGGAGAATGGTGATCGGGCTGGTGATCCCGGCCGCACTGATCGCTTTTTGGCGATTTGCCACCCGGTTCACCCGCACCCGCTACGAAGACGCCTTCTCATCCGAGCCGGTAGAAACCGAGAGAAGCCTCGCGGGCGATCTGGCGGCGGAGGCGACGCTGGCCGATCGTCAGTTCTGGCACTCGTCCCGTTTCGGGGCTCGCCTCGCCTCCGGACACTTTGCCGCCGCCACTTCGGCTCTGGCGACGGCCACCGCCTACTCGATCCGGCGACTGCGAGAGCAAGCCGGTCTCGACACCGGCCTCGAGACAAATCTTTTCCTGGTCGCCATCGCCATCGCCATCGGCGCGGCGGTCACCGTCGCCTTCTGGGGGAAGGGTCCCACCTGGACCCTGGCCCGGGCCGGATGGTTGGTGCTGGCTGCGGTCGCGTTGTCGGGTCTTCTCCGGGGTGGGCCTACCAACCCCGTGCCCGATGACCTGCCTGGATACAGCCGAATGGCTCTTGCGACAGGACTGGTTGCGCTTGTCATCGCGGTAGGGCTTTTGTTCCTGCTGGAGCCGGGCCAACGCATCAAACCAATCGCCACCTCTGCGCTTGCCATATGGGCGTTGATTTCCCTCATGGCGGGTTCACATGTTCGTTTGGCTGATTGGCTCGGCGACCGCGTCATCGATCCGCTCGACGAGGGACAGGCAACCATCATCTACTCCTACGGATACGACTGGTTCGCTCTCGCCTCCCTGGCCCTGGTGGTTGGAGGGCTCCTAGCGATCGTCATCGCCGTGCTTTGGCTCTGGAGCCGCACGCGTTCACCCGAGAATGTCGAGGCCATTGCCAAGGAGTACCCACAGGCGCCAGCCGATCTCGAAGGTCTGAGCTGGATTAGATCGATCATCAGGGCTCGCAGTGTGGCGCGTCTGAGCGACGAGGCCGCCACTGCCCTCGCCGCCCTCCTGGCCGTCGTCCTGGGAGGAACGTTCGCCTTTTATGGCGTTCGGGTCTTCACGACCGGCTCACCGTTTGGCGCCTTCGGCCGGCTCCCCGATGGCTGGCGAGGATTGGTGCCGGTGGCATCTTGGGTGGGAAGCTTGCTGCCGTTGGCTGGCATGGCCGTGATGTATTCGTCGTTTCGCAATCCGGGGACTCGGCGTCGGGTAGGCGTGATCTGGGATGTCGTGACGTTCTGGCCGCGTTGGTATCACCCGTTGGCCCCGCCTCCCTACTCCGCCCGCGCGGTACCCGAGCTCGGAATTCGTCTCCAGCGTCTCACCTCCGACGGGGTGGCGGTAACGCTCTCCGCTCACTCGCAGGGCTCGGTTGTGACGGTAGCCAGCATGGCCCGATTGCCCCTGGCGATTCGATCCCGGCTCGGGCTCCTTACCCACGGCAGCCCCCTCCGCCGCCTCTATGGCCTCTTCTTTCCCACCTACTTCGGACCCGATGAGCTGGGAGGGCTTGCAACGAGGCTCGACGGTCGCTGGATCAACCTGTTTCGCTCCACCGACGCCATCGGTGGTCCTATTGGGGTTGGGGATCGCCGGGTTCCCGACCCAGTGTCGGCCGAGCGCAATCCCGGTGACCCTCTCCCTCCGGTGCGCGGTCACACGTTCTATCAAGGCGATGCCTACGACCAGGCCATCGCCGAACTCCGCCACGAGTTGGCGAAAGCCATGCCGTGACGATCGAAGCGGTCATGGTGGGAGCCGGCCAACGCGGCCATCACGTCTATGGACGTTGGGCGATACAGAACCCCGACCGGCTGCGCTTCGTCGCCGTCGCTGACTCGAGCGAGGAGCGACTAGGACGCTTTGGTGAGGCTCACGGCATTGGTCAGAGCGATCGGTACCACGACCCGCTAGCTCTCCTCAGTTCGAAACGGGCCGAAGCGGTTGTGATCGCCTCGCCCGATCGCGAGCATCACGCCCACATTCTCGCCGCTCTCGAGTCGGGATACCACGTGCTGGGCGAGAAGCCGATGGCGCACACTCTCGAATCGTGTTTTGAGATAGTGGCGGCATCGCTGAGGTCGGCGGGCAGCCTTCACATCGGCCACGTCCTTCGGTTCACGCCCTTCTTTCAGACCCTCCATCAGGTGATCGCTTCCGGACAACTGGGCGACATCGTCACCGTCGAACACCGCGAGAACCTCGTCGCCTGGCACATGGCTCACTCATACGTGCGCGGCAACTGGTCGCGGCGTGATAGCGCACCGCCGATGATCGTGGCTAAGGCCACCCACGACTTCGACATCGTCCAGTGGAACCTGCAGTCGTCGGCTCGGATCATCTCGTCTGTGGGCAACCTCTTCGAGTTTCGACCGGAACGAGCGCCGGCGGAGGCGACGGAACGGTGCACCGATCCGTGCCCCGTCGAGGACTGTCCCTATGACGCCCGCCGGGTCTATCTCAATCCGGCGCTCCTCGGTTGGCCGGTGCACGTCGTCACCGACGACTTCTCGGCCGAAGGACGGCTGCGAGCACTGCAGGAGGGTCCTTATGGACGCTGCGCATACAAGTGCGGCTCGGATGCGGTCGATCACCAGGTGGTGACGATGGAGTTCGAGTCGGGGGCGAGCGCGGCCTTGATCGTGCACGGTCACTCGAGCGAGGAGCATCGCTCGATGCGTTATGACGGGACTCGCGCCACTCTCCGCGGGCGCTTCGGCCGCCAGCAGGAGATCATCGTTTGTGATCATGTCACCGGCGAAATCGAAAACGTTGACATCCCTGCTGCCGGCAGCGGACACGGCGGTGGGGATGCCGGGATCATCGAGGCCTTCCTCGAAAGCATCGAGCTCGGCAAACCGCCCGCCACCTCGGCCGCCGAATCGATCGAAAGCCACCTCCTCGCCTTCTTGGCCGAGGAGGCCCGTCTCGAGCAAACTGTGATCGACGTCAGCGGCCGCCGCCCCTAGCCAGGGAGAACAACCGCCACTCGAGTCCGCATACGATGCAGTCGAGATGGCCAAGCTACGCATCACTCGTCTCGGGCACGGCGGCGTGCTCTATCAATCGCCGGGAGACGCCTGGCTCTGGGTTGATCGCTGGACCGGCTCGCCCGACTACGCCGATGGGTTTGCTACCCCCGAGCGCGTCGACTTGGTGGCTCCCACCCACGGTCATTTCGACCACGTCGGTGACGATCTGGTCGACCTGATCGAACTCGGCCGAGTCGACGGCGCCAAAGTGTTCTGCAGCCACGAGATGAGCCTGTTTCTGGCCGCCTCCGGTGTAGAGGCGACGGGGATGAACGCCGGAGGCCGGGTGGCGGCGGCGGGAATCGGCCTCACCATGGTGCGGGCCGATCACACGGGCGGCGCCACGCTCACCGAACTCGGTCCGGGGGTTACCCGGGAGATGGGTTCTTGGGGCTGGGTGCTCGAATTCGAAGACGGCACGGTGGTCTATCACTCTGGCGATACCGACGTCTTCGGTGACATGAGTCTGATCGGCGAGCGCTTCCAACCATCGGTGGCAGTGGTGCCGATCGGCGGTCACTACACGATGGGACCGCTCGACGCAGCTCGGGCGGTCGAAATGGTGGGTGCCAAAACTGTGATTCCCGTTCATTACGCCACCTTTCCGATCCTGCGCGGGACTCCAGAGGAGCTTCGCCAGCAAACCTCAGCCGAAGTCGTGGCCTTGCACTCCGGCGAGACCTGGGAGCGCTGAACAGCATTCAGCGGACTCCCCCGATCTCATTCCGACCCTCCGTTCACAACCTCAAACGATCCGCCCGGATGGATAAGGCCGTTTATCAGGATTTCGACCTGATGCTCGCCTCGACGCGGTGTCCTCGTGGTGTGAATCGCCAATGAAATCGATTTGCGGACTCTGGCGGTGGCGCCCGCGGCCAGCTCGAGCACCGCTCCTTTGAAGACCTTGGGGCTGGTGGCCCCGTTGGCTTTGACAAAGTGAACACGAATATCAACGACCAGCCGGTGCGCAGAAGAGGTGGGATTGGAGACGATGGCTTCGATTGTCACCCGACCTCCAATCGCAACCCGCCGGGACTCGACCGCCACCGATTCCACTACGACCGGTGCGCCCGTCCCGAAACCAAGCGCCGCCAACGCTCCCGGGTGGCCCTGTTTGACCAATGTTCGCAAGCCGTGCTCTACGAGCCGTCGACGGTCCGGGTCCGAAAGCCAACGCCGCCCAGTCTCCACCACCAGGTCGGGGTGGTCCTTGGAGATGTCGTTCAAGTTATTGGCCACCGACCTGCGAACGTAGTCGGTGGGGTCGTCCTTCAACAGTTCCAGCAACTCCAGCACCGGAGTTGGATCCTTTTGAAAACGGGAGAGCCTTGACGCCCACGGAAGTCGGGGCCGAGTCCCCTCGGAGACGAGACGACGGACATGCATGTTGGAATCGCCGGCCCATTCCCGGAGCCGGTCGAGAGCCTTGTCCGGGTACCGGTCGAGGAAGGCCCGGATGCTTCCCTCGGCCGTGAATCGTTGGGTCACCTGGTATTGGAATGACATCGCTTCCTCGAAGTGGTCGAGCCCGTGCTCGGCGACGAAAAACACATCAGGGAGATAGAGGAACGACTCCATTCCAGCTGATTCGACCTCGCCTAAGGGAGGGCCGAGCGACGCTCCGAGGATGCGAAGTGCCTCTCTTCGATCGCTCGGAAGGTAGAGGGCGAGAGCGTCGGCGATGTGATGGGCGCGAGGGGCTTTTCCTCCCGGGGAAGTGATGAGAAACCTAGGGCGGTTGGCCGCTGGTGGTGTACCGGCGTCCGAGCGGGCTGGTCCAAAGATGATCGCCTCGGGGCAGGGGTCGATGACGCCAACCGAGTCGGTGGCGGACCAGGTGATGACGACGACAGA
>JBOGEX010000073.1:0-5449 GCA_050741915.1 Acidimicrobiia bacterium
AGCAGCCGCTCTTGTACGAACGCGCCAGCAAGCGGAGGACTTCCTCCAAGGGGAAAACATCAATGTGCCCAGTCAACGACATTTCGCCAAACCTTCCTTCGCGTCGCAGCACTCTTTTCGAGTGTTCGTCAATTGGATTCGGCCCCTAGAACCCATTGCTTTAGGAGTTTTCCACTGCCTGACGCATCGCTGCCAAGGGCGGTTCCATGCCGGTCCAAAGCCTAAATCCATGCGCAGCCTGTGCGACCAACAGGTCGAGCCCGTCGACGACCGGCAATCCTAGTTGGCGAACCTTCCCGACCGCCGGGGTGGGAATGCTGGCATAGGCCATGTCGAGAAGCCCGGAAGCAAGTTCGAGAACACTCCCGGGCAGGGATTCTCCCTTCATGCCGACCGGGGTGCAGTTCACCACCGTCGACCTCACCACCGGCACTCCCCAATGCACCTCGCCCAGCTCCATGCCCAACCTTTGGCCGAGCGCCGCTCCGCTTCCAAAAGTCCGGGAAGCGATGTAGATGGTTCTGTTCTCTATCTTGCTGAGGGCAACTACTGCTGCCGCCGCTGCTCCCCCGGCGCCCAGAATGAGGATCGGCCCCTCCGCAGGCAGGGAGCGCCAGCAGTCTCTGACGGCGGCGACGTCGGTGGAGTGACCGACCAACTGTTCCTGGCGAACGACTGTGTTGACCGAGCCTGCGGCCTGGGCTTCGGGCTCGACCCGATCGCAGAGCGAATGCGCCAGCGCCTTGTGCGGCATCGTGACGTTGAGCCCATCCAACCGCCCGGCCCGCAGATCATCGAAGCTGCGACGCACTCCGTCTGCATCGACCTGGCGAGCCTCATACTCTCCGTCGAAGCCAGCCGCGGCGAAGGCAGCCTTGAAAATTGCCGGCGACCGAGAGTGAGAGACCGGGTCGCCCACCAGGGCGAGTCTCAGAGCTTTCAGGGAATGATTCCGGCCTGGCGAGATCGTTCGATGTTCGCCAAATGTTGGTCGTACGTTTCGGCGAATGCGTGGCCACCCTCTGGGGTCGAGAGCACATAGAAATAGAACGTGCTCTCGGCAGGGTTGGCGGCCGCTTCGAGCGAGGCCCTCCCGGGGGCGCCAATGGGCGTTGGGGGGAGGCCGGGATACTTGTAAAGGTTGTAGGGGCTCTCCGATTCGTTATTGAAGAGCGCCGGATCTCGAGTTCCGATGCCATAGAGCACCGAAGCGTCGATCTGAAGTGGCATCCCCTCGGCTAAGCGGTTGAAGATCACACTGGAGACGAGCTCGCGCTCGTCTGCCACTCGCACCTCCGATTCGATCAAGGAGGCAATCGTCATAGCCTGGTACACATCGAATCCCATCTCGGTCAGACGTGCCCAGTCAACCGAAGCGACCCGCTCCTCCATCGTGTCGGTGAGCACTTGCAGAATCCGCGAGGCAGGCGACTCCCGCAGGAACTCGTATGTATCTGGGAAGAGCAGCCCCTCCCAGTCGCTCAAGGTGGGAGCCGTGGGCATCGTCCGGAGCTCGGTGATAACGCCACCCTGGGAAAGGGCGGTCTCGAAGTCGCCCCGTGGAAGTCCCGACGCCTCGACGAGGACATCGATGATCTCGGTGACACGCAGCCCTTCGGGGATCGTGACTCGATAGGCGTCTGCGATCGGTCCCCGCAAGAGCAGCGGAAGGACGTCGTCTGTCGAGCTGCCGGTGAGGAATCGATAGGTTCCGGCCCGGAGTTGGTTGGCGATGCCTTGATCGCGCACGGTCAATTCGAAGTCGTTGGCGCTGTCGATAACCCCTTCGGCGGCGAGGAGGATGGCGATGGCGCGGGCACTGGAACCGGGGGGGATGACAACCTCGACTTCGAGCCCAGGCTCTATGGAGACCGTGGAGGACTCCTCGGCCGAATTCTCGAGCGATCCGCCGACGAGCCGGGCCAGACCGGTGGCCGCGACTACGACCACCAGCGCCGTAACGCCCAGGCCCAAAAAGACCCGCAGCCAGCGTGATTGCAGAATGGAAGACCAAGAATTCATGGTTAGAAACGCGTCATCGGGGACGGTCCAGGAATGACTGGAGGATAACGGTGGCAGCTACCTTATCGAGGTTCACCCGTCGTGCCCGGCGTCGCACCCCCGCTTTCAGCATCATGTGTTCGGCAATGTGCGATGTAAAACGCTCGTCGACCCACTCCACCGCAACACCGGTGGCAGCTTCGATCTCATGGCCGAATTGGCGGGCGGCGAGCGCCGATTCTCCTTCTCGGCCGGCCAGGGTCGTCGGCAGGCCGATGACGATTTCGGTCACACGGTATTCCTCCACGAGGTCGGCCACGCGCTCGGCGGCCTCGGCCCGCGGCACCACTATCAGCGCGTGGGCCGCAATTCTCAGCTCGTCAGAAATCGCCACCCCCACCCGCTTGCGGCCGAAGTCGAGCCCGAGGACCCGACCTTTCACCGTCGGGACAGGGCAGCCTCAGCGGCTTCGCGAACGAGGTCGAGAGCGTCGCCCAAGTGCTCACCATGGGGTCCACCGGCTTGAGCCAGGGCCGGATCGCGACTTCCTCCGCCGCCCAAGAGTCGCGCCCCCACAGCCACCAGATCGGCGGCGGAGATGCCCTCGCTGACGAGATCTGCGCTCACCGCCCCGACGAGCGCTCCCTTTCCGTCGGTGTTCGACCCCAAGACGACGACCGCCGAGGAGAGCCGATCACGCACCGCGATGGCGAGGAGCCGGAGCTGGGAGGCACTGAGACCCGGCGTTTTGGTTACGAGCAATTCATAGTCCCCCATCTTCACGGCTGAGCCTGCCAGCTCCGTCGCCACCTGATCCCGATCTCGTTGTCGGTAGGCGGCGAGATGGCTCTCGAGCTCTTCGAGCCGCTTCATCATTGCTTTCACTCTTGCGGGCGCCTCCGCCGGCGAGGTTCGCAAAAGCTGACCGATGTTGTTGAGGCCCGCCCGCCAATCGGCTAGCTGGGCGTAGGCGGTCTCACCGGTCAGCGCTTCGACCCGGCGGATGTTGGAACCGATCGACGATTCAGAAGTCACAACCAGAGGCCCTACCTGACCGGCGGAGTGGGTATGGGTGCCACCGCAGAGCTCGACGGAAAACTGACCAATCCTGACCAGGCGGACCACGTCCCCGTACTTGTCCCCGAAGAAGGCGAGGGCACCTTGTTCCTCCGCGTCTTCCTTGCTAGTGATCGTGGTAGAGACAACGCCGTTTTCGATCAATCGCGTGTTGGCCAGGCTTTCGATCTCGGCCAGCTCCTGGGGAGCTAAAGCCGCGAAGTGAGAAAAGTCGAATCGAAGTCGTCCCACTTCTACCAGCGATCCGGCTTGATGGGCATGATCGCCGAGAACGTTGCGAAGAGCCCAGTGGAGGACGTGGGTCCCGGTGTGTGACTTGCGGATCTTCTCCCGGCGGGGGTTGTCAATTACCAGGTCAGCATCCTGGCCCACCCCGAGGTAACCGCTTCTGACCTTTCCGACATGACCGTGCAGGCCAGCCAAGGTGTGACGGGTGTCGCGCACTTCGACCGAGCCCGTAGCGGTGGTGATGACACCGCTGTCGCCAATCTGGCCACCCGACTCGGCGTAGAACGGAGTGACGTCACAGAAGACCTCGACTTCCTGACCTTCCTCGATTCGCTCGGTCAGCTCACCTTCGCGGGTCAGGGCCAGGATTCGCCCGGTGCCGACCTCCGATTCGTAGCCGATGAAAGTGGTGGGTCCGGTCTCGTCGAGAATGGCTCGGTAGAACTTGGCGCTTTGGGCCTCGTCACCGCCTTTCCAGGCCCGACGGGCTCGCTGCCGTTGCTGAGCCATCTCCGCATCGAATCCCGCCCGGTCGATCTCAACGCCTCGCTCGGACGCGATCTCAGTCGTCAGTTCGATCGGAAAGCCGTAGGTGTCGTGCAGCTTGAAGGCGGTCATCCCACCGATTGCGGCTCCGTGTTCCAGTCCAGCGATCTCTTCGTCGAGAAGGGCCACGCCGGATTGCAGAGTTCGACGGAACCGCTCCTCTTCTCGCACAACGACTGACGTCACCAGCTCCTCTTTCGCCACGAGGTCGGGCCAGGAAGGTCCGAGAATCTTGGTTGTCGCCTCCACGAGATGAGGGGTAATGAGGTCTCTGCTGCCCAGCTGCCACGCCCTCCGCACCGCCCGTCGCAGGACCCGGCGCAGCACGTAGCCTCGACCATCGTTGGAGGGAACCACTCCGTCGGCGATGAGCATCGTGATCGTGCGAGCGTGATCAGCCAGGATGCGAAGCGAGACATCATCGGCTTCTGACCGTCCGTATGGCACCCCGAGCCTCTGTGCTGCGTCGGCGATGATGAAGGCCAGCGCATCGATGTCGAAGACGGAGTCGACTTTCTGCAGAACCGCTGCCGTGCGTTCGAGTCCCATGCCGGTGTCGATATTCTTTTGGGGGAGATCGCCAATCACGTGATACGGCTCGTCCTGGATATTCTGCATGAACACCAGGTTCCAGATCTCGACGTAGCGATCCTCGCCCCCTCCGATCGGTCCCCCTTCTGGCCCGTACTCGGGTCCCTTGTCGAAGAAGATCTCCGAGCACGGTCCACATGGTCCTGGAACCCCCATCTGCCAGAAGTTGTCCTCTTCTCCTAGTTGAACTCGGTCGGCGGGCACGCCCACCTGATCGGTCCAGATCTCACGCGCCTCGTCGTCGGTGTGGTGGACTGTGAACCAGAGGAGTTCGGGATCGAGAGAAAGCTGCTCCGTCACGAACTCGTAGGCCCAGGCGACGGCGCTCTCCTTGAAGTAATCGCCGAAGCTGAAGTTGCCCAGCATCTCGAAGAAGGAGAGGTGACGTTGGGTGCTGCCGATGATGTCGATGTCGATCGTGCGCACGCACTTTTGTACCGACACTGCCCGTTTGAACGGCGGGGTCTCCTCCCCCAGGAAGTACGGCTTGAAAGGAACCATGCCAGCGTTGTTCAGGAGCAAAGTGGGATCCGTTGGAATCAGCGAAGCCGAAGGGCGCAGGACATGGTCGCGGGCAACGAAGAAATCGGTAAAGGCCTTTCTGATCTGATGGGAGTCCATGAGCGAATTACGTTACAAGCGCCTCCGGACCGTTCCTCGGCGCCGTCGCGTCCCAAATTCATCGCAGGGCGACCCGCTCCGGAGCAAATTGGTCGCAGGACAACCAAGGGTCGGTCGTGGTGCGACAAATATGCCTAAAAATGGTCGTGGCGCAACAAATTTCCTGCGGGGCCAGGCCTGCCAAGGTGCCGCGTCATGAGGCACTCTCTTGCCATGTTTTGCGATTCTCTGGGCTGTAGACGCTGTTGGACAACGTCTACAACCCAGCAATCATGCCGCTGGCAGCAGCGGCACCCGAGATGGATGAAAATCGCCACGTTGAACAGAGCCCCTGAACCCGATTCACGCCGCAAGCGGGCTCTGACTCCTGCGACCAAAGGGCAAC
>JBOGEX010000074.1:0-10076 GCA_050741915.1 Acidimicrobiia bacterium
CGATCCCGATCCACTCTGGATCGGCCTCATGCAGAACCGATCGAACTTCATCTTTCGGGTCGACGGAGCGGGCCCGGTCGGTACCTGCAAGGCCAACGACGGCGAGGGCGAGTGTCCGACGCAGATGGCTTTGAGCGGCCAGACCTGGGAGTTCCTCGCGCTAGGCGGAGGCCAGTGCCAGTTCTTCAACGGCGGGGTAGCGGTTGGAAACCCGGGCAGTTGTCGCGGTGCTCTCACCTGGGACTTCGCCAGCGGAACACAGGTCTTCTCGCCCGACAACGGCCGGACCTACGCCCGCGGCATCATTCGCTTTCGTCCTGCTGGGACTGGTTTTCACGTCGTGCTCGAGATCGGCATGGACGAATATCTCTACGGGCTCGGCGAGATGCCTTCTGACTGGCCCCAGGCGGCCCTCCAGGCCCAGGCGATCGCCGCCCGCACCTACGCCCTTCGCCAGGCCCTGGTATATGGGCCCGAGGAAATCCTGTCGGCCTCTCGTCAGGCGTTCTGCTGGTGCCAGCTCGTCAGTACCGTCGCCGACCAGGCCTATGTCGGCTGGTCGAAGGAAGCCGAGGTAGGCGGGTCGAACTGGGTCAACGGGGTGGCGTCGACCAGCGGGCAAGTGGTAACCCATCCGCAGGCTCCGGAGTCGGGCGTGATCATCGCCTATTACGCCAGTTCCACGGGAGGGCATACGGACTCGAACGTGGAGGGCCTTGGTCATGCCACGCCTTTGCCCTACCTGGTGCCGACTCCCGACCCGTGGTCGGTGTCGGCGGAAGCTGCCAACCCCTTTGCCACCTGGACCCGCACTCTCACTGGCGGCGAGATCGCCACCGCCTACGGGCTCGAGACCGTCACCGGCGCCGCGGTCACCAAGCGCAACATCTCGGGGACGGTGGCAGAGGTCACGATTGTTGGAACCCTGGCCGGGCAGACCAAGACGATCACCACCGGCGGGAGGACCTTCCGCAACGCCTTTGCGATGAGGTCGACCGCCTACTCGATCTCTGGTGGAGCCGGGATCGGGACCGCCATCTGTGATGGTGAGGCACCCGCCACCAACTTCACCGACGTCGGTGCGGGCGGAACTCACACCAACGACATCAATTGCCTGGCCGCTCTTCAGATCACGACCGGCACCTCGGCGACCACTTACTCGCCCCTCCAGACGGTGAGCCGCTGGCAGATGGCGATCTTCCTCGTCCGCACCGCCACTGCCTTGGGGATGGCGGCGCCGGCTCCGTTGCCGCAGGGCTTCGTGGACATTGGGGATCTCGGCCAGGAGGCGATCGACGCCATCAACCAGGTGAAACAACTCGGAATAACCGCCGGCACCTCCCCGACGACTTACGGCCCCAACGAAGGCGTCTCGCGCTGGCAGATGGCCCTGTTCTTGACCCGGCTCTATACCGCCGCCGGGGCGAGTCTTCCCGCGGGCGGGAGTGGCTTCTCCGATCTCTCGGGGTTGAGCCCCGAGGCAGTGACGGCCATCAACCAGTTGGCGGCCTTGCAGATTTCGACCGGCACCGGCGGTGGCAACTTCTCGCCGGCGAGTGTGGTGACCCGCGAACAGATGGCCTCCTTCTTGGCCCGCCTGATCCGCCTCCTTTAGCGTTTTTATGAGTCAGACCGGCAGTAACACTGCCGGTCTGGACTCAGAGAATCTCGGTGAGAGCTTCTCCGCGCGTAGACCGACACTGAAAGTGTCGGTCTACCTCATAAAAACGGAGGGGGATGCCTCTCTAGGCCAAGCGGGTCGCGGCCGATTGATGTCAGGATGACGGTCGCCAAAGCCCGAACTGGTCAGGAAGCTTCAGTGACCGTCGACGAACCGATAATCGAGCAGCCCCGCGGGTTCCGGGCACCCGGAACGGCCCGGATGATTGCCGGTTCGCTGTTTGGGGCGGTGGCCGCCTATCTCTTCCAGGTTATCGGAGGACGCCGGCTCGGAACCGAAGCCTTCGCTCCCATCGCCATCCTGTGGACGGTCTTCTTCATCGTTGCCACTGTGATCCTGATTCCCCTCGAACAGTTCGTGACTCGCGAGGTGGGACGAGGGCGACGGGTTCTCCTGAGCGATCGAACGGTGGTCGGGAGCATCATCGTCAGCACCGGGGCGGTGCTAGCGGTCTTCGTCTACCTGACCCGAGACCGCCTGTTCGGCAACCAGCCGATTTTCGCCCTCCAGGCTTTTCTCCTTGTGGTCTTCTTCGGTTTCATGCAGGTCGGGAAGGGAGTCCTGGCCGGACACCGTCAGTTCGCCTCGTACGGATCTGTGCTTGGTCTCGAGGGCCTGGTGCGCCTGCTGGCCGCCATCGCCTTCCTGGCGCTCTCGCCGACCGCCGCGGCTCTGGGCTGGGCGATGGTCTGCGCTCCGCTCGGCATCTTTCTCATCAATCCCTGGCGGCTCGATCGGGAGACGGTGGCAGGCGTCGAAGCGACGCCGGCCCGAGGCTTCCTCTCCTCTTATGTCGCCGGATCGAGCGCCTCGCAGCTTCTCCTCGGTGGCGCCCCGCTCGGAGTCGCGGTCCTCGGTGGAGGTGAGCACCTCCGCAGCATCATGTTTGTGACCTTCACGCTGTATCGGGCTCCACTCACGTTGATTTACAACCTGCAGGGTCGGGTGCTGTCACTCCTGGTCCGCCACGACACCGGTCTGGCGATGAACCGTCTGGTTCGGGGTCTGATCGCCATTGGAGTGGGGCTAGTTGTGCTGGCGGCGGCGGTTGGGTTCGGAGTCGGACCACGTGTGGTTGAAATTCTTTACGGAGCTGAGTTCCGACCGGTGGCCGCGGTAGCGGCCATGGCCGCGGCAGGAGTAATCGCCGCCTCCATCACTCAGATCCTCAGCCAGGCCCTGGTCGCCGGTGGCTCGACCGGCGAACTGGCCGGTGCCTGGATCGGGGGCCTGGCGGTCGGACTGGCGACGATGCTGGCCCTAACGGGCAGTCCGGACTTTCGAGTTGCGGCGGCCTTTGTGGCCGGCGAGATCGCGGCTCTGGCCATTGCTTCCTGGCGAACCCTGCGCCGGTCCTGAATCGTCAGGCCAGCGGCGATGAGCCTCACGCAGCGGTACTGGAAGTCGACTAACTGCCTCGGGGTGAAGACGGGGAATGCGATCGACCGCGACGATCACGTTTCCCTCGACATGAATGAGGCCGACGGCGAGGAGGATCGAAAGACTCAGCGGACGGCGGATGGCGTTGCCACGGCGGCCCGCCTGCACGATTCGGAGGAGATCGGCCACTGCCTCGACTCCGATACAGGCGCTCCAGAACCTCCGCACGTAGAGGTCGGTCGGAGGAAAGCCGCGGTGTCCGTTGGAGACTTCGACCAGATAGAGCGGGCGCCGGGAAACCGTTGGTCGGAGCGTCTCGTCCGGGGTCGATGCGGCCAATGATGCGTAGGGAGGACACGGCACTGGCCCCCGAGACGAGACGCTCCGCACCGCTCCGTTGTATCAAAGAACGTTAAATATCGTCAACTACGCCGAAAGGAATTGTTTCGCGCTTTCTCCCCGCCGAACGTTGCGGGGAGTGGCCCGTAGGGCCGGGGGGGTCAGGGGGGCGGAGCCGGAGCGGGAGCCGCCGGCGCCTGCCCCACGTTGATGTAGACCGCGTCCTTGTAGGACATCGCCGTTCCCGGGGCAGGGTTTTGGCCCAAGACGATGTTGGCCTGGGCCGGATCGCTAACGGGAACCGGTTGGGGATAGACGTCGAGCCACACCCCCGTCGAATAGATGAAGTTGTTGATCACCCGGTAGGCCTCTGACAAAGGCAGCCCTACCACGCTCGGCATCCCCCCGGCCGGGACCTGGCCGTTGGACACTCGAATCGTGATCGGCAGTCCGACCTCAACTTCGGCGCCGGAGCCGAGCGATTGAAAGACGACCGTGCCGGCGGGCTGAAGAGAGGGAAGAGCCCGGACCGCCGGGACCAGCTTGGCCGCCGTAGCGGCGGCGACCGCGTCGGCCTCGCTCAGCCCGATGAGGTTGGGGACGATCGTTGTCGGGGGTTTGAGGAGAGGTTCCAGTTCTTCTTCGGTGACGAGCGGGAATTCAACGGGCTCGACTCCCTCGAGCACCATCCTCATGAATTGCGCCCAGAGCGGAGCAGGAACTGATCCGCCGAAGACCCGGTCGTAACGTTCGCCATTGATGCGGACGTTGGTCAACGGCACCTGATCACGTTCGTATCCCACCCACACCGCCGCCGTGTACTGGGGAACGAACCCGACATACCAGGCATCGCGGTAGTCCTGGTGAGTCCCGGTCTTCCCGGCCTGGGGCCGCCCGATCTCGGCCCGTTCGGCGGTGCCTTCGGCGGTAGGGACTTCGATCAGCGGTTGGCGAGTAGCTTGTGCGACCGCCGGGGCGATGACCTGCTCCCGTTGGATGCTGTGCTGATAGAGGACCTCGCCTGTCTCGTCGAGGATGCGACTGATGAGATAGGGCTCGGCCCACAGCCCGTTGGTGGCGAGAGATGAGAAGGCCGAGGACATCTCCAACGTGGAGACGGCCCCGGTGCCGAGGACGATCGAGGGGACCGCCGGCAACGGGGAGGTGATGCCCATGCGGTGAGCGACCTCGACCACCTTCTCCGGTCCGACCTGCAAGGAGAGCTGGGCATAGATGGTGTTGATCGAGCGGGTGGTGGCTTCTTCGAGCGTGATACGTCCGGTGCTGGCGCCAGCATTGGAGACCGTCCAGATGTTGGGATTGTTGCCGTCGGAGCAGATGCTGGGGCACGTGAGTTGTTGCGGGCTGTGGCCGTTGTAGGTGTTACCAAGGGTGATTCCGTTTTCGAGGGCGGCGACCAAGCCAAAGGGCTTGAAGGCCGAGCCGGGATTGCGGCGTCCCTGCACCGCCAGGTCGAACTGACTCTGGTCGAAGGGAAGCCCGGAGGCCATCACGATTACCTCGCCGGTCGTGTTGTCGACCATCGCGATTGCGCCGGTGGGGGCGCACGAGTTGGCCTCGGCGTAGGTGCTCAGGTTCTCGATCGGCTCGGTGGGGAAGATGCGCTTGCAGAGCTCGAGGTTCTCCTCGTAGGGATAGAAGGGCAGCCAGTTGAGCAGCAGCTCGTTGGCAGCCTTCTGTAGTCCGAGGTTGACCGTGGTCTCAACGTTGAGACCTCCGCCCCCGGTGCAGTTGGTGTCGTCGGAAGGGCAACCGTGGACCGCGATGATTCGTTCCTCGCGAGTGCGGCCGAGGAAGTTGAACTCGGTGTGAGCCGGGTCGAGCAACTGCCTCAGAACCTCGGCCGATATGTGCTCGGCCACGCCCCGGGTCTCGACGTGCTCGATCACCCCGAGGGGTCGGGCCTTGGCGTCGAGAGCCTCCTCCTCTGTGATCCATTCCTCCTCAAGCATGGTGTCGAGCACGTCGTTGCGTCGCTCGAGCACCCGCTCGGGAAAGCGCCGGGGGTCATAGCTAGTCGGGTTGCGGACAAGGACCGCCAGTGTCGCCGCTTGCTCAATGGTCAGGTCGTCCATCGAACGGCCGTAGAACTCAGTGGCCGCGGTCTTCACTCCGTAGGCGCCCGCCCCGAAATAAACCGAGTTGATGTAGAACTCGAGAATCCGGTCTTTTTCGTAGCGTCGCTCCAACTCGGCCGCGATGAAGGCCTCTTTGATCTTGCGCTCGATCGTGAGCTCATCGCCGACAAAAACGTTCTTGACGATCTGCTGGGTAATCGTGGAACCACCCCGAGAACTTCCTGTGCGGAAGTTGTCGAGAGCCGCGGAGGCGATGGCGGGGAACGAGACGCCGTCGTGTTCGTAGAAGTTCTTGTCCTCGGCGGCGAGGATGCTGTTCTTGAGCAGGAGGGGAACTTGGTCGATCAGCACCGGTTCTGAGTTGCGACCGGCGTGAAGCTCCGCCAGAAGCTGGCCCTCCCGCGAGAAGACCCGAGACACTCGCGAGAGGTCGGGAAGGTCGAGGCTGAGCGTCTCCACCTCGGGCACGTACTCGGCCCGAACCTTGTCGATCGTGCCGTAGGCGGAATTGGCGCCGAGGAAGGTGAAGAGACCGATCCAGGTGCTGCCGAGAAGCGCGATCGAAAGTAGGCCGGCCAGGGCCGGGAACCAGCGCCCGCGCCGCTCCCGCGCTTCCATCTGATGGATCAATGAACGGTTGGCCATAAGGTCGCGGGAGGTGACCCCCGGTAGAGTCAAAGGTTAACCCGAGTCGACTGGTATTCCTTGCGCACTCCCTCTGGGATCGAGATCAAAGTTGTCTACGACCAGGAGGCCGACCCCGAACGGATCGGCGCTCCCGGGGAGTATCCCTTCACCCGCGGGCCCCACCCCACCATGTATCGAGGGCGACCCTGGACGATGCGCCAGTACGCCGGTTTTGGCACCGCCTCTGCCACCAACGAGCGCTTTCGTGGACTCCTGGCGGCCGGCCAGACCGGGCTCTCGGTGGCCTTCGACCTCCCGACCCAGATGGGGTTCGATAGCGACCATGCGCTGGCGGCTGGCGAAGTGGGAAAGGTGGGCGTCGCCATCGATTCGATCGAAGACATGCGAGTCCTCTTTCGTGACCTCCCTCTCGCCGAGGTCTCCACCTCGATGACGATCAACGCCACAGCTCCCATTCTCCTGTTGCTCTATCAACTCGTCGCCGAAGAGCAGGGAGTCGAGGCTTCCCGTATCCGGGGGACGGTGCAGAACGACATCCTCAAGGAGTACGTAGCCCGCGGCACCTACATCTATCCACCGACACCATCGATGCGGCTCATCACCGACCTCTTCGCCTATGCCGCCGAACACCTGCCATCGTTCAATCCGATTTCGATCTCGGGTTATCACATTCGCGAGGCGGGGGCCAGCGCCGCCCAGGAGCTGGCGTTCACTATCTCTCATGGGTTGGCATACGTTGAGGCGGCGCTGGCAGCGGGACTGACCGTCGACTCCTTTGCTCCTCGGCTCTCCTTCTTCTGGAACAGTCACAACTTGTTCTTCGAAGAGATCGCCAAGTTCCGCGCCGCCCGCCGGATCTGGGCTGACCTGATGCGCCACGAGCTCGGCGCCAAGGAACCACGTTCGTGGGCGATGCGTTTCCATACTCAGACTGCCGGCTCCACTTTGACGGCCCAGCAGCCGGAGAACAACGTGGTGAGGACGACCGTGCAAGCGATGGCGGCCGTGCTCGGGGGCACTCAGTCGCTTCACACCAACTCGTTCGACGAGGCTTTGGGATTGCCAACGTCAGAGTCGGCTCGGCTGGCTTTGCGCACCCAGCAGATCCTCGCCTTTGAGTCGGGAATGACCGATACCGTCGATCCGCTGGCCGGCTCCTACTTCGTCGAGGAGCTCACCAACCAGCTCGAGGCGACGGCTCGGGATCTCATAGCCGAGGTGACCAAACGGGGTGGGGCAGTCAAAGCCATCGAGGCCGGCTGGACTCAGAGCCAAATCGAAGAGTCCGCCTATGTCGAGGCGCGGCGCCAGGAAGAGGGCTCATCCGTGGTGGTGGGGGTCAACCGCTTCAGCCACGGCGAACAACAGCCGGTGCCAGTCCTCGCCGTTGACCCCGCCCTGGAGGCCGACCAGGTGCGGCGACTCCAGCTGCATCGTCAGGCTCGGGACAGCTCCGAGGTCGACCAGCTCCTCAAGTCGGTCGAGGAAACCGCGGCGGGCGAGAGCAATTTGCTTTATCCCTTGAAGGAAGCCCTGGCAGCGGGAGCAACCGTTGGCGAATGCTCGGATGCACTGCGCTCGGTTTTTGGAACCCACCGGCCGTAAGTGCCTCCTGAGCCACTCCGCTTTCTGATTATCGGGGCCGGTCCCGCCGGTACTGCCGCCGCCACCAATGCAGCCGCCCTGGGTGCCAAGGTGACACTGGTCGAAAACAGCGTGGTCGGAGGCGCGGCCCATTTGTGGGACTGCATTCCTTCGAAGACCATGACGGCGACGGCAGTCCGGATCGACTCGATGCGCAATGCCCACCGGTTGGGTTTGGTGGCTGCTCCCGGGAGCGTCGATTCCGCCCAGCTGGCGAATCGAATCGCAACCATCGCCGGCGACATCAATCGCAGCTGGGAAGGCTTGCTCAAGTCGCAGTCGGTCGAGATCATTGCCGGAAAGGCCCGACTCGTTGGTCCCAACGAGGCGCTGGTTGATGAGGGGCCGAGGATTCGCTTTGACCGCTGCCTGCTCTCCACCGGCTCCGACCCCCGGGTTCCGAGCTGGGCTCCGGTCGATGGCAAAAAAGTTCTGACCACGCGCGATGTCTACGACCTCGAGTCGGTCCCCGAGAAGATGGTCGTCATCGGATCGGGCGTGACCGGGGTCGAGTTTGTTCACATCTTCGAGTCCCTCGGATCAGAAGTCAGCCTGGTGGTGAGCCGCCAGCAGATCCTTCCCCATCGCGATCCGGAAGTGGCGGCTGTGCTGGAGGAGAACTTCCTCGAGCGAGGCGTGCGCCTGGTCATCGGCGCTCGGGCAATCGGCATCGAGTCGACTTCTGAGGGGGTCAAGGTGCGCTGCGACGACGGCCGGGTCGTGGAGGGGAGCCACGCTCTCCTTGCCATCGGCTCGATCCCCAACACGGAAGATCTCGGGCTGGAGGAAGTGGGAATCGCACCGGACGGTGGGTTCATCCAGGTTGATGAGAACCAGCGAACCGACGTTCCCCATATTTATGCAGCCGGGGACTGCACCGGGCAGATGCTGTTGTCATCGGTGGCGGCGATGCAGGGGCGAAAGATTGCTCGCCACGCCCTCGGACTGCCGGTGATCCCGATCGATTACTCGAAGGTGTCGCAGGCGATTTTCACCGAGCCCGAAATCGCCTCAGTCGGGTTGGAGGAGGCCGACGCGGCGGCTCAAGGCCGGAAGGTCCGGACCACCAAGGTGCCATTCGCCGCCAACGCCCGAGCGGTGCTGCAGGGAAATCCGCGGGGCTTTGTCAAAGTCATGTCCGATCCGGCCACCGGAGTGATCCTGGGCGGCAGCATCGTCGGCCACCGCGCCTCCGAGTTGATCGGAATCCTGGCGCTGGCGGTCAAGGCCCGGGTGACGGCGAGCGTGCTCGTGGAGACGCTGATGGTTCACCCCTCGCTCTCTGAAGCCCTCAGCGACGCCGCCGAGTAGATGCCAGGTGCCAGATTGTCAGATGTCTGTGGGGCGGTCTCAGTTTGAGACGTCGACGATGCGGTAGTCACAGAAATGGGTTCTCCACTCGAACGCCCGAGTAGTCCTGATCATGACTTAGATCCTCCGACAGCACCACGTTGCAGTTCAGTGCTCGCGCTGCTTCGATGATCGCTGCATCCCAGTATGAGATTCCGAAACGATCGCGGGTAGCAATCGCAGCGAGTGCGAGCGCAACACTGATCTCCTGCACCGGAAAGCGCAAGAACGACTCGACAAGCGCGAAGGCCTGATCGTGCGTGAGCGGGTCTGGTCGGCTCTCCCTAGTTGCCTGGACGTAGAACTCCTGCAGGACTTGCACGGACAAGGCCACGTCCGTGCTCAGGAGGATCTCGTTGGCCCGAGCCGCTTTTCCCTGCTCGGCCGGCTCCTTGGATACGGCATAGAGAAGGACGTTGGTGTCAACGAATCGCACGGTTGTGGAGATCTTCCCGTTCCAGCCGCTCCGAGGCCCGGAAGCGATTGATCCCGCTCACAATCCGACGCTGCTGATCTAAAAGCCTGGCGAACTCGCGTTCATTCCGCGAGAGCGAGGCCAGATACTCGCTCACCAGCGCACTTACCGATGTCCCGCGCTCAGCGGCGCGAACCCTCGCCGACCGATAAACCTCCTCAGGCACAGAAACGGTGATGTTTTTCACAGTGTCACTGTAACACAGTCTCACAGTAACCATGATCCTGTTCATCTCTTCGGCTTTTACTGGTAGCTGACATACACCGGGATCGGGTCGAGCATCAGAACCTCTGCGGGGGTGGCGCCGCCACGGGGAGTGTCCTCGTCGTAAAAATTCTTCCAGCCCCAGTAGATGTCGTTTCCTTCCATGCCTGCAGTCAGCGCATTCCAAGTCTCGTACTTAGTGTGGAGCGGGCCTTGCCCATCCATTTGGATCACGGTGGCTAGCTCGGGATGGGTC
>JBOGEX010000075.1:0-25330 GCA_050741915.1 Acidimicrobiia bacterium
CGCCGATGGCAACCAATCGCTAATCGCCACGGTCGCCGGGCACGAGAGGATCCTCACCGGACTGGTGGCGGGTCAAACCGAGCTGAGCCAGAAGCTCGACCGGCTAGACGCCGCCACCTCGCAGGACTCGGGGGCGGCGACGCCGATCGTGGTCTCGGTGCCGGAAGCGGAAGGATTCACCTGGCTCGCCCTGATCGCCGGTCTCGCCGCCGGTCTCGCGTTGGCAGCCGTGCTCGCTGTCGTGCTCAGGAGTCCAAGGGCAGGCGACTCCGTCCCCGAAAAACGACCAATGCCGGACCAGCCGGCCACCGTCGGAGCTGAGCCGCTACTCGAGCATGACTCCGACGAGACGAGGGTCTTGGTCAACCGCTGAGTCCTCGGGTTGGAACCTGAGTTGCGGCCACTCAATCCGTTGGCGAGGCGACCACCTCGATCTGGCCGTGCATGCCGTATTCGTAGTGACCGGGAAGGTGGCAGGCGAACACGAAGCGGCCGGGCTGGCCGAAGGTGAAGGTGGTGATCGCCCGCCCGTTGGGATCGACCGAAACCTCTCCCGGAATCGAGGGATGCTCTCCCTCGGTACCGTTGGCATGCCGGAGATGCACCTCAGGACCACCGGTGATGAACTCGTGATGAATCGGGTCACCGTTGACCACGAGAAAGCGGACCCTGGTTCCCTCGACCACGGTGAGTCTCTCGGGAACGAAGCCGGAATACTCGATGTCGATTTGAACCGTGACCTCGCCCGGGCCGAGGGCGATCTCACCGCCATCGGCCGCGGCGAACCGGTAGCCGACTGCGGTCACCAGCGCCGTCACCAGCAGGGCAATAACCAGGACGGCACGGAGGCGAGTCGGAGCCTGCTCGGTCATGACAGCCTGCCGGTGACCAGACCGGCGGCACGCCGCCGGCGGCTCAATCCGATCGCCAGGACGACGATCCCGGCACCAATTCCCGTCACGATCGGCCACAGCGCCAACTCGCCGGAGGCGACCGAGATCACTTCCGGGGCCGAAACTCCGGTGTCGGCGAAGTCGGCGCTCTCGCCAGGGCTGGCGGAGATGGCGAGGTCGTAATCGAGCTGGCTGGCGGGAGCATCGACGCTGAGATAGCTGAGCCACATCTCCTCGGGCATCCATTCCATCCCCACATCGGAGCGAAGATCATCGAGGAGGAAAGGGCTGGCCGGTTCGCTCCGCTGGAGCGTCATGCCGGTGCCACCAGCGAGCAAGTCGGGGTCGTCCTCAGTCAGGAGGAAGACATCGGCCTCGATGCGGGTCTCGGGATCGGCGCCCAGGCCGAGGATCCGCACCGGGACCCAAGGGTCGTCGGTGGGGATGGTGGCCATGATCGGAGTGCTATCGCCGGGCTCTTGGGCGAGTTCAGCGGCGCGCTCGGCATTGAACCGGGCGGCCATGAAGACCGGGCTGCGGCGGGCATAGAAGTCGAGGATTTCGGGGGCGTCGGGAGTAAGGAAGAAGCCGTGCTCGGCCGCCCAGACCCCGACCTCATCCCCGCCACCACGGAGGACGGTGATGTCGAGGGCGTCGATCTCGACCTCGAGCAGCACCTCGGCTCCGGCCGTGGTGGCGGCAGCCTCGGCCGCGAAGAGGTCGCGGGCGGGTGGCGCCACCTCGAGGGCGAGCCGTTGCAGCGTCCAATCGCCTCCGCGCTCCACCTTGGTCGGGACATCGGGGAGAGGAATGATCGACCCGACCTCCGCACCGCTCCCGACGAACTCGAAGGCGGTGATATAGCGCTCGATCCCGTCGCTGTAGGCGGCCAGAGTCGTCGTCCGCACCAGTTGGATGGTTCCGTTCTCCCCCACCAGCCCTCCACAAGCGAGGGCTGGTGCGGCCCCGAGGGTGAGGGCCAATGCCACTCCGAGGAGGGTGGCGGCTCGGAATCTCTTCGACGGATTGTGCGATGTCCGCTGGCTCATGACGTACTCCTTGGGATCGTCTGTTGGCGCTTGGACGACGTCGAGCGCCGAGCGGTTCCGAATCAAATTCGTTGGGCGACGCCTTGACTCGTACGATCGAGACTCGGAGGGCTAGGGCATGAATGCGCGTGAATGGTTGTTGGATTCCGACACGGTGATTCGCTGGCAGGTGATGAGAGACCTCACTGGCGCCTCGTCGGCTGACGTGGCCGCCGAGCGGGCCCGCGTCGCCAATGAGGGTTGGGCAGCACAACTCCTGGCCTTGCAGCAGCCGAATGGCGGTTGGAGCCGCGTCGCCCAACCAAGGCGATTTGTCGAGACTCCCGATGGCTCCGCCACCCACGCTCTGGCGCTGCTGGCCGACATGGGTCTCGATCCCAACAGCGAACAGGCTCGGCGGGCAGTGGAGCTCGTCAGCGACCAGGTCACCTTCTACGAGGGGAATCAACCCTTCTTCACCGGCGAAGTCGAGCCGTGTATCAACGGCAGGGTGCTCCAGATCGGGGCCTACTTCGGCCAGCCCGACGATGCAATGGCCAAGCGACTTGTCAGCGAGCAGCTGGAGGACGGCGGTTGGAATTGCGAGGCTCCCCCAAGCACCCGGGGGTCATTCCATTCCACCATTTGTGTCCTCGAAGGTCTCTTGGCCTACGAACAAGCGGTAGGCGGCGGTGCCGGCGTGGCCGAAGCCCGGACTCGGGGACAGGCATACCTCCTCGAACGCAAGCTGCTGCGGTCGTTGTCGTCGGGCGAAGTGATCGATTCCGATTGGACGATGTTCTCCTATCCACCCGGCTACCACTACGACGTGTTGCGCGGCCTCGACTATCTACGCACCGCTGGCGTGGCACCTGACGACCGCCTGACCGAAGCGGTCGAGCTGGTGCAACGGAAGCGGACTCAAGATGGGCGGTGGCTGCTCGAGAATCCGCACAACGACGTTCTCGACTTCGAAATGGAACCCGCCGGAGAGCCGAGCCGGTGGAACACGCTCCGGGCGCTACGGGTGCTCAAGTGGGCGCATGGGGACTGAACTCCCAGCTCTGGATTTGTCGAGGGAGCGTGTCCATACTCTCCGAGAATGTCCGTATCTTCTCGTCCGTCTCTAGCAACTGGTGGTGGACCGCGGTCAGTACGCTTGTGTCGACTACCACACCAAGGGAGAGTCGCAACTTTCGTGGAGGCCGGGGCCACCCGGCGACTTCGCCTTCTGGCAGGACGAGATCCCGGAAGTCCTCAACGGGTGACTCGGTCCTGGTCTTCACCACTATCAAGGAAAGTGCCGAGTTCACCCTGCAGGTCGACAAAATCGTCGAGGACGAAGACGACTGTGAAGAGGAGGACAAACCTGCCGGAGCGGACGATCCCTGCCTTGATATCTGCGGGCCGTCCGGATATTTCCGCAAACTCACCGATTATCTGGAGGAGCTCGCCCGCCTCAGCCGGACGCGTTGAAATCCGCCACTGCCGACCTCGAGACTGGCGGACGGGCGTTCTGGCCGGATACGAACAAGTCCTTTGGACGGTTCGCACCGGTTCCGAGTGACGAGTTATGAACTCGTCTGCTCGAAGTTTTGACTCTGATGGCTGTGGGGATCGGTCAGGTGCCGATGCTCAGAATCGCGTCGACCACTGCCTCCGGCTGGTCGTCATAGATCGAGTGGCACCCTCGAGTTCGATCTAGCTGCCGACGTTGTTCCGGGTCAACCACAAGGCCGTCCTCTAGGTTCGATTGGCCCCCGAAGCGGTCACCACGAGCAACGGCGCTACTACGCCAGCCGTCCGGCCAGCAAGGTCGCTCCGCGGTGGGCGATGGCGGCGACGGTCGGCATCGGGTTGACCCCCGAGGCGGTGGGGAAACAGGAGGCGTCCATCACGTAAAGGGCCGGCGCTGTCATCCCCTTTGACCGCCGGCAGAACGGTGTCCACCACTGCGATGAAGGTGCCTAGGTGGTCTCGATTTGAGAGTTCCACACCTTCAGGACCGGAGACGAAGAACCGACCTGTTTGTACGGGCGCCATTGTCCGTCGGGGCTCAGGGCGCCAACAGCTCCACCGCACATCTCAGGCCCACCGCTTTGGACAGCCTGACGTCGCCGGTGAGTAGCACGGTGTCGAGCTCCTCGGCAAGAGCGACATAGGCGGCGTCGTACATGGTGAGATTGCCGCGGAGTTCCCAGCACCGCATCAACAGGGGACGATGTGGCGCTCGTCTCAGAGGGAGATCGACAAGGTCGTTGAGGGCCAGCCGAGCTCGGTGTTCATCGATTGCTCCGCTTGTTAGTTGCCGGCGAAGCACAGAGCCAACCTCAAGATCGATCAGCTCGGGCGCGGCGAGTTGTTCGCTGACGAGCCGGGCTCTGGCGACGTCCCCATCACGTCCGTCATCAGCCAAAGCAACCGCGACCACGCTGGCGTCAACGACGATCACGGTCGTTGCGGACCACCCGCACCGCGGCCTTCAAGGGCACCGAACCGCCGGCGCGGCCGCCAGCACGGTTTAGGACTTCTTCCACGGTCGGGTGGGTCGCCACCTCGATCAGTCGAGAGAGCAGGTATTCCTGGAGCGACTGCCGAGCCGTCGCCGCTTTTTTCCTCAGGATGGCGTGGACCTCGTCGGGAACGTCCTTGATCTGTATGCTCGGCATGGCGCCATTATGGCGCTAACAGCGCCATAATGCAAGTCAGCGCCCTCTCCAGACTCCCCGACTCACCAGCCTTCGGGCACAGCGCCCGGTGATTTCCATTGCGAAGGTCCGAGCGGTCCGGTGGTCACCCCATAGAGGGGGCCGGCGGTGTCGCCGATCTCGCCCCAGGCCCCGCCGAAGCCATACCAGGGTTCGGTGTGAGCGTCGAGAGTCACGTTCCAGGTCTGCCAGATCCGGTCGCTGATGGTCGCGTCATCTGACTGGGTGAAGGCACAGGGGACACCCGAGAAGGGCGTCGGATAGGAGCCGTGCGCTCCTTTGGCGGAATAGACGATCGGATGGGTCCCTTCCGCCAGTCCGAAGTTGACACCGTCCCCAGCTTGCAGGGCCAACCAGGACACAATCTGCGGTTCGCAGTTATGGCGGAAATAGGCGACGTCGGTTGCCTGGTCGTTCGAGTCAAGCCTGACAACGATGTGCTCCCAGTCGCCTTCGTGGTTGATCTTGGAAACGCCGTCGTTGTAGGCGTAGAACATCCAGTAGATGATCCAGCGGCCCGGGTTGTACTCGTAATAGACGGGAGCAGTCAGGCTCGAGTCGCCGTGGCGAGCCCCGTTGCGGAGATCGAGGAACATCCCCTCCTCTCCGGTGGTGACTCGTTCGGGATTGCCCTCGGTTGGTCTGGTCAGCTGGTTGGCCAGATACACGTCGGAACCGTGCAGGCAGAAGCTCCCGTTGGCGGTGTGGCTATAGGCGTCGGCGAAGGAAGCGAACCCGAGCCGGAGATGGTCGATCGATTCGTACGACGCGTCGGAGCCGTCGTCGTTTTCGACCGCGTGATCTTTACAGCCGGAGTCATGCGACCAGCGCAGACGCGAATCGGTGATGAAGTCCGCCGCCGAGATCGGAAACTCGTGCTCTCCTGGGTGGAGGTAGACCTGAGGGGCGTAACGCACCGGTGCCGGCAGCGGCGGTGGCTCTGCGATGACGATCTCGAGGTTGTCGATCGCAAACCCGGCCGACTCCAGGGTGGCGATCTCGATGCGAAACGAGGCCAGGCTCTCGGCCGCATCGACAGTGAACCGCTCGATCCCGAAGGTCGAGTTGTAGAGGTCGGCGACCAAGTTCCCCAACACGTCATAAGCGGTGAGATGGGTGGATGCCAGGTCGTCGAAGTAGCCAGCGTCGAGGGAGAAGGAGTCGACGTCTGCGACCACGAATGCCCCCTCGATGGCGCCATGGAACAGCGGCGATCCGGACAAAACCGGTGAGGTCGGGTTCGATGAGTCGCTTGTGATGAAGGGCGAGTCCCCACCGAAGGTGATGCCTTGCGGCTCGTATTGATTGGTGATGAAGGTGCCGATAGGGAACTCGTCGAAGGTGATGAAACTGCTAGTGGCCAATGGCGTAACGGTTGGCTCGGCAGCCGCATCCGAGGCCGACGAGCCTGAACTAGGCTCCGCCCCGGCAGGGAGGCCGACACTCGCCACTAGAAGTGCCAACAGCGCGAACAGCACCAGTTTCTTGGGCAGCATCAGTTCCCCTCTCCTCGACAGTCGGGCAAAGCTACCTCACCGGGCTGACCTGTAAAAATTCGGTAGCGGCAGTCCTTGGGTCCGCGGGTGTTCTAAACCACATGCGTCGGCGAGGTCTGGCTCTGGCTTTGGCGGCGCTGCTTGTCGTCGGTTGCAGCAGCGCCGAACAGGGCGCAGTCGCAACAACGAGGGCGTCCACCAGCCTGCCCCCGAGGAAGCTGCGGAGATCCCCTCCACTACGATCGTTCCAGAACCCGAGGAAGAGCTGCCGGTACTCGAGTCGGTGGCTCCGCCGGAAGGGCAACCAACCACCAGGTCCGAAGAGCTGGCCATCTCCCTCGACCGGAGCGATCGCCTCTCTCCGCAGGACGCGGTCGATGCGTTTGCCTTGGTTTATCCGGACATGCCCGGTGCCACCCCGACCGACCTTCCCCCCAGCGACGTCACAACCTCGTCGCACGCCTGGAACCTGATCAACTCCGTCTGGGACCAGCTCTCCGACGACCAGCTCGCCTTCATCGACGAGCAGGCTGGAGGAGAGGTGATTGGAACGGTGAGCGAAGGCGGCGTCTTCGTCGCCGGGCCGCCGGAAGCAGGAGCCGAGGGAGCGCTTAATCCCATCGCCCCGGCTGGCACGGCCGGGCGGTTCGGTGAAGCCGGCACTTCGCCGGCACCGCTCAAGCCTATCAAGGCAGCACCTCCGTTTTGGCGAGTTGCTCGCAACCACCACTCGCGACTCGACCACCTACGAGTCCGTCCTGCCGCAACCCAGTTCAGTCTCAATCCTGAGCCCGACCTCGATCGGAGACGGTATCTACATAGACGCACTTGAGTATCGGCAACCGCGAGTGGAAAATCTGGCGGAAGGGTGAGCCCTTCGCTCAGCGGTTCAGCGCGACGGTCAGCGAAGACGGGAACACGATCGCTGGCCGATGGGAAAAAGCTGAGGACGGCACCAGCTACACGACCGACTCCCTATGGTCAAACGATCGACTGCTGCTCAGCTTGGCGGTCATCTCGGCAGTCAGTTTCGTCGCCATGTGGGGTGTTGGCTGCTGTCGCATGGTCATCCTGGGGGCGGGGTGATCTCGCTGGTGACGATTACGGTGGAGGCCGTTTTCTGGTACGGGTACGCGCTCCCGTTTCCGCCCTTGTTGGGCTTGCTTCGTCTCGTCCTGATGGCGAACGGCTTATTTGCCCTCACAAACCGGCGCCAGGATGGGTCGACGTCGGCGCCCGAGGGATGATCAGCGAAAGGCCACGATGTTGAAGAGACTCATTCCCGTCCTTGTCCTCCTCGCCGCGTGCGCGGGAGGGGTCGGCACGAACTCTGTCACTACGACCTCGGCACCAAGCCCGACCAAAAGCGCTACCCCGACGGGATCTGGTTCGGGTCCATCGTGGCAGCCAGTGCGGCGAGTGCGAGTTCGACCTGGCGTGCTTTTCATCGGCGACGCTGCCGGCAGGCCGCCGATGCACGGGTGAATCCTGCCTCGTCTGGCTCTACGTCAACGTCGGGTTTGGTGACGGAGATGGTTGAGCAGTACACGCCCTGAGGGCGAGTTCGTCTCATCACCTGGCTAACGGCGGCGGCGGTTCCGCCGGCCACCGCGCGATTGGCGCGATTGGCCGTTCGCCGCGCGAACCGGCGAAGCGGGAGAAACGGGTCGTTCGCCGATACGACTGCCGCCCTCGACGGACAGCCAACCATTGTCGGGATCGTGGAGGGCGTTGTGGAAGCCGGCCTGGCGTTGGAGCTTGCGCAGATCGCCGAGTTGCTCGGCCATCACGAGCGACACCACTACTCCGGCCGCCCCGGCCCGGGCGGTTCGCCCCGAGCGGTGCAGATAGTCCTTGTGATCGGCCGCGAGATCGAAATGCACGACGCTGCTGACGCCGTCGACATGGATGCCGCGGGCCGCTACGTCGGTGGCGATCAAGGCGTCGACTTTCTTCTTTCCAAAGGCCTCCAGCGCCCGCGTTCTCTGGCTCTGGCTCCGGCCCCCGTGAATGGCCGCGGCCTTGATCCCCTCCCGCTCGAGGAGACGGGCGACCTTGTCGGCGCCATGCCGGGTGCGAGTGAAGACAAGAGTCGGCGTCGACGAGGAGATGATGTCGGCTGTGACCCCGATGCGATTGGTGGCGTCGACCTGCCAGAAGTAGTGGGCTGCCTCGAGGTGATTGTCGTCGCCGCCGACATGATGAGTGACAGGGTCGGTCTGGTAGCGCTGGGTAAGGCTCGCCACCTCCTGATCGAGGGTGGCGGAGAAGAACGCCGTCTGGCGGACCGGGTTGGTCATGTCAAGAAGGAGACGCACCTGGGGGAGGAAACCCATGTCGGCCATGCGATCCGCCTCATCGACCACCACCAGGTCGACATCGGCGAGCGACACCGCGCCTTCAGAGATCAGGTCGGCCAGTCGCCCCGGGGTTGCGACCAAAACGTCGGCTCCCCGTTTCAGGGCGGCGCGCTGGGACTCGTAGCCGACGCCGCCGTAGACCGCTGTCACCCAGCGCTGGGACGCTTTGGCGAAGGGGGTGAGCTCCCGCGAGATCTGCTCGGCGAGCTCTCGGGCGGGGGCCAGCACCAACGCCCGCGGCCGACGGCTAGTCGCCTTTCCTACTTTGGCGACTAGCGGCAGCCCAAAGGCAAGGGTCTTGCCCGACCCGGTGGGAGCGCGGCCGAGGGTGTCCCGGCCTGCCATCAGGTCGGGGATGGTGGCTTCTTGAATGGGGAAGGGAGCGGTGATCCCTCGTTGGTTGAGAATCTCGACAAGGCGCGTTGGCACCCCGAGATCACGAAAAGTTGACATGGTCGGACTCCTACTGCCCGAAAAGGGCGGCGTACGGTGGTGGTTCGATCCCGCGTTCGTACTATCACGAGGATCGGAACGCGCCTGTCCGAGGCCGACTTGCGCAAACTTTCTCTGACGTAAAACGCCGTTGGAGTCACCGGACGGTGCGCTGCAAAGGACGCTTTCCTCGAGCCGGTGCGGCTGCTTGTGAAAATTGTAACACAGCGCGGGCCCTCCTCATAGCCGTTAGCGAAGGGAATGCCACCGGCGTCCCGACCGAGGTTTCGGCTCCTCGATCTTCGTGTATCTCGGTCTCGGTGCATAGCTCATATCGGTACACCGATTTGGAACGAGGTTCTCATGGAAGTTCGCATCACCTCTCTTCAGTTCCCGGAAACCACAGGGGAAGGACCCCAGTCCGCCGCCACGGAACTCGTGTTTCCCAGCGACGTCGTACGGGTGACAGCCGGCATCACTGGGTATACGGCGGTATTCGAAAACGAAGACGATCACCACTTGGGACGGCTCGAGGTCGAAATCAACACCTCAATCGACCCCGATGACGCGACCAAAGTAACTCTCACTGGCAGGTTCGGCCTGCGTGATTGGAGCAACGAGTGGGATGATGCTTACTCCGGTCTCATCGACGTGGCAGTGCTGGCCGATCTGGAGACGGTGACACCGCCTGGCCCCGGTGAGGCTCGCGGTGACCTTGTCATCCTGGGAGCCGAAATCACCCAGGCGATCCAGCTCTTCCGAAGTGCCGGCCACCTCGACTTGCCCAATGTGTTCCCCGACAACTCAATACAGCTCGTCGCCGGCAAACCGACCGTAGTGAGGCTCTACGTCGATTACGACGCCACCTCAGGTCTCACCCCGATCTCGACCCTTTCGGGGAGTCTCACTGTTTGGAACGCGGCGGGGAGCAACACTCTCAACCCCATCGAACCGATCACACCTCGCCGAGACAGCTCGATCGACCGTGGCTCCCGCACCCACACCCTCAACTTCCTCATTCCCGAGGCCCAAAGCCTCGGCGAGGTGAACCTCCTGGCCACCGTTTTCGACGCGTTCGACCCAACCCAAATGTCGGCGCCGTTGGAATCGACCGTGCAGTACCTGCAACAGCCGGCGCTGCGAGTGCTGGCCGTAGGAATCGAATACACCGGCGACGACGTGGTCGACGACGCGACGCCGGAGGACCTTGCAGCTCCGAGCGAGACGGAATTTGTAGACACCTTCAGCTTCCTCGACCTCGTCTACCCGATTCCGGAAGTGATGATCACGGACTACCGAACCATGGAATATGACGAGGATGTTGAGTCAGACATCAACGAAGGTTGCGACAAACTCGGTGACATGAAGGATGCGTTGGCCGACTTCGTCGGGGATTCCGACGACGTTGTTTACGGACTTTTCGGACCCGGGCTCAACACCGGCTCGGTCGGCGGATGCGGGGGCGGCGGAGTGGGCGTGGGGCGAGTATTCGCCGCAGGCCTCGCGGCTCACGAAATCGGCCACGCCCTCGGGCGCAAGCATGCCCCGTGCGACAATGTCACCCGCTGCGCCACGCCCCGCAACGCCGACGACAGCTACCCCGTGTACAGCGGCTACGACTCCGACTCGATCGGCGAGTATGGCTTTGACCCGACGACCACTTTGGGCACGGTAAAACGGCCCGCTACCTATCACGACTTTATGGGTTACTCGCCCAACAATTGGATTAGCCCATACACCTACAAGGCCCTGATGAGCGCTATTCCTGGCAGCCCGGTCAGCGGCGGAGCCGCCATAGCGAGCTCGACCGCACTGCGAAGGGACGGCGAATGGATCCCGGTCAAACAGCCCAAGCTTTTCCTCCGACTCGACATTTACCGGGACCGCGCCGTCCTCCACCCGTCGTTTCATTTCGACGCTCGCCCTCGTATCAACACGGGACGCGCGTCTGACTACACGATCGAGTTCCGCGATAGCGAAGGCCGCGTGCTCCGCCGCGAATGTCTGCTCATCGATGAACTCGGATGTGGGTGTCAACAACCCGCTTCATGGCCGCTGCGGGTTCGACAAGCGGTCGCGTTCACTCCGGCCGCGCGTCGGCTTGTCCTCTATCGATGCGACGACGAGATCGAGAACTGGGAAATACCTCGTTCGCCCGAGGTCGAGGTCACCTGCCAACCAGACGACGACGCATCAGTCATGCGGTTGGAATGGAACCTCGAGACTCAAGGGAACGGCGAGAGTCTTTGGTCGCTGGTGCAGTGGCAAGATCGGGCCGGGACTTGGCGGGGTCTCGCTCCTCGCCAGAGGCAGAATCATCTCAGGGTTCCCCGCCGGATCGCGGCGATGGGACGTGAAACCAACTATCGCGTTCTCGTAACGAGCGGGATCGCGACCGGAGTCGGCTATTGGAAAGGCGACTGCGATGACCGTGCACCACAACCGCCGGAGACGCCAGAGCTGGTCTTGGTCGGCACCGGAGGTGGGCGCACAAGCCAGGAGCTCGAACGGATCATCACCGTCGCAGCCACTGGGGCTGGGGACCACGGAGGCAGGATTCGTTGGTTCGTTTCTCGGGGAGGTGAGCTCGCGCGCGGACGCAGGCTTGACCTAGGAGCCCTCAAAGTCGGATTCAGCGAAGTGACCGCGCAGGTCATAGGGGCCGGAATCCGCATCCCCGCTCGGACCTGGCTGATCGAGCGCACCTCCGACGACCGCTTCCTCCTTCATGTCGGCACGGTCGGCGGCGAACCATCCCCCGAAGAGGAGGAGCCCCGCCGAGATCACCAACACGAAGACGACTCGAGACATCATCACCATCCGCACAATCACGACAAGGGATAACGAGCCATGCAAATACGTAACGGAACGATCAGCTTCAACCGACAAAAAGGATTTGGTCCACGCACCGACACCGGAGAAGTCATCTTCTCCGACCCAGTGACGCAGGCCGCCGCCATCCTCCGCGGGTTTGACGTTTCCTTCTCGCCGCGCAACGACCACCATCTAGGCAAGCTGGAAGTTGGTTTGGAAGCATCTATCGACCCTCTCGCGCCGCAGCGAGTAAACGTCGAAGTGACTTATGGTCTGCGCGACTGGTCGAACGAATGGGACGACAACTACGAGGGCGAGATCCACTTTGTCGTAGTCGCCGAGTGACGGCGGCAAGGCACGATAAGGTCGAGCTTGGTCCACCGTAATTAGCTGCCCTGGAACCCTTTGTTCAATGCCCAGGTCGTTTGGCGGCGAGCTTGCGATCCGATTCCGTGAGATACCGTTTGCGGACCCGGATGGATTTGGGGGTCACTTCGACCAGCTCGTCGGCGGCGATCCACTCGATCGCCATCTCCAGGGTGAGCTGGCGATGGGGTCGGAGATTGATCGCTTCGTCGACATTGACAGTGCGGATGTTGGTGAGCTGCTTGGGTCGGGTGGGATTGCCGGGTAGCTCGGCGGTCCGCGAGTTCTCACCGATGATCATTCCTTCATAGACATCCTCTCCAGCACCGACAAAGAGTTCACCGCGCTTTTGGAGATTGTCGAGCGAATAGGCCGTGGTGGTCCCGGCCCGATCCGAGATCATCGCTCCCCCGGCTCGATGGGGTAGCTCGCCCGCCCACGGCATCCATCCGTCGTGATGCTGGTGGATGAGCGCAGTCCCGCGGGTGGCGCTCATCAACTGCGAGCGGAAACCGAGCAGCCCTCGGGCGGGGGCGACCACGGTGACAATGGTGCGCTCTCGATCTCCGGGCCGGAGTTCGACGACGGTGCCTTTGCGGGGCGCGGCTGCCTGGGTGACGGTCCCGACGTGCAAGTCCGGTACATCGATCACCGCCCGTTCGACCGGCTCGTGCGGAACGCCGTCGATTTCGCGGAGGATCACTTCCGGCCGGCTCACCTGCATCTCGAAGCCTTCCCGTCGCATCGACTCGATCAGGACCGCCAGCTGCAGTTCACCGCGGCCGGCGACTTCGATGACCTCGGGCGAGGAGGTAGGCCCGATCCGGATCGAGACATTGCCGAGCACCTCGCTGTCGAGGCGCTGGCGAATGTGACGGGAGGTGAGGAACTTGCCGCCGTCCTTTCCGGCCATCGGCGAAGTATTGACCCCAAAGGTCATCCGGAGTACGGGTTCGTCCACCTCGAGTCTTGGCAAGGCCATGGGATTCTCGGGGTCGGCCAGGGTGTCTCCGATCTCGACTTCGGGGAATCCTCCGATCACAAAGAGGTCGCCGGCGGTTCGCTCCTCGACGTCGACCCTCTTCAGTCCTTCGAAGCCCATCAGCACCGACAGCCTTCTCCGCAGAGGGAGCTCGTAGGGATCGGCGTGACAAAGGGCCACCATCTGCCCTGCGCGGAGGGTGCCTTCCACCACCCGGCCGATGGCGAGGCGGCCGAGGTAGTCGGACGAGTCGAGGTTGGTGACCAGGGCCTGGAGCGGAGCCGCCGGATCTCCACTGGGCACCGGGATGTGCTCGATGATGGTGTCGAGCAGGGGGGCGAGATCGGCATCCGGACCTGGCACCCCGATCCCATGCACGGCCCGGGCTTCGCGGGCAATCGTGGAGACGATGGGAAACTCAATGTGAGAGTCGGTGGTGCTGAGGTCGAAGAAGAGTTGGTAGATCTCCTCGATCACTTCGTCGGGCCGAGCGTCGGGTCGGTCGACCTTGTTGAGTACGAGGACTGCCGGCAGATGGAGGTCGAGCGCTTTCGACAGGACGTAACGGGTCTGAGGAAGCGGACCCTCGGCGGCATCGACGAGGAGCAGGATCCCGTCGACCATCGCCAGCGCTCGTTCGACCTCACCTCCGAAGTCGGCATGGCCGGGGGTATCCACCAAGTTGATGCGAGTCCCCTTCCACATCACCGAGGCTGCCTTGGCGAGGATCGTGATCCCCCTTTCGCGTTCCTGATCGGAGGAATCCATGACGCGCTCCACCGGGGTTTCGTGGGAGCGAAACACGCCGGTGGCCCCGAGCATGGCGTCGACCAACGTGGTCTTGCCGTGATCGACGTGAGCGACCAAAGCCAGGTTCAGAAACGGACTCGTCAAATCGGCACCTGCACGAATCTTTGCAGCAGGAAAATATGCCAAATCGGAACGACGAGGCCCGCGGACTAATGAGGTGCCAGCGCCGCACCGGAAGCAAGTCAGCCACGATCTGCTCATCCCGGATCGAGACCGTCGATCTTGGAGGCTTTCAGTCGTGGAAGTGCGGGAACATCGGTCCAGTCAGCGATGACGGATTAGACGAGTCCGAGTTCGAGAGGTGGCGATCCTTCGCCTGTCAGGAGGTCGCCGATTCCGAGATCGTCGGATTGCTCTGCAGAACAATTCAATCGGCGGCGTGAGAGTGTTGCCGACCCACGCCGTCGAAGGGCCGCTAGGAGGGATCCAGACGCAGGGTGGTATCCAGAATCTCGGGTTTCAACATCGCCTCGAGCGACCGGCCCCGATACTTCCGACGTAGAGCATCACTGGTCCGCTCGATCGATCCATTGTCCGTGGCCGCAGTCGCCCTTGCAGGAATCATCGTGTCGCCGACGACAATCGCGACCTCGGGGTTCGCGAGCGTCCGCTGGTACCACTTCCCCGATGCTCCGCGCACCGAGCGGACGAAAACCTCATCCTCATCCACGACGACCCAAATCAGTGCGCCGGCGGCCGAAACCGGTCCGGGTTTCGATCGTTATCTCGCGACTCTGATCGATCATCTGGAGCTGATCTTCGCTAAACGCCATATCGGGGAGCGTAGAACCGCAAGAAGGACATCCCTGGCGACAACCCCTTTCTCTTCATTCCACTGTGGTCCCTACTTTTATAATGATTACAGTATTGACAGTATAATCTAAGCGATATGACCCGACCAACAGTATCTGTGAGAACGAAAATCGCGGCCAGCGATAACGGCGCGTTGGCCGAGCTGATCAAGAAGGCCCGTGCCCAAGCCGGGCTTTCGCAGACCGAGCTCGCTAGACGTTTGGGCTCCAAACAACCGGCCGTTTCGAGGTGGGAAACGGGAGAGGATGAACCCCGGTTGTCGACCCTGGTCCGGCTGCTGCTTGCCTGCGACCTTGCCCTCGTCATGTCCGTGGAGCCGGTCGAGGTCGATCGCTCGCAGATTCGACAACAGCTGGCCCTTTCTCCTGCCCAACGTCTGGCCTCGGTTGCCAACCTAAGTCGGCTGCGAGCCACTGCCCGTCGCCGCGACTGATGCCCGCCCCGCTCGATCCCGAGTGCATCCTCCGGGTGCTCGCCGAATATCAAGTCGAGTGTGTCCTGGTTGGTGGCCTGGGGGCGGTGTTGCATGGGTCACCAGCCATGACCAACGACGTCGACATCGTGCCAAGAAGGGATCCGGACAATCTCGCCCGGCTATCTCAAGCTTTGCGCAACCTCGATGCGCGCCTCAGAGTGGCCGATGATCCGGAAGGTGTCGCCTTCGATCCTCACCCCGCCATCCTCGAGTCGATGGCGATGCTGAACATGACCACTCGTTGCGGTGATCTCGACTTGACATTCGCCCCGGCCGCCCTCACTGACTACAACGCCCTCCTCGCCGCGAGCATGGAGTTTGAGCTGAGCGGCTACGTGGTGCGCGTCGCAGCCCTCAATGACATCATTCGCAGCAAGGAAGCGGCCGATCGACCCAAGGACCGCGCGACGCTGCCACTCCTGCGGGCCCTCGCTGACGAGATCGGCAAATAGCGAACCGAGAGCTGAAACGAGTCCGGCTCATTCAGCGCTCAGATTCTTGGGCTGAACGCCTCATTGAACCGTGAGGTAATGGACATAGGCGAACCCAGATTCGAAGTGCCGCTGGTCGAGCAGTTCGAGCTTTGACCGCACCCGGTCAGGCAGCAGGCGATTGCCGCCGCCGACGATCATGGGAGCCAAGAAGATGTGTAAAACGTCGACGAGTCCGGCTCCTATCGCTTGTGCGGCGAGGCCGGGACCACTCACAGACAAATCGGAACTCGACAACTGTTTGAGGGCCGCGATCTTCTCGGGGTCGAAGCTCCGTTCCAGGCGGGTTCTGTCGGTGCGAACGTCCTGCATGGTCTTCGAGAAAACGACCTTCTCTGCCGCTTGCCAGCTGCGGGCAAAGTCCTGCATCACGGGCGGCTGGGTATCGAAGTCGGGCAGGTTTTCCCACACCGCCATGACGTCGTACATCTTCCGACCGTAGAGGTGAGTTCCGACCGAGCGGCTCAGATCATTGACGAAGGCATGGACCTCCTCGTCCGGTTCTGCCCAATCAAAGTTCCCGTTCTCGTCGGCGACAAAGCCGTCGACCGAAGCAAGCATCAGATAGACCAGGTTTGCCACGCCGTAGAACACCATATCCCGTGAGCGACAGGAAGGCCCATCGCAAGAACGCGGCGACAGCTGGGCCAGAGGGCGTTACGTGCTGAGAAGCATGGCGGGTCTGAGCTCGTAAACGCTCGTCATTCCCAACCCGCGGTCAGCACCTCGAGGCGACGCATGATCGTCCCCGACTTCGAGCGGTACGACTCGACAAGGCCCATCGTGAGCATCAGTGCCAGGCCGGCTCCCGCGGCGATGATCCAGAAGAAGGCCGAAGGAGGCGCTTGGCTGGCGGCCGCCGTCGAGATGGTGAGTGCGGCGCTGATCGTGGCGAGAACCAGGGCGGCTATCAAACGACGACGGACCCGGGTCAACAACGACCAAACCAGAACGGCGGCGGCGTAGCCAAAGGCAAGGAAGCCAAAGCCGACTCCTCCCGCGAACATTTCGGCGAGTGGCGACAGAGTCAAGAGCCCGAGTCCGGCCCACTCGAGTAGGCGCAACTGTGCCGGGTCGGGACCGAGCTTCCCGCGGCGCTGGCCCCACCGCCCGATCTCGACCTCGACCAGCAGCGTGGCCGCGATTGGGACCGTGTACCACTGGGCGCTGGCGGTGAAGGTCTCGACTGCCATGCCCAGGAATGCGATCGAGATCAACGGCGGGCCCAGGGCAAGAATCCCCGGCCGGGCCAAGACCAGACCGGCGGCCACCGCCTGAACTCCGAATGCCAGCAGCACTGCGAAGGCCAGGTCGCGCCGGGGCCAGAGGGCAGTGGCGAGCACGAAGGACGTGACGTTGGCGATGCTGCCGGTCACGATCAGCGGCCGCTGCCAGATCAAGGACCACTGAAGGCGACGCGTCGCGAGTAAAACGGCGGTGGCGGCGGTCCCCAGCGCCAGCGTCGACAACGCGATGGTGTGGGTGGTGGCGCCGAGGGCGTAAGCCAGAGCTGTAACGGCGCCGGTCACCGTCAGTCCCCCGGCGTCACGAAGCCAGGGCAAGCGCAAAGGTTGCGCCTGACCGGCCAGGCCGACCGTCAGGAAAGCCAACGCCAAAGCCAACACCAGCCAGGTCGGCCGCCGATCCCCCGAGGGGAGGGCGAGACCGATCGCCCCTAGGACTCCAGCCGCCGCCACCAGCGCCCAAGCCCGGAGGACGTAGGTGTCTGATGACCAGTCGGCGGCAGATTCGTCAGCGGCCGCTCTCGATTGCCGCCGGCGCGCGATGGCGGCCACCACCAGTGACATGGTGCTAAAACTGAGAGCTGTCCAAACAGCCGCGATCTCCGCGTTCCAACCCAGACCGGTAACGAGTGCTATCCACGCCCCCGTCGTGGCGAGCACAGCCAGATAGTGGAGCCAAGCGCCGATCGTTGCCGCGGCCAGGACACAGCCGAGCGCAAACAGCCCTAACCCCGCGGCCACTGCCGGCCCCGAGACGTAGCCAGCGGCAGCCACCAGGCTGGTCGCCACCATCCCGGCCATCGCCAGACCGCCCCCGGTCGCAATCCAGTCACGGCCCAGTCGGGTGACCCGGACCAGCGCTCCCATCGTCGCCGCCAAACCGCCAAACACGAGCGCCGAAACCGAAACCGCTTCGGCGGCGCTCCAGCCCTGCCACCTGATCGTTGCCAGAAAGGCCCACCCGGCGGCGGCGGCGGCGATGGCCTGATAGGAGGCGCGCGCCTGGCCTGAGGTGAAGACCGCGCTCACCAGTCCTCGCACCGCGGTGGCGAGGAGCGCAAGTGCGAACCAGCCCGACCCGAGTTGGGCGGCGGCGAGCAGGGTGAGCAAATTGCCGGCTTCGGCCCAGATCCGGTTCCGACGCCCTACCCCGACCAGGAACGACAACACGCCCAACCCGATCGCGGTCGACGGGACCGTTCCCAACTCGACCGCGCGGACCAGCGCGACCCCCGCCACCAAGTGCGCCACTGCCAGTGGTGGTAGATCCCAGCGCAACCAAACAGTCCTAGAGGCAGGACGAGACCAGAGACGGTCGGCGAGGAAGGAAATGACCACCAAGCCCGCTGCGATGGGCACGAACCGCGAGGGCTCATCCAGCGGTGACGGCGACCAGAGGGTCGTGACGGCCACGACGACCAGTGCGTAGGCCGCCACCGACACCGCTCCGACCCGAAGCAGGGCGGCAACCACGAAACAGAGGGCCGCGGTTGCCAACGACCACCAGCCCAACACCGGGCCACCTTGCGAGAAGGTGGGTCCCAGGCTGAGGGGAACCGCCAGCGCCCCGAGCACTACCGGGGGAACGACGGCGGCTGTCCGCAGCCCTTCGCCGGTTTGCCGTCGACCCGCTCTCAGATCATCGAAAATCAGTCCGCCGAGCAAGAGGACAGCGCCCCAGACCAACGAGACCATGTCAAGTGATCGGACGGGAACTCCTGCGCGGTTGGCGAGCAACACCACCAGAACGAAGGACATGAGCCAGGCAAACCAGACAAAGCCGGTCTTGCGGAGCTCTCCCGCCAGCAACCCCGCCACCACGATCGAGAAGGCGGCGGTGGCGATCGACTCCCAAGGTTCGGGAGCGGCCACAGCCACACCAATCACCGAGAGCACCATGGCCCCGGCGGCGAGTACCGCGGAAAGAGGCCGGCGTCCGATTAACCCGCGAGCGACGACTGCGTAAATGATCCCGAGCAGCCCGAGTGCGACGCCGCTCCAGGCACGGTTGCGTGCGAAGCCTTCCCATAGCTGAGCCGTCTCCAGCATCGCGAACGGAACGCTGGCGGCCAGCATGACCTGGGAGAAGCCCTGGACGAAGGGTCCGGAACGTTCGCCCAAGCTCTGGGCGACGTACTGCAAGAACTTGCTGAAAGCGCTCTCGGTCTCGCCGGCGATGACTGTGGTCAACCAGCCGAGTGTCCAGGCACCGAGCACCAGAGCCTCTCCACCCTGAGAGCCGACCGGAAGCAGACTTCCCAGACCGACCAAGTGCCCAACTAGCGCCAGGTGTGGGGCACCATCCGCCCTCCACCGCGTGGCGGCGATCACCAACACCAGACCCACGATCGACCAGATGACCGGCCGAGTCGTGGAAGTCACCGCCGCACCGTCTAACCCGACCGCGAGAGCCAGGGTGAGGGTGCTGCTCACGAGCCACACCCTGCGCACTGGCGAGCCTGGTGTAACAGCGAGGGCGACGGCGGAGGTCGCGATGGCCCCCACAAGCAGCAGTGGCGAGTAGCTCGACACGGAGGTGAGGACCCAACTACCCGTTGCTCCCAGTGCGATGAGGGTCGCGCTGGCCGTCGGCCAGTCAATCCAGAACCGATCGTCGCTGCGCAACCAACGCGCGGTCGTCGCCCCGGCCAACACGACGACACTCAGCAGCAACCAGGCCCAGTCGTCGGGCATCGCCCGCAGCAGACCCCATCCCCAACCGACAGGCGCGACCACGGCGACGATCGTTGCCAGGCGCGAGGTTTCGCTCGCCACCGGGGAGCTGGAGATGCGCCGGGTGTGAGCCCACATCGCAGCCGTCCCCCACGCCGCCACCATCGTCCACGGCTCCGCCACCGACAATCCCAACCCGACGATGACGCCAACCAGGGCGACCGGGATGTCCCATTGTCCCGCTTCGTTATCCCTCAGATCCCATTCGAGGACGAGCAGGTAGCTCAGAACCATGGCGACCCCGGTCCAGGCCAGACCCCAGATCGGGATCAGGGGGGCGAGGGTGGCTGCGAGGAGAAGCGGTCGAAGAACGGAGACGACTCGACGTTGCGCGAACCGCTTACCCAACAACTCAGCCGTAATCAGCGTGGACGCGCCCGCCAGAAGAACAGGCACCGGCCGCACCCAGCCTTCGTTGAAGGAGAGCGAGACGGTGAGGAGGTAGGCCACGATCGCGGCCGGCATCGCCGCGTACGCGGTGGGGCCCGCCAGCCGCGATTCAGCGCGGAGCCCAAAGGCCGCCAGCGTGGCAGTGAGGGCGACGGCAGCCAGCGCGGGCTGGAAGGAGACCAGATGGGTGATAGCCACCCCCACCAAGGGCTCGTCGGTCTTGAAGATGAATCCGAGGACGAGCGCGGCCAGCCAAATCTGCGGTCCGACCAGGTAGGCGAGGGCCGAGCCCTTGTGACGACCGCTCCACCAGGCATAGGCCAACGAGAGGAGCAGGGACGCCGTGACCATGGCGGCCATGAGAGCTCCGCCCCGAAAGTCGGGCGGGATCGGAGCGTTGTCGACCAAGCCGGCAAACACGACGATCGGGAGGACCAATCCACCCAGAAGCTCCATGCCTTTGGCAACCTGCGCCGCTCCTCGCCGCCGCAGGGCCCATGCCCAGACAAAGAAGATGACCGCGATTACCAGCTCGACCAAGGGCTGCGCCGCGTCGGGGACATCGCGAAAAGCGAAAAGAAGGAAGCCGAAGACGCCAACAAAGGTGAGTAGCACCCCGAAATAGACGAACCCGTGTAGGGCGAGATCGGAGGCGATTGCCTCGCCCATGCTGCCTACATGAGTCCGCCACTTGGCCGAGGGTCCCGACTGCGGTGGTGCTGTTGGTTCGACCGGTGGAGGCGAGACCGGTGGTTTGGACTCGACAGGCGGCGCGACCGCCTCTTGAACGACGGTCGGGGATGGCTCGAGATCTGCAGCCGCGGGGAGAGTGACCGCCGGGACCTCGAGATCCGGAATCGCACTCGGCACGGGTTGGTGAAGGAAGTCGAGAAGTCGGCGATGGGCGGCTTCGTCGAGAACTCCCCTGTTCACTGCCTCGCCGAGAAATTCGAGGATGGTGTTGCGCCGTAGCGGGCCAGGGCCGCTTTCGGCGACGTTCGAACTCTCCGGCTTTTTCCCCGAGGGAGGTAGAGGGGCGGCAACCACACGGTGTCGCTGCGCAGCTACCTGAAGAGTTTCCGGCGGGTAATGGCGCAGGGCCCAGGGTGAGTTCGGCTTGCCCAGGCGAGAGGCCCCCACGATTGCGAACACGGCCAGGATCGGATAGATGATCCCGGCCAGGCCGACAAGCGCCAGGATGACTCTCTCCTTGCGGAAGCAGACGTAGATCGGGAAAGCAAGCAACAACGCGCGCAAGGCCAGGTTGAGACCACCTTGCTCCCAAACAACGTCCACGCAATCAAATATCGGACCGAAAAGCTCCCCTGTAAATCAGGGAGAAACCTGATTCGGGCGAGAGACTCTCCTTCGGAACGCGCTCGGTTTGAGCCCCGAAGCTCATCGAAGCGCCAGGCTCGCCTTTGGTCGGAACATGTGGCACAATTGTGGCCATGGTGAGCGAGTCGCTGCGCACTGTCCGAGATCGGTTTTCCGAGTTCATTGAGCGTGTACAAGCCCATCACGAACGAGTGGTCGTCACTCGCAATGGGACGCCAGCCGCAGTGCTGATCAGTCCTGATGATCTCGAGTCGCTCGAGGAGACGCTGGCAGTGCTGGAAGATACCGAGGCGGTTGCTGAGCTCGTCGAAGCCCATCGAGCCTATTTGGCGGGTGACGTGATTCGGGGAGTCGACGCGGTGAGGGCACTCCGGCCTATTGAGTGAGGCTGCCTCCGAGCTCGTCGTAACAGCGCCCGCGGCCCGAGCGATTGGCGAACGCCTCCCGGAAGCTGTGGCGGCTGCGGTGATTGACTTCATCACCGGACCATTGCGGGAAAATCCGAGCCGCATAGGCGCTCCGCTCCGAGGCGAGCTCCAAGGCATCTGGAGTGCTCGTCGCGGCACCTATCGCGTTCTTTATCGCATCGATGAAGAACTGCACGAGGTAATCATCCTTCGGGTCGCCCACAGACGGGACCGGCCCGACTAGCAACACGGATCCCTCAAACTGGCGGTCCCGACTAGGAGAGCTGGTCCGATCGAAGCCGAAGCATCATGATGCAAACGCATCATGATGGTAGGATAAGTCTATGTCCAAGATCCGTACGACCCTGACAATCGACGAAGAGATCCTCCGAGCTGTGAAGGTTCACGCCGCCCGTACCGGGAAGGGCGACAGCGAGCTGATCGAGGAAGCACTGCGGGAGCATCTGGGCCTTGGCCTCGTCGAGCGGCTGTGGGACCGGAATCGGGTTCCCGAGGACGAAGCGATGGAGCTTGCCGTCGAGGCTCAACACGCCACTCGGCGCCACCGCCGATAGGTGATCCGGGCAGTTCTCGATCCCAACGTCATCATCTCCGCCCTTCTCTCGCCTGAGGGCACACCGGCTGCGGTATTGCGCGGCTGTCTGCAGGGGGATTTCGAAGCGATTGTCTCGCCGCTGCTCCTCGCCGAATTGGAAAGAGCCCTGGCCTACCCCAAGCTCCGTCGCAGGGTCACATCCGAAGAGGCACACGAGGTGGTCGAGTTGTTGGCGACCATTGCCAGGGTGATTGACGATCCCAACGACGCGCCTCCCGTCCGCACCTCCGATCCTTGCGACGACTACTTGATCGCTCTCGCCGCTGCCAGCTCGGCCGTGCTGGTCTCTGGCGACGAACATCTGCTAGCCCTGAGCGGAAAACTGCCGGTGTTCAAGGCCTCCGACTTTCTGGCCTTTCTCCGTCAGGAGCTGCGTCGGTGACGTGCCGGTGTCCGCTGCCCGAGTGGGAGCTTGCTAGTCCGTACGTTATAACGTACAGTTGAGGCATGGCCACCAAGGTGATTCCGAAAACCGAGCTACGCGATCGGATCCGTGCAGAGCTCGCTCAGCTTGGCGATGACTCGCTGCTGATCACCGACCGAGGACATCCGCTCGCAGTTGTGATCTCTGTCGGCAGGTGGAACGATCTCCAGGCCCAGTTGGAGGACCTCGAGGATGTGGTAGCCATTCTCAGGTCTCGGACCGAAGGCGACCCCGGCCGCCCAGCTGAGTCGGCATTCATCTCCATCGAGCGGCAGAAGGCGGATGTACCGGGTTCGGCTCGGAAGACGAGCTGAGCGAGGGCTCAGCCGAATCCGGCATGGCGACCCCCGAGGTTACGAAAGAATCAAGAGAACGATTCAGTCGCTGGGTGATGAGCCACGTCCCCGAGGAGCGACCAAACTCTCTGCCGTCCAGCCGCCCGCATGGCGGGTGCGAGTCGGCGATTACCGGATCGTGTATGAAATCTTCGACGACGAATTGGTAGTGCTCGTCGTCAACGTCGCACCCCGCGGAGAGATTTACCTATAGCGGCAGAAGGGTCCTGGTCATTGCCTCCTTGGTGGTGTCAATCATCAGCGGATTCGGGTTCTCTGGCTTCTATTCCTAGACGCTGGGTGCTCATCGGGTTTCTGCATTGCCAGCCTCGCCGCTTGGCGCGCTTGCAGGGTTGACGACCGGCTTTCTTCACACGCGTCTCCGGATCAACGCACTGCTCGCGGGCATCCTGACAACCATCGCTTGGAGGCGCTCCGAAAGCATCTGGGCTTTGACCCCGTCGAGCGGTTGTGGATGAGGAATCGGGTTCCCGAAGACGAAGCAATGGAGCTTGCTGCCGAGGCTCAGCACGCCAGCCGCCGGCATCGCCGATAAGTGATCCAGGCGATTCTCGACCCAAACGTCATCGTCTCCGCCCTTCTCTCGCCTGAAGGCAAACCGGCACGCAATATTGCGGGTCTACGGGGAGAGTTCGAGGAGATCGTCTCTCCGCGGCTGCTTACTGAGTTGGAAAGAGCCATGGCTTACCCCAAGCTCCGCCGCAGGGTCACATCCGAGGAGGCCGACGAGGTTGTCGAGTTGTTGGCGACCACGGCAACAATTACTGCCGACCCCGTAGGTGCGCCGTCAGTCCGCTCCTTCGATCCCGGCGACGACTACCCGATCGCTATCGCCGCTGCCAACTCGGCCGTCCTGGTCTCAGGCGATCAACACCTGCTTGCCCCGGGCGGACAATTGCCGGTGTTCAACCCGTCAGGCTTCCTCGACTTTCTCCGTAATGAGCTGCGCTGAGCACTACGGGCAAACAGCACGTCGCTATCGAAGCCTCTAAGGAGGGAGAGCGCGAAAGAGGGATCTGGCGTTGATCGCTTCAGCCCGTAGAACGAGGCGATGAAGTCCTCACGAAGAAGATTTGGACCGCGTCGCGGACATCACGACCCCGTGCACCTCCAAGACTTGGATCCCTTGCGGATCTCGGGGTTCGCCGACGGTGTGTCGGCTGCCTTCGCTATCAACAATAGATTCAAACGTGCTCACGCCTCGGTGGCGCTCGACGAAAACGGGTTCGTGGTCGATTTCACCTGCTTCACTGCAGCTCATCACTCGATCGCTACGGCATTGGCATGGGCCGACTACCTCGCGTATAACGAATCTCGCTTCGAGTTGCTGCTGCTGATCTCGGCCAGCAAGGAAGATGTGTACACGCTGAACGAGGCAGATGTCGAGGTGTTCCGTAGCGCACAGCGGATCTGGATGGAGCGTTCAATTCCCTTGATTGATTGGCTCAAGTGCAACCGCGACGGGGTGAGGTCGATGGCGATCAGCTTGGGCATCGAGGACGGCTATGAGGTCATCCAGACCTTATGAATGGTCATGGTATCATTTTGGTATGCATTCAACCATTGATAAGGCAGGCCGACTGGTAATTCCCAAACCATTGCGAGACGCGGTTGGACTGGCGCCGGGACCAGTGGAGCTCACCCTCGATGGGGCAGGGATCCGAATCGAAGTCGCGGCTGGAAATGGAGCGACACGTCGACGTGGCCGGCTGGTGATCGAAGGGCCCCTTTCGCTGACCGACGAGGACGTCCGCTCCCTGCGGCTAGCTGACCAGAAGTGAGCCGAACCCCGCTGCTGGTCGACACCAGCGTGGCGGTGGCGCTGGTAGTAGCGGGACACGAGGCTCATGACCACGTCCTCGAGTTCCTCGATCGCAAGTTGCTGGGGCTGGCCGGACACGCCTGGTTCGAGACTTACTCGGTGTTGACACGTCTGCCCGCCCCTGCGCGCCGCCGACCAGCGGAGGTTGCGGAGATCCTTGGAACGAACTTTCCTGAATCGCGCTTTCTCCCGGAGGCGGCTGCCCGCCGTCTGGTCGACCGGCTGGCTGCGCTGGAAATCAGCGGCGGCGCGGTATACGACGGTCTTGTCGGAGCCACTGCGGCCCATCATCACCTCACCCTCGTCAGCCGCGACCGGCGAGCGATTGAAAC
>JBOGEX010000076.1:0-14872 GCA_050741915.1 Acidimicrobiia bacterium
CCCAATCTCGCAGCCCACGCGTGGCGTCAATCCCTCTGGCTTCCGTGTCTCCGAAGCCGCGCATGTCGGGAGCGATCATCCGATACCGATCCGGGGCCTGGGCCATCACATGCTCGAAGAAACGCCCGGTGGCAAGGTTGCCGTGAATCATGACCACCGGCTCCCCACCCGCAGGACCCGATTCCAAATAGTGCACCCGCAGCCGATCGGTCGCGACGCCTTCTGATCGGACACCGTCCAATAGCTTCATTCGATCACCTCCATGCCCCGCAACCTACCGGCAGTGACGGAGCAGCCCCCCTCGAGAACCAGGCGTTTTTGGAGACTTCGACCAATCCAATGTTTGATGCGGGCGTCCACGCGGGGTAGCTAGATCTTGACAGGCGAGATCTGGGCCCAACCTCCGGTCTCTTGGGGTAGGAAGTCGGTCCTCGTCGCCACCACTCCGTACTCCCAAGCCATCATTCGCCTCACTTCGAGCCGGTATGGAATATCCGCTTCTGTTTCGGGGAATCGGGCCGTTGCCCCGGAATGAGGATCCACATACTTCTGCCGATAGGCGTGGTCGACCCGCTCTAACTCGACGCGGTCGTCTATCGGCACCACCGCTCCTTCCAAGATCAATGCGTCGTCGCCGTCACCTAGATGAGCCGCGACCCACGCGACCTCGTTGAGGTTGCGCGCTTTTTGGGTGGTACGGCCCACGTTGAAGTAGAGGACCCGGCCATCCCAATAGAACCAAATCGGGGTGGTGTGTGGTCGCCGATCCGGGCGCGTCGTCGATATCCAGATCGAGCGCGCCGCCCTGAGGCGAGCGTCAATCCTCCTGAAGGGAATGTGTCCAGGCATTGATTGGCTTTCTGCGATGTCACCCAAGCCACCCCGGATAATCGAAAGGAGAGTCCGTGTAATGAGCTTCGTCGGGATGCTCGGACAGATAACGGACCGGCGTTTTCGATCGACTCGCGGATGCTGGCTACGTGTTCCTCCTCGTTCCTAGCTACGTCAGCGTACCTTTCAGTCCTAGTCCTGAGTTGATGGCCGACGCCGTTTCCTCGTCGTGGTTCGGCGACCTGCTCATGACATTACGGGCGGATTCGGGTCGTCCTCCTGATCGCCAATGGCCTAGCGCGGGCAAGTAAGCCTTACCCATCTGCGGCTTCCCCCGCGTTGAGGCGAAGGAATGATCCATGGCCTTAACAGTCACAGGAGGCATGAATGCCGTCGAGCGAATTAGGGCCCGGCTGTTCGCACGTCCTGAAATCAAGTACACGGAGCAACCGAACAGGATCGACGTACACCCTTCTGATGAATCCGGCTTCAGCGTGGGCCTTCAGATCACGCCCACCACCTTCACGGTCAATTTGAGGGCTGGCACGAGGAGTTCACATCGGAAGGCGAAGCGCTCGACTGTTTTGCTCTCGGACTGTCACCGAATTGCCGGATGGCGATTCTTGCTCGCGGCAAGACACAAACGAAGTGGGTCCTTGAAAGCCTCGTAGACGGAACCTGGATGCTCTATTCCGTGACCGGGCTGCTCCTTCAGGCGTTTTGGCGGCCGGCACGTAGCGTGTGCCGCCAGAACGATCACCTTGGCCGGGAGTCAACTGGGGCCTGAGTTACGGGCCTGGATAGCGCGCTGTCCTGAGCGATCTCTTCGACCTGTTGCTCGAGAAACCGTCGGTCCCTTTCCGTCGTTGCGAGGTGGGCCGCGAGTTCGTAAGCGGCTTTCGCTGCGTCTCGTTGTCCGAGCCGACGCAACATTGTGCCGCGGGCTGCGTGCATCAGGTGATAGTGGTCGAGGCCGGCTGCGACTGCGTCGAGGGCGGCGAGGGCGGGCCCGGGCCCCTCGACCTCGCCGATAGCGATGGCCCGATTGAGTGCCACCACGGGGGTGGGCATGACCGACAACAGATGATCGTAGAGAGCGACGATCTGGTGCCAATCGGTCTCGTCGAAGGAGTTGGCCTGGCAGTGCACGGCCTGGATGGCGGCCTGAAGTTGGAATGGTCCAGGTTGGTCGCGGCGAATGCAGGCGCGCACAATTGCATGCCCCTCTTCGATCATCGTCCGGTCCCACTTGGTTCTGTCCTGATCGCGCAGGAGCACGAGTGCTCCCTCGGCCGTGCGGGCCGGTATACGCGACTCGCTGAGCAGCATGAGTGCGAGCAGCCCGGCCGCTTCGGGCTCGTCGGGCATCAACGCGACCAGAGACCGAGCAAGGCGAACCGCATCGCTTCGCAGCGAGGCCCGGTCAGGATCATCGACCCCGGTGTTGTAGATGAGGTACACCACCGACAGGACCGAGCGGAGTCGCTCGGGTAGCTCGGCTTCCGCTGGCACCCGATAGGGGATCTTGGCGGCCTTGATCTTGTACTTGGCCCGGACGAGACGCTTCGCCATCGCCGACTCGCTCACCAGGAATGAGCGGGCCACCTCCTTCACACTCAAGCCGCCCAGGAGCCGCAAGGTCAAGGCGAGCTGGTGCTCTGTTCGCAACGCCGGATGGCAGCAGGTGAAGATGAGCCGGAGCTGATCGTCATTCACGCGCCCGTCCTCTCCTAGGTCGGCCGCATCCGGGTCGTGGGAGCTGCTCGCAAAAGCACCAAGCTGTTCATGGAGTTCCCGGCCCCGCGCCAAACGGCGAAGGTCATCGATCGCACGGTTTCGTGCGGTCGTAACGATCCACCCTGCTGGGTTGGGTGGAAAGCCATCGCTCCGCCATCGCTCGCTTGCCACGACGAACGCGTCCTGGACAGCGTCTTCGGCAAGCGTGATGTCGCCGAAAACACGGACCAGAGTCGCCACCGCCTGGCCGTATACCTCGCGGAACACACGCTCAACACCGGTCACTTGGGTGGCGACGGTCACGCCCTCAGGCGTCCGGCATCTCGAAGAATGGGCGGACTTCGATCGGGTGGTTGATGGCGTCGACGACTTTGCCCGCCCATGCCAGGGCCACATCGAGGTCATCCGCGTTGATGATGTAGAACCCGGCGATGTGCTCCTTCGACTCGACGAACGGCCCGTCAGTCATGACCGGGCCGCCGTCGCTCGTGCGTACGACAGTCGCCGCCTCGGGGTCGTGGAGTCGGCCAGTGAACACGAACGTACCGCTCGCCTTCATCTCGGCTTCGAGGGCAAAAATCCGCCCCATGAATGCCTGGATTTCCTCGGGCGTCCTTGGCCCCCCGGGTACTTGTCCCTCGACTGCGTAGGTAGACAACAGGTACTGACTCATGAGTTCTCCTCATGTTGGTGCGGGCTGTTCCCGCGCTCACCCTACTTACGAACGCAATCGGCCCGCGAGGACATCCCTCGACAGGAGTGTTGAACGTTTGTGGCCGTGGCGGGCACCGGTAGAGCGCGATTGGGCTCGACAGGCTCGACGCCAGCTAGTGGGTAGGTTGAAAGCATGCCTGATGCCCGCCGGTTGCCAGCCATGCAGTCCGATCCCGAGCCCGAAGCCGGTGTCCTAGCGATCACCAACGCTCGGGTCTTCGTCGCCGGGGAGGTGACATCGCCTACCTCGGTGTTGCTCGACAACGGACGAATTCGCCAATTGGGCGGCGAGGTTCCCGTAGGCGTAAGTTTGATCGACGCCGAGGGGAGAACGGCGCTGCCCGGATTGATCGATGCTCATGCCCACATTTCGATGCTGGCGCTTCCGGAGCCGCTCAAAGGAGTCGAGCCGCTTCGGCCAGGCGCGGCGGCCCATGTCCTGGCAGAGAGCCTGCGAAGGGCGCTGCGAATGGGTATCACCACAATTCGCGACGTAGGGGCTCACGGCGAGGTCCTATTCGAGCTACGCCAGGCGATGCGCCTTGGCGCCTTCATTGGGCCCCGGCTGTTCCTTTGTGGTCGGATCGTCTCAGCCACCGCCCCCGGTGATCGCTTCTTCCCCGAGATGTATCGGTTGGCCGACGGGGCCGATGACATGCGGCGAGCGGCTAGAGAGCAGATCAGGGCTGGAGCCGACTTCGTCAAGATCATGTCGACCGGCGCCCGATCTGTGGAGCTCGAGGACCCCAAGCCGGCGCAAGTGACCAGAGAGGAGATGCGGGCACTTGTGGACGAGGTTCATCGCCAGGGCTATCGAGTGGCTGCCCATTGCGAAGGTCTCGCCGGCACCGCCTTGGCGATCGAGGAGGGAGCCGACACCATCGAGCATGGAATGCACCTTCACGAGAGGCCCGATTTGCTCGAACTACTCGCCCACCGGGGGGGAGTGCTGGTTCCCACGCTCTCCTTCCTCCACGATGTGGCAGAAAGCGGGCAGTGGACAGAGCTCCTGGTTCGACAAGGGGCTTTGAATGTGGAAGCGGCCGATCAAACCCTCAAGGCAGCTCGCACGGCTGGGGTTCCGTTGGCAATGGGATATGACTCACACGAGGTGTGGCGCTCGGCTCATGAGTTGGTTCGCATGGTCGAGCACGGGCTCGCTCCGGCAGAGGCACTCACGGCCGCTACGTTCGGGGGGGCCATGGCTTTGGGCATCGAGAATGAGGTGGGCTCGATCGAACTCGGGCGTTTGGCCGATCTGGTGCTCGTCGATGGGGATCCGCTCGAGGACCCATCGATTCTGACGGATCGCCAGAGGATCTGGCTGGTGCTGAAATCTGGGCGAGCGGTGGCGGGCGCTGCCCTCGATCCACCGACACGAGGAGGCGCACTGCAGCGAGAGCACCCACGGTAACCGGCGGGTATCAGGTTGTGGTGGGTGGTTGGCGCAAGTCTCATACCTCGCACCGGCCGCCACCGGAGGAATTAGGGTTCCAAGGCCCAAGAATCAGAGGCGGTATCGAAGAGCCAAGTCTCATGAGTGCAAGTGGTGCGTGATGCCCCTCCACCGAATAGCACCAAAGTGTTGGTCTCATCGTCGGAAGCCAACAGATGCCAGCCCCGCGCGCTTGGGCCGGTTGTCAGCAGGTTGCTCCAATTGGTGGTCTCGTAATCGAAGGACCACGTGTCGTCCAACGGCTCCTCGCGAGGACCCGCCACGCCGTCACGACCGTAACAGCGTCGGGACCCTTCTTGCGTAAATCTCGTCACGTAAACGTGACGAGATTTACCAAGAAGAGAGGCCGTACCCCAAAAACGATCCTCACCCGCTCGGCATCACGTCGGCAGCGGTGAGATGGCTGAGGGCACACTTCCACGAGCCATCGCGTTTAACAAACACGTCGGTGACCCACTCGTCGAGCTGGAACTCCTCTTCCTTGTAGGCGCCGGTGTTCTGACCTCGCGCGATGACCACCGCGACGTCTCCGTAGATCCGCACATCGTGAACCTCGAAGCTCATCGTGTGATGGGTGATGTCACCGGATTTGACCGAGTCCAGAAACTGCTGACGCGGGAATATCCCTCCCGACCCGACTAGGACCCAGTCCGGCTCGGCAAAGCTGCCGATGGCATCGGGGTCGTCTGCAACGATGGCCCCAGCCCAGGTCTCCAGTAGGTCACCAAACTCCTGATGGAGGTCACCGCTCATGCTCATACGCCGCGGTAAGTGCCAAAGCTCCACAGGTTCCCCTCGGGGTCACGAACGGTGAAGCCCCGCGACCCGTACTCCTCGCTCTTGAGGCCCCGGACCACGGTCGCCCCGGCCCCGACGGCGCGCTCGAAGAGAGCATCCGGGTCGTCACATGCAAGGTACACCGCGTCGTTGCCGGGTACCCGAAGTCCGAACGGCGAGCCGTCTTTGCCGGCAGTGCCAAACATGACGCCACCACCCGATGGCCATCGCATCTCGGCGTGCTCGACGACCGACGGGTCGTCGTCGCGGGTGAACACGGCGGTCCTCTCGAATCCAAAAGCAGTGCCCAGGAAGTCGATGGCTGCGAGCGAATCACGAAAAGTAAGGATCGGCCAAACGTGGGTCGGGTCGTTGTTGCTCATCCCATCAGTTCTACGTCATTCGGGTAGCCGTCGTCTTGGAGAATTGGAACATCCGGCCGAGCTCAGCCCGTCGGCCTTTCGTCACCCTGAAATGCGGGTACATCATCGACAAGCAGCTCGGTAGGGGTGCAGCCGGCGAGCTCGGCGAAATCCCGGTTGAGATGGGACTGATCGTAGTAGCCGCATGCCACCGCCACCTGAGCCATCGAGACAAACGAGGGCACCATGCGGAGCATCCGCCGAGCACGCTCGAATCGGACCACACGCGCCGCCAGCTTGGGGCCGAGACCGAACTCGTCGCGGAACAGACGCCCCAAATGCTGACGGGTGTATCCAACCTCTGGGGCGAGCTCACCGATAGGGACCCGACCACCCGAGGTGACCAACATCTGCCACGACCTCCGCAGCTCCGGGGCAACCCGCTCGTCACCGGCGATGCCCGCAAGCACCTGGTCACACACCTCGAAGCGGCGGTCCCATCCAACCACCCCCTGAAGTCGCTCCCACAGCTCACCTCTCGATGAGCCGACCACATCGGAGAGCTCCAAGGAGAGGTTCCACAGCTCACGGGCGGGCATCCCAAAGATGGCCCGACTCCCCAGCGGAGTCATCTCTATGGCAACACCCTCCTGGTTGCCGTCATGGGCGATCAGCGCCGGAGCCGCCTGCAGGCCGCCCAGCACACAACCGTAATTCTGTGGTGCCTGGTGGCGATTGGTCTGGACGACCACCTCGATGGGTGGCCCGATGCTGACGATGAAGGTCATGTGCCGCGACGGCAGACCCCGATGAAGGCCCGGCGGGAAACCGCCCAGGCGATAGCCGATGTAGCGGTCGACGAACGGTCGGAGCCCGGGCGCCGGGGGTCTCGTCACGAACTCCTGAACGGGAGCGTCCACACCCGAACCCTACCTTTGGTGGTCTCGATCGCCGACATGTCCAAGGATCGCACAAGGTCGGGTGTCAGCGGCGGCCAGGATCTCCCCACCCGAGGCCAAGGCCGCCACTCGGGCCGCAACGTGCACCGCCACACCAGTGCAATCGGCGCCATGGCGGTTGGCCTCGGCGGTATGCAACCCGATCCGGACCATGGAGCGCATCCCGTGGCTGGCCCGTGCCGCTCACCAGCCCTCCAGAGATCGTGGTGAGCGCATGGCCAAGTTGGCCTCCTCGGGGTCGAAGCGCTCTGGGTCGAAGTCGGCTGGAGCCCATTGGCGCTGATGCTCATGGTCGGGGTGGGCCGGATCGGCTAACACCGCCAGCAACTCGGCATAACCCCAAGGTCCGCCACAGTCCTCGGGCGGGCAGGCACGCCTTCCAGTCAGACAAACTGGGTAGTCGAAACCGGACTCGGCCGGGGTGATCTTCTCGACCACCACGTTGTGTTCCCACCCGTCGCCGAAGTCGTATTCCCAACGGAGCTTCGACCCCACCGTGGGCAACACCTCATGCACCCGGAACTTGTTCTCGTCGAGGTCGTCGTCACCCCAATCGGGATCGGGTGTCCCGTACCTGGTCCCGTCCACGTCGAAGACATGGAGGTGGCCACCGAGCCAACCCATCGCTCCTTCCAGGACTGGAGCCAGCTCGCCCAAGGTCAGGTCTGATCTCACCACGATTCGCCGCCAGACCGGTGGCGTCACCGAGCGCAGAGTGATCTTCAGTTTGTGGATGGTCTCGTTCAAGTCAACCGTTACGCCTCAGGCAACCGCCTCAGCGATATCGTCGTCGCTCGGCTCCTCCTTGTCGAGTTCGCAGTCCTCCCGAAGGCTCGGAACCGAAGGCACGACGATCGACTTCCCCACTGTGTGGCCGATTACCGTCTTGCCGCCAAGCTGGCTCGAGCGAGTCCTCCAACTGCGGACACGGGCACTATCCATTTCGGGGATCACGGCAACTTCCACTCCAGACGTTTCGGATCCCACGATCTCCTGGTCAGTCCCGCGATCACCCGGTCCACCAACGTCGGACGATCTCGACAGCTTCAGCTGCGGCCAGGATCTCGAAGTCGGGGACGGTGGTTGCGACCTTTCGGTAACCCTGATGCCAGTCATCGGAAAGTAACGAAAGGGCGACAAATGGCGTGGTGCCTCGTCATTGATGCTCGCTCACGAGCGCGGTGTGGAGAGCGCCGGCTTCGACGGTCTGAGTGGTCGCCATCAACACGAGATCCACGAGGTCGCGACAGCGAGTGCCGGGCCGACCGGCGTAGGTGGCCATCATGGCGGCATGCTTGTCGGCGATCTGGTCCGGGATCGGATGGGCCCGGTAGGCGACATTGCGCAGCCCCGGAATCTCCACAGGTTCGATTGGTGGAATCACGTCGGGCTCGGAGGTCACTACCGGTCTAGAAGTCGATATCTGGTCGAAGGGCTCGAAGGGCTGGAGGACAAGTCTCATAGGCCGAGGGCAAGCGCCAGGGCAGATACCTTGCCGAAGTCGAGATCCAGATCGTGGAGACACGTGAAGAACATCCTCGTTGGGGAGACTCGTCGTATCCACGCCGAGCTGGACTGGGCTGGTGTCGACCCGCCCGCCGGCAGTGTCGACGATCCATAAGGTGTTGCGTCGCAAAGGTCTGGTTGCCACCCAGCCACCGCGAAGACAAACGCAGATAAGACGTCGACAACGTTGACTCCGCGATGTGCCGGCCTCTAACGATCGCGCCACGCACCAGCTAGGAGCCTCAGGCCCCAGCGCCTATCCACACGGATCAGACCTCGACAAAGACATCATCGCCTCGAACGTGCACCGGATAGGTCCGAATCGGCTGCCGTGCCGGTGAACTAACGGGCTGCCCTGTGCCCAGGTCGAATTGGCTGCCGTGGCAGTCGCATTCGATGGTTCCATCAACGATCAATCCCGTCGATAACACGCAGGCCATGTGAGCATTTGTCTTCGATGGCATATAGGGCACCCTCAGAAAGCACGATGACTATGATTTGGCCGTCGATTACGACACTCCGCGCCTTACCTTCATTGAGCTCGCTTCTGCTGCATGCTCGTCGGTGCACTTCTAGGTCGGACCCCAGGAGCGGAACCGGAGGACCACGTAGGTTGTCACGATCCGATAGAGACGGGGAGCGTGAGGAGACCGCGTTGGTCGCCACGCGCCGCCACTCGACGGGACGGGCAGGGTCGAGACCGAAGTCGGGGAGCATCGTCGGAACCGCTCGAGCATGACCGTCATCTCTAGTCGCGCCAAATGGGCGCCGACACACAGGTGGGGGCCTTGACCGAATGTCAAATGGGGATTGGGATCTCGATTGAACCGTGCCGAATGTGGGTCGTGGAACACGTTTGGATCTCGATTCGCCGGCCCATACCCGAGCGCCACGACGTCTCCTTCTCTGATAGACACACCGCCGAGTTCGAGGTCATGGGTCGAGTTTCTCCCGAATAGGAGAATGGGAGGAAACAGCCGGAGTAGCTCTTCGACAGCTTGGGGGAAGAGAGTTGGCTGGCCGAACAGCTCACGCCGCTGGTGGGGATGATGAGCAAGGAAGTGGAGGCTCATGGACATCGCCTTCGAAGTGGTCTCGTGTCCCGCGATCAGGAGCACCGTTGCGAAGCGCTCCACCTCGTTCGACGTCAGATGCCGACCGTCGAGCTCGGACTCGAGCAGGAGGCTGAAGAAGTCGTCCCCTGGTTGTTCACGTTTCAGCGCGATCAAGCCTGAGATGTATGCCGACTACTCCCCCTTGGCGGCAGCCGCATCGAAGGGATCCCTGATGCTCCCTTCGAACATGCGATCCACCCAGTTATGCCATTTGTGCTGGTCCTCGTGAGGTAACGACATGAAGGCACCAAGGGTGTACAAAGACAGGGGCACAGCGAAGTCGCTGACCAGGTCGGCTTCGCCCTCTTGGATGATGGACTCGAGTAGCTCCCCGGCAACGTTATCGATGCCAGGGCGCATTTCCTCGATCCGGCGCCGGCGAAACGCCGCGCTTATCAGAGCTCGATACTGGGCATGGACTGGGGGGTCAAGCTCGATGGGCAGATTCGGCTCGGACCGTGGCCCTTGGATAGGTGGGATGCTTGTCACTCCGGGTACCGCCGAGGTGAACTCATGAGGCGAGCGGGCGGCCCATGCGACATCCTCATATCTGGTCAATAGCCAGAACCCGCCGTATCGGTCGCTGTGCACGACCGGGCACTCGATTCGAAGCGCTTCGAGGATCGGCCAGGGATTAGAGACGAAGTCGGGATCGCGATGGTCGAAGTCCTCACACCAGTTGCGACTCGTCTGCGTCATTTTGCACCTCTCGCTTCGTTCCGAGCTGAGTTTAGGGGGGTCGCCAGCTAGTGGTCGACCGGTCAGCCACTCCCTCCAGCAGCCCCTCGCTCCCGCGCTTGGCCCCTTCTATCCCGTGTCGGCGATGAGACAGTCGATGGACGCATAGCCGTATGGTTCCAGATGCAGACTGAGCTGGTCGGCACCGCTTGGAGGATGGGAGACGGCTTCTCGATCCAACTCCTGGTCGACGGCGACCCAATCGCTCAACGACACCGAGGTGATCTTCAGTGGCTCCACTGTCTCCGGGAGCGACATCTCGAGGATGTGATCTTCACCCGCCAGGTTGGCGACGATCACCCGGAGGCGCCTCCCTGCTCTCACCGCTAGCACTGCCACCGGCCCTCTCGTCTTATCGACCGGCAATACCTGACTGGTCTTGAAGCGAGCCAGGTCTTTGAAGACCCGTGCCATTGGGGGAGTTCGGAGGATGCCGTCGCCGCCTCGATTCACCAGACCGGAGGCGCCATAGACGTCGCACCAAGTGGTGGACGTGGCCCCCGACATGGCCAGTGCCGCCAAGGCGTCCACTGTCCACGATCGCCACATGGCAGAGGCGTGACGAGGATCGGTGCTGTCGGTCGGATGGAGCGTGATCGGGCCGACTGCAACACCATCACCGGCGCCAAGTCGGCGAGCCGTCTCGACCATGGCCGGGATCGCTTCCAGATTCTCGACGATGGTTTGCGTGTCGTGATCGTGCACTTGCGGCGAGAGTGGAAAGGCGATTCCGTCGGCTAAAGGTAGTGGTCGTCGGCTGTTCAGAGAGGCGAAGGGACCCGTGGTGGCCACAAGCAGCCCCCGAGCGGGATGAAGGGTGCGAAGCATCGCCAGGTCGGTTGGGTCTGGTGGGCTTTCACCAGCTCCGGTCACAAGGAGGGTATCGACCTGGGCCTCAGCGACTTGGGCCTCGGCCATTTGGGAGGGCAGACCGCGGATATGGATGCTGCAGCCGAGCGAAGCGGCGACCTGAGTTTGAGTCGCGAGCTCATGTTCGATACGTACCAGCAGATGGTCGCAACCAACCGATCGGAGCCACTCCAGAGCTTCCTGATCTTCGATGATCTGCGGCGGAACGGTGAATCCGATCGAGGGAAGTCGGATCCTTGATTCCGTCTCCCTCAGCATGAGATGAGTTGGCTGGTGACTGGGGGAGGACGCGGCCGGTGTCTGTCCCCGAGCCGTGAGCGTCAACCGCTGAGTGAGCCGGTCACCCCGGCGAGCCTGGCGCGGCCATCCGACCGTGAGCGGTGTCGAGTAAGTCTTGAAGCTCCCGTCACCCCAATTGCGCTGATCCTCGATCTCGAAGATGTCTCCCTCGTAGGCGTGATGCAAGCTGAACTCCGGGTTGATTGCAGCCTCCATTGAATCGAATGGCATCCAAATGCCCCTCTTGTGGTTGGCGACGATCCACTGCGGCTCAACCAAGTATGGGAAGGAGTCCACCACCTCCTCTCCGCCGCGCCGGATGCTGACTCGGCAACCGGCGAGGGAAGGAGGATGCAGCACAATCAAGCCGATGCGGTTGTACTTGAAATCCGCTTCGGCTTCGCCGTCGAATCGATAGGAGATGACACCGTCCTTTTCTCCATGGATCTCCACATCGGCATTGAGCTTGATGGCGCCCTGTCGGAACTCTGTCCTGAATAGGGCTCGGAACTCCCTGGAGCCGATCTCCAGGTGCTCCTGGGTTAATGCGGGGGCCAGCGTCCCCCATTTTGGGTCGCGGACTGCGAAACCGATCCTGCGGATGGCTTCCTCGCCACCGAGCTTCAGACTGCGCAGGTCGGCGCCGACCAGGACGCCCTCAAAGTCCCCGGCCTTGACCGGAGTCGAGTGGCCGAATCCCCTGGTGTCGTCCGAAGATGAGTTGTGCCTCGCGCGGCTCACAGGTCCCCATTGGGGCGAGGCACCGCGAGAAACCGGATGAGCTGGGCGGGGGAAATCACTGCCACGCCGCCCTAACCGGGTTTCGCAGTACACCGATGCGGTCGACCTCGACCTCGACCAAATCTCCGTCGCGAAGGTAGGGGTGGTCGGGTCGGAAGGCGGCGACACCTGCCGGTGTCCCCGTCGAGACGATGTCCCCGGGTTGGAGAGTGACGTATCGGGTTACGTAGGTGAGAAGGGTGTGGACGTCAAACAGCATTCGCGAGGTGTGCTCCCGCTGTCGCTGCTCGCCGTTGACCCGTGCGCTGACTTCTAGCCGGGACGGGTCGGGGATCTCGTCGGCCGTGGTGACGTTCGGTCCGATAGGGCAGAAGGTGTCGAATCCCTTCCCCAACGTGATCTGGTTGTCGCGGAACTGGACGTCCCGAGCGCTGACGTCGTTGACCACCGTGTAGCCAAACACCACCGATAGCGCCGTGTCGGGGGTCAGTTGACGTGCTTCGCTCCCTATTACCAACCCCAGCTCGACCTCGTAGTCCACCTGGCACTCTGGGTAGGGCAGCACGATTGACTCGTCGGGTCCAATGACGGAGGACGGTAGTTTCGAGAAGAAGAATGGCTCCTCGGGGAGGGCGGCGCCCGGATTCTCGTCGAGGTGGCTCGGATAATTGATGCCGCAGAACAGGATCTTTCCTGGATCCAGCGGTGCTACCAGCCGTTCCGCAGATATCCGCTCGTTCGAGGATCTCGCCTCTCTCAAGGCATCGGAGGCGGTGATCCCGTCGGCGATGAGAGCCTTCATGTCGACGTAGGGGGTTGGGGCTATGCCGTCGGCTTCGATGATGCCGATTCGAGAGCCGTCTTCCGTCTGATAGCGAACGAGTCTCATCCGGGCTCGACTCGATGTTGGCTTCCGTCGATGACAAGTGAGTGTCCGGGCTCGAGGACGATGGAACAAGGGGTGGGTCATTCTGGGAGGCGACCAGATCGACGAACTCGGTCACTGCAGGATCGTTGGTCTCCAGATAGTGGGTGGCGACCGCGTAGCGCACGCCAAGCATCTCCGCGGCGAGTGCGGCCTCGGCTGGGTTCATCTCCCCGGTGGTCACCTTTCCTGCTCCTGGCGGGACGAGGGCCCAAGGCTGGGTGCAGCCTATGAGGCCGACGGTTGGCCGGTGCAGGGAGCCGATGAGCTTCATGTCGCTGAAGATGGCGCTGTCCCCGAAGTGGTAGACCTTGACCTGGGGTTCGGTCTCGACGACGAAACCGAGTGGCACCCCGGTTACAGTCTCACCCGAGGCCAAACGAGCCATCGACCAGTGGTGACATTCGACGGGTGCTACTTCGACACTGCCCACCCGAACTCTGATCCCCCAGATGGTTGCCCGGACCTGCTCCGATGGGAGGCCCTGTTCGATCAGCAACGCCTGGGTGTCTGCGCCGCAGATCACGGGCGCCCCGGTCCGCCTTGCGATGGCGACGGTGTCGCCCAGATGGTCGAATGCAGCATGGGAGACCAGGATGACGTCCGGTGTGTCGATGTCGTCGGGCCCAATGGGCGCCACCGGACTCCCGGTGAGGAAGGGGTCGATGACGATTCTGCCTGCCGGCCCGACGATCTCGTAGCCGGCGACACCGAGGTAGCGGAGCCGGGTGGTCAAGCTTGCCAGCTCCGTTCCAGACCCTCAATGAGGGCGACCATTGCTCGGTTGAGTGGCACGTCGAGGCCGAGCTGCTCCGCTTCGCGGACTACGGCGCCGTTAACCACCTCGATCTCGGTCTTGCGTTGGGCTTCGACGTCTTGCAGCATCGACGACTTGCCCGGTCCGGCAGCCGCCAGCACCACATCGATGCGGTCGAAACGTTCCTGACTCTCTATGTCGAGACCCATCGCTCGGGCCACGGCAACTGCTTCCCCGGTCAGTTCTCGAAGAAGGTGTCGCATCGGCTGGCTGGTGTTCAATGCTCCGGCGGGGAGCCGGGTTAGGGCCGATGTGGGGAGGGTGACCGCGTTGAGTATCAGCTTCTTCCAGATCTCCACGCGGATGTCCGCGGAGGCCGACGTGGGTAGCCCTGCCTTGTCTTGTAGCTCGGCGACCTTTCGAGCCCTGGAGAGGTCGGGGCTCTCGTACGGTCCGACGTAGGTGGGTCCAGCGCCGGTGTGGGCCACCTGACCCAGATCCCTTGTGGTAGCGCTGTTGTAGGTCACACCGGCTACCAGCTGTCCCGCCGGATATTGCCGCGCTAGCACGTCGGCGTTTCCCCAGCCGTTCTGCAGTGTGACGACGATGGTCTCAGCGGATACGATCTGCTCTCCGAGTCGAGCCGCCCCCTCGGTATGGTGTGCCTTGACGAAGAAGTAGAGGACATCGACCGGGGCAACCCCGTTGGTCGAGGTGGTTGCCGACGGTTTGGTCGTGACAGACTGACCGGTCGGCTCTTCCACGGTCAGGCCGGAGGTGTTGATGTGCTCGACGAGGGGCTCGGCCACGTCGATTATGATCACCTCATGCGTCTGAGCCAGACGGCCGGCCCACAGACCTCCCATGGCGCCGCCACCCATCACCGCGATCCTCATTTTCCGACCTCGATGATCACTTTGCGGGTCTGGTCAGGATGGTCGAGGGCCAGGCGAAGCGCATCGGGCACTTGCTCGAGGTGAAACGTATGGCTGATCAGCTCACCGATCCGATCACTGTTGGCCTGCACCAGCCGAGCGGCATCTCCGAACACACCGGCGTTGTTCCTGGACCCGAGCACCGTCAGCTCCTTGCGAATGTACTCGTT
>JBOGEX010000077.1:0-7073 GCA_050741915.1 Acidimicrobiia bacterium
CGTCATAGTTACAAGGACTGACACGACGGTTGTCCAAACCGTTCCCCGTCGATCTTATCGCGAGCGGTTTGGTGGTATCGACACGCCTGCTGCTATTGGCGGGCTGTTCGCTGCCATTGGGATGCTCTTGTTTATGGGCGGATTGGCCGCCGCCGGAGCGGGCGAGTTGCCCTTCCAGCTCGACCTCATCGATCAGGACGGCAACATCACCGAAGCGATCGGATTCGCAGTCGCCGCCGGTGTGATCTTTGTCTCATTCCTCTTCGGAGGGTGGGTGGCGGGTCGTATGGCACGCTATGACGGGGCCATCAACGGAGTGGCAGTGGCGCTCTGGATGCTGGTGCTGGTTGTTCTCTTTACGGCCCTCGGCGTCTACTTCGGGGACCAGAACAACGCCCTCAACTACCTGGAGCTGCCCAACTGGCTCACCCAGATCGACATGAATGAGCGGACTACGACCGGAATCATCGCTGCCATTGTCAGCGTGGTTCTCATCTTCCTCGGAGCAGCCCTGGGCGGCAAGCTCGGCGAGAAGTACCACGAGCGAGCCGACGCTGCTCTGGTCCGTGACGAGCACACCGCTGTCGTTTCCTAACGCATCTGGCAACGAAAGGAGCAAACCCGATGTACATTGGACTCGGAACACTGCTACTGATCATCATCATCATTCTCCTGGTCACCTGACCAAGGACGGGGGTTAAAAATGGATACCGAACTCTGGACCTATAGAAGTGACATGCTGGCCCAGTCGGAGAACATCTCTGGCTTCTCGGTGGAGGCCACCGACGGCGGCATCGGCCAGATCGACCAGACGTCGCGCGAGACCGGCGCGGGCTTCATCGTCGTTGATACCGGACCGTGGATCTTTGGCAAGAAAGTCATGATTCCGGCCGGCGCCATTTCCGAGGTAGATCTCGACGACCAGCGTGTCTATCTGAGCCTCACCAAAGAGCAGGTGAAGAACTCACCGTTATTAGATGAGAACACTCCGATGGATGACGACTACCGCCGGCAGCTTGGCACCTATTACGAGTCGATCTATCCGCCTCGGTAACGGTTCGTCCGCTCAGAGCATGGAAGAACGGGCCCACCACGGGCCCGTTCTCTTATTTACGGGTGAAGAGATACACAGCCGCGGCGATGCAGCCAAGACCGATCACCGCCCAGGTCGGCTGATCCGTCATGAAACTGCCGGGAATCAAACCGATCCCCTGGCCAAAGAAGACCGCGCCGACCACTGCGAGGAGGATGGCGGCGAGGCGGGTTGTTGACATCGAGGTCGGTCCTATACGATTCGATTGGTGACCGAAGGTACCTATCGACCGGGGCTAGAAGGCGTTGTCGCCGCCGAAACGAGCCTCAGCCTGGTCGACGGACAGAACGGTCGGCTGATCATCGCCGGATTTCCTCTTGAAGACATCGCGGCGAACGCCAGCTTCGAAGAGATCTGCTACCTGCTTTGGCAAGGATCCCCGCCCGACCGTGCCTTCCTCGACGAGTTCAAATCTTCGATGGCGGCTTTCCGGGTCTTGCCGTCGGCAACCCATGCGCTGCTCGAGCAAGCCGCTCATCATCAGGCCCCGCCGATGGACGCCCTGCGGATGGCAGCGGCCACCTTCGACATCGACCTCGGCGACGTCGACGATTTCACCAGGGCCAAGGCCATCGCCGCCCGGGTTCCGCCGACGGTCGCCACCTACTGGCGATACCTGAATGGGCAGGAGCCCATCCCTCCCAGCCCCACGCTCGGGCGGAGCGCTAACTATCTCTACATGCTGACCGGTTCCGAGCCCGGTCCCGCGACCGTGCGCGGACTGGAGACCTACCTCAACACTGTGGCCGACCACGGGCTCAACGCCTCCACCTTCGCCGCCCGGGTCATCATCGCCACGAAGTCCGACATGGTGTCCGCCGTCACCGGAGCGATTGGCGCCCTCAAGGGACCGCTCCATGGAGGGGCGCCGGGGCCGGCACTCGACATGGTTTTCGAGATTGGAACCGCCGATCGGGCGGAGGAGGTGATCCGTCAAAAGCTCGAGAACGACGAGCGGCTCATGGGATTCGGCCACCGCGTCTACAAGGTACGCGACCCTCGGGCCGATGTCCTCGCCGCCGCCGCCGAGAAGATGTTCGAGAGCGAAGGCGACCTGGCGCTCTATGACCTCGCCAAGTCGGTCGAGGACACTGCTCTCAAGTTGCTCGAGGAATACAAACCCGGCCGCAACCTCAAGACCAACGTCGAGTTCTTCACTGCACTTCTGCTTCACGGCATCGGTCTCGAGATTCCGCTCTTCACTCCGACGTTCGCCGCAGGGCGGGTTGCGGGGTGGATCGGCCATTGTCTTGAGCAGCAGCGCACGGGCCGCTTGATTCGCCCCGAGTCGAACTATGTGGGACCGTCCGGTCAACGCTGGATTCCAGTCGACGAGCGTCCCTAGGGCGGGCTAGGTTCGGGGGTTCGAAAGAGAAAGGCTGAGAAATGGCGGAGCTGACCAAGGTCCTCCTCGACGAGTCCCAGATTCCCGAGGCTTGGTACAACATCCAGCCCGATCTCCCCGAGCCGGCCCCACCCGTCCTCCACCCTGGCACCCGCCAGCCGGTTGGACCCGACGACCTTGCTCCTCTGTTTCCAATGGCGTTGATCGGCCAGGAGGTGAGCCAGGATCGATATGTTGACATTCCCGGGGCGGTGCTCGATATCTACCGCATGTGGAGGCCGACGCCCCTCTATCGAGCCCGCCGTTTGGAGAAGGCGCTCGATACCCCGGCGCGGATCTACTTCAAGTACGAGGGCGTGAGCCCGGTGGGCTCGCACAAGCCCAACACCGCGGTCCCGCAGGCGTACTACAACGCCCAGGAGGGGACGAAGAAACTCACCACCGAAACGGGGGCTGGCCAATGGGGAAGCGCGCTCGCCTTCGCCTGTGCGCAGTTCGGGCTCGACTGCGAGGTGTGGCAGGTGGCGATCTCTTTCCAGCAGAAGCCCTATCGACGGACCCTGATGGAGATCTTCGGGGCGACCGTGCATTCGAGTCCCTCTGATCTGACCAACGCTGGTCGCACCATCAGGTCGCAAGATCCGGACTCACCCGGAAGTCTCGGCATCGCCATCTCCGAAGCGGTGGAGGCCGCGGCCGGGGATTCAAACACCAAGTACTCACTGGGGAGCGTGCTCAACCATGTACTGATGCATCAGACCGTGATCGGCGAGGAGTCCCTTTTGCAACTGGCGAAAATCGACGAGAAGCCCGACCTGCTGGTGGGCTGCACGGGAGGCGGCTCCAATTTTGGCGGCCTCTCCTTCCCGTTCATTCGCGAGAAGCTGGCCGGGAAGATGTCGCCGACGATTCGCTGCGTCGAGCCGACCGCCTCGCCGTCGCTGACCAAGGGTGTTTATGCGTACGACTTCGGCGACACCATCGGGATGACTCCCTTGGTGAAGATGCACACCCTCGGCCACGATTTCGTTCCCAGCCCCATCCACGCCGGTGGTTTGCGTTATCACGGGATGGCGCCGCTGGTGTCACATCTGAAAGAGTTGGGTTTGGTCGAGGCCGAAGCGATTGGACAGGTGGAGTGCTTCGAACGGGCAGTACAATTCACCAAGGCCGAGGGAATAATTCCTGCTCCCGAGCCCTCTCACGCCATCGCCGCCGCAGTGCGAGAGGCACTGGCGGCCAAGGCGACTGGGGAAGAGAGGGTGATCCTCACTGCCCTCTGTGGACATGGCCACTTCGATATGGGCGCCTACCGCGCGTTCCTCGACGGTGCCCTCGAAGACTTCGAGTATCCGGAGGAGGCGGTGCGCCAGGCGATGGAGCGGATCCCGGTCGTCAGCTAGAGGAGCGCGAGGAGACGGGAGACGTCCTCGGACCGGTGGTAGATACCGAACCCAATTCGGAGTCGGTCGCTCCGGTAATCGGTGATGGCTCCTTGCTGGTGAAGGCTCTGATAACGACTCTTGGCATCGGGCCGCCGAAATGTGAGAAAACTCCCTCTGGCGAATTCGGACGGGGGCAGAAGCTCGCCTAAGTCGGGGGCGGCGGCGAGGAACTCTTGCTGCAGGGCGTGGACATGCCGGTGGATGACGGTGGGAGTGATGGCGTTGGCTTCGAGCATCCCCAACACCGCCTCGAGCCGATAGAGACCCGAGCCATCCTGGGTCGCTCCCCAGAAGCGGTCACCGCCCGGTCCGTAGGAGACTTCGTCGACCCGATCGGAAAGGGCTTCGAAGCCGGCATACCATCCGGTGTCGACCGGTCGCTCGGCCACAGCGGGCGGGCAATGCATGAACGCCGCCCCTTCGCCCGCCATGGCGTACTTATAACCACCGGCGACGAAAAAGACCCGATCAGCGACAGACGAGAGGTCGACCGATCTGGCCATGAAGGCGTGGTAGCCGTCGATGATGACAGTCGGCTCCGGTGGGAAGCTGGCGACAAGATCTTCGAATGAGGGGACGACGAAACCGGAATCGAAGAAGACCTGACTGAGGTAGATGAGGTCGGCTTTCTCGGTCTGCTCGACGAAGCGGTCGGCGAAGGTGGCGAAGGGCTCCGTTTCGACCCTGGTCACCTTCGCCCACCCGGCCTCCTCCCAGCGTCGCACCTGCCGGTCGAAGGAGTGGAACTCGGAGCTGGTGGTAACGACCTCGACCGGGATGGTCAGGGTCGAGAACACCCGCTTGACCAGTTCATGGGTGTTGGGGGCGAAAGCGATCGTGTGTCCGTCCCCTAGGTTGAGCGAGCGCCCGAGTCTTGTCCGCAGTCGCGGGAGGAAGTCACCGAAGAACTGCTCCCACTTGTCGTCCATCGCCCGGGCGGATTCCTCCCACCAGCGTTGATGAGCGTCGTAGGTGATGTCGGGCCAGGGGTGGTGGCTGTGAGCGGCGAAGTGCAGCCTGGCGGGGTCGGCGTCGAGAAACCGGCTGAAGAGGTGGCGGTAGCTCACGCTTCGTCTTCGAAGCGAAATCGCATCCGCCTCTCTACCTCCGGTGGAAGTTCGGGCAGGGCGGAGCGAGGAATCATGAAGGTCGCCAGCTGCACCAGGTCCGAGAAGACCCGGCTCTTCTCAGCCGAACGGGTGAGAAAGGCGGCGCCGGCCGACCCGCCGGTCCCAACCCTCCGGCCGATCATCCTCACGGCCATCAAAGCGTGGCGGTAGCGCCAGGCCGTGAATCCCTGGTCAATGTCGACCAGGAGGGTGAGAAGGCGGAAGGGCTCCTGGAGGGCGGGCTCGTGGCGGTAGAGGTTGATGAAGAGCGCCGCTTGGAATGCCAGGAAGGAGAGCCGGCGTTCACCGGTGGCTAGCAGGCGCTCGTGGCGGTCGGGGTCGAAGATCGCCTCGAAGAGGTCGAAGGTGTGGTCGAAGGATTTGAGCTGCTCACCTCGCTCGGGCTCGGTGAGGTTGGGGTTCTTCTCGACGACTGCCCGGTCGTGGTCGAGAACGGCGTGGACCGCCTCTCGGTACTGATCCCAGAAGACGAAGTCTCCTTGTTCGAGGAAGGGAGTGCGCGTGAGCCATCCGTCGACGAGTTCGAACAGGCTTGGCTCCTTTTCGGAGGCCTCCACCCGGGCTCGATCTTCATGGCTGAGGGCAGTGGTGTATGGCGACCCGGCGAGACGGACGCGGTCCTCGGGGCGGACCCCGAGGCGGTTTTCGATCAGCCGAAATTGGGCGCTCTGGAAGCCCGAAGCAGGGATGAGGTAGTTCCGGAACTCAAGAAAGTCGAGCGGAGTCATTGTCTCGAGGACATCGATCTGGCCGATGAGCAACTTTTGAATCTCGGTGATGCGGTCGAGATGGGCGACGATTCGCAACATCTCGCTTTCGTCGATAGGTGGTTGAGCGAAAAGGTCGGAGATCTCCGCTAGTTCCCAGAGGATCTGCTTGAACCAGAGCTCGTATGCTTGGTGGACGATGATGAAGAGCATCTCGTCATGCACCGGCTCCCCCTCCTTGGCCGACTCCAAGGTCTGGGACGAGAGGAGGCGGTCGAGCTGGAGGTAGTCGGCGTAGTAGAGCGGCTCCACGTCACCCATTCTTGCGTAAATCTCGCTAAATATACGTAGCGAGATGTACGCAAGAAGGAAGGGGTAGACCGGGCGTCTCGTGCGCGATATCACGGACAGGTGGTCAGTCGCGCTGATGGACGCCTGGTCGAGATTGCGAAGGGACGCTTCGGTGTTGCGAGCTGGGGCGAAGCCCACCGCTGCGGACTCACGTACCGGCAGGTTCTTCGCCGGATCGCGATGGGAGTCATCGACGAGCCTGCTCCGGGTGCCCTGGTCATCGGCGCTGCGCCCAAGACCTGGGAACAGGAGGTCGCGATCGCGGTCTTTGCCTCCGGAGCCGACGCAGCAGCCTCGCACATGACGGCCGCCGTGCTCTGGGGGATGCTCAATACCTCGGGAGGCCGCGTAGACGTGGTCGTTCCCAGGTGGGACCGCAACCATCGGGACTTCACCGTCCACGAGTCGTTGGATTTGATACCTGACGATGTCACTGTCCATCGCGGAATACCCATAACTACTCCTCGGCGCACAGTGGTCGACGTAGGCGCCGTATTTCGTTCGGCAGTGCCGGAGATCTACCACCGGGGAAATCGCATGGGTCTGGTCGACGTCGAAGACTTGGGAGCGATGGTGCGACGCGTGGCCAGGAAGGGCCGGCGCGGGGTAGGTCCGGCCAAGTCCTTGTTGCGCAGCCTGCGGTTGTTCCCCGACAGGACTGAGAGTTGGGCTGAGGACATCTATTAAAGATCTCGAGGGAAGCAGGCCTCCCCGAGCCGGTGCAGCAACTTGAGATCCGAACTGGTGACGGATGGTTCATTTGTCGATGCGACTTCGGCTACGTCGAAGTGCGGCTGGCGATCTTTATCGACGGCTTCGAACATCACGGCCATCAAAAGGCCTTCCAGATTGACCGGATGCAGGGGAACCAGCTAAGCCGCATCGGGTGGAGCTATCTGCGATTCACGTACTGGGATCTCGTCAACCGCCCTAACTACGTAGTGCAGCAGGTTGCATCGTTTCTGGCGTAAATCTCGCTACGTATACGTAGCGAGATTTACG
>JBOGEX010000078.1:0-14358 GCA_050741915.1 Acidimicrobiia bacterium
CCGCACAGCGGTCGTGCATCACCCTCATCACCACACCTCCCGATCATCGCATGGGCCTCGGTGGGCGGATCGGGAGAGAGGCTGAAGAGACAAACGAATCTGTTCTGCGTGCACTAAGGCGACACTACGAGGTACCGACCAGCCTCCACGTCATACTTGCGTACGGGCCTTCTGGCACCAAGAAGAAACCGACGACAACACCCGAACCACCACTGCCCCATTTTCACACCTACGAGGTGGGCGCGCCCGCCCATTGTGTACTTGCGTAAAAATGACACATATATGTGTCCATTTTTACGCAAGAAGGGTCAGGTAGGGTCAGGACTATGACCGAACTCAAGACCAAACCCACCATGATCAGCGTCAAGGACTTCATCGACGGAATCGAAGACACCCAACAACGGCAAGACAGCAAGAGGCTGTTGTCGATGATGAAAAGGGCCACGGGAGAGAATCCCAAGCTCTGGGGATCGAAAATCGTCGGCTTCGGTGAGTACCACTACAAATACGCCTCGGGGAGAGAGGGTGATTGGTTCAGGATCGGCTTTGCTCCCCGCAAGAAACAGATGACTCTCTACGTAATGTCTGGGTTTGTCGGGTTCGAAGCGCTCCTCTCGCAGCTCGGTAAACACTCGCTGGGCAAGGGGTGTCTCTATCTGAAGAACCTCGACTCCGTGGACGAGAAAGTTCTGGTCGAGCTGATGGAGCAATCGCTAGCACATCTCGAAGCAACGGAGAGGGTTGTCGGTGGCGTTCCCGGCATGTCGGAGATGCCGCTTCCCAAGAAGGCTTAAGGCTCAGCTCCAGGCCAAAGCCAGCTCGTCTAGGAACGTCGCCGCCGCTCGGGCGATGTGTCTTCTCCACGATTCGACGTGGTCACTGCTTGGCGGCGCTCCCAGGGCTTGCAGAGTTTCGGTCAGCGCCTGTCGCTGAGCATCTATCAAAGCTCGCGGAGATTCTCCGCTCCGGCGTAGGAGCTCGAGCTTCAGCAGAAACTCAATTCGGAGGCTGCGGACATGTTCGACCGGCTCCTTGAGCCAGAGTCGCAGGCGGGATCGGCCAGTTCGGGTGATGCGGTGGATCACCCGCTGGGGGCCGGCAACGCCGGGTTCTGTGTGCATCGGCACGGCCAGGCCGGCCTCGACCAGGCGACCGAGCGCCCTATAGACCAGGGGCCGGCGGACTTTGAGGATCCGTCCTACCTCGCCGTTCTCCTGAAAATGTTTGGACAAGGCGAAGCCATGACTGGGTCCCTCGGCAAGAAGGCCCAGTACTCCTAATTCGGTGACAGAGAGAGCGGTAGCCTCCATGTTGGCAATCTAGTCTCTTTGCGACTAGGCAATAGTCGCATGGAGAATAGATGGAGAGCATCCGCGTTAAATTGGCCACGATTTGTTTGCTGACGGTGGTCGGCGCCTGTGGCAGCGACGAGGCCACCACCACGACCGCCGCCACCACCTTCGAAGGTGAGGTTCTGGTATCGGCGGCAGCCTCACTTACGGACGCCTTGGCTGAAGTCGAGATCGCGTTCGAGGCCGCCAATCCCGAGGTGGACGTAGTCCTCAACCTGGGAAGTAGCTCGTCATTGCGCGAGCAGATCCTGGAGGGAGCGCCGGTCGATGTCTTCGCCTCGGCCAACACCTCAAACATGGATCAGGTGATCAAAGCGGGTGAAGTAGGGGAAGCCACCACCTTCGCGCTCAATTCGCTTCAGATCGCGGTGCCAGAGGGAAATCCGGCTGGGATTGAAGGGCTCGAGGACTTCGCTAATTCGGACTTCCTGATCGGCCTTTGCGCCGAGGGCGTCCCCTGTGGGGACTTCGGGCGCCAGGCATTGGAGAAGGCTGGAGTGGTCGCGGACCTCGACACAGAGGAACCCGATGTCAGAGCCCTCTTGACGAAGGTCGAGGCCGGGGAGCTCGACGCTGGCATCACATACGTCACCGACGTCCTCTCTTCCGGAGCCGTTGAGGGCATTGAGATTCCTCTGGAGTTCAACGTCGTGGCCGAATATCCGATCGCGGTGGTGACCAATGCTCCCAATCCGAGAGGAGCCCAGGCGTTTGTGGAATTTGTGCTCTCAGAGGGCGGACGGGCAATCCTCCAGAGCTACGGTTTCGAGTCGCCTTGAGCCCAGGACGTCGCTGGCGGCAGAGACCGCCTTCGTTGCTGGTCATCCTCGGATTGGTCGCTTTGGTTGTCTTTGCGTTGCCGCTGGTGGGACTCCTGGTACGAACGCCCTGGTCGCGGCTGCCCGAAATCCTGGGAAGCGACGTCGTCGCCGATGCCTTCCGGCTTTCGATCCTCACCTCTCTGGTTGCCACGATGATCGCAGCAGTCCTCGGGATTCCCTTGGCCTGGCTGCTGGCTCGGGTCGACTTTCCCGGGCGCTCCTTGGTGCGGGGGATCGTGACCTTGCCTCTGGTGTTGCCTCCGGTGGTCGGAGGAGCCGCATTGCTCTTTGCCTTGGGTAGGCGAGGTCTGATCGGTGAACCACTTAGTCAGGCCACGGGCCTGCTGCTGCCATTCTCGACTTGGGGCGTGGTGTTGGCCAACACGTTTGTGGCGATGCCGTTTCTGGTGATAACCGTCGAAGGCGCTTTACTCAACCTCGACCAACGCTATGAGGGTGCGGCCGCCACCCTCGGCGCCTCGCGCTGGACAGTGCTCCGTCGTGTGACGCTGCCGATGATCAGTTCCTCGCTCCTTGCCGGGTTGGTGTTGACCTGGGCTCGCGCCTTGGGTGAGTTCGGGGCGACGATCACGTTTGCCGGCAACCTGGCCGGCCGAACGCAGACCCTGCCCTTGGCCGTCTTCGTCGCCCTCGAAAGCGACCGCGACGTGGCAGTTGCGATCAGCCTCGTCATGGTGGCCATCTCTCTGGCAGTTCTCGTCGCCTTACGCGATCGGTGGTGGCGGGCACTGTGAGCCTCCAGGCCCATTTCGGTCTTCGGCAGGGCGACGGATTCGCACTCGAGCTCTCGCTGTCAATACCAGCGGGGAAGACGGTGGCCTTGCTCGGCCCCAACGGCGCCGGCAAGTCAACTGCCGTTGCAGCCTTGGCGGGTCTCCGTCCAATCGAGACCGGACGGATCGCCCTGGGCAACGTCGTCCTCGATGATCCCGGAGCGGGAAGGTTCATCCCTGCCAACGAGCGCCATATCGGCGTCATGTTTCAGGACGACCTTCTCTTTCCCCACCTGAGCGTGTTGGAGAACGTCGCCTTCGGATTGCGGAGTCGTGGCGTTCGGATCGAGGAGACCCACTCGCGATCGAAGATCTGGCTGCGGCGGCTGGGAATCGAGGAGCTAGCGCATCGCCGGCCCCGCGAGCTTTCGGGTGGGCAGGCGCAACGAGCGGCACTAGCCAGGGCACTCATAATCGAGCCCAAGATCTTGCTCCTCGACGAACCGCTTTCCGCACTCGACGTGACCACCCGCGCGCAACTGCGGCGCACCTTGTCGGAGCATCTCAACCGATTCTCGGGACCCCGGCTTCTCATCACCCACGATCCCACGGAGGCGTTTCTTTTGGCCGATGAGATTCATGTCATCGAAGGCGGGGTCGTCACTCAGGTGGGCAGCGCCGATGACATCCGCCTGCGCCCTCGTACCCGCTATGCGGCAGATCTGGCGGGTTCGAATCTCGTGCCCGGAATAGCGGCCGGTGGCCGTGTCGATACCGGGGATCACACCCTTCACATCGCCGATACGGACGTGGCTGGCGAGGTCCTCCTCGCCATTCGACCGGCGGCGATCGCGATTCACCTCCACCAGCCGGAGGGGAGTCCCCGCAACTCGTGGGCGACCACCATCGATCTGATCGAGAACCTGGGCGACCGCACCCGCGTTCTCACCGGTTCGCCACTGCCGCTGGCAGTTGAGATCACGAGCGATGCCGCCCGCAGCCTTGAGCTGGCGTCGGGCAAGAGCGTTTGGTTAGCGGTCAAGGCAACGGAGATTGCCGCCCAAGTACGGTAAGTTGGGAGCGAAGCCGCGCCAGAATGACCCGGTGACCAATGTGGCGACGGCTCCCAAGCTGTGGGGCTATCCGGTGGTCTTGCCCAACATCTCGGACCCTCGGCTTCATCTTGCCGGGGTCATCATCTCGATTCATATCCTGGGACAGACCGCGCTCGGATTTCGGGCGACGGTTCCACAGATCCTTTCGGCGATCCTGGCGGCGGCGATTCTCGAGATCGTCATCACTTTACGGCGCCGGCGACAGCTGGTATGGCCGGCGAGCGCCTTGCTGACCGGAAGCGGCGTCGCCCTCATCTTCCGGGTGATCGGCACCGAGCCGGGCGATCACTGGGGTTTTGGTGGCTGGCACCTCTTCGCTTTGGTTGCCGCGATCTCGCTGGCTACGAAGTACGTCCTGACGTACCAGGGATCGCAGCTTTTCAATCCTTCCAATGTCGGACTGGTGGCGGCCTTCCTTGTTCTCGGGAGCCAACGGGTCGAGCCCCTCGACTTCTGGTGGGGTCCGCTTTCACTCTCGATGATCCTCGCCTACACGATCATCCTCGTGGGAGGGTTGCTCATCACTGCGCGCCTGCGACTCCTCTCGATGGCGGCTTCGTTCTGGCTAGCACTGGCCGCTGGTTTGGGGCTCGTCGCGATGACGGGGCACTGCATCACCGCCGCCTGGTCGCTCCGACCAGTGTGCGGGTTCGATTTCTGGCAAATTGTGCTGACCTCGCCTGAAGTGTTGATTTTCCTCTTCTTCATGCTCACCGATCCCAAGACCACACCGGTATCGACGATTCGGCGGGTGGTTTTTGGCGCCACCCTCGGAATCCTGTGCGCACTGCTGATGGCACCGCAGGGCGACGAGTTCGGCGCCAAGGTCGCACTCCTCGGCGGCTTGGCGCTCCTCACCCCCGTCCGCTCTGTCCTCGAGCGCCCACTCCTTCTGGCGGCCTCACCGCGACGGATGATCTGGCGCGGAGTCGCAATCGGCGGAGCGGCCGTGCTCCTGGGGTCGGCGCTCGTGGTGGCGGCAGCACCGGGTCCCAGGATTCCCGCTCCGTTGGCGCCGGAGGTTGACGTCGAGGTCGATCGGGCGGCGCTGCCATCGGTGACGATCGACCCCGACGTCGACAGTCTCAACATCGATCTCACCACGGCCGACGCCGAGGCCCTGGCCGTCACCCTCGCTGAGAACCTCGGGGTCGAGAGCGTGGCCCTGCGCAATGCAGACCCCAGCCTGCTGCGGTCGGTCAACCACGGGCCACGGTTGATCGCGATGGAAGACGCCATCGAAAATGGCGAGGTTCGAAAGGAGCGGGTTGTGGCCAGCTACAACTTCGAAAGCCTCCACCTGGGAGTTGTCGACGCCCGGAGTCAGGGAGGAGCGAGCCTTGCATTTGCGGCCACCGGAACAGTTACCGAGGTGGTCTACAACCTCGAAGGAGTCCAGATCGGGGAGACGTCGGCGCCTTTTTCCGCCACCTTTGTTATCTCCCAACCCACTGGCGCCCGATGGATGCTGGTCGATGTGATCGAGTAGTGGGGTCCAACCCGATCGTCGCCGTCCTCGGTCGCCCCCTCCGCCTGGCCGTCATCGGAGGAGGGCCCGGAAGCAACATCGGATCCACTCATCGCACCGCCGCCCGCCTCGATGACCGATTCGTGTTGGTGGCCGGGGCATTGTCTTCTGACCCGGACCGATCGCTCAAAGCGGGGGCCGAACTTGGTCTGCCCCGGGCCTATGAAAGCTTTTCGACCCTGCTCGATGGGGAAGCGGGACGAGATGACGGCGCTGAGGTGGCGGCGATCATGACTCCCAACGACAGCCACCACGAGATCGCATTGGCCGCATTGGACCGAGGTTTCGACGTCATCTGCGACAAGCCTCTCGCCAACACGCTGGCCGAGGCGATGGACGTCGTCGAAAAGGTGAGAACTTCCGGTCTAACTTTTTGCCTTACCCACAACTACAGCGGTTATCCGCTCGTCCGCCAGGCCCGAGCGATGGTTGAAGCCGGGGAGCTGGGCGAGACCAGGTTGGTGCAGGTCGAGTATGTGCAGGGCAACAAAGCCACTGAGAAGGATCCGGAGGACGATCGGCAGTGGCGCTATCACCCGGTTCGGGGCGGGGCCTCACTCGTCATGGGAGACATTGGCACCCATGCTCATCATCTCGTTCGCTTCATAACCGGTCTCGAGGTACTGGAAGTGGCGGCCGAGGTGGGCGCCATCGTTCCCAATCGGAGGGTGCACGACTTTGCGGGGGCGATGCTTCGCTTCCACAACGGCGCTCGCGGGAGCTTTTGGGTCACGCAGGCGGCGGCGGGGATGGAGAACTGTCTGCGAATCAGAGCGTCCGGAACCAAAGGCACGATCGAATGGAGCCAGGAACAGCCGACGGTGCTCACTTTCCGTCCGCTTATTGGGCCGGCTCAGACTTTCACTCCTAACGGTGGTGGAATCCTGCCGGCGGCCGCTCGCGTCTCGAGAATCGGCAAAGGTCATCCAGAAGGATTTCACGAAGCCTTTGCCAACATCTACTCCGATGCGGCCGAGGCAATCGTCGCCCGCCGCACTGGCACCGAGCCCGATCCGCTGGCGATGACGTTTCCCTCTGCCCGTGACGGCGCTATTGGCCTAGCTTTTGTCGAAGCGGCGATCAAATCGAGCCGCGCCGGAGGGGCTTGGGTAAGGGTTGCGGCTCTCTAACTCTTGCCACAACCACTCTCAACCAAATTCGTCCACCACGACCGCTTTCAACCAAATTCGTTGCACCACGACCGACACCTGGTCGCCCTGCAACAGTTTGCTGAGGGACGGTCGCCTTTCAACAAATTTTGCTGACCGATCGTCGGCTAAGAAGCTCAGGCCAAGGTCATCACCAAGCCGGGGCTCAATAAGAAGGGCGGAAGGTAGGCGGGGATGTTCGAGAACGGGAGAACATCGGCGTGGAGGTCGATGCCGAGTGATGCCTTCATGAACTGGCGTCGAGCCTGGATGCGTTGCCAGGCGTCCGGATAATGGGAGGCGAAATCGGCGCGGAGGTCGGTGTCGGCGAGGGCGATCCCGTCTTCGATGTTGGTGGTGAAGTAGGGGGTGCCGGTGGCGGGAATGATGTCTGTCTGCAAAGCCATACCGGACCTCAGCTCTATTTGGGAACCAGGCCAGATCGGGGAGTTGACCCACTCGTCTAGATGCAGTTGATGGCCCGGATTGAGGAAGATTCCAAAGAACGGGTCACCAAGTCTTCTGTCGATGACCTCCTGCAACGCTCCTCCGGTCAGACCCACGCGGAGGGCCTGGTACCACTCCGCCACCGCCTCGAAGTAGGGGGCGACTAAGCGCTCGACGTAGTCGGATATCGGTGGAGGCAACTCATCGGCTGATTCCACTACGAAGCCCGCTCGACAATTGAGTGCACCCCAGATTCCGAAGGCAACGGTCAGCGGGTCGCCGCGTTCGATGGGGCGATCGCTCGGACTGAGAAGACCGAGCGCAGCTCGTGGCCCCGCGGTGAGCATGAGGTGACACGAGAGCGGCATCCCATTCCAACCCAGCAAGCGGACCGCCTCTTGTTCGGTTGTTCCCGGCTCGAGACCGAATAGCAGCCGGCGCACACCGGCCGACGTTTGGCAGGCCGCGTACTCAAAGGCAGCAAGCTGGGGAACCTCGTTGATCACTCGCAAGCCATGGGCGGGATTGATCAGCAGGTTGGTGGCGTTCTCGACGGTGCCCGTGGTGCCCACAAGTTTTCGCACTTCGTCGACGAGGTAGGACGGCACGTCATGAGCGTTGGGATCTCCGTAGTCTTTCCACCCAACCAACCCAATGCGGTTCCCCGGTCCTACCCCTTCCAAACCCAGGATGTCCGCCAACGGTTTTGAACGATGGCGGGGTTGGCTGGGGAGACTGAAGTCCTGGAAGTAGTGACGCCGCATCGTCACAGGCGCCGCTCCCGCCATGCCGAAACACTCATTGCCTACCAGGATCGCTGGTTCGTCGTCTGGTCCGAAGATCGCCATCGCCTCCTCGAAACGAGGATCGAATCCGACCAGATACGAGAGGTTGGCGCTGTGCTCGCGATCGGCAAAAACGATCATACGGTCGTAGCGGTGCTCGGCGGCCAACTCCCAAAGTCGCGCCAGCCTTGACGAATAGAGCTCGGAGGGCAGATCGGGCATACGCGCAGGCATGCCAAAGTCGGGAAGGGTGATCGAACCCAAACGAGCGGCGGTCATCTCACGGCCTCCATGGGACCGGGGTGGCGAGATCTCGACCCACGGTCAGAAATTGATTGGCCTCGACCCGCCACCACCTACTGGTTTCCCCGTCGGGCCATATCACCCGGAGCCTGGCCGACGAAGCCTCTCCCAGGCCGAAGTGGATCCACCCGAGCTGTCCGCCGGCATGACCGCCGCCGATCGTCAACTCGCGGCTCGTGACACGGCCACCAAGATCGAGTTCCAGCCATGAGCCAACGGCGTTGCGATTGGCTGCGGGCTGCTGCACATCCAGCTGCAGCCAGTTGCCTTGCGACCCCAGGTTTCGCCGGAGCTCGACGTTTTTCCGACGGTTGACCTCCACCAGATCAAGCATCCCATCGAGGTTCAAGTCGACAACGGCTCCTCCCCGAGCGCGGGCGAAGTTCACCAATCCCGCTGCGATCGCTCCCTCGGTGAAGGTTCCGTCGGGGGTGCCCATCAGGAGATTGCTCGGATCGCGGGCGGCGTAACCGGTCTGGGCCTCGACGTTGCCCTTGGCGATGTACAGATCCATGAAGGTGTCGTTGTTGACGTCTTCGAACTCGGCATGCCAGGCGGTGGAGGGCAGAGCCTCGTCTCCGACAAATGGTCGGTGAGCCGTCGCCCCCCTCTCGAAGGCGATGTCGCCGTAGGTCGGGGCGGAGCCGTCGGCCACCAGGGTCTGGAGCTTGTTGTCCCCCTGGCTGGTGAGGAAGATCTCCGGAAGACCGTCACCGGTCAAGTCCTGACTGGCGATTCCCATTCCCCAGATCTGCATCCGCTGCCAACCATCGGTCGAGCCGTAAAGCCGGGGAGTATTCCCGCCCTCAATACGCCACAACTGTTCTTGGCCCTCGCGGTAGTAGTGGCGGTCGTTGGTCATTCTTAGGTCGACTCGTCCCGAACGATCCCAGTCACTGAAGAGGATCGATAGCGTGCACCAGCCCGGGGAGAGCGTCGTTGGTGGTCCGTAGGTTTGCCCGACGGGTCGAAAGAGGTAGTGATCGGAGCACTCGCCGGTCTGCTGCCCATCGGGGGTCAAGTAATTGCCGAAGGCCATCGTGGGAAGATCGGAATCGTCGTCCCACCTCGCACTGAAGGCCGGCGTCCATTCGTTCCCGCCATCGATATTCCAGATTTCGTTCGCTCGTTCGAACTGACAGTTCGAACGTCCCCGCAGCATCACGTTCTCCCCGTAACGAAGCACGGCCAGATCGGTGAATCCGTCGCTATCGACGTCGAGCGGGTACGCCCCGAGGACATCGGACAAAGCAGTGGCGTGCTCTGCCACCCGTTCGAAAGAAAGGGCGCCGCCGGTTGAGCTCTCGTTGCGGAACAGGGCGGCGCTGTTCACGCCCCCGGCGAAATAGAGATCAGGCAATCTGTCCTGGTTGCAATCAAACACCGCCACTCCACCTCCGACGAAGAAGTTGAACTCGCCGTCGTAACGATGGTCGACGCTTGCGGGGGAGGACTCCTCGACGAATCGAGGTGGCGGCATCGACTCCGTCGGGACCGATGGGGATAAGACCCTGGCCCCCACCCAGATCAGTCCGGCCACAACCGGAGCTCCCACCGCGATTCCAGCCGCCAGCCAGAGAGCCCCGGCCCCTCGCTCTCTATCCTTTCCCGCCTTGGCCAGTCCTTCACCGGTGCGATGGGGTGTGCTCGGGGTCGCCGATATCGCGGTGCGCAAGGTGATTCCGGCCATGAAGGGATCTGCCATGAGCCTGGTCGAGGCTATCGCCTCCCGAGCTCAGTCGAAGGCGGCCGCGGCCGCGGATGAGCTGGAAATCCCGCGGGCTTACGGCTCCTACGAGGGGCTGCTAGAAGACGATGGAATTGAAGCGGTATACATCCCTCTTCCCAACCACCTTCATCTCCAGTGGACGGTCGCTGCCGCGGCCGCCGGAAAACACGTCTTGTGCGAGAAGCCCTTGGCACTGTCCAGCTCCGATGCGCGTCAGATGCTCGAAGCGAGCAACCGGGCCGGAGTGCTTTTGATGGAGGCGTTCATGTACCGCCTCCATCCGCTGTGGCAAGAGGTTCGACGCCTGGTCGAAAGCGGCACGATCGGTGACCTTGTTGCCTTCCAGTCTTTCTTCAGCTATCGCAACCTCGATCCCGCCGACATTCGCAACCAGTTAGAAGCCGGTGGAGGCGCCCTGCTGGACATCGGGTGCTACCCCGTCAACGCCGCCCGGATGCTCTTCGGCTCCGAACCGAAGGAGGTCAAGGCGATGATCCGCCGTCATCCCGATTTTGGGACCGATCTTCTCACCTCGGCGATGCTCGACTTCGGAGGCCGCCACGCCACTTTCACCGTCTCCACGGTCCTCGAGCCGGATCAGCGGGTTCACCTCGTGGGAACCGAGGGGCGCCTCATGGTCGAGATTCCCTTCAACATCCCTCCCGATCGGCCCAACCGCATTTTGGTCTTTGCGGGCGGGGATCCACCGGTGAATCCCGGCGTCAGTGTCCTCGAGGTCGCCGCGGGCGACCAATACGGCCTGCAGGCCGATGCCTTCTCACGGGCTGTTCGCAACGGCGGACCGGTTCCTACCGATCCGGCCGACGCCGTGGCAAATCTGGCGGTTATTGAACGGATTCTCGAGAACGCCTCTCGCTAGTGTTCGTCGGTCCTGCATTCCGCAGGACCTCTAAATCGGAACAGCAGGGAGGAGCATGAAAATGTTCAAACGCCGCAACTTTTCGCTGCTGGTGAGTGTGGCATTGTTGATCGCCGCCTGCGGAGGTGGCGATGCCGCCACCACTACCGCCGGCGATGTCACCGAGACCACCGCCGCCGCACCAGCTACCAGCGCGGCCGGAGCAGCTACCACCTCACCGCCGGGCGACGACGACGAGGTCATCGTTGGGGTCTCCTGGAACAACTACAACGAGGAACGATGGGCCAAGTCGGACGAGCCCAACATCGTCGCCGCTCTCGAGCAGGTGGTGGCGACGTACATCTCGGCTGACGCCGGATCGTCGGCCGAGCAACAGTTGGCCGACGTCGAGAACCTGATAGCTCAGGGAGCGGACGTGCTGATCATCCTCGCCCAGGACGGAGAAGCGATCCTGCCGGCGGTCGCCAGCGCTCTCGAACAGGGGATACCGGTAATTGCCTACGACCGGCTGATCGAAAACCCGGGCGTCCTCTACATCACCTTCGACAACGTCGGTGTCGGACGGCTCCAGGCCGAAGTGATCTTCGGGCTGGTGCCCGAGGGCAACTACGCCATCATCAAGGGCAACCAGGCCGACGCCAACGCCGACTTCCTCCGCGAGGGATACACGCAGGTCATTGGTGATGCCGAGTCGTCAGGGACGATCAACGTGGCCTGCGAAACCTATACCGACAACTGGGACCCGGCCGTCGCTCAGACCAACATGGAGCAGTGCCTGACCCAGGAGAACAACGCCATCGATGCGGTGCTGTCGGAGAACGACGGTATGGCTGGTGGCGTGGTCGCCGCCCTCGAGGCCCAAGGACTGGCGGGGACGGTGCCGGTTTCCGGTCAGGACGGTGACCTGGCCGCTCTCAACCGAGTTGCCCTTGGTACTCAGTCGGTGTCGGTCTGGAAGGACGCTCGCGAACTGGGCCGAGCTGCCGGTGAGGCTGCGATCCAGCTGGCGCAGGGCGTTGCCCCTGAGGATGTCGCCGGGGTCGTGCAATTTGACTCCCCGGGCGGCAACTCAATGACCTCGATCCTGCTCGAGCCAATCGCCATCACCCAGGACAATCTTGACGTGGTGGTTGACGCCGAGTGGATCACTATTGATGAGCTCTGCCAGGGTGTTGCTGCCGGAGTAGTGACAGTCTGCTCTTGACCGTCCGTCCATAGGTTCAAGCGCCTCAAAACTCAAGCGCCGCGCTCATCTTCCGGTGGGCGCGGCGCTTAGTCTTGTTATGAGGAGGTGATGGTCGATGACTGACGTTGTCGTTGGTGCTCCAGAACAAACAACGACGCCCCCTAAGCGCTCGATCGGCTCTGTGCTGGGTGCCCTCGAGGTCGACACCCGCCTCCTGGGGATGGTGGGGGCGCTGGTCGTCATCTGGATCGGGTTCCACCTCCTCTCCGGCGGGACCTTTCTCAGTGCTCGCAACCTGTGGAATCTCTCCGTCCAAACGGCGGCGGTCGCCATCATGGCTACGGGGATGGTGCTGATCATCGTCTCCCGCAACATCGACTTATCGGTGGGCTCGGTGCTGGCGACGGTGGGGATGGCGATGGCTCTCCTCCAGGCGGAGATCCTCCCCGACCTGATCGGTTTCGACCACTGGGCGACCTGGATTATCACCCTGGTGGCCGGCATCCTCCTCGGAGCCTTGATTGGGGGATTCCAGGGCTTCATCATCTCCTATGTCGGCGTGCCGTCTTTCATCGTCACTCTGGGGGGCTTGTTGGTTTGGAGAGGGGTGGCCTGGGCCTTGGCCAGTGGTCGCACGATTGCCCCTATGGACTCCAACTTCCAGCTCCTCGGTGGCGGCTCACGGGGGAGGATCGGAGGACCGGCGAGCTGGGCAGTGGGGGCGATCGCCTGTCTGGGCATCGTCTTCTTCCTGGCGAGTGGTCGGCGGCAGCGGCGCAAGTTCGGGTTCCGGCTCCGTGCGGTGTGGGCCGAGGTCACGCTCGCTGCGGTTGGCTCGCTCATCGTGTTGGGAGCGGTGACGGTGATCAACAGTTATCCAATGCCCGAGGCATTGGCCGAGCGGTACGCAGCCGAGAGAGGGATCGACGTTCCTCCAGGCGGAATCGCCTTGGGCATCGCCAATCCGGTGCTGATCGCGATCGGCGTGGCCCTGGTGATGACGGTTATCGCTACCCAACGCCGCTTCGGACGCTACGTGTTTGCCATCGGCGGCAACCCCGAGGCAGCTGAGCTCGGGGGCATCAAGACCCGTTGGACCATTCTCAAGACCTTTGTCCTGATGGGGGTCCTGGTAGCGATCGGGGCGGCGGTACAGACCGCCCGTCTCAACGCGGCCACCAGTGGTTTGGGAACTCTTACAGAGCTTTATGTCATCGCCGCCGCAGTGATTGGCGGGACCTCGCTGGCGGGGGGCATTGGCACTATTTCCGGGGCCGTGCTGGGGGCGCTGGTCATGCAATCCCTGCAGTCGGGCATGGTGCTGATGGGAGTCGACGCCCCGCTGCAAGACATCGTGGTCGGGATCGTTCTCGTGATCGCGGTGGGGATCGATACGTTCTACCGGAAGCGGATGGCCCGATGACCGATCGGACTCCGCTGGTGGAGCTGCGCGACATCCGGGTTGCCTTCGGCGGTGTCCATGCCGTCGATGGTGTTTCGGTCGACCTCTTTCCCGGTGAAGTCGTGGCGCTCGTGGGGGGCAACGGTGCCGGGAAGTCGACGTTGATCAAGACTCTCTCGGGTGCCCATCCGGCCGACTCGGGGGAGATCCTGGTCGACGGCTCACCGGTGAGGATCACCTCTCCTATCGATGCCAAAGCTCTGGGGATCGAGACGATCTACCAGACCCTGGCCCTGGCGGACAACATCGACGCTCCCGGCAATGTCTTCTTGGGCCGAGAGCTGAGAAGCCGCTTCGGCTCCTTGGACGATTCAGCGATGGAAGATGCCACCCGCAAGGTGATGGCGCGCTTGAATCCCAAGTTCCGCAACTTCAAGGCCGCGGTCCGTTCCCTCTCGGGCGGACAGCGTCAGTCGGTGGCGATTGGGAGGGCGGTCCACTTCAACGCCCGCATCCTGATCATGGATGAGCCCACGGCCGCGCTGGGCCCGGCGGAAACGGCTCAGGTGGGCGGGCTAATCCGTCAGCTCAAGGAAGAGGGCCTCGGTATCTTCTTGATCAGCCACGACATTCATGACGTCTTCGATCTCTCCGATCGGATCAGCGTCATGCTCACCGGGAAGCTGGTGGGAACGGTCAAGAAGGACGAGGTCGCCAAGGACGACGTGCTTGGGATGATCATCATGGGAAAGCTCCCCGGCGAGGTCAGCCAATCAGAACTCGAGGAGCTCCACACCTAACAGCGAACCCTGGGACGTAAATAGCCTTCGCCGCAGCGGCGCGGACCATGACTCGGGACTCGACAAAACGCCTCTGACCAGGGAAGATAGCGCTTGCTGGGTTGCCCTTTGGTCGCAGGAGTCAGAGC
>JBOGEX010000079.1:0-18749 GCA_050741915.1 Acidimicrobiia bacterium
CTCGAAGAGTCACCGGTTCGGGTCGTCTCCCGCTAACCCCCTTGCGAACCCAGGGTTGTTAGCTGGCGAAACCAACTTCTCCGGCCCAGAGAACGGCCTCGACGGGCCGCGCTCTAAAATCGAGGCCAACCCGGGGGGTGTAGCTCAGCCCGGCAGTGCGCTTCCCTCGCACGGAAGAAGCCAGGGGTTCAAATCCCCTCACCTCCACCGACAAAGTCCCGTTGACCCGGGGGCCTTTTCGTCGATTTGGGCATTCTGACGACAGAGCCCTGGACGCACTCTGCAGCCGAATAGGATGCGATTTGCGCCTCAGGCCCCTCCGCGGCCACCTCGTCGGCGCCTTCATACAAAATGGCCATGGACGTCGAGCACCGTGCGGAGGCGAGGGTCGTCATCGAGGACTGGCGCATCGACTACAACACCTCAACCAATTTAGGTTGTTACTCGAGGCCCAGCTCCCCTTCTGGCTGCCGCGGAGCGAGGTTTTGGTCGCGAATGGTGCGAAGACAGGAGTTCCAGCGAAGGATGACGTCGTCATTGCCCAGGGGCCGCACCTCGGTGGCCTTCTCGAACCATTCCATCGCCTCACGGAAAACCTCATACGCGAAGGCGCGACTGGGCCCCTTGGTCAATAGGGCACGGGCCTTCCGCTCGGCGATAATGCCGTAGTAGTAGAGACGTTGATATTCATCGGTGAGCTGGTTGGCGTGACCTTTGGCCTCGTTCTGGGACGAGGCACTGGTGTCGAACTGGTCCGTCATCGCCAGCACGAGCACCACGAGAGCCCGCTGGTTGTTGGGATCGACTGCGAGGATATCTTGACAGATGCTGGCGGCTTGGACCGGCTGGTTGAGTAGTCGGTAATGCTCGGCGCGGCTTATGGCGGCGCCTATCCCATCGAGGCTGATGGTCTTGAACTCGAACTTTTCTGCCACTCATCTGCCTTTCGGCCGACACTACATTCGGAGGGCGGCGGTCCCGGCGAGAATTGTGCCTGCAAGGGCGGCCCCATAAAACAGCCACGCTTGCTCTCCCAGGCGGACGAATCCCAGGTCGGCTAGCGCATACCGGAACCGGTGCGCCCAATGCATCAGGAAAAGGAACACCAAACCCACCAGGACCAGCCGGGTTATTGGATTCCTTAGCAGATTCATCAGATGGTCGGCAGACACCCATCCGGCGGGAACTGTGATCCCGGTGACGAAAACCATGGCCGGTAGGAGCATCGCCGAGGCCGTTCCCCCGGCGGCGAACAGAAGCCAGAACAAAGGGGCGGTCCGGTCTGGTCCTGACGTCACGCGTATACCAGCCAGATGACAGCTCCTGAAATCAGGAGAAACAGAATGCTGGTGAGACCGGCGATGAAGTCCGACTCGACCTGCTCGTCCTCTCTCCACAGCACCATGACTTTGGGTGTGAGTGCGATCCATGTGCCGGTGTGATACAGCGCCAGCACCAGTACCAGAACGTGCAGCCAGACACTTAACGATGTGCGTAAGAAGTTGTAAAACGCCGAGAAGGATCCGGGATCGGCCGCCGACCACAACGCCCAGATGAGGATCAGTGCATAGGCGAAGACTGCGAGGCTGGTCAACTCTCTCATCATGAATTGGAAATAGGGTGCTTTCCGCAGCCACCAGGTTCGGGGAAAAGGGCGGGTCAGCTCCTTGGTCATGATCGGCTCCGCTTGGGCAACAGCATCGACTTCGCCCAGTCGAGGGCGTAGGACAGTTTCAACATCTGAATGGCACCAGCCGGGTCCACTCCTTTGGGACAGACCCGGGTGCACTCGCCCACGTAGGTGCACTCCCAGATTCCCTGATGGGCGGTGACCGCATCGGCCCGTTGCCTCTTTCCTTTGTCCCGGGAGTCGAGGTTGTACCGCTCGGCCAGGGCTAATGCCGCGGGGCCAACAAACGAGGAGTCGAGGCCATAAACTGGGCAGGCCGAATAGCAGAGCATGCAATTGATACACATCGAGAACCGCTTGTAATGCGCCACCTGCCCTGGTGTCTGCAGGTATTCACCGTCCTCGACCGGCATCTCCGTTTCGGGGATGAGCCAAGGTGAGACCGTTGGCAGTTTTTTCATGAAGTCGTCCATGTTGATGACGAGGTCACGTATGACTGGGAAGTGGGTGAGCGGCTCGATTCTGATCGTGTCGGTTTTGTAATCGCGCATGAAGGTCTCGCAGGTGAGCTTGGGCTCGCCGTTGACCATCATTCCGCAACTCCCACAAATTCCCATGCGACACGACCACCGGAAGCTGAGAGTTGGGTCGATCTCAGCCTTGATGTGGTTGAGTGCGTCCAGCACCACCCAGTTCTCGTGACTGGTGACTTGATAGCTCTGAAACAAGGGTGTGGTGCCCTCGTCGGGAAGGTAGCGGTAGATCTCCAGGACCGTGCTTTCAGTCACGGCCGTAAACCCTTACCCCGACCGGCCACCTGGTGATGGTCACATCCTTGTATCCGACTGTGGGATCACCTTCGCCCCTATAGGCGAGAGAATGTTTGAGGAATCTACCGTCGTCACGTTCGGGGTAGTCGGTCCGTTGGTGGGACCCTCGAGACTCGGAACGGGCCAGGGCGCTGTGGGCGATCGCCTCTCCCACCTCTAGCATGGCTCCGAGTTCCAGAGCCGCGATCAGCTCCGTATTAAAGGTCCGGCTGGTGTCGGTCAACGAAAGTTTCCCATACCGCTTCTTCAGTTCCGCGATAGTCGAGCAGGTGCGTTCCAGGGAGGTCTTGTCGCGGAAGATGCCCGCCCCTTCTTCCACGGTCTCCTGAAGGTCGGCCCGGATTCTGGAGACGGTCTCGCCCCCACCGTTGTGTCCAAGTAGCGTTTCCTCCAGCCGACTCTGTTCGGAATTCACCGAGTTCTGGAGCAGCTCAGTAGACGGAGGTGCCACTTGTTCGGCGTGGTCGACAGCCGCTAACGCGGCGCGGGCGCCAAAAACCAGGATCTCGGTGAGCGAGTTCGACCCGAGACGGTTTGCCCCGTTGACACTGACACAGGCACACTCCCCGGCGGCGAACAGACCAGGTAGCGACGTCGCCCCATGGCTGTCCGTGTCGATCCCACCCATCATGTAATGAACGACGGGGCGAACCGGGATCGGTTCGTGGACGGGATCGATACCGACATAACGGACCGCCAGCTCCCGCACCATGGGAATCGTGCGGTCGATCCTTCGCTCACCTACGTGGCGGATGTCGAGCACGACAAAATCGCCGTCGGGACCTTGGAACGTGCGGCCGGCCTGCCGTTCATGAACGAAGGCCTGGGAAAGGCGGTCCCGAGGGCCCAGCTCCATTGTCCGCTTCTGTGGGTGTCTGGGGTCGTTGATGTCGAGCGGTTGACCAAGGTCGTAATCCTGTAGATAGCGCCTACCCTCGTTGTTGACCAGGATCCCACCCTCACCCCGAGCCGCCTCGGTGATCAGAATGCCGGTGCCGGGAAGGCCGGTCGGGTGGTACTGGACGAACTCCATGTCCTTTAATGGCACCCCGGCTCGGTAGGCGAGGGTCATGCCGTCGCCGGTCTTTATGTTGCCGTTGGTGGTGAAGGGGTAGACCCGGCCGGCTCCGCCGGTGCAAAGGATGACCGCCTTGGCTCCAATGGATTGCATTTCTCCGGTGCGGATCTCGATAGCGGTGACCCCTTGGCAGCGGCCACCTCCCACCACGAGGCTGGTGACGTACCACTCGTCGTATCGGGTGATCGCGTCGTACTTGAGTGAGGTCTGGAACAAGGCGTGGAGGAGGTGGAAGCCGGTCTTGTCGGCGGCGAACCAGGTTCTTTCCAACTTCATGCCACCGAAGGGACGGACTGAGATATGACCGTCGGGTTCACGACTCCACGGACATCCCCAGTGCTCGAGTTGAAGCATCTCCCTCGGGGCCTGTTCGACGAGAACCACAACCGCATCCTGATCGGCCAGCCAGTCGGACCCCGAGATCGTGTCGTAAGCGTGGTCGTCGAAGGAATCGGTAGGGGAGATGACGGCGGCGGCCCCTCCTTCGGCCGAAACCGTGTGGCTTCGCATGGGATAGACCTTCGAGACCACCCCGACGCTCTTGTCGGGGTGTTCCTGAGCTACCGCAATGGCAGCCCGAAGCCCGGCTCCACCGCCCCCGACGATCAAGACATCATGTTGGAGAGTCTGCATGTTCTTCGAGCTCGGCTCGCAGAGAACCTACACGACGGGTTCGGCGTGCGTCGAGTACGAGATCAAGCTCACAGATGGTAGGCCCAACTCACCGCGCAAGTTCAGCCTCGCTGGCGCGAGGATGGGCTTCATGGTCAACGGTTGGGTGTGCCCGGACTGTTCTTGATTGTTGGCCGGATCAAACAAGTCCGACGATTGCGCTTCTGCGATGACCTTGGATCACTATTTCTCGACCGGGCAGGAGTGCGAGCGGCCAATCTTTCAGGCGGTGCTTACACACGTTGAAGAACTGGGGTCCCATCATGTTGAGCCGGTGTCCGTGGGAATCTTTCTCAAGTCGAACGGCGTTTTCGTGCAGCTGCGGCCCATGAACGCGTGGGTGGCCTTGTGGTTCCCGCCGGCCCGACGAGTTGATCATCCCCGGTCGCCCGCAAGCCCTGCGAAGCGGACACCGCTTCTATCACGTGACCTACCTGACCAGACCAGAAGATGTCGATGATCGGTACGCGACTGGCTCACCGAGTCATACGTCAACTTCGGCTGAGCAAGCCACGATCACCGACCTCGAACCCCGATCCAACACGATCCCTCAAGCGCGTGGCACGGTGCACCCGACCGATCCAGCACCTCCCCGACCTTCTTGGAGACTGACCATCGGGTCGCAGGCCAAGTACCGGCTAGACGAGGTCGGGGTCGCCGAGCATTCTCCTGTCCACGTGTTGGAACCGAGGCCCAGATGCAATCCTCGTCCGCGGTTTGTCCGCGAGCGAACACAAAACGTATCGAAAACGGCGCGAGATGCTGCGATAGACAGCCTCCTCAGAAGCCAACCCGGAGAACCCGCCGGACACCAGCCGGCCGCTTCAACGCGCCCACAACCCATCCCCCGAAGATCCACCTGACATCCATACGAGCATCACTATCCCTGGTTCAGCGATTCGCGAAGTAATCACGGCCGTCAGCCCGTGGCCGCACGTAGACATCCTCTTACCGAGGGTTGTTTCGACTCCACGCAATTGCCCTGACCCGATTGGCGAACGGCCAGGGCTCACGGCCGGTGCGCCGCTCCCCATGTAACGACCGCAGCCAGAGCCACGCCGCGTTTCTGAAGTCGAGCGGTCCGTCCTGTCACGCATCTGGCTGGTTGTCGCCGACCCGTGTGGCCAGGAAGCGTTTTGGACGCGAATGATGCGAAACATCCACTACCGCCCAAGAGCAACCAGCAACGAAAACGCCTGTGACCAATGAAGAGTTAGCCATTTCCTCTTGTCAGAGGCTCATGTGGGACTTCCCTCGCACGGAAGAAGCCAGGGGTTCAAATCGCGTCACCTCCACCACCCGAAATCCCTTACGAAATATGGGATTCTTGCGGTCCGGCGTGTGAACCTGATCCCTCTTTTCCGGGTGACTGTCCGTCTGGTGTCCGTCTGAGCTCGGGTGCCGAGCCCCTTGAGGCCGTCTATGGCTGCCTGGTCGAGACCTTCGTACAGGTGTCCGTCGACGTCGAGGACCATCGAGGTCGTCGGTGCAGAGGGCCGGCGAGACACCGCGCTCAAGGTGTCCGCCCTCGACCTGACCGCGATGCAGGTCCGCGTCCCGCTCTCAGCTAGCGAGGCGTACGGGCGCCTTGAGATCGGCCCGCCCAAGACGTGGCGGCGACGCTCGGTGCCGATTCCCAGCGCGCTCGCCGACGACCTGGCCGCTCATGTGCGTGGAAAGCGGCCGAACGAGTTCGTGTTCACCTCTTCCCGTGGTACGCCGGTGCGTCAGTCGAACGTCTATGCCCGTCACTTCAAGCCAGCCGCTCTTCGTGCTGGTCGCGATCCCAACGTCCGTTTCCATGACCTCCGGCACCGCTACGCGGCCATGCTCATCGCCGAGGGCGCTTACCCCCGGGCGATCATGGAGCGACTAGGGCACAGCAGCATCCAGGTGACCCTCGACACCTACGGCCACATGTTTCCAGAACTCGAGGCCGATCTGACTGGCCGTCTCGACCGGGTGTACCGGAGAGTGCAAGAAGGGTCGGCCAGACTTTCTCTCGACATCGCGTAGCCGCGTTGAGACGCTCAAGCGCCCGGCTCAGCGATCCCATCAGCGAAAGGCTCCCCTCCCAGGGGTACCCGGTGCCAGCCGAGCTATCTGGTCAGCCACCTCCTCAAAGGAGTGTCGACCTGCGCAGCCGCTCGCCGCACGTACATCTCGACCTGCGAGTTCGCGTCTGGTGGCAATTCACGGTTCCATGTGGGTCGTTGTGCCTGGGGAACGTCTTCCAGCCCCTTCTCGCTGAGGCCAGTCCAAATGGCGGCATCCAGCCGCTTCTGAGCCAGCCACGGTGAGACCCAGGTCGCCAACGTCGTCGAGGCTTCTCCATCCGACGATCTCCCCCGTCGACGTCACGCCTCCGATGCTGCGGAGATCTGGCGTGCGTTCTCGCTCCTGGAGACTTATGCGCGCCGCACCAAGTTCCGACTCGGTGCTGAGCGCCCAGTAGGTCTGGACCGGGGGTTCCCCGGGTGGGAGTTACCACGAGGCTCGCTGCTCCGTTCTTAGACATTCGGGCGAACTCGATCGGGAGCACCGGACCGTCCTTGTGCCACCTGGACGCGAGCTCCAGGTCGGCCGGATTCCAGATGAGGGATCCCCACGCGATGACGGCGATGGCCGGGTCTTCTTCTCTATGAGCTTGCATCGGGTGCCCTGTCAGCCAGCGCGCAGTCGTCCTGCCGGCGAGAGTATCGGGTCGTCGGGCAGTTCAGCATCGTCCGTTCCCCTGCCAGAGAGCCGTTGGTTCACGGGGGCCAATGGCTTCCTGCGAGAACCAGGGCTGGGCGTTCATCGGCCCTCCTGATGCCGCTCATGAAGGGTCCGGGCACGCCGCTGCACACGAGCCGACATGTGAGTTGAAAGCTGTTCGACGAGATCCTCGGCGAAATCCGGAACAACCCCTTCTCGGGAGAGGCCGGCGAGGAGGGCCATGGGCATCATCGCTCCCTCGTCCTCTGCAATACGTCGAAACAACTCCTCAATGACCGCATCCGAGTTGGTCGCCGACAGGCGCCCGACGGCGTTCGCTGCGGCACATCGAAACCCCGAGCTTGTCGTCTGATGCAAGTGATGCCAGGATCGGCCTCATCTCCGGGTGCCAGCCTCTACCTAGGATCGCGGACAGGTCGCGTCGCTCGTCAATGGTCCCGCTGCCAAGCGCGCGATGGCGCGCTGGCCGTCCGGTTCCGTTAGGGCTTGGATTGCGATGGCGATCGCGGTACCGACGCCCCCGCAACTCCTCAGGAGCGGCCCGAACCAGTGCGAACTGCCACGAAGGGACGCCTTCGGTGAACTGTTGGGCCGGTAAGTGGAAACCCCTGCCACGGTTGACGGGCGCACGCCGCTGTCGTCGGGTCGGTGAGGCGTGAGCTCCTGCGCTTCGACAGCAAGCTCTGCATGTCCGACTTCTAATTGATGGGTGCCCCGCCGTAAAAGGTGGTGCGTGCGCCGCTCTTCACATCTCGGGGGACTCGGAGGCGTGTTTCATGCCCTGAGCCTCGATGGTCATGTAGCGCTTGGTGGTGCCCTTGTAGAACAGGGCGATGACCGGGGTCAGTAGCCCTCGCATGTCCAGGCTAAGTGTCAGGCGCGACCGTCCTTCGTCCAGCGCTTCGACTCGATGCCCGGCGACGTTGGTCATGCCGCCGGACTTCTGGCGAAACTCGAAGTAGGTTGGCGCCTCCCAGAGGCTTATGTCCCATGTTCCCTCTGGCAGCTTCGGTTGCTTGAGCCGCACGCGGCTGCCTTTGCCCACTGGAGCGGGCGTGAGCAGCTCGACGACGTCGACCGTTTCGATGCGCCTGGGCCATGCCTCCAGGTCGCTGAGCACGTCCCAGACGCGCTGCTGCCGGGCGTTGATATCGATGGATTCCTCAAAACGCATGTCGGACGGTCACCTCGATGGTTGCTCAACCGAAAACGGTCGAGGGAGCGTACTCCTCAAAAGTGTATGACGGACGGCCTTGAGCGACTTGGGTTGGATGTGGTCGTCATTCGAGACATCGAGCTCGGTCTGATCTCTCTCATCGTCACTGTGAGCTCGGTACTGTTGGTCAGGTGACCAAGGGCGATTCCGCGGTGCGGTCTTACCTCGACAGCATCCTGAACCGGGCACAGACCGTCCTCCTCGAAGAGCGGTTCGGACCACCGGTCGAAACACCAGTGTCTCCAACTTCTAGAGCCGCGGCCTGGTTTCTCGTGCTGTGGCAACCCGTTCTCTTCATAGTCGTCGCCCTCGCCGGTTCAGTGTGCCTCGTCAAACGCAGATCAAGAAACGTCGCTAACGCCTAGTCCATTTCGCCGTCCTCAAGCTCACAAGCGGAATTCTCCACATCAAGAATTTCCCGAGCGGGAAGTGCCGATCCCGGACGGTGTCAGAAATGCGCGGGAGCGCTCGGGACGTGTTGATCTGCGGGTGTGTCGAATCAGTCAACGATCACACTTTCCGAGAGCATGTTGACGTTGCAGATTCTGCCGATGACCTCGTTCACCTCGGCGGTGCTGTAGCCGCCACCTGTGCCGGACCAGTAGGCGGCGAGGTCCTGGGTCAGCTCCGCTAATGGATCAGTCAGAGCTCGGTAGCCGTCGCTGTCGAGCTCGGTTTCCGCAAGAAGCATTAGTTCGTTGAGTTCGTTGAGGCTCGGCGTTCTTCCGTCGGTTATCGAAACGGCTTCTGCGCAGAAGGCTGCGACCGCTCTCCGTTCTTCCGGTGCTTGGACGGTGTACTTGAGGGTGATCTCGATCTCATCCTGGGGATCGTCCACTACCACTTCGAACGCATTGATCCACACCGGGAGCACAAGCTCAAGCACGTGGGTTCCCGGGGCCAGCTGGTCGGGGAAGCTAATGCGAATCGCTTCGGTGTCGCCATACCTCAACCTGACAATCCGTTCATCAGTGGAATCGGTAGCAATCAGCTTCGACCGCTCATCAGGTCGGTAAGTGTCGGCCAGTTGAAGATCGACGACATATTCAAGCTGGGCACCGAAGATTTCCACGTTCTGCTCCGCCCAACCATCTTCAGCGGCTTGCAGTTGGCCCAGCTCAAGTGCTACCGGAGGACCAGCCGAGCGATAGGACAGCTCCCAGTTCGCCCGCACCGTTTCAGCGGCCACCAATGGCGCAGATGAAGCCGACTGGGTGCATGCTGAAAGAACGACTACCGCCCAGAGAAGACACGGACGCCACATTCAACGAATTCTCGCTCCATGCCGCTCCAATAAGTATGAATCGCCACCCGTCCACGATGTGCCGATCTGTGCGCGGCGTTCACCGGCTAGCTTGCTGGCTTGGCGCCGAACCATGGGATGTCGGGTCAAGAGGTCGAGTTGGAACACCGCAACGCAATCCGCTTCAGGGATGCTCACAACGCAATGAATTCGGGAGACCTACAACCATTCATCGATATGTTCGCCGACAACATCGAGTGGTGGGATACAGGCGCCTCGCAGCCGACCCGTGGCAAGACCAATGCCGAGGCTCGACTGGGCAAGCTCAACGAATTCAACACCTCAGTTGAACTCCACGACCTTTTCGCCAACGACGAGCACCTAGTTGCTCTGGTCCATGCAAGCGCCCGAAGACAAAACAACCACCTCAACTACTCCACAGCTGAGGTGTACCACCTATCAGCCGACGGATTGATCACGAAGCGGCAGGCGTTCGCCCAAAACACGCAGGACATCGCCGACTTCTTCGCCGAGCCCCCGGGGAAACCGCAGCGCCCATAACTGGCATTTTGCGTGGTTCGATTCTTGCGAGTCGCATGCATTTCGCGTCTCGGTGACCGAAACCCGATTGCGAATCGGGCCCCAAGAGTCAATCGCGGACATTGCCGCCTTGGGGAGAACTGCCTGACTGGGGATCGGCGCCGACACAACCGCTCGGACCGAGATCTTGGTCCGCGTTTGGTCCGCGCAAGAGTGCGAAACGATCACCAATACCGCGCATCCTTAGAGGGTCAAAAGGCTGGAAGGTGTTGAGGTTTTGGGCATTTGCCCCGGTATGGCGGGACGACTTGCATTCCCTCGCACGGAAAGAGGCCAGGGTTCAATCCCTCACCTCCACCGACGAAAAGTGCCCGCGCCGGAGCTATAGACCATTGGGCATTGGTCGAGGCTTTCCTCAGGCTCGACCTCGGCCAACCGCGTGTCGGTTGAGACACAGCCTCAGGGTTGGGAACTCGCAGACCAGAGCAGCGAGCCGGGGTGGAATTGGCTCCAGGCGAACCAGAAGGCCTGGTGGGCCACAGCCTCGTTTCCACTGAGCAATTCGGCCCGAAAACCGCTGCCGTCCGCCTGGAGCCGAACATCTCCCAGCGTCACTACTTCACCTGCGGCAATAGCCGAGCGAGCCTCTTCGATCGGAAAGGCGACAGGTATTCCGTCGGATCCAATCACACCGACCACCAGCGTCTGGGCGGCCAGGCGGGGGTCGACGTCGCCGACGGGGAAGATGGGCCCGGCGGCGTCGCGCCCCTGCAACGGATCGTCTGGGTAGCTGCGGCCGATGCCACCGTCTCGAGCCACGATCATGGTGTCGGGGTGTTCTGTTTTCCAATCACCCCATAAGCTGCCGACGACAGTCGTCTGCTCCAGGGTCACGGCCGCATCCTGGAGCGGGCCGGATAGGGCCACGCCGGTGAACGTATCGATGATCGACTCCGTGTTCAGGTCATACATGACCTTGTTCGATCGCGACAAGAGGCCACTCGTCCGCAACACGATGGCTTCATCCCACGACGGCACTGAGTCGAGGAAGTAAGCCTGAGCCGAGCCGCACAGGGTGCAATAGGGGATTCCCACGCGCCGTCCGCCGATGGTGATGTTGACCAGCTCATGGATCTCCATCATGTTCTTGGGAAAGGCAACGGCTTCGCCATTGACCACAACCCCGAAGACGACGTAACCGTCCGAGTACCAATCACCGCCTGTGACATCCGTCAAGGCCGGGTCATCAAGGGCCGGGATACACCCGCGCTCGCAGAAGCCGCCATCCCCGAGCGGACGGTCATCGATCAGCACGCCACCCCAGCTCACCCAGCGCCAGTCGATGGTCGCGTCCTCGTCGCTGAAGAAGGGTGACCAGCGCGGCTCGACCAGGAGGAACAATCGGCGCTTCAGCTCTTGATATCCGGGCGGGGGCGGTAGGTCCCAGGCGATCAGATGGTCGGTTACTGCCCGCCAGGGACTTCCCGAACTATTGGAGTCGGCGGCAAGGTCGACCTCGGTCAGCTTCTCAAAAGCCCCTACAAGTTCTTCCCCCGCCCGTCCGACTTGGAGAAACCGCAACAGATCGGCCAGCACCCAGGCGAGACGGGCGTCGCCAGATGCGGCCACCGCTTCCAGAGCATTGAAGTCGAGGCTGGTCTCGGCGCTGGCCACAAGCCGGTCCACCGCGGTCGAGGTTGCCGGCGCCAGCTCCCCGTCAGGCACTATCGGAGGAGGGGGAAAGAGGTAGCCGCGGGCGTCGATTGGCTTGGCGTTCCCCTCGATCGCGACCACGTCCGACGAGGCTTCCGGGGAGTTAGTGGCAGCCTGTGAGCACGCGATCAACGGAATCCCCACAACAACCGCGAGGGCCATTGATCTCCTCAGAGAACCTCTCGATGATGCATCACGCCAGCGGCGCCGCCGCGAAGGGTACGGCGAACCGCAGACACCAGATCAGGACCGTGCGATGAACCTCAGGATCGAAGCCGTCGGGTAATTGATAGTTCTGTCCACCGACGTTGCCGGTGAGGGTGCCCAGATCTAGGTACTCGTCGGGGATGCCCCCCTGATAGGAGTCCGAGGCGAGCACCCACACGTAGAGATCGGGGCCGTTCTGAATGTCGGTGTCGTCCTCAAACCGCAACACGTATCGACCGTCCTGGCTGTAGACGGTGGCGGTGCCCGAGGCCCGATGATCGATGCCAACGAACGCGCCACTGACGATATCTACGATCGCAGCCGCCGGCGGGGAGGTTGTGATGGTGGCCGCGGTGCTCTCACCACCGACGCTGGTTGTTGCAGGTGTCGAGGTCGTAAAGGCGTCTTCCAGCGATTCGGCTACCCGCACGTCCGTGAAGAGCGTGTCGGGCCTGAAGAGCAGAAAGCCGACCACCAACAACGCGATGCCGCCAGCCACAACCAACGGGTTGCGAATCAGAGCCTTCATCCCGCTGCGGAGGGGATCAGCACCGTGTCGATCACGTGGATCACGCCATTGGAGGCGAGGAGGTCGTAACGCTCGACGGTCGCCTCCCCGACCATCACGGTTTCACCCTCGACGGTGACTTCGAGCGCCTGTCCACCGACGGTGGTGAACGACTGGCCGGCCATCCCCATCACCATCTCGGCATCTTCCATCATGTTGACAATATGGTGGTTAAGGATCGCCTGCAGCATCTCGGCTCCGGCAAAAACTTCCGCCTGGCTCATCCCTGCCTCGGAAAGATAGGCCGAGAACGCTTCGTCGGTGGGGATGAACAAGGTATAGGGACCTTCGCCATGAAAGTCCTCCATGATCCCGGCCGCTTCCAACGCCGCCAGAAATGTGCTGAGATCTCCTTCGGCCGCTGCGACTTCCAGAACATCACCCATATCTTCAGCCACTGCCTCGGTGGTGGTAGGCGCCGGTGCGGCAGTCGTGGTGGTTGAGGCAGACCCTCCACAAGCCGCAGCAATCATCGCTAACGACATAAGAGCCACCATGAGTCGACGAGTGGTTCCGGTCATGGACATCTCCTTTTCGATTGACTCCACAAACGTACGACAGTCGACGAGCCCGATGTGGGATGTTTACCAAGTCGTAAGGGATTGTTCCCTGACTCGTAATAGCCCAACGTCTCCGGCCGCGATCCGACCCGGGGGCCGAGCCACCCTCGTGGTTCTGGCGCTCCTCACTAGCCGATCATCTTGGCGGCACCTTGCAGGACCGCCAATGGCCGAGTCTGCCGCGGGCTGCGGGTTTCGTTCTTGTTTCGCACCCGGTAAGTCTTTTGTCACTTCTCTCCCACATCCTGAGGCCATCGGCCCGTGTGGGCGGGCCAGCTCGCTCTGACAGGAGCGGCAGGATTCCAAGGAGGAAGCGGATGCGAAGAATGCGATCGAGGACTTGGCGAGCCAGAGGATTAATTGCTGTGGTGGTTGCCTCGTTGGGACTGGGGGCGATGCCCGCAGCGGCTTCGGACGTAGGGGCGGTGTTCACGATGTCGAACGCCGCAGCCGGCAACCAGGTGGTGGTGTTCGCCAGGGCGGTTGACGGAACGCTCAGCCACGTTGCCGACTACGCCACCGGTGGCGAGGGCTCCGGTGGCGGCCTCGGATCCCAAGCGGCGGTGCGGCTCAGCGACGACGGGTCCTGGTTGCTGGCGGTCAACGCCGGGAGCGACGAGGTGTCGGTGTTCCGGGTCAACGGCACCACCCTTGAGTTGGCGGACAACGTTTGGTCGGGTGGTGACTCACCGATCAGCGTCGATGTGAACGGTGACGTCGTGTATGTGCTCAACGCCGGTTCGGCCAATATCGCTGGATTCCGACTCACCGGCGAAGGCGAATTGAGCCCGATCCCGGGAGCGATCCGTCCGCTCAGCACTCCAGACGCCGCCCCCGCTCAGATCGAGTTCAGCCCCGACGGACGAACGGTGGTCGTTACCGAGAAGAACACCAACCGGATACTGGTTTATCGGGCGTCCGCTTCCGGCGTCGTCAGCCCAGCCCAGGTAAGCGACTCAGCCGGCGCCACCCCATTCGGGTTCGAGTTCGACCCGGCCGGCCGGCTGATCGTGTCGGAGGCCTTCGGCGGTGCCCCCGACGCCAGCGCCGTGTCCTCCTACGCCCTCGGACCCAACCGCAAGGCGGTTCTGATCGACGGTCCGGTAGCCACCACCGAGACGGCGGCCTGCTGGATAGTGGTGACCGACAACGGGAAGTATGCCTATACCACCAACACCGGTAGCGACACCATCACCGGATACCTAGTGGAGTCCGACGGGTCGCTCTCCATCCTCAACGAAGATGGAGTGAGCGCGGTCACCGGGGACGCCCCGATCGATATGGCGCTGTCGGACGGGAGCCAGTTCCTGTATTCGCTCGACGCTGCTTCCGACGCCATCAGCGTGTTTCGGATCGAAGCCGACGGAGCCCTCAGTCTCATACAGACGGTGGTCGGTCTGCCAGGCGCGGCGGTGGGACTGGCTTCGGCCTGACCTCCGAACGCGTCAGTCTTGGGCGTTGGCTCCGGCCGGCGCCCAAGCCTGTGCGGTCCATTAGCCGCCTCCCCACGAAGTCTGGCGGCAAGTCATGAACGTTTACGAAACCCTTGACGACGCTGGAGGGACAAAGCCGGGCAACACGTAGCATTTCGAATGTGGAAAGTCCCCATAAGACGCATCGCGTTCTCGTGGTTGATGATGAACCAAGGGTAAGGGAGGTGGTAGCCCGGTATCTGCAGCGCGACGGTTATGAGGTCGAGGTCGCGGTCGACGGCGAAGACGCCCGCCAATCTCTGGTCGACTTCATGCCCGATTTGGTGGTGCTCGATGTCATGCTCCCTGCCGGCTCCGGGCTCGAGGTACTCAGAGATATCCGTCGCTATGGCGAACTGCCGGTGATCTTGCTCACCGCTCGGGCCGAGGAGGCCGACCGGGTGGCGGGTCTCGAACTTGGAGCCGACGATTATGTGGTCAAGCCCTTCTCCCCAAGAGAGCTGACCGCCAGGGTGCGATCGGTCCTGCGGAGGACGACACCCCGCCCGGTCTCAGGGCGCCTTACTTTCGGAGGTCTCACAATCGACCTGACGAGTCGCCAGGTGTCAGTCGATGGCGTCGGGTTGGAGCTGACTGCCAGGGAATTCGATCTTCTCGGCTTCCTGGCCTCCAGCCCGCGACAAGTATTCAGTCGCGGCCAGCTGCTGGAGCAGGTTTGGGATTCCTCGACTGATTGGCAGGATCCAGCGACGGTGACCGTCCACATCCGTCGCCTTCGTCAGAAGATCGAGCCCGATCCTCAGAACCCACGCTGGTTAGCCACGGTTTGGGGGGTCGGATACCGGTTTGAGCCATGAAGACATTCGCTTGGGGGGCGGCACTAGTTTTGGCGGCGGGACTGGTTGTTGCTGAGGTCGCCATGGATCTCACCGCAACCGACCGACGCAGGCTCTATGTCGTGTTTGGGGCGATGGCGATTTTCACGTTCTTGACCGCCATCACCGCAATGTGGGTCGCACCCCGGTTGCCCTCTCTGCTAATCAGTATCCGGATCCTGGCGCTGGCGGCGGTGGTTGTGACCGGGATTGTGGTGGCGGTTTCGGCGATGACTATGTTCATCGAGCCCCATGATCTCAATCTGGTCATGGTGGCACTGCTGCTGGGGGTCGGCCTGGGCGGTGTGCTAGCCGTGGCAGTGGCGCAACCCCTGACCGCTGATTTGGCGGCGATGGCAGCCGCTGCTCGACGAGCGGGACAAGGAGACCTTTCGACTCGGACCAGCATCGAGCGCCAGGATGAGCTAGGGACGGCGGCCCGGGCATTCGACGCCATGATCTCCCGGCTCGAGCAATCGGAAGAGGAGCGGCGCACCCTGCTCACCGCGGTCGGCCACGACCTCCGAACGCCCCTTTCGTCATTACAGGCCGCGGTTGAGGCGTTACAAGACGGAGTGGCCCCAGACCCACCGGCCTACTTGCGGGGGATGTCGCATGACCTGACCCTCCTTCGGCATCTGGTCGACGACCTTTTTCTGTTGGCTCGAATCGACGCCGGGCGGCTTGAGCTGAAGCCGATCCAAATCGATCTGGCCGAGCTGGCCGACGAAGCGGTGGAGGCGGTCACCCCGACCGCCGCCGACCGGCGAATTCGACTCCGTGTGCAGGCTCCCGGCCGGGTCGGTGTGGTCGGCGACCCGACGGCGCTGGGGCGGGTATTCCGAAACCTGCTCGCCAATGCAGTCCATCACAGTCCCGACGCGGGGGAGGTGAGGATCGAGCTCGTCAAGATCGGGTTGCGAGCGGAGACGGTTGTGAGCGACCAGGGCGAAGGGTTCGGGGATGAATTCAAACCCCGGGCTTTTGATCGTTTTGTACGTGCCGACATCTCGCGCAACCGGGACTCGGGGGGAAGCGGGTTGGGTCTCGCGATTGCCAAGGGCATCGTTGAAGCTCATGGGGGCACAATCGTCATCGAGGATGGCCCCGGCGGTCGGGTTAGGTTTGCGTTGCCCTGCGGTTGAGGGACTGCTGGGTGGTACCGACCGGCGACTGGCTGGTCCCACCTTCGACGAGCCGGCCCGCGCCATGCGTTCCTCTCACGCCAATTCGTGATGGCCTGCCTGCTGGGGGATAGAGATCCGTACCGGGGGGTTCCACACCGGTGAGATCGAACAGCGTGGCGCCGCCATCGGCGGACTGCTACGAGGAGGGCTGCAGACGATCTAGCGATCCGGGAACCAGGACATCTCCGGCAACCTACGGAATGGCCTCATGGGAACCTTCAGGCGAGGGATTAGCTTTCGTGAGTGAAGCCGGCCGGCTCTGACGCGGGAAAGGGGACTACGTAATGACTGGACGATGCCTGGTGTTCGCAGTGAATCTTTATCTTGGGTTTCTGTTCCTCGGAGCATGTGGGGGGAGCTTCGAACCGGTGACCACAACGACGGGCTCGGCTACCGACGGCGGTGAAACAACGGCGAGCTCCACGGGGGTGGTTGAGAACCCTTGTGACCTAGTGGCGCCGGAAACCGTGGCGAGCGTATTTGGTGCTACCTCTGCCAGCGGCGAACCCGGAATTGCTCGGAACTGCACGTTCACCATGGCTGGCGGCGTGGCCCCTAGCGTCGAGGTCTTCGACTACGGTGCGGCCTCTGATTGGGATGGGATCCGTGCTGGTTTCGAGGACAACCGGGGCGGAACCACCGATATCCCGGGCCTCGGAGACGAAGCCTTCCAGCCCAATGATGTCGGGCCCTACGAACTCGTGGTGCGCGCGGGCGAGATCGTCTTCTCGGTAGCGGTGCAGGTCGGAAGCGGTGGGCACGAAGTGGAGGCAGCCCTGGTCGAGTTGGCAGGGGCCATCGCCGGCTGAGGTTCCTTTGGCGGTGGCCTTCTCCCCTTGCCTTTCGAATATTGAGTCTCCCCCGCGTTCCCGGAATGGTTGAACATCGGAGTGTCCGCAGAGGTGGGGGAAGGTCATTTCTCGTTTGGTCGGCGAGGGATGCCAGTCAGCTCGGACGTTTTACGTGCCGAGTTCTGACAGCCCAGGAGCCACTCAGGAGCGCCGTCATGACACGATCTCCGACACCACTCTCAACCATCCTCGCCTTGGTCGGCCTGTTCCTGGGCGGGGCCGCGGTTGGAGTAGCTCTGGCAAGGTTCTTGCGCCAGGCTCGTCTTGGCGGAGGCGGTCAGCTTCTTTGCGTTGCCGATTGCGTTTCTGTTATCTCGATGCGGTGAAGCAAATGGCACCTACCCTTCTTCTGGGTCCAACGTTGAAACCATCGATGCCGTCGTCGCAGCTCTCTAGACCACCTTGGCAATCAGCAGGCCCACCGCGAAGGCGATCACCGCGGCCGCCAGCAGCTTTAGGGGCCGCTCCCATGTTTCGAGTATCTCGTCCTCGCTCCATCTCTCCGTGGAATCGGCTCGCTCGAGAATCAATTCCGCACGCTCGACCGTTCGCCGGAGATTGCGGGCGGGGGTACTAAGGGCTCGTTGAGCCATCGACAACAGAGTGGTTGCACCCGCCATGAGGAGGCCAGGTACCGCGATGGTTTGCGTCTGCGCCCAATAGCCAACCAGGGTCGGAAAAGCTCCCCAGGCGAGGGCGAATCCGAGCGGGGTATGAAGGGGCCGGGGACGTTCGAAGGCATAACCCACCGCCAGGGCGATCCCCATGGCCGCCCAGGCCAGGACCCAGGGCGAGACGATCACAGCCCCGACAATCGCCACCGCGAGAGCCGCGAGCATGCCAAGAGTTCCAATCCCGATCAAGGTAGAGCGGGGCAGCGATGTCCGCAGCGGGCGGCCGTGTAGTTCGTCGAAGGCGTGGGCGCCCACTCCGAGGCCGAAGAAGAACGCCAGAAGCGTTCCCGTAAGCACCAAGCCATCGAACACTGGGGCGATCGCTGCGCCCAATACCACATGCGAGAGATGCCAGGCGGTGTAGGGCGGGTGAAGGATCGCCACCAGGTCGCCGGTGCGAGAGCCGACCGGGGCATAGAAGGCGGGTCGTTTCACGGACGGCGGCCCCATATGACCAACCCGCCGCCGAGCGACATGCGCCTGGATTTGACGTCTACCAAACCCGCTGCTCGCCACGTTGTCTTCAGGTTCGGATTCCCTCGATGGAAGTCTTCAATGGACCGGCGGAGAAACCTACCGACCTCGAGCCAGCCGCCACCGATGATGCGGCCGGCGGTCGGCAGCACCAGTCCGCAATAGAGATCCCACAGGCGGCGCCACACGCCCGAGGGCAGACCGAACTCGACCATGCCGATGACTCCGCCGGGCTTGACGACCCTTCTCAATTCGGTCAGGCAGGCAGCCGGATCATCGA
>JBOGEX010000080.1:0-17161 GCA_050741915.1 Acidimicrobiia bacterium
GCCGAGGGGGGCGCGGCTTCGCCGGCTCTGCCCCCTTCATTCCCCCCTCCCCGGCTTCGCCGCGTACTGGTGGCCGTGGGTGGGTACTCCCCCCTTCGGGGGGAGAAACAGGGGGGGAACAGGGGCCAAGGGGATCACGAGATCTCCACGCTGAGGAGAAGTTGCTGGACGGCAGGCAGGACCTCGGAGCGATCGATATGGCTGCCGACGACCACGTAGAGACAAAAGGCCCGACCGGAAACGGTGAAGAACCGTTGAACCGCGCTTTGGCCGGGGATCGACTTCTGGAGGATGTCGCGATCGAAGTGGCCGGCACCGATCGCCGGGAGCCCCTCGGAAGCGAAGAGGGCAGAACCAACCGCCGACGCTCCGTAGTCGAAGAGCACCACCAGGGCGTCGCTCGAGCCCATCAGGTCAACCGCTCCACCGCCGAAGTCGCCCCGCCGCGGGGGGAGGGGGAAGTTGGCGAAATGGCCGACGATATTTCGCACCGCACCGTCCGCCAGTTCCTCCGAGCGACCAATGCTGCCTTCCCATCCCGGTGGCAGGTCGACAGCGAGTCCTTCGCCGCTCAATCGGGTCATCGTTGACCATCAACCGGCGGTTGGTAGAGCCGGGTGTCGCCGGGCTCGATGCCTGCTGCCATCAGTTCCTCATCGATGTCTGCCTTGCGCTCGCGAGTCGATCTGCGGAGAGAGTGACGATCGTCGGCCATCGCCCTGCGCATCATGTCCTCGACCTGACCCCAGGTGGGTGCCGAACCTTCGCCGACAGTCTGGGCGTTGGAGTTGTCCACGAGCACGAAATAGGGCGTGGCCGGCACCGCGAACGATTCCCATGCCTCTGTCGACATCAAGGTCGACACCGAAGCGGTCATCAGCTTGGATACAGCCGCCGGGCTCTCGGCCTCGGCTCCTTTCGTGACCACCACCGGCCTGACGCCGGACAGCGAAGGGACCGCTTCCTTCCAAAAGGCGACGCAAGACGTGCAGGTGGTGGACAGAAAGGCAAGCAGTGTGTGACCGCGGGTACCTGACAGTGAGATGGTGGTGGCCACGCCCGCCGGATTGGTTCCGGTAATGGTCGTGGTCGTGCCGCTTCGGGCCAATCGCCGCGGAGCGGCGAGGTGGGCTTCGTGCGGCTCACCCCCTCCGAGGGCATCGAGTTGGCGCAGGATTTCGGCGTGGCTTCGCAACAACCCGGCGACGAGAACCACTAACAGGACAATCACAATGCCTTCGATCACGATCAGCGCTTCCATGGTTAGGTGACTCGGCCCCACACCACGGGAATCGCAGCGGCGGCTCCGAACGAGAAGGTGTAGTCCGCTGCCCCCGCCTCGAGGCTGTTCTTCAGCGTCCAGGTACCCGAAGCAAAGCGACCGACACTGTCGACTCCGTTGCCGTTCCAATCTCCAACGACTGGAGTTGCGGTCGCGTCCCCGAAGTCGAATTCGAGATCGGGATTTCCGGCGCTCGAGAACTGCTTGAGCAGCCAGCGAGAACCGCGCACGACACCGATCCCGTCGATCCCGTCGCCGTTCCAGTCGCCAACCACGGGAATGTCACCGTCTTCTCCAAAGGTGAAGCTCAGGTCGGGCGAGCCGTTGGCATTTCGGTGCCGAAGGAACCATTGCCCTTGGCGAAAGACACCGGCCGTATCCCAGCCCTTGCCCGTCCAGTCGCCTGCCACTGGGACATCACCGGGGGAGCCGTAGTTGAAGACCAGGTCCGGTTGGCCACCACCGGCGACCTGGCGGATATGCCACGTCAGCGAGATGTCGCCTGCTCGCCCGTGATTAACCCCTTTCACCACGGCGGCGGTGGCCTCGCCCGATCCGGTCCAGTCGGCCGCCAAGGGTATATCGCCGGGTAGTCCGAGGTCGAACGTGGAAGTCGGCAGGCCGGCGCTCAAGCCACTGCGGAAATTCCAGGTGGGAAAGGTCACCGCCGCCACATAGGCATTGAGAGCTCCGCTCGGATAAAGACAGGCGGCGTCGTGGAAGCGAGTGATGTCGTCCCGGGCGTCGGTGTGAGTGCAGGTGCTGTCCCATTCCCAGGGGACGATGCAGGTGACGACCCGGCACACGATCGGACCCATACAGGCGATGTGCTGACTGCATTGGCCATAACGAAAGCGGACGCAGTTGACTTTGCGGAGGCCGCAGTTGTCGTTGGCGCAGGCGCAGACCTTGCCGGCGCACTCGGGTCCACAGGTACCTGATCCTCCACACCCGCAGGACCCGCAGCTCAGGTCGTGACAATCCATGTAATAGCGCGGTCCACCTCCGCAATAACCGGAGCCCTCCGCCCGCCACCAACCAGAAACGGCTGTTCCCGGGGGGCAGGTGTTGACGCCGGTCATCGAACAGCAGAACTCGGTGTAGCCATCGCGACACCTGGCACCGCCGGGACAATCGCCAGGGACCACGGCGGCGTAGGCGCTGACCGGGCGCAGGATGTAGGTGGCTGGCGCGGTCATCAGGGCCGAACCGACGATCGCGGTCCGGCGCAAAAAGCCGCGGCGGGAGGTCTTGGTAGCAAGGAACCTGCTCGCCCCCTCGACCAGTCGCGTGCTCATCGGGAGTTCAACTGCGGCAGTTCACTCAAGAGGAGATAGAGGCAATAGACCCCGACCACCAGGAACCCGACATAGGCCATTCCGGCCAGAGGTTGCCGGCTGAGGAGTGAAGGAAGACTCGGTCCGCCAATGGTGGCGAAGGCCAATCCGCCACCGACGCCGCCCAGGTTGACGGCCAAGTGAATCCAGGTCGGGGGAGTATCTGCCTTTCCGAAGCATCCGCAGGAGGCGATCGGCCAGCGGCGGCTGAGGGCCAGGCCGACGAAGCCAGCGAAACCGGCGTAAACCAATGCCACCGTCCCAGCCCAAACCGGCTCGGGCACAAGCAACGCCACCGACCCCGCTCCGATTTCGACCGCGCCGAGTCCGATCACCGCCAGTCGGGACGACGGCAAGCCGGCGGCTCGGAGCGCACCGGACGTCGGACTGGGATCGGCCAGCTTTCGAAATCCGCTGAAGACCAGCAGGGCGGCGACGAGGAAGAACCATCCCTCCACATCTCCAGGCTAAACGGGCCTGCTTCGGGTCAAGGTCACCTTCGGAAGCGGTCAGCACCGCTCGCTTGTCAAGCACCGGAGGGATTTGCCGATTACCTTTCCTGTCTTCAGGAGGAGGAGAGGACTTGGTCAGCGAGAATGAGCCGGTCGAGCCGGCGTCGACGAACCCCACGAGCGCGCCAAAAAACCGTGGAGCGGCAGGCTTCATGATGATCGGAGCGTCGATCATCGTCGCCGGGCACGTCTTCTTCAGCCTCCTTCTCGGGGAGTTCTCGTTCTCAGCTATTTATGTCGCCCTCGCAGTGATGGTTTTGATGTCGATCTTCTCATTGCTGGGGCTCGAGCTCTCCAACCGGGCCCTGAAGCTCATCGGTTACTTCCTCGGACTGGTCTCGCTGCTGTTGCTGTTGGGCGATTTCCGTTTCGGCTTCCCCGATGGCGTGATCGACAACATCGCCAATCTCACTTTTTATGTCGGGGGTTTCGTCATGTTTGCAGGAGCACGCGCTCTGCCCGACTAGCGCGGAAGCTTTGTACCCTCGAAGTCATGTCTGACCTCGAGCAACTGGCTGTCAACACCATCAAGGGGCTGGCGATGGACGCCGTCCAGAAGGCCAAGTCCGGCCACCCCGGCGCGCCGATGGGGATGGCAGATATCGCCGTCGTTCTATGGGGTAGGTATCTGAACGTCGATCCCGAGTCTCCGACCTGGCTCGATCGCGATCGTTTCGTCCTCTCCAACGGCCACGCTTCGATGCTGCTCTATGCGCTCCTTCATCTCTCCGGCTTTCCCCTCACGCTCAAGGACATCAAGAATTTCCGCCAGTTGGAGAGCGTCACCGCCGGTCATCCCGAGCGACATCAAGACCTGGGCATCGAGGTAACCACGGGACCCCTCGGCCAGGGCTTCGGGATGGGAATAGGGATGGCCATCGCCGAAGAGCATCTCCGGGCCCGCTTCGATCAAGAACTGGTCAATCACCGCACCTTTGGCTTTGTATCCGACGGCGACCTGATGGAAGGCGTCTCCGCGGAGTCGTCATCGATTGCGGGTCACCTCGGCCTCGGTCACCTCCTCTACTTCTATGACGACAACAACATCTCCATCGACGGCAACACCGACATCACCTTCTCAGAGGATGTGGCCGGTCGCTTTCGAGCGGTCGGCTGGGACGTCAGCGAGATCGACGGTCATGACCGGGGGGCGATAGCCGAGGCCATCGATGCCGCACTTTCGGAAGAAGACCGACCATCGCTCGTGATCACTCATACCCACATCGCCCATGGCGCCCCCGTCGCCCAAGACACGGCCAAGGCCCACGGGAATCCCCTCGGCGATGAAGAGATTCGGGCGACAAAAGAAGCCATGGGTTGGCCTGTCGACGAGCCGTTCTATGTTCCAGCCGAGGTCCCTGAGTTTTTCAGCGAGGCAATGAAGCGGGGGCAGCAGGCCCACCGCGACTGGCATGAGCGGATGGACAAGCACCCCGCCGAGGCAGAGCTCCTGCATCGCTTCCACGCCTTCGAGAAAGTCGAACTCAAAGGCCCGACTTTCGATACCCAAAAGCCCATCGCCACCAGGGCCGCCATGGGTCAGCTCTTCGAGGAGATCGGTGAGAAGGTGCCGAACTTCCTCGGAGGAGCGGCAGATCTGGTCGAGTCGACCAAGACCGAGATCAAATCCACGGGTCGCTTTAGCAAAAGGGATCGAACCGCCCGCAACCTTGCCTTCGGGGTGCGAGAGCACGCCATGGGCACCATCACCAACGGCATCGCTGCCCACGGCGGTCTTCGACCCTATGCCGCCACCTTCTTCGTCTTCTCCGACTACATGCGCCCCGCCGTGCGCATCTCGGCCCTGATGGCAGTGCCCTCGATCTGGGTCTACACCCACGAGTCGATCTTTCTCGGCGAGGACGGTCCCACCCACCAACCGATCGAACACCTCGCCTCGTTACGGGCGATGCCGGGTTTGTGGGTGATGCGACCTGCCGACGCCACCGAATCCGTCGAAGCTTGGGAGGTGGCACTGAACCGGGCGGACGGACCTACGGTGCTCCTTTTCACGAGGCAGCCCGTCCCGGTCCTCGAGAGACCGCGCGGAGGCGTCGCGCGCGGCGGTTATGTCTTAGCCGAGGGTGAGGACGTCGTCATTGTCGCTACGGGTTCTGAGGTAGCACTCGCCCTCGCGGCGGCCGAACTGATGGACCGGTCGGTCCGCGTCGTCAGCCTCCCCTGTTGGGAGCTGTTCTACGAACAGGACGAGGCATACCGGAGCCAAGTGCTGGGCGAGGGGATCCCGATGGTTTCGATCGAAGCCGGTTCCACCTTCGGATGGGAGAGGATCATCGGGAGTGAGGGGTTGGCGATCGGCATCGACGAGTTCGGAGCTTCCGCTCCCGCTGAAGACATCGCCAAACATTTCGGATTCACACCAGAATCAGTCGTCCGAAGGATCGATAATTGGCTGAATGAATCCGCCTGATCCGGGGGCGGTGCTCGCCTTTTGGGCGGGCGGACTTGGGATCGGCGCCGCGGTCGTCTTCTTCTGGAGTGTGGCCCGGCCCGCCTTTGTGCGGCTGGGAGCAGCGGTGGCTACGGTCCTGGGCCTGGGGGCGGCTCTTCTTGGCCTCGGCCCTTTCGCCTGGGTCGGAGTGGGTTTGGCGGCCAGCGCCGCTCTCTCTCGCTTGGGTGCTCCGCTGGCGGTGGCTTCCGCCTTCTGGATCGTGGCCAGCGCCAATCGCTTGGGGTGGCCGAGCGCGCTGATCGGGGCCGCCAGCCTCGGTGGGATCTCGGCCGAGATGCTGCTTGGCCACTGGTTCCTCGTGGACCCCAAGCTCCCTCGGTGGCCGCTGCGGCGGCTCGCCATCGCCGGAATCGTGGGTGCGGCCGTGGAAGGCGTGCGGGTGTCGACTCTCGATTCGACGACGCTGCTGGCCTCGACGGCCGTGCTCGTGGTTCTGGCCGCAACTGCCGTCCTCTTGATGATCGGGGTGCTGCTCTCTTTGCGTGTGAAGTCCTATTCCGGAGTCATGGCCGCCACCGGCCTGTCGTATCTGGCCACCCTCACCGCGCTGGCAGTCGCCATCATCTCTCGACCGCAACTGTGAAGTTCCTCGCCCGGCTCTAGCCTGCGCGAACCTTCACAAGCCGCCCGGGCGGTTGAGGCTATCTTCGTCCAAGGGGCGCAGACGATCACCCCGTCGCCGGATACCGATGGGGAGTTGTCGACTCCACTCTTCGGCGGCATCCTCGATGATCTTCGCCACCGGGGCCGGATCCTTCATGAATTCCGAATGATGTGACCTGAGGCTCACCGAGGTAATCCCAAAATGCTTGGCAGAGGCAAGCTGATCGGCCGGGTTAACCACACCGTCTTTCGTGGTGACCACCCAGAGTGCCGGCGGGAGGGTCAGATCCTTCCACGGCCGGGCGTCAAAGCCCCGAAGCGCTTGAGCCGACTCCGTTAAAACCGCCCGGCTCGGTCGCAGTGAATACTCCCAGGCCATTCGATCGGCACGGGTCGGATCTCGCCGTGCCTCGGCTCTGTGAAAACCAATCAGGATCGGCGAGTCTTGAGCCAATGCAAAGGGAGCGGCCGCCACGATCAATTGCTGACGAGGCCGGGTCCAGAAGGCCGAGGAGGCGATGGCGATAAAGCCCGAGAAGGCGTGGTGGCCACTCTGGCGTATGGCCACGAGGCAGATCGGGCCTCCCAGGGAGTGCCCGACGAGAATTGGGCGGATTAGGCGGGCGTCAGCGATGGCGCCGGTCACTGCCTCGGCGGCGAGATCGAATGTAAAACGCCCGTTCTCGAGCAGAGAACGGCCATGACCCGGCAAATCGATGGCGATCACCGTGCGACGGGTTCGTTCGATAAGTTGCCACCAGACCGAGTCGGCAGCTCGGCCCCATCCATGGACCAACACCAAGGCTGGGCCGGGGTCGGAGCCAGGGACCAATCGATAAGTAAGCCGGCCCCACGAGGTAAGAATCGTCCTGACCCGACCTCGCTGGTTCGGCCGCACCGCGGGCTGGGAGCCGAACTCATCAATCGCATTTCGGTAGCTTCTCCAAATGGCGATAGCAGGCAGCGCGGCGATCGCAAGTGATCGGCGGGCACGCATCCTTAGTTGATCGGATGACCGGCACGGCAATCGATAGGACGCAGGACCCACCGGAGTTGGGTTTTCTGCCCAAAGCGCAGCAGATGGGATGGCTAGCTAGTAAATAGTCCCCATGGTTGCCGGCCTTCGATTGATTCACATACTTGCTGGCGCTTTCTGGGCAGGGGCGGCGATGCTCGTGGGCTGGGTGGTGATTCCTACTGCCCGTCAAGTCGGACCATCGGCGGGGCCTTTCATGCAGGGCCTCCTCAAGCGCAACCTCACGGCCAAGTTGATTGGTTCGGGAGCGGTCACGGTGGCGGCGGGACTCTGGCTCTTCGCTCTGAGAACTCCGACTTTTAGACGTTGGCAGGACTACGCCCTCGCCCTCGGAGCACTTGCCGCGATTGTTGCTCTGCTCATAGGTATCACGCTGCAACGACCCACAGCCAAGAAGGTCCAGGCGCTCGGTGATGTCATCGCCGCCGGGGGAGGTCCCCCTACTCCCGAGCAGGGGACGGAGATGGCTGGCCTCCAGGCCAAGATGGCGGGCTATGGCAACCTTCTTGCCTACCTCTTTGCGCTCGCCCTCGCCGGGATGGCGCTCGGCGGCAGCTGAGGTTCCTCCCCCCTCGTTCTTGCGTAAATCCGGCACGGTAAACCGTGCCGGATTTAGGGAAAAACCGGAGCTGAGGCCTAGACCAGCCCCGCTTCGTAGGCGATCACCACCGCCTGCGCCCGATCCCTGGCGCCGATCTTGGTAAACACCCTTTTGACATGGGTTTTGACCGTGTTGTCGGCGATGAACAACTCCGCCGCCAACTCCTGGTTTGACAGCCCGCGGCCAATTCCCTTCAACACCTCGAGCTCGCGGGGTGTCAGGTCCGACAACCGTTCTGTGGGACCTTCGGATCGGAACGGTTCACGGCGGGTGAAGGCCTCGATCAACCGACGCGTGATCGATGGTGCAAGCAAGGCTTCTCCTCCGGCGACAACCCGGATGGCCTCGAGGAGTTGTTCGGGCGGAGTGCGCTTCAGTAAGAAACCGCTGGCCCCGGCCGCGAGTGCCTCGAAGACGTATTCGTCGAGTTCGAAGGTGGTGAGGATGATGACCCGCGGTCCATCGTCTCGCGCTGCGATGCGCCTCGTGGCTTCGATCCCATCCATCACCGGCATGCGAATGTCCATCAACATGACATCGATCGAATGAGCGGCGATGAGATCAATAGCCTCCGCTCCAGTACTCGCCTGCCCAACCACCTCCAGGTCGGGCTCCTGATCGATGATCATCCGCAGGCCCTCACGGATCAGATGATCGTCGTCAATCAGTCCGACTTTGATCACATCGGACTCCGCAGCGGAATCTTGCTTTCCACCAGAAAGCCGCCATTGGCTCCGGATCCGAACTGCAGAGTGCCCCCGTGGAGCTCGGCTCGCTCGATCATTCCCCGCAAGCCCCGCCCGATTTCGGGCTCGCCACCGCTTCCGTCATCGGTGACACGGATCGTGACCTCGTCATCGATCTCAACCTTGACTGCGACCTTCGCTGCCCCGGAGTGCTTTAGTGCGTTGGTGAGCGCTTCCTGGACCAACCGGTAGCCCGCCAAGCTGACACTGGCCGGGACCCGCCCAAGATCTCCGTTGACCGCCAACTCAACAGGAAGACCCGACAGGGAGAACTCGCGGCAGAGCTCTTCGAGGCGAGAAAGGGTCGGCAAGGCGTCGCGAGAGCTGTCACTCGCCAGCAGGTTGAGCATCCGGTCGAGGTCGGCCAGAGCAGTGCGGCCTGTGTCGCCGATCGACTTGAAAGTCGAACGCGCCTCATCGGGGTTGTTCGGCAACACTCGCTCTCCGGCACCGGCCTGAACCACCATCAGATTGACCGCATGGCCGACGATGTCATGGAGTTCGCGGGCGAGCCGGGTTCTTTCACCGGCCAACTCTTCTTTCGCCTCCTGGGCGGTGAGCCGGGCCCGGGTCAGGTCACGCTCCGATCGCAGTTGCTCTTCCCGTACCCGGCCCAGCAGGGCCCGGCCCACGAGCCAGCCCGCCAGGTAGAGGGCCATCACGAATCCGGCTGTGGCGAACCCATCTCCTTCTTCGGGAAAGCGCACGAAATAAAAGGTGATCCCCACAAAACCGAGGAAGAGGCCCACGAGAGATCGGCCAAGCGGTGACCGCGACGCCATCAGCACCAAGGCGATGAAGTTGGTCCACTGGTAGTAGTCGCTCGGGACTCCGAGCCCGATGAGGGCATATACCGCCAGCCCGTTGGCCAGGTAGGCGCCGAAGGGATAGGCCCGAAGAAAGACCAGGGCTCCGGCGGCGATGACAGAGATCAGCGAGCGAGCCACCTGTGAGCCTTCTGGATCGAAGACCCACACCTCCAATTGCAGGAGGATGGCCGCCAGCAAAGTGACGGCCACCTCTGTGCGGTTGTAAGAGAGCTTTCTCAACCGAGCCATCTCAGGCCGGCAAAGTACTCGGGTGACGGATCGACCTCGATCTGATCCAGGCGAGTATCCCGGCAGTGATGAGGGCTCCAATTCCTCCGAAGAGCAGGAGCGACTCCACTCCAGTTGGGTCGATTGGTGCTCGTCCCGAGTTGGTATGCACGATCGACCAAATGACGATCGCCAGGTAGCCGCCCACCACCAATTGGACCATGCGAGCCCCCGTACCTAGTCGGCTCCCGACCACCGCGGCGAGGATAAAGACCTGGATGCCGTGCAGGGCAAGGGCGTGGGGAAACTTGGCCACCCCGGCTGTACCGATTTTGAGGTCGTTCGGGACGGCGCCGACGGTCTCCCAAAACCTGACTCCCATCTCGATCAGGGGCACACCGAGCCCGAGCCCGAGCACGATCAAGACCATTCCCGTCTGCACGGGCAGCTTCAATCCCGGGGGAGTCTCGACGAACGACCAGATAGCAATCCCCAGGAGGGCGAGGCTCACCACTCCAACCGCCATCCCCATCAAGCTGAAGACACCGGCGTCAAATTCGGTGGCGAGGTTGAAATGAGATGCCTGACCCCGCCAGGACTGCATGGTGATCAATCCCGTCTCGACGACCGCGCTGATCGCCAGCACGGCCGAGATTGTCCAACCGAGCCGGGGGCGCTCCGGGAATCGATCCATCACCCAGCCCATCGCCCACAGCATCAGCCCGAAGGAGATGGCAAAGGTGACGGGCTTCCGAAACGAAACCGCCCCTTCGAAGTCCCAGCCACGGGTGATAGCCACCACCAAGTGCACCGCGGCCGAGAGAGCAAAAACCTGGGCGATGCGCCCGAGGGCTCGTGAGTAGGGGCGTTGGAGGCGGAGATCTGCGATGACGTTTTTCATCCCGTCAACGTATGGAAAGCCGATGTTGCTGTCGTCCCCCTGGGTAGGCAACGCCCGTCACCCCCACGGGTGATAGTTACTCGCCGGTAGGCCAGAACTCGACGGTCAATTCAGACATCGGAAAGTCATCTGGGTTGCCTGTGGCGAGGCGGCCTCCAACCCGGGCGGCTGCGGCTGCAATCAGGCAGTCAGCCTGGTGCAAGGCGATCCCTTGCTCGGCAAACTGTCGTCGCCAGGTGCCGGCCTGCACTCCCTCTTCGACTCCCAGGGGCGCCAGGCGGAGACCCTTAAATAGGCGTCTTGCGCTCGTTTCCTCGGCGGAGCGGAGGCCGCGCCAGATCTCTTCGACCGAGATGACGCAGATCCAAGGCTGATCGCCTTGGCGCTTCATTGCTCTGATCCGGTGTACTGCCGGCCGTCCTCGCAACACATCTATCAGCACGGTGGAATCGAGCAGGACCCGGGCCATCGGCTGCGCTAGCCGGCGCGGCGGCGATCCGTCGACCTTTGGCGGCGAACCCACTCGGCCGGGTCATCATCCCATTCGTGGCTGGTGTCAGGAATTGAGTCAAGGGCGGACTCGATATCGTCCCAGCGGCGTTCGTCTTCCAGGCCCCGGCGGACAAGTTCGGCGAGAAATGCGCTCCGGCGGCGTTTGCCTGCCCGGCGATCGAGTTCGGCCACCAACGCGTCATCGAGCCAAATGTGTAAACGCATGTGCTTAACATAGCACATAGGGCCCCCTGGCAGTTGAGCGAAATCGAGGCGTGAAATTGCGCGGTGCTAAAACCGGCTGATGCACATACTATAGTATGCACATGTTAACCGAACGGACTCAAGTTTTGCTTACTCCGGCTCAACGTTTGCGTCTGGAGAAGTTGGCAGCCGAACGATCTGTCTCGATCGGGTACCTGATTCGGGAGGCGATTGATTCCTATGCCTCCGCTCCGGTTCGCTCTCGTCGGGAGGCATTAGACGATCTCGTCGACATCAACGCTCCGGTTGACGATTGGGAGACGATGAAGGCGGAGATTTTGCGCGGAGCGATTGCTTGACAGTATTCGTCGACACCGCGGTCATCATGTACGCAGGCGGCGCCGAGCACCCGTTGCGGCAACCGTGCCGCGATCTCTTGGATGCGGTTGTTGAAGATCGACTCCAAGCGGAGACGTCAGCCGAGGTGATCCAGGAGATCCTGAATCGCTTCGTCGCGATTGGTAGGAGGGCCGAGGGAGCGAGGATGGCCGCGGCCGCTCTCGACCTATTTTCTCCGGTGCTTCCCATAACGGACAGCGTCATGCGCCTGACTCGGGAACTGGTTCCCAAAAAAAGGTCGCTCTCCGCTCGGGACTTAGTTCATGTTGCGACCTGCGTCGTTGGCGGCATCGGGCGGATCGTCTCGCCCGAGAGAGCCTTCGACGAGGTTGACAACATCGAGCGCCTGTCTCCCCAAGAAGCCTTTGAGCTTTCCAAATGATCAGCTTCGAGACACCCAAATACCGTTCGCGTCAAATACCTCATGCGTTCGGAGTGCTGAGCGGTCGAGAGGCCCCGGTGGCTGGGTTCGGGGCTGTGCTCGGGCGCAGCACCCAGGTCCTGGACCGCCAGGGGTTCGGGGGCAAGCTCGGCCAGATCGCCCAACTCGACGACGGCCTGATCGCGGTCGGCCTCGGCGAAGAGGCCTCGGCCGACTCGCTTCGGGCCGCCGCTGGTTCGCTCGCCCGCAGCTTGGGGAAGATCGGGCGCCTCGCCACCAGCCTGCATGAGGTGCCCATCGCCGGCGCCACCGCGGCGGTGGTTGAGGGAATCGGCCTGGGGGGTTATCACTTCTCGAGCTACAAGAACGAGGCCACTCACCCCTACGTCGTCGAACTCCCTGGCGCCAAGTCGGCCGAGATCGATCAGGCCCTCATCGGCGTCGAGGCCGAGATCTTCGCCCGTGATCTCATCAACACTCCGGCCGCCGACAAGGCTCCGGCGGATCTAGCCGAGCGGATCGCCGAGCGGGCCCGAGCGGCGGGGGTGACCGTAGAGATCTGGGACGAGTCACGGATGGAAGAGGAGCGGATGGCCGGCACCCTCGGAGTCGGGGCGGGCTCGTCGCGTCGACCACGATTCGTGCGATTGAGTTATCGACCCACCAAGGCCAAAGGCACCCTGGCTCTGGTTGGCAAGGGGATCGTCTTCGACTCGGGTGGTCTCTCGATCAAACCCGCCGATGCCATGGAGCCGATGAAGACCGACATGTCGGGGGCGGCGGCAGTGGCGGCGGCCACCGCGGCCATCGCTCGACGCAAGCTGAAGGTGGGCATCGAGGCCTACCTGCCGCTGACGGACAACATGTCGGGAGGAAACGCCATCAAACCGGGCGACGTCATCCGCTATCGCAACGGCCGCACGATCGAAGTGCTCAACACCGACGCCGAAGGGAGGCTGGTCTTGGCCGACGGTCTCATCCTCGCCGCCGAGTCTGGTGCAGATCTGATTGTCGACATCGCCACCCTCACCGGCGCCCAGCGGATTTCACTCGGCGATCGAGTAGGAGCGGCGTTTGGTGCCGGGAGAGAAGATGTCGACCTGGCGATCGCGGCGGGCGCCATGGCCGGCGAGCGCTTCTGGCCGATGCCCCTGGTGGCCGACTACGACGACATGATCAAATCGGAGATCGCCGACCACAAGAACACTGGCGGTCGTTACGGAGGTTCCATCACCGCCGCCCTGATCCTGCAACCGTTCACCGCCGGCAGGCGTTGGGTCCATCTCGACATCGCCGGCCCGGCTCGGGCGGAGAAGGCCCACGACTGGTTCACGATCGGTGGTACTGGGTTCGGTACTCGCACCCTGATCTCCCTGGCGGAGCTGCTGGCCAAGAACTAGATCACGGCCAGCCGCGGTGGTGGCGGCGGAACTCTCTCACCTCGGCCGCAGTGGTCGGTCCCCACGTGCGCATCGCCACCGGATGATCGGTGCGAGCAGCCTCGAGATCGGCCGGGCTGAACCGGAGTGCGCTCCTGACCGGAACGATGCCGTAGAGGCGGCAGGCATTCTCACCTAGGATCTTGCGCTTTACTTCTCGTGTCAGGGCCGGGTATCCAAAGCGCTCCTGGAACTCGGCGGAGATCTCAAACGCTCGCAAAGCGTCGATCTGACCCTGCGGTGAACCGTAGAAGATGGAGTCGGTGCCCCACAAGAGGTTGTTCTCTCCCACCGCCACGAGCAGCTTGCCGAGGACATGGGCCGCTTCCTCCGGGCGTCTCATGACGTGCCACCAGGTCGATCCCATCTCGGCGTAGACGTTCTCGCCCGGCCCTACTCCCGCCCGACGCAACGAATCCACCAATCGGTTGACTCCCACTCCGGCCGTCTCCTCGGTGTACGGACCTTCCGAGGTGCGGACTTCGAACCCGGAGTGATAGATCACAAACTTGACCCCGGGATGCGCCTTGGCGGCGGGTCCTACATCGACCGGCGATCCGATCCGGGATCCACCGGCGAGCCCCTTGTGGATGCAAAGGACCGGTTTTCCTAATCGTTCGATCTTATCGAGGAACTGACCAGCCACCTGGGGCAGGTCAGGGTCGTGATTGTCGAGATACCAACCGGAAGGGAAATGCGTGAAGGTCTTCCATCCGGCGATGTCGAACTCGCCGACAGTTCGCTCCATTTCATCGAGCACGGCTTGAGTCGGACCGAGCTGAGGGAGCGCCAGGGCGTTGACGAGGATCCGGTTGTCGAGTCCAAGCGCGGCTACGACTCGCCTGGTCTCCTCCATCACCTCCGGAGGGAGCGGGCTCCCTTCGGCCAGGATCGGCAGACCCGACAAGGCCGTCATCGTGGTGTCGGAGCGGATGAACATCTCTTCCAGGAAGTGGTTCATCGAGAAGCATGCCCGCGGGTCGTCTTCGACTTCACAGCGCGCCTGCGGGAACTGACTGCCCCAGAACCAGTTGCCGCGAGTGGAGGGGTCGAGGTCGTGTTCGAGCAAGTGGCCCTGCATGTCGAAGACGAAGTCCCCGGCGCCGAGCAAAGTCCGCGCCGTCACGGGGTCGCGCCGTGCTTCCAAGCCCAGATGGGCGATCGGATAGCCACCTCCCAGTGGACGACCGGCGGCGGCAGTAGCTGTGGAGTCGATGGCCCAGAGCGTGGCGAGGGTGGCGGCGGCAGACCTCAGGAACTCGCGCCGGTTGATTCCGGTGACCCGGCGGCCGGTGTCGCAGTCGTCTCTGGCCGCGGCGAGCATCCGAGCACGGACGTCGTCGGTTGGTTCCGGGTCATACTCGCCGTTGGAGCAGGGCCCGAAAGTGATCGGAAGGCCGGGATCCTCGCGGTCCTTCACCGTGTCGATGGTACGAGCATGAATTTTCTTGCGGGCACTAGCGTTCAAAAACTGTGAAGCCCCGGGCTCGTTTCACTTTGCAAACGGTCGCCTTCGACACGCTCGCCGTGGCAGTCGCTGGCCTCGCCGCGTCGCAACTTGTGTTCGGAGTTCCAATCTTGTGGGAGGTGCCGACCGGCTTCTTCTCGAACTTCAGAGCGATCTGGCCGATGGGGGCGATGTTGGCTGGAGGCCTTATTCTCGGAAGCTGGCAGTCGATCAACTGGGTCCAGCCCCACATCAGCCGACCTCTCTATAACCGGGCCTGGGTGGCGGCAGCGGTTGGCCTCGCCGTCACTTTGGTTGGTGTCTTTACTTTTCGCACCTATTACTCCCAGGCCTGGGTGCCGTTGACTCTGGGCTTCTGGCTCGTGCTGGCGTTGGGCCACAGAGCAGTGCGTCGTCGACACCGTTGGAGCGAGCGAATGGTGCTGGTAACCCACGAAAAGGCACTCGGTCACGAACTGGCCGAATCACCTCACGCCGACGTGGTCGATCTTCTCGACCCACGGGGAGAGGCACCCTCGTCGGCCCTTCCGGCCAACACCACCCTGGTGGTCGATCTGACCTCGCTGATGTCGGATGGCATGGCTCGATACGTCTCGTCGTCGACACTGGCCGGTTATGACGTGCGCTCCCTGAGCAATGTGTATGAAGATCATCTCGGACGGGTGGCTCTGGTGCACCTGGCGGAGGGCTGGGAGATCAGCGTCCCGCTCGAGCAGCGGGCGCCTTATGTTCCGTTCAAACGGCTGGTCGAGACGGCGTTGGTGCTGGCGACCTCGCCGCTGTGGTTGTTGCTGGCCGGACTGGCCTGGGTGATGGTGCGAACCGATTCGAAAGGTGGCGCCATCTTCCGGCAGGTGCGGACCGGTCTCAACGACAAGCCCTTCACGATGTACAAGTTCCGGACGATGGTCGATGGCGCCGAGGACGACGGACCACAATTCACGCAGCCGGACGATCCCCGCATCACCCGGGTCGGCCGCTTCCTCCGGGCGAGCCGGCTTGACGAGATTCCCCAGCTCTGGAACGTCCTCCGGGGAGACGTGGCCTTGGTCGGTCCGCGAGCGGAGCAGCTCGTCTTCACCCGCCAATTCGAAGCGATCATCCCCTTTTATCGATACCGACACCTGGTCCGTCCGGGGATCACCGGCTGGGCCCAGGTCCACCACGGTTATGCCGACGACCTCTCGGACACCATCGAGAAGTTGACCTATGACCTCTACTACGTGCGCCACATGTCCCCCTGGCTCGACTTCTCGATCATCATGAAGACGTTCCTGACCATGCTCACCGGTCGCGGCGCCCAGTAGAAGAAAAACCCAGGGTTATTGCCGTCGTACAACGACAGTTACAGCCCACAGCTTCTCATGGGCTGGCGCCACCACCGAGGATGAGAATGGGGTGACCATTCACGTATGGTCACCCCATTCACGTATCAGAAAGCTCAGAAATGCATCAAAGCCCAAACGTCCTCATCTTCGACGTCAACGAAACGTTGCTCGATCTGGCCGGTTTGGATCCGCTCTTAGTTGAGACCTTCGGTTCACCACCACCCCGCGGAGAGTGGTTTGCTCGCTTGCTCCACAGTTCGATCGTCGCCAACTACACCAACCGCTACCGGCCCTTCGGAGAGATCGGGGTCGAAGTCCTGCTGGCCTTGGCAGAGAGGCGCCAGGTGGACCTGACCGAGGAGCAGGCTCGGCGAATCGTGGGGACCATGCTCTCGCTCCCGCCGCACCCGGAGGTACCGGAGGCAATGCGGCGCTTAGCTGCCGCCGGTTACCGCTTGGCGACGTTGACCAACAATGCCACAGCCGCGGTCGCTGCCCAGATGCGCAACGCCGGTCTCGACGGTTACCTGGAGGTGATGATCTCGGTCGACGAGGTAGGGCTCTTCAAGCCAGCTCCCGAGGTCTACCAGAAAGCGGCGGAACGCCTCGACATCGAAATGGAGCAGGGTCTTCTGATTGCTGCCCACGATTGGGATGTGGTCGGGGCAAGGGCAGCCGGCATGCCCGGCGCCTTTCTGGCCCGACCCGGGAGTGTCTGGGGGCTGCCCGACGACAAGCCGGACCTCGCCGTCTCCGACCTCGCCGCTCTGGCCGACCGCCTTATCGTTTGAGTTGACGCAAGGCGTGACGGCAATCTCGCGTCGGCGTCGACGCCTGCCGATTGCCAATCACCCCTCGGCGTCGACGCCGGCCGATTGCCAATCCCCGTCGCCGCCGGCACCCTGGGACCACTCGGGTAGC
>JBOGEX010000081.1:0-1650 GCA_050741915.1 Acidimicrobiia bacterium
CCTCGAAGTAGCGACCGAAGGAGTAGGTGTTGCTGCCGACATCGACGCAGATCACCGCGTTAGCGGGAAGGCACTCGCTCAGGATCGCAAACGCACGGGCACTCGAGATCCCGTGCCCTTCGTCGTCGCCAAAGCGCCGCTTCTTCTCGGCTCGCCAGATGCTCCAGCGTTCGGCGATCTCCGAACGTCGGTCGATATGGCGCGACACCGTCGGGAGTTCGCGGCCCAGTGCCCGAGCGGCGACACCAACATCGGAAAGCATGGCGATATCGACGGAGTGAAATCGCCCCAAGGCCATCGGCTCGAAGTCGACTTGCACCGTCGGCTTATAGGTGGCGAGGCCGGTGTGATTGGAAGACGAGGCGCCGAAAACCAGCAGCAGGTCCGATTCGTTCATCAGCCAGCTCGCGATGGGGGTGCCGGAGCGTCCGAGCACGCCACTGGCGAGAGGATGGCTGTCTGCGATCAGACCTTTCGCTTTGAACGTGGTGCCGATGGGTGCGCCGAGCCGCTCGGCCAGGGCGATGATCGAGTCCATGTCGTGGCGGGCACCGTTGCCAACGATGATCATCGGTCGGGTCGAGGAGGAAACCCGCTCGGCGGCCGCGGCCAGGACCTCGGCGTCCGGCTCGATCCGTCGGCTGCCGGTGCGCCCGGCGGGAGAACCCGCCTCGCTCCCGGAAGCCGGGAGTATCTGCACCTCGTCGGGGAAGACGAGATGGGCCACATCGCTTTCGACCAGGGCGGTCTTGCAAGCCAGGCTCATCAGCTCGGCGTGGTCGGATCCTGCCAAAACGAGCTGGGAGTAGCGGGCAACATCCTTGAAGGCTGCCGAGAGGTCGGCATCCTGGAAGGCGCCGCGACCTCGGGTCTGCGAGGGCACCTGTCCGGAGAGGGCTAGAACCGGGGCTCGGTCGGTCTTGGCGTCGTAGAGGCCGGTGAGGAGGTTGGTCGAGCCGGGACCGGCGATGGCAAAGCAGGCGGCTAGCCTTCCGGTCAGCTTGCCGTACGCCCCGGCGGCGAAGGACGCCGCTCCTTCGTGCCGGATGCCGAAATAACGAAGATCACCCCGCTCTTCTGCCACCCGCATTGCGTCCGCCAAGCCGAGATTGGAGTGACCCACCATCCCGAAGACCGTGTCGACTCCCCAGTTGACCATGGTCTCGACCATGACGTCGGAGACGGTTCGCTCGCGTTCTTTCTCAGGGGGAAGGGCGACGTACACGCCGTCATCGCGCACCTCGGTGGCAAAGCAGGTGACCGCATCGCTGAATCCAGGAGGTGGCTTGCCGTCGAGCGGGTTGTAGTCGTAGCCGTGCCAAGGGCAGCGCAGCCAACCTTTCTCGATGGAACCCTCCCCGAGCGGTCCGCCTTGGTGCGGGCACTGATTGTCAAGACATCCGTAGCGCCCCTCGTGGTGGGTGAGAGCCAGTGAGCGACGACCAATGGTGACGGTTTTAACGCGGCCTTCCCCGAGTTCGTCGATCCTCGCCACCTTGTGCCAGGTGACCTCGCTTCCGTCCACGTGGGGAGAGTATCGAGTGTTTCCCGTCCCAGAATCATCTGACGACGAGGGCGTCGACCGCCACCAGGCTGTCGGGGCCGACGATCAGCGGGTTGACATCGAGGGACGAGACCAGATCACCGATC
>JBOGEX010000082.1:0-13920 GCA_050741915.1 Acidimicrobiia bacterium
CTTGTCTGGAGACGCAGCCCCCAAAGGCCGACCATCCGATCAGATCAACCATTCCGGTGCAGCAACGAGCACATCGCCCAACCGAGCAGAACGGCACGTATGCGGTCGTTTTACTCGTCGTAGGTAGGTTGAGGGCCGATGACGGCAGAGACGACTGACCGGTGGGCGAAATGGCTGTTGCACGATCGGTTCGCCGGCGACCGGGTGGCACTTCGGAGGACCCTTGAGCTCCTCGAACCGATCCGAGACCGCGTACTGGCTGGCGCTGCGATCGAGCCGGGCGACGTGGTCCTCGACGTTGGTTGTGGGGATGGCCTCATTGGTTTCGCAGCGCTCGGTATGGTCGGCGATTCCGGTCAGGTCGTGTTCGCTGACATATCTGAAGAGCTCTTGGACCATTGCCGACAGCTAGCCGCTGAACTTGATGTCTCCAGCCGGTGTCGATTCCTCCGTACCGCCGCTGAGATCCTCGACGGTGTCGCTGACTCTTCGGTGGACGTGGTGACGACCCGCTCGGTGCTCATCTATGTCGAGGACAAGGCCGCCGCCTTCGCGGCCTTCCGTCGGGTGCTGAAGTCGGGTGGCAGATTGTCATTATTCGAACCCATCAACCGCCGTTACACAGCTCTCAACCGGGACACCCTTTTCGGGTATGACGCCAGCCCGATCGCTGAACTGGCAGTCAAGGTGATGGCGGTATTCGAGGCGGCCACGCCGCCCGGCGGTCCGATGATGGGCTTCGATGAAACCGACCTGCTCCGCGTCGCCGAAACCGCCGGATTCGCCAACATCATCGTCACGCTCGAGTTGTCGACCACCGACCGGCCGCCCTTCCACGGGGTCTCTTGGGAGCAGCTGATGAAGATCAGGCCGAACCCCAACGCCCCGACTTTCGGCGACGCCATCGTTCAGGCTCTCACCACAAGCGAGATCGCTCGTCTTGAGAGTCACTTCCGACCCTTGGTTGATTCGGGAACGGATGGTCGCCTCCGCAGAGCCGATGCGTACCTCACCGCCAAGGCCCGCAGCGCCTGAGCACATCGGCCCCGAATCGAGATCACCTGATTACGGGTGATAACGATCCGTTCCGCAGACCAAGCAGATCGGCACTTCTTGTTCGGTCATCCGGCAAGCCGATTGCGGTTGATGGCGCTTTGGTTCACTTCCCGAAGGCTCTGGAGGTGTCATCTGCGCTTGGTTTCGCCGGTGGGTTAGCGCACCTCAACCATCACGAATCCCGAGACCTCGCCACCTGACACGATTGCCCGATCGCTGATGCGATAAGTTCCAGGGGCGACGTCCGGAATGATGATCACAGAGGAATTCGGGACGCTCATGTCGATGGCCACGACGGCGGTGGTGGCCCCCGGTGCAACTTCATTCGTGACGGGTTCGATTTCGCCGAAGCCCCGGATGATCTGGTGGGTGGGAACCCACTCCGAACCGTCCCAACATTGCCATTCGACTCCCGCCCCAACAATGGCATCGGCTGGCAACCCGTCCAGTTCGATCGAGAGCGTTGCCGCGGCTCCCGCAGGCGGAACCGCACCTGTTTCAGAGGTGGGCGCTATCAGCGCCTGTAGTGCTTGCAAGTCCATTCTGTCAGGGTATCCTGACATGATGAAGGTGATCGACACTGATGCTTTGCCTGCCGATCCCATAGAGGCCCTCCGAGAACTATCGCGGGTGGACAACGAGCTCGATGGTTTACGTCGCGACCGGGTCGAGTCTGCGCGCAGGGCGGGTATCAGCTGGGAACAGATCGGTGAGGCTCTTGGAATGTCCCGCCAGTCTGCCTGGGAGTACTACAACCGCGATGCCCGTCAAGCGTTGGAGCAGACTGTGGCGGGGAATCCGGATTTGGAGGAGGAAGAGGCGTTGCGCATCGCCACCGATGAGATCTCGACGATGCGCCGTCGTCGGCGCCGTTCCAACTCCTGAGGGTCGACGATGCGTGTGGTGTTGGACGCCAACGTCTTGGTCTCTGCCGCCATCAGCCAGGGCTCGTCTCATCGAATCGTCAAGGCTTGGCTGGACACCGAGGCGTTCGAGCTAGTCGTGTGTCAGCGTCTCCTTGACGAGGTGGACCATGTTCTGACCAAGAGACCGCGGTTTCGCCGATGGATCACCGTCCCCGCGGCCCATCTGTATTTGGCGCGGCTCGCTACGGCTGCCGATATAAAGCCGGACCCGGAACCCGGACCGCGGTTGAGCAGAGATCCGGATGACGACTACGTGATCTACTTGGCAAGGAAAAACGGCGCGGAGTTCATCGTCACGGGCGACGATGACCTTCTCGAGTGGTCTGAGCAGGACCCACCAACAGTGTCACCCAGCGAATTCGAAACGCGGCTCACGTAGGCGGAAAAGCGGAGGTACCCCAACCTCTCTGGCTTCAAGAGGTCTCATCGTCGGCGTCCGGGTTGTACCGGTTCGAGATCAACCAGTCGAAGACCTCATGGCGGAGAAACGTGAATTTGCGGCCGCCCGGCTGGCGGTGAGCGGGAAGGATCCCCTCTCTCACCCAGGCCCGGATGATCTGTTCGTTGGTATGCAACAGGTCGGACAGTTGGCGGGTGTTCATCACCGCCGGCACTTCCGGATACCAACGTTCGTAGTCGATCCGTTCTCCCATACCGATTAGTTCCGTTCAGTGTCGACTCGTACGTTCTCGTCGTCGGGGGTGGGATCGCCTGGCCGGTAGCGGGTCATCGAGGCGATCACCTCCTCACGGAAGAAACGGAACTGCTGACCCCAACGCAACGCCTCCAACTCACCACGATGGACCTTGTCCCGAACATCACCGATCGTGCAATGCATCATGTCGGCGACATGGGCAGTGGTGAGGATCGGCGGGTAGAGCTGGCGCAGCTCGTCGGCAGGGTCCGATGTGGTCACAGCGAACGATCGTACCCAACGATGTAACGGCAGGGAATAACCTTGCACCGTGGCGTCGGAAGGTACAGACGTCGAAATGATTGCGGGCGCCTATCGGGCTTCTATCGCATCTAAAACCAGTCAGGACGCCCCGATCCGTGCCGGGACCGCCTAGCAACAAAACGCCTGGTAGAGGCCCATTTCTAGTGACAAATCGGTACTGCGCGGGACCCTCCGAAACGGTCGATAAGTGACTGGGGGTCAAGAGGTCGGGAGTTCAAATCTCCCCAGCCCGACCCAGGCAAATGATCAAACGTCCGCAGATAGGGGTCGGGGGTCAGGGTTCTATCCGATGGATCGTCGTCACGTGATCGAGGCTGCGATCAAAGGAAGCAATGTCGTCGATTCCAGCGGACTCGGCCGACGCGACGAGGTAGGCCTCGGCGTAGTCGATTCGGTGGGTCTCATACATCAAGTGCCCGCAGAAGCAGTGAGGGGTCGAGGGTGCGGGTCTGAGCGAAGGCGATGACCGAGCGCACGAGGCAGGCAACCTCGTCGATCGGGACCTCGTAGAAGGACTCGAGCACGTAAACGACCTCGGAAACGATGAGATCGGGAAGAAGGAGCACCCCGTCCGATGCCGTCGCGCGTTTGGCCGCTGGCACCTCAACGACACCGGAAAGACCGAGGAGGTTGGGAGTCTTGGCGAACATGGCGCGATGCGCTTCCACCCCGAACACAATTTGGTCACCCTGGGCGATGCCGAGCTTGTCCCGGACCTCTTTGGGGATTGTGACCTGGCCCTTCGAGGTGGCCCTGGCCGCAAGATCCATTTTAGGCACTCCTTACTACGTGGGCGAAGTAGGACTATCACGCTCTTACCAAGGCGCCCAATCGACCTGACGGAGTCGGACAGCGTTTCGCTCCAAGTTCCGGACGTCACATTCAGGTCGCCATAGCTCCAGGAGATGGCTCGGGAGCGAGGTTGAACCTCAGCCGGTTATCGAGCGCCGGAGGGCTTGAACTCTGGTGCTCTCTGATCTCAGGGCAGTCACTCTGGACGACGTTGACCGTCGTCTTTGCATCATCGGGGGAGCTTCACGATGTGGTTGGTGCTGGCTACATCGAAGTCTTTGGCGCAGTTCCAAGGGCAAAGTTGGAGTCATTGAGCCCTGCTCGCGGCTCGTTGCAGCGTGTATTTGGTGAGCCACGGGAGGCCGAATCGATGGATTGGACAGACCAATGAGAAGTAGATGTGTCCTTTCCATCTCTCGATGTGGACGATGGTGGCGAGTTCGAGACCGGTTGTCCCGTCTACCGCGACGAGCGCGTACGAGACAAAGAACACCAAGCCTGGCGCTTTGTCGCGATAAACCACCTCACGCTCGGAGCGAGCGACCAGATGGCCCTTCTGCAGAGCCGCTGCCTCGACTGAATCGATGTCGAGAGTGGAGGATGCGCTGGACTCTGCTCGATAGTTGTCCACATAGTCGGCGCCTGCGGCGTGGGAAGCGATCAACCGATCCGGCGATAGCGGGACCTCGGTCACTCTCCTCGGCCCTCGCCATAGGACCGCAAGCACCAGACCCCCGGCGATCACGCCGACCAAGATCAATGCTGGCATTTGAATGTCCGATTAACCGATTACCATACGGTGCGTATGGTAATCGCCGATGAAACCCGAGTCCGACTGAATCGAGAGGCCTGGATCACCGCTGCCCTTGAAATAGTTGCCTCCAAGGGGGTTGAGGCCGTGGCGGTGGAGCCGTTGGCAGAGCGCCTCGGTGTGACCAAGGGCAGCTTCTACTGGCATTTCCGAGATAGGGATGAGCTGATAGCCGCCGCGCTCGGACACTGGGCAGTGGAGAGGACCGCGGAGCGGATGCGCGAGCTTCTCTCTATTCCCGACCCTCGACATCGACTTGCCTACCTCCTCGGGTCGGGGGAGCTGCGGGTCGACCCGATCGATGTACAGCTCGTTTCGTCATTGTCGCGTCCCGATGTGGTGTCGCTACTTCGAGACCATCATCGGACGTGGCTGGAGTTCGCCGAGAACCTATACAGCCAGCTTTGCATCCCTGAATCGGAGGCGAAACTGCGGGGGCTGTTGGCGTACGGGTCGTACCTGGGGCTTGTTGTCCTCAGCGCCACCAACCCTGACGACCTGCATCGCGTGTTGGGAGGGGTCGAAGGCGCAACAATCGTCGATCTGTTGAATTTCGATGGGCGAGGACCGTGTGCCCACTGGAATCCAACGCCACCAACACTGACCGGCCCCGATGCAGATCCAACACCCACGTAATGTGTCATTGCGGCACGCTTCGCCGCCCACGATCCTGACAGCGTCCGATTCTTGCCCTCCTTGCTCTCGCTGGTTTCTCACCTACCGAAAGTAGGAGGGCTCAGCCCTCAACCACCCTCTTTCGCGAAGAAGGCAAATCTGTTGCACCACGACCATCCCTGTTCAGGGATGGACGCACCAAATTTGGGATGGCGCTGGGTCCCGAGAGCGGATTGCGTTAGACACGAGCGGTCTAGCTGATAAGAACCTCGTTGTTGCAAATGACATGCGGCATGCAAACCCTGCATAAAACTCGCAGCCACCGATAGGAGCGTTGCCGAGGCTTCTTGAGGCGAATGTCGCGGCCGGTATCGTCCGAGGGTCGGAGGCGGCATTGACCACCCCTCTTCGGCATGTACCGAACCACAGGCAACGGGAGGAACCAATTGAGAGCTACACGGCTCGCCCGTTGGCTTTGGTTAGCCATTGTTGGCGCTCTGTCGATCGTGGCTGCGGCTTGTCAGGGAAGCGGGTTGACAATCGCCACTTCCGCGCCGACGGATGGAGTAGCGACCACAACCTCAGGCGGGGCTATTGATAGCAGGATGCCCGGCCGCCAAACTCAACCGGGGGACGATCTCGCCAATTATCGACTAGGAATGCTTTCGGATACATCTACCGACAACTATTGGGCGGCTCGCGATACAAAGGCAACGTTTTGGAGCAACTATGTCCTCATGCCAACCAAGTCGGCGCTGTACAGACTCAATTTTCCAGGGATTGACTTGACCAACGATTTGGCAGCCAATTCCGCGGTACCAGCCGGCGCCACCGAAGGAGGCGGCTGGGCAATCGAGGTCGCGATGAGGGAAGATGCGACCTGGTCCGACAGTGAACCCGTAACCGCCAACGACATTGTTTTCACGTTTGCGACAGTCCGCGACCTCGCTTTGGGTGGGAACTGGCTTAGCTCCTATCCGCTTCCAGATCCAGAGAATCCAAACATAATTGGGCTGATCGACGTCCAGGCCGTTGACGACTACAGGGTCAAGTTCGTCTTCAACCACGAGCCTGGGCTTTCCATGTGGCCCCATGGCGTCGGCCTCGCTCCGATCATGCCGGCCCACGCCTGGGAGGGTGCAGTGGAAGCAGCCAAAGCTAGCGACGACCCCGCTGCCACCCTTTACGGCGTGCCCGGCACTGGGCTCGACTTATCCAGCGGACCGATGATCTTCGAGGAAAGGCAGGAAGGTTCCTACTCTCGCAGCTCAGCCAACGCAGACTACTACGACCGTGGTTTGGACGTGACTTCGGGTGGTGTCAGCTATACGGTTGGTCCCTTCGCCGGTGACGTGACTTTCTCGGTCTACTCCGACCAAGCCGCGGCGGTTCTCGCACTCAAGGCGGGGGAGGTGGATTATCTTCTCAACCCGCTCGGTATGCAGCGGGGCTTCCTATCCACAGTGCAGGATGATCCCAACTTGACGCCAGTCATCAACCCAACTTACGGATTCCACTACTTGGCGTTCAACTTGCGCAAGGAGCCGATGTCGATTCAGGGTTTCCGAGATGCCTTGGCTTTGATGATCGACAAGGAGTTCATGGCCAACAACCTCTTCCAAGGGGCGGCGTTCCCTCAGTACGCCACCATGCCCGAGGGTAATACGAGGTGGTACAACGCCGAGCTCGCCGAGAGGTTCGCCGCCGAATATGTCGGCAAGACCATTCAAGAACGCCTCGAAGGTGCGGTCCAGCTCCTCAGAGATGCGGGCTTTACCTGGGAGATCGAGCCAACCGTGGCCACCGATGCCGAGGGCAACCCTCTCAATGCTGTGAACAACGGGGTCGGGATTATCTACAACGGGGTCCCTGTCAGGCCGCTCGAGATCCTCGCCCCGGGGCAGGGTTATGACCCACTGAGGGCTACCTACTCGATCTGGATCGAGACCTGGCTCAACCAACTCGGTTTTGACGCCGAGGCCAACCCGACGGACTTCAATGCTCTGGTCGCAGAAGTTGATCCGGATATCAACAACGAACTGAGCTTCGACATGTTCATCCTCGGCTGGGGACTCGGTAATCCAGCTTTCCCTTACTATCACAAGTTGTTTTTCTATGGTCAGAACGACGTCTTGTTGAATCGTGGGTCGAACCGACCGGGTTATCACAGCGATGAGTTCGATGCCCTGGCTGAAGAGTTCGACGCTGCCCAGAGCGAAGAAGAGGCCTACGAAATCATCTGGCAGATGGAAGAAATCATCTTCCGGGATAAGCCTTACATCGTGCTCTTCGATACCAGCATCCTCGAGTTTTACCGGTCCGAGAGTGTCGCCTATCCGTTCACGGAGACACTGTCTGGATTGCAATTTCTGCAAGGAATGCAGAGCTTGGTAGCGGCTGCAAAGTAGGCCAAAGCCGGATTGACGGTTCGCGATCGGGCTGGTTGTACGAGAAAAGATTGACGGGAGAAATACCGGGGGTGCTCAAGTATGTAGCCACGAGACTCCTGCAAGGGGTTCTGCTGCTGGCCGTTTTCCTCGCTCTGATCTACCTGCTGCTCGACGCCCAACCGGGCGACATCACCCTCCAACTCACGTCCAACCCCGATCTGCCTCCTGAGGCGCAGCAAATCGCAAGAGAGCGGCTCGGGCTCGATAAGCCGCTGCTGGGCCGGACCGTGACCTATGTCACCAATTTCTTTAGAGGGGACCTGGGGTTCTCATTCACCCAGTACCCCAGGACCGTGGGCAGCCTGATCATGGAGAAGCTGCCCCGCACGATCCTCCTGTTCCTATCGGCGACGATCCTCTCGTATTTCCTTGGCTTCGCCCTCGGCAAGGTCATGGCCTGGCGCCGTGGTAGGACAGTTGAGACCGGGCTAACGCTCGGTGGGGTGGCCGGCTACACCGTTTTTTACCCCTGGTTTGCCATCCTCATGCTCTGGTTCTGGGGGTTTCAGGCGGGTCTTTTCCCGATCGGGAAGTTCATCGATGTCGAGGAGTGGACGGCGGCGCCAATGGCCGCCAACCGCGTCTTCATGCGCATGCTGGCTTCGCTTGCGATCCTGACATTGGTAGTGGGGGCCGTCTACGCGATTTCGCGGCGTATACCGCAAGAAAGAGGCGAACGAGTGAGAAAAATCGGGATCCCGCTCGTCTTCCTCGGCTTTGTCGCCTTTTGGTGGTTCTCACCTTTGCGGCCCTTTGCGGCCGACATCGCCCATCACACGATTCTGCCGGTGCTCACTCTGGCTTCAGTCCAGTTCGCCGGGGTAATGCTTCTGACCAGAGCCTCGATGCTGGAAACGCTCAAAGAGGACTACATCCTTACGGCGCGCGCCAAGGGCCTCTCCCAGCGGGCCATCCGCAACAAGCATGCCGCCCGCAACGCTTTGTTGCCGGTGGTCACCTCTTTGGTGCTGGCGCTCTCCTTCGTGATCGGTGGTGGCATTCTCACCGAGGGCACGTTCTCCTGGCCCGGATTAGGTCTCCAACTCCTGGACGCCACCCTCGTCGAGGACATCCCTCTCGCCACCGGAACGTTGGGCGTGATCGGGATCATTGCGCTGATCGGACATCTCATCTCCGACGTTCTCTACATGTACCTCGACCCCCGCATCCGGACGAGCTGAGTCTTTGCTTGACCGACCTTCTTACCGCCCCGCCCGAAGTTCCTCCCCAACCCGTCGGGGATCTGTCGGAGCCGCTGTGGAAGATTCGGCTCCGACTGACCCGGCGCTCTCTGGCGCAAAACTGGAAGCTCTTTGTTGCCAACCGGATTGGGCTGGTGGGCCTGGTGATGATCGGCATCTTCGCCGTGATGGCAATTGCCCAACCGATTCTTCTGAGAACTGTCTGGCCGGCGCACGTCTATCACCCGATCAACGGATACGACGCTCCCGTGGTCGAAAAAACCGTGGTGGAGGAGGTGACCGATCCCGTCACGCAAATCGACCTCAACACCGCCCGCGTGCAGAACAACCCCTTCATCGACGTAGGTGAGGTTCTTCAGATCACCCAACAGCCGGCCCCGCCCACCTTCGGCGGTAGATACCCCCATTACCTCGGAACCGATCCCTTGGGCCGTGACGTACTCAGCCAGCTTCTTTACAGCACCCGCTCCGCTTTCTTCCTCGGCATGATCGCCGCGGTCGTGACCGTCCTAATCGCCACCGCAGTGGGTTCGATCTCGGCCTTCTTCGGAGGCTGGGTGGACAGTGTCCTTATGCGTCTGGCCGACCTCATCCTCTTGGTGCCACTGCTACCAGTGCTGATCGTGGTCTCGGCGCTTTTCAATATCAGCCTGCCGTTGCTCGGCTTGCTCATCGGGATCCTGGGCGGCTTCGGAGGGACCGCCATCATCCTCAAATCCCAGGCCCTGCAGGTGACGGTCAAACCATTCATCGACGCCGCTCGTATCGCTGGCGGCGGTAATACCCACTTGATCTTCCGCCACGTGATCCCCAACGTCGTGCCGCTTTCGTTCCTCTACATGATGTTCACGGTGACCGATGCCATTGCCCTCGAGGCCACCCTCTCTTTCCTTGGCCTCCTCTCAGTGCCGATGAGTTGGGGGATCATGATCTCGATCGCCCGCACCCAGGGGTACCTGCTGGGCAACCTCGAATATTGGTGGCTTTTGGTCCCGGCGGGCTTGGCAGTCAGCCTTCTGGCAGCGGCGTTCTTCCTCGTCGGCCGGGCCATGGATGAGGTAGTAAATCCGAGGTTGCGTCGGCGCTGAGCCGCTAAGAAAGAGACGGTTTGGCAACACAAAACGGGACCAAGCTGCTCGAGGTCGACCGCCTCGTTATGCGCTACAAGACCAAGAAGGGTGACGTCTCGGCGATCGAGGATGTCAGCTTCACGCTCCATCAGGGCGAGTCCCTTGGTTTGGTAGGCGAGTCTGGCTGTGGCAAGACGTCGGTGGCGATGTCGTTGATGCGCTTAGCGGCAGACAATGCCCGCTACGTGAGCGGCGAGATTCGTCTCGACGGGGAGAACCTTCTCGCCCTCAGTGAAGAGGCCATGCGCAAGCGGCGTTGGAAGTCCATCGCCATGATCTTCCAGGGAGCGATGAACTCTTGGAACCCCGTTTACACCGTTGGTGATCAGATCGAAGAGGCGATTGACCTCCACATCGAACCGCGGCCGACCGAGAAGCAAGCCCGGGAACGGATGTCGCGCCTATTCGAGATGGTTGGACTCAATCCGGCCATGCTCGATCGTTATCCCCACGAATTCTCGGGGGGGATGCGCCAACGGGCTGTGATTGCCATGGCGCTTTCGTGCAATCCCAGACTGATCATCGCCGACGAGCCCACCACCGCTCTCGACGTCATCGTCCAGGATCAGATCCTGAAGGAATTGAAGAAGATCCAAGAAAAGCTGGGGATGTCGCTGATTTACATCTCGCATGACATTGCGGTCATTGCCGAGGTCACCGACACCATCGGCGTGATGTATGCCGGCAAGTTGGTTGAGTACGGCTCGACGCTCGAGGTCTTCCGCCGCCCCAAGCACCCCTATTCATATCTGCTCCTCTCCTCCACCCCTTCTATCACCGGTCCGCGGAGAAAACTCGCTCCGCTGGAAGGCGAGCCGGCCAATTTGCTCGATCCCCCCTCGGGCTGCCGCTTCCACCCTCGCTGTCCGTTCGCCACCGAGATCTGCGTGACGGACGAACCGCCACTCGAGGAGAAGGTGTCGGGGCACCAGGCGGCCTGCTGGCACAGCGACCGAATCCCTGTCACCGTGGGTGCGAGCGCGTGAGCGACCCCCGGATCAAGGTCGACGGGCTCCGCAAGCTCTTTCCGATTGGACGGGGGTTGTTCCGCAAGCCGACGGAGTTCGTCCACGCCGTCGATGGGATCGACTTCGAGATCGGACAGGGTGAGAGCCTGGGGTTGGTGGGGGAGTCAGGTTGTGGGAAGTCGACTACCGGCCGCATGCTCACCAGGCTGATGGAAGCGACCAGCGGCCACATCTTGTTAAAAGAGAACGGCTCGATGATCGACGTCGCCCACATCGATCGGGCCGGGATGAAGCTGTTCCGTCGGCGGGTGCAGATGATCTTCCAGGATCCCTACGAGTCGATGAATCCCCGGCGCACGATTTACGACACCGTGGCCGAGCCGCTCACAGTGCAGAGAATCGGCTCGGTGCCTCAGCGGGAGGAGAAAGTGGCCGCGCTGCTGAACGTGGTCGGCCTCTCACCCCCGGAGACCTTCATGTTCCGCTACCCCCACGAGCTTTCGGGGGGTCAGCGGCAACGGGTGGCGATTGCCCGGGCCCTTGTCATCGACCCCAACTTCGTGGTCGCAGACGAGCCCACATCGATGCTCGACGTCAGCATCCGCATCTCGATCATGGACCTGATGTTGAAGCTCGCCAACGAGTTCGACGTCTCCTATCTCTACATCACCCACGACCTGGCGGTGGCCCGTTATATGTGCAACCGCATCGCCGTCATGTATCTGGGAAAGATCGTCGAGCTCGCCGACTCCGAGGAATTGCTTTCCAACCCGCTGCATCCTTACACCAAGGCGCTGCTTTCGGCGGTGCCGGTGCCCGATCCCAGCATCAAGAGGGAACCGGTCGAGATCAAAGGTGGGATTGGCAGAGCTGTCAACCCAGCCCCGGTCTGCCGCTTCCTAAATCGGTGCCCGATGGCGACCGACTATTGCCGTCAGCACGATCATCCCCCGCTCGAGGACAAGGGCAACGGCCACTACGTTGCGTGCCATCTCGTCGAAGTCGGCGGCGCCTGAATCAAGCCTTCACAATTCCCAACCTGGTCTCTGGGCTCCGGGTCCTGGCCGTGCCCTATTTCTGGTACGTCCTCCTCGGCCAGGGCAACATTCCTTGGGCCGCGGCCCTGATCTTCATCATCGGCTCCACCGACTGGATCGACGGCTATCTCGCCCGTCGTCTCAACCAGATATCGGAGGTCGGAAAGTTCCTCGACCCCCTCGCCGATCGGCTGATGATCTTCTCTGCGCTGGTGGGGGGGTTGATCGCCGGGGTCCTGCCCGCCCTGATCGTCTGGCCATTGATCGCCCGTGAGCTCCTGGTGGGAATCGGCACTGTCGCCCTGGCCTCGCGGGGCCTGGGCAAGCTCGACGTCCTCTGGCTCGGCAAGCTCGCCACCTTCCTTCTCTATGGCGCTATCCCCTCCTTCTACCTGACCGCCGCTGGCGTGGCTCCGTGGCTATTCGAACCCCCTGCCTGGATCGCGGGGGTGATCGGGCTCCTGCTCTACTGGTATGTCGGCTTCCAGTACGCCGGAGAGGTGCGCCGCCGGCTCGGTAGAGTCGAATGATGAACATCCCCGAGCACTTGCGCTACACGAAAGAGCACGAATGGGTCGAGGTGGTCCGGGAGAAGACCATCCGAGTCGGCATCACCGACTATGCCCAAGATGCGCTCGGGGACGTGGTCTTTGTGCAGACGCCCAAGGTGGGCCAAATGCTCGACGTCCACGCACTATTGGCCGAGGTCGAGTCGACCAAGTCGGTGGCCGAGGTTTATGCCCCGGTAGCCGGCAAGGTAGTGGCGGTGAACGAGCGCCTGGCCAGCCAACCCGAGCTCTTGAACCAGGACCCCTACGGTGACGGCTGGTTCTGCGAGCTGGAGATCGATGACGGGGGCATGCTCGAGGATCTCCTCGACGCCAACGCCTACCGCCGGCTGACCGAGTAGCTATCTCGTTCTAACTCCGTTTTTATGACGCAGCGGGTCCGGATTCCGGACCCGCTGCGTCGCGAGAACCGGGGAGGAGGGCGGCGCGGGCCGCCAAGACACGACCGACCACGACCCACGGCGTGTAAAAGATTTCGCGTTCCCAGACCTCGACCACTACCAGACCCATCGCCGAATGACGCTCGCGGCGAGTTCGATCAGACTCCCTATCGGTAAGAGAGCTGTGGTAGCGCTCGCTCAGGACCTCCACGACCAGTGGCCAGTCTTGGGCCAGAAAGTCAACCCTCCCACACCACTCCTCGTCGCCGATGTCGACCTGTCGCCGAAAGCGGAGCCCGTGCGGGGCCATGATTTCGTCGAACCTCGACTCGAGGTTGGAGGCTGGCGGCGTCCAGTCGTCCGGACGCTGCTTTCGGAGTTTTCGCATCAGGACGATGCCGTTTCGACCCGAGCGACCGAGTCGATCGAGGAGCCTGTCGATCGTGACGCCGTTGATAAGTCCCAGCGACCAGGCGCTATCGAGAGCTCGGGCGACCCGATCAGGAGAGATGGTGCCGGCCATCTGGAAAATGGCCAGCCCCGGCGAGACAACCGGGACTCCATTGTGGATTTTGCGACACCACTCAGGGATGACCGTGGAATGATGGACAATGATCGGTTTGGCCTCGTGGTCGAAGTGATAGACGCGCTCAATTGAAACATGGACCCGATCGAGCTGAAACCCGGCGATTCCCCACCAGGCCGCGGCTGTCGTGTGCGAGATGTAGGTGTCGGCTCCGACGTGGAGGACGGCAATCATTAGTCGCTGGGCGGGGGATGGGGCCACTCCGTTGTACTTGAGGACCCTCGACGTAGCGGGCTCGAGCATTCCCGACTGGATCCGTCGAAGGATCACGCGATCATCAACCCCTACTTCCCGGAGTTGGCGGCGAGCGATTACGGCATTTTGAGTTCGGGCGAGGTCGCGGATGACGGCGTCGTACTTCATTCGCCGAGCCTTTCGCGAATGGAGACACTTGGGAACCCCCTTGTCGCTCTCGCTACGTGGCGGTACCGGTTTCCGGT
>JBOGEX010000083.1:0-12772 GCA_050741915.1 Acidimicrobiia bacterium
GCTTGGTTTGAGGAAGCTGGCGGACCTCCACCCGGAGGGATTCCATACCTTCGATCATTTCTAAAAGGACCCGGCCTCGAGGACCGTGGCGGACGGCGTTGGTTACGAGCTCGCTCACCATCAGGACGAGATCGTCAACCCGAGTGCGCTCGGAGAATCTTTGCCGCACGAAATCGCGGGCATCGGCTGGCGCCTTGGGGCCGGAAGTCATAAACCTGCGGTATTGGCCCAGAGTCATCTTGCGTCCAGTGTCACCCCGGTCTCCCCCGATTTCATACCCCATCGCTACCCGTTGGCCGAGATCGACAAACTCTCCCTTAGGAGTCGCTGTCTTCTCTGACGACGCTCCGGAGCCTTTCGAGGGCTCGCCCGAGGAGACGGGAGACATGCATCTGCGAGATCCCCACCCGCTCGGCGATTTCGGCTTGGGTGAGATCCTCAAAAAACCGGAGATAAACGATCTCCTGTTCGCGAGGAGGGAGCAACGCCAGTTCCTCGGCCAACTCAGGCCAGCTAGTCATGACGCCGTCCTCATCCGAGGACAGGGATTCGGCGGTAGTTCCTCCGGTGACGGGATCGGTGGCGTCAATCGACTCCCAGCGATAGGCCACCCGCGCCTTCTGGGCGTCGAGGACCTCTTCGCTGGTCATACCCAGTTCCAGGGCGATCTCGCTGGCATTTGGCTGGCGGCCGAGGTGCTGGGTCAATCGGTCGGTCGCCTTACCAACGTTGAGGGTCGACTCCTGCAGGGCACGGGGCACCCGAACCGACCACGCCCGGTCGCGCAGATGGCGCTTCAGTTCGCCGGCGATGGTCACTGCCGCAAACGGCTCGAAGTCGCCCTTCTCAACATCGAAGCGGTGCATCGCCGCCACCAGGCCGAGTAGCGCCACCTGCTCGAGGTCGGCGTCGGCCACCCCTTTGCCCCGGAATCGCCGGGCGATCGACGCCGAGAACGGTCCAAAACGTCGTACTACTTCGTCCTGATATAGGGGATCGGTGGCGGCCCGAGCCAGTAGGTCGACGGAGTCGACCTCTGCCAGTACCGCTCCAGTCCCCGGAGCGCGGATGTGAAACCAGATGAGCCGGTGACCATCGGAGCGATCCTCACCCCAGCGCTGGCTAAGAGAACTGATGAGGCGAGTGGATAGTGGAGAAAGTTCGGGAGCGGCGAGGTCATCCGTACATCCCAGCTCGACTCGCCAATCTGCCGGTCCCGCCTCGATCTTGATCTCTAAGGTCTTTCCGCCACTCTCGAAGAAGTGGCCGACGGCTTCCGTGGCCATTAGTTGCGCCTCGGCTAGCCGCGAGGGATCGAGTTGGGTTTGTTCGGCGAGAATCCGACGGACCCATTGGGCGGTTTCCCGCCTGACCGGGAGCTCATGGAGGATCACCACAAGATCCCGGTTGACCTAATCAGGCAGTCGCCTCCGAGATCGAGTCGTAGATGCTCAAGAGAGCATCTACTCCGGTGACAGCGAGTGTCCGTGCCACCGGCCCTCCAGAGAGAACGATGGACATCTTGCCGCCAGCCTCGTTGATCCGCTCCGAGTTGGTCAAAAGGCTGCGGATGCCGGTCGAATCCATGAACGAAACTTCGGTCATATCGATGACTACTTGATTGAGGCCTTGCTGAAGGGCATTGCCAACCGCCATATCCAGCAGATCCACCGTTGCCAGGTCGATCTCACCGCTCGCCCGCAGCAACGCTCTTCCGTTGTAATTCTCGGAGGCGACCTGAAAAGCCATCGGATTCTCCGTCGACGAAATCACGCCGGTTGATCCTAGCCGGGCAGGCAGACGCCTCTCCAGACATGGCTGGATTAGTCGTTTACGCCGTGGAGGAAAGTGGGTACTCGCCGCATCGAATCAACCGACAAAGGAGTCAGTTGTGACGGATAGAAGAACAGACAGAGAAGTCATAGTCACCAACAACGAAGGCCGCAGCAGCGGGGCATTGGTGGCCGGGATCGTGGCGGTGTTGGTGATTCTCCTCGCCATTTGGTTTTTCGCTAACAACGACGTAGGCGGTGACGACGGGACGATCGGGGGCACGGTCGACGTGAACGTGAGCGTCCCGGCGACGACTAACTAAGGGGGACGACTAACTAAGGGGAAGGAAACAGCATGGACCGTGACTCAGTGGGTGGCACCGGTGATTGGAGCGACCAGATGATCGACGAAGGCCGCTGGGATCAGGCCCGGGGCAAAATCCGGGAAACCTGGGGTGAGATCATCGATGAGATCATCGATGACGAGTTCGACCAGAGCCGTGGCAATTGGGATCAGCTCGTCGGCAAGATCAAGGAGAAGTCGGGCGAAACTACCGAGGCCATCGAGGGCAAACTGCGCGACTGGTTTTCGTAAGGGGCTCTACTCCTGAGTAAAAGGGTGCGAACTTAGGTTCGCACCCTTTTGTTTTCCTCGATCATGCCCTGATGCCGGCCTGAGAGGTAGTTGGTAAACGCCGCCGGTGAATAACTGAGTTGGCCGATGGCCACCACCGGCGCAACCTCCTTCACAGTCGAAACCGCAACCACCTCGTTGGCCTGCTCGACATCCGCGAGCCGGAATCGTCCGCTGACGACCCTCTGACCATCTGCAGCTAGAGCCGCCAGCAGAAGACGAACAGTCACCGAGTCGAGGATCCCGAGATTGAGGGCCGGAGTCTCTATGAGCCCATCTCTGCGAATCCAAAGGATGCCGAACGTGGGACCCTCGAGAACGAACCCCTCAGTCGAGATCAGGAGGGCGTCGTCGAATCCCTGGCATCGAGCCAGGCGACCGGCGGCCATGTTGGGGGCATACGAAATCGTCTTCACTCCGGTGAGCTCCCACCTCTCCCCACCGGGATGCCAGGGGGCGGCCACAGGTAGCAAGCGCAGGCGCTCGACCTTAGGCAGCAACGGCTGCCAGAGTACGATGCAGCGGCCGGGAAGTCGGTCCCCCGATCCCCGGGTGAGCACGACCCGGACGATGCAATCGTTGCCCTCCCGCGCCAGCTCGTCGACCCAGGCCCTCAGTTCCGACTCAGGCGGGCAAGGAATGTCGAGCGCAGCCGCGGACCGCGTCAACCATTGGTAGTGAGGAGTGAAAGCGAAGACAGCTCCGTCATACAAGCGAATTGCCTCGAAGCAGCCGTCGCCGCGCAGCAGGCCTTCGTCGTAAACCGAGATCGTTTCCTGGCGGTGGCCATCGACCAGCGCAGTGCTCATCGGTAGCCGTTGGTGATTGGTAGTCGCCGGTCACGACCAAAAGCTTTGGTGGTGATCTTCACCCCCGGCGCTGCCTGCCTCCGCTTGTACTCGTTGCGATCGACCAGACGCGCTATGCGGCGAACCGTGCCGGCTTCGTGACCAGCATCGATGATGTCTTCTACTCCCTGATCCTCTTCGATGTAGAGACGCAGAATCGGATCGAGTTCCTCGTAGGGAGGAAGGCTGTCGGAGTCCTTCTGGTTGGGTCGGAGTTCGGCCGAGGGAGCCTTGGTAATGCTGCTCGGAGGGATCACCTCGGACTGGCGGTTCCGCCAGTTGGCGAGGTCATAAACAGTCGTCTTGAAGACGTCCTTCAAGACCGAGAAGCCTCCCACCATGTCGCCGTAGATGGTCGAGTAGCCGACAGCCATCTCCGACTTGTTGCCGGTGGCTACCACCATCGGTCCAAAACGGTTGGAGATCGCCATCAGCGTTGCTCCGCGGATACGCGCCTGAAGATTTTCTTCTGCCACCCCGAAGGGCTCCTCGCCGAAAAGAGACTCGAGGGCGAGAAGGTATTCACCGAAGACCGACTGGATCGGCACCATGTCGAACTGGATACCAAGACGCTTGGCCAGATCAGTGGCGTCGGTAACGGAATGATCGGAGCTGAACTTCGACGGCATGGCGACTCCCCACACCCCGTCCGGGCCGAGGGCATCGGTAGCAATGGCCGCGGTCAAAGCCGAGTCGATCCCGCCCGAAAGGCTTATGACAACCCGGCGAAACCCGTTTTTGCGGACGTAGTCACCGAGGCCGAGCTGCAAGGCTCGATAGATCTCCTCCTCGGGTCGAAGCAATGGCACGACCGTCCCGCGACCGGTGAGATCGTCGTCTAGGTCGAGGAGAAACCGATCCTCGGCGAACTGTGGGGAGCGGTGGATCACGGCGCCGTCACGATCGATGATGACCGAGCAGCCATCGAAAACCAGCTCGTCCTGGCCGCCGACCAAGTTGACGTAGACCACCGGCACTCCGGCGTTGCGGGCACGTTTAGCCAACATCTTCTCTCGCTCTAGAGCCTTGCCGTAGTGATACGGAGAGCCGTTGATGTTGAGCAGGATCTGAGCCCCGGCTCTGGCTTGTTGGGTGGGGGGACCCTCGGGTAGCCAGATGTCCTCGCAAATCGAGATCCCGAAGCGAACGCCGGCGATGTCGTTCGTGAATTCGGGCTCCTCGCCAACGAGGAAGTATCGATCCTCGTCGAAGACCCCATAGTTCGGCAGCGCGATCTTGTGATAGGTCGCCTGCCACTCCCCGCCTTGGAGGATGGCAGCGGCGTTGTAAATGTTGCGCCGGGCGGCATCGGCGTCGCCTCGTCCTTCACCCCGTCCGAGATCAACAAAGCCGACCACTGTCGTGCATCGGCCCGAGCGGGTGGAGAGACGGCGAATAACGTCGAGATTGTCTTCGACGAAGGCCAAGCGCAGCACCAGGTCCTCAGGCGGATAACCGGTCACAGCTAGCTCGGGCAGGAGGAGAACATCGGCGCCTTGACTCTCGGCCCAGGCCATGGAATCGGCGATCAGCGCCTCGTTGCCGTCCAGATCCCCGACTCGAAGATTGACCTGGGCGCCGGCGATTCGCATGCAGTTTCTGAGACTACGCCAAGATAGAGAATGTGTTTCATGCCACAGCGAACCCGATCACCAGCCCGCCTCGGGGTCGGGGCCGAGCAGCAACCACGTCTCGAACGGCTCGGCTGGATCAAGGACGGCAGGGTGACCAAGGAGGCCGAAGACTTGCTGCGCCTGGTGCGGTCTGGTCCCGACCCGGTCGGGACCCTGAATCGGGTCCTTGCCCTCGCCGAACGTGGGCGTCTCGATCCCCGCGGCGAAGACCTGACTTCTCTAGTGGCCCTGGCTGGTGCCAGCCGAGGGTTGTGGGATTCGCTCCTCCGTCACCCCGAATGGCTCGAAGGACAAGATGGCGAGACGACTGATCCGCGCCTCCTGGTCCAGAGCCAGCTGGTTGCGATCGCACGAGAAGACCTGGCGAACCGGGCCACTCTGGAGGAGACCACGGCCCGCTTGACCGAGGTCGCCGATCGAGCCGCGGCCCTGGCCCTAACAACTGCCACCGGCGAAGTCTCCTCACGCAACGCGGGTCAGCCGCTGCCGCGCTTGTGCGTCATCGCTCTGGGGAAGTGGGGAGGTGGTGAGCTCAACTACTCCTCGGACATCGACTTGGTCTTTGTCTACGAGCCTCACGATGAACCTGAGAAAGACCGAAGGCTGGCGCTTCGGATCGCCACTGGGTTCATCGAGGAGCTGGCTGCTCCGACCTCCGAAGGGATCGCCTTTCGAGTGGACGCTGGCCTCCGACCTGGGGGATCGACCGGACCACTGGTCCGAACGCTCGAGGGATATCGGGCTTACTACGAAAAATGGGGAGAGGCGTGGGAGTCACAGGCCTTGCTCAAAGCCCGACCGGCCGCGGGTGACCGCCCACTGGGCGATCACTTCATGACCGCAGTCGCTCCCTTCGTCTGGCCGGAGGCATTGGCTCCCGATGCTGTCCGCGAACTGCGGCAGCTCAAGCAGCGAGCCGAGGAGGAGGCGAATCCGGACGACATCAAACGGGCGCCGGGTGGAATCCGCGATGTCGAGTTCACCGTCCAGCTTCTGCAACTTATCCACGGGCGCGGCGATCGCAGCTTGCGCGTTCCAGGAACGCTGCCAGCGCTCGCAGCCCTGGCGGCGGGCGACTATGTCCGCGCTGAGGACGCCAACGATCTCGCGGAGTCATATCGATTTCTGCGAACGGTCGAGCATCGTCTCCAGCTTTGGCAGATGAATCAAACCCATCAGATCCCTGAAAGCAGGGAACCGTTGGCGCTCTCCCTGGGGTACCGCTCGGCCGAGCACAGCGCCGTTGACCAATTCAGCGACGACCTCGCTCGTCATCGCCGCCGAGTCAGGGAGCTGCACGAGGCTCTCTATTACCGCCCACTGCTCGAAGCCTTTTCGTCGGCTTCGGCGCTGGGCCTAGACCGCAGCAAAGCCGAAGAGCGGTTGGAGGCATTGGGGTTTGTGGACGTGGCTAGCGCCGCCAGGGCCTTCGAGACGCTCACCACCGGCCTCTCGCGGCGGTCGGCAATGATGCAACAGCTCTTGCCTTTGATGCTCGACTGGCTCGCCGACTCCCCCGACCCCGACCTCGGTCTGACGCAGCTGGCCAAATTGGTGGAGTCGAGCTCCGGTCAAGCAGAGTTGATAGGTACCGTGCGAGACCGACCGGTCGCCGCCCAACGGCTCTGTCTCCTGCTGGGATCGTCACGCCTGATCGGCCTCTTCCTCGACCGTCTTCCCGAGTTCCTCCCGCGCCTGGCAGACGATCGGCTTCTCACCGACATTCCCCGCAGCGAAGCCGTCACCGGCGTCGCGCTCGAACGGATGAAGCTCCGGGAAGGCCGCGAGGCGCGGATGGGGTCCTTGCGGCGCTTCGTGCGGCGGCGGATGCTGCGGGTGGCGGCGGCCGATCTGCTCGATTTGGCCGACGTGGAGGCCGTCGCCTCCTCGCTCACAGACACGGCCGATGCTGCGGCCAGCGCTGCATTGTGGACAGCCCAGGAGGCACTGGCTCATCCGGCCGACCTGGCAGTGGTGGCGATGGGAAAGTGGGGCGGGCACGAGCTTGGATACTCCTCGGATCTCGATCTGATGTATGTCGGGACCCCGGGTGAGGCTGCCCTGCAGAGCCTGCGGGTGGCCACTGAGTTCTCGGCCGTGATCAGCCAGCCCACTCCTGACGGGGCGGCATATCAAGTCGACCCCGGATTGCGACCGGAGGGTCGCCAGGGGGGCCTGGTCCGAAGCCTGGAAGCATTTCGTCTTTACTACGAACAGCGGGCCGAGCCGTGGGAAAGAATCGCTTTGATCAAGGCTCGTCCGGTGGCTGGACCGAGCGAGCTAACAGAGGGCTTTGCAGCCATCAGAGAAGAGCATGCCTTTCCGGCCGAGGTTGGTCTGGAGGCGGTACGGGCGATCCGGCACGTGAAGGCCAGGGTCGAGAAGGAGCGGCTCCCTCGTAACCCCGAGTTCCACCTCAAGCTCGGTCCCGGCGCCCTGGCGGACATCGAGTTCCTGGTACAACTCTGGCAATTTCGAATCGGCCGGGGTCGTCCCCATTTACAAACCACCTCCACCCTGACGGCCCTGGCCGCCTTGAGTTCGGAGGGTGTCCTTTCGGCGGCGGACGCCGATCATCTCCAGACCACCTATCGCCTGTGCTCGCGGATTCGAAATCGGCTCTACCTGCAAACGGCCACTCCCCACGATGTTCTCCCGATCGAGGGGAATCAGCTTTCCCGGCTGGCGCGTTCACTCGGATACGGCCACCGGGGCGACTTGCGAGAGGAGTATCGAGCCTTGACCAGGCGATCACGACGCCTGTTCCAAACGCTTTTCTTCGAGGACTGAAAAGGCGTCCGGCTACCCTTCTTTCCCGATGACAGCTCCCGACTTCGGTCACGTTCGGGCCGCGGTCGCCGAACTTCTTCCCGAGATCACAGAACTGCGTCGTCGGCTGCACCGCCGTCCCGAACTTGCCTTCCGGGAGGTCGCCACTACCGAAGCGGTCCTCTCGACCCTGCGCGCAGCCGGCCTCGAACCGCGATCTCGCAGCCCGCGCACTGGTCTGGTGGTCGACGTCGGAGCCGGTAAGCGCCTTGTTGGCTTTCGTTCGGACCTCGACGCTCTTCCGATACAGGAGCCGGAAGGTCTCGAATTCCGTTCCCAGATCGCCGGAGTTATGCACGCCTGCGGCCACGATGTCCACACCGCCATCGGTGCAGGTCTGGCGCTCGTCGTTTCCAAGCTCCAACTCGACCGCAGGATCCGCCTCATCTTCCAGCCCGCCGAGGAGGCGTTCCCCGGGGGTGGCCATGAGATGGTGTCCGAAGGTGCGGCCGCCGGCTTGGAGGCGATCGTGGCTTTTCACTGCGACCCAACTCTCGAAGTCGGCAGGGTAGGAATGAGACCGGGCCCGGTCACCGCCTCCGCCGATCGCTTCTTCGTCACCCTGGAGGGACCGGGGGGACATACTGCCCGACCCCATCGAACCGTCGACCTGGTCTTCGCCGCGGGACTTGTGGTTTCTCAGCTCCCGGGTCTCATCGATCGCCTCACGGACGCCCGCCTGCCCAAGGCCGTCGTATTCGGAACGATCTCCGGGGGAACCGCCGAGAATGTGATTCCCACCAAAGTCGATATGTCGGGAACCTGTCGCACCCTTGACCGCGGGTTGTGGGAGGAGATCCCGACCCTCATCGACCGCCTGGTGCACGAGATCGTCGCCCCGACCGGGGCCAAGGTGGTGTTCAAGTACGTGCGAGGGGTTCCTCCGGTCATCAATAACCCCGACGTGGTGACGGCTTGCCGGGAGGCCGTGAGCCATTCCCTCGGGGTGACCACGATCGTCGAAGCCGAAAACTCGATGGGAGCGGAAGACTTTTCTGCATTCACCGAGGCCGTGCCCGGGGCGCTGATGCGTCTCGGGGTGAAAACCCCCGGCGAGCGCTCCGTCGATCTCCACTCGGCCTCCTTCCGAGCCGACGAAGGTGCGGTCGAAGTGGGGCTGCTGGCCGGGATGGCGTCTCTCCTGGCGATCTGAAAGCAAACCTAATGCATGGCGCTGCGGTTTCCGCAGAAGATTGCATTCGGTATCCGTTAGAGCAGCGAAAATCCTTCTGATCTGAGGGTTGAGGCCAGGAGTTCAGCATCGGCGGCGCGCACCGAGAGGGTCAGCACTCCTCCGCCTCCGTGGGTGGCGTGACGCAGCTGGAGGTCCCGCAGGTCGACGCCCGAGGTTTCCAGGGCATGACCAACGCGGGCAATCTCGCCGGGACGATCTTCGAGCACAACTCCCACGGAGGTCACCGGCGCCGCCAGCGAGCTCCGTGCAGCTCGCGCCGAGAGCAAGGCCGCACCGATTTGGAGGCGGTTCTGTTCCTCGATGAGGTCAGCCCAAGCCAGCAAATCGCCACCGAGGTCTCGTAGCATTCCCCCCAGTACGGCCCGGTTCTCCACCAGCACGTCCGGCCACCAGCTCGGAGACGAAAGGGCGATCCGGGTGAGATCCCGAAATCCGGAGGCAGCCAGATCCAGGGCGCCTTGATCGCGGGCCACCCGATTCACCAGGGCCGAGGCCAGAACCTGCGGGAGGTGGCTGATGGCCGCCACGGCCTCGTCGTGTTGTCGAGCGGTGAGATGAACCGGAATGGCGCCGAGCTTTGCAACCAGATCGCTCATCTCGGCGAGAGAAGCGGCATCGACATTGTCGGTGGTCAGCACCCAGGTCGCCCCTTGGAAGAGCGAACCCGAGGCTCCCTGGGGACCAGACGTCTCTCGTCCGGCTAGCGGGTGCCCTCCCACATAACGCCGGAGGTTGGCTCCGGCCGCGACCATGGGAGCCTTGACCCCCGCCACGTCGGTGACCAGCGCATCGGTTTGGAGACGCACCAACTCCTGCTCAATGGCGGCAGGTGGGCCCGCCAGGACGATCAGGTCAAAGCCAGTCCCGACGGCCGGGGCGGCGCAAATCTCGTCAAGAGCACCCATCGCGAGAGCGGTGGCGAGGGACGCTTCGTTGGGGTCCCAGCCGACCACGGTCCACCCCAGCCGACGCAACCCGATGCCCATGGAGGCACCGATCAAGCCGGTGCCTAGCACCGCCGCCCTCGGCATGGATCAGATCTTCAGCCCCAGCACCCCGGCCAGGGCTCGCACCGATTCCATCAGTTCGGCGAACTCGCTCGGAAGGAGTGCCTGCTCCCCGTCGACCTTGGCCGTGTCGGGAGCCGGATGGACGTCGATCATGATCCCATCTGCGCCCACCCCCACTGCGGCCCTGGCAAGTGGGGCCACCAGCTCGCGTTTTCCCCCCGAATGGGATGGGTCAACCATGATCGGGAGGTGCGACATCGCTTTGACCAGGGGGACAGCGGTGATGTCGAGCGTGTTGCGCGAGGCGGTCTCGAAGGTGCGTATGCCCCGTTCCATCAGGAGAATCTGGTGATTGCCTTCCTTGTAGATGTACTCAGCGGCGTTCAGCCATTCCTCGATGGTGGCGGTGAAGCCTCGCTTCAACATCACCGGCTTGGGCTGACGTCCCACTTCGGCGAGAAGCGAGTAGTTGGACATGTTGCGGGTGCCGATGCGGATCATGTCGGCATACGACGAAACGAGTCCGACATCGCGAGAATCGAGTACCTCGGCGACGAATGGTAAACCGAACTTTTCTCGCGCCTCCGCCAAATATTTGAGACCTTCCTCACCCAGGCCCTGAAAGGAGTAGGGAGAAGTACGGGGCTTGAAGGCGTCTCCCCGTAGGAGCCGGGCGCCGGCTGCGGCGACGGATTCGGCGGTTCGCATCAGTTGGTCTCTCGACTCGACCGCACACGGGCCGGCCACGACGACAAAGGAGTCGGTTCCGATAGCGACGTCGCCCACTTCGATGACTGTGTCGTCGTCCTGGAAGTCGCGGGACACAAACCGGAAGGACTTCAGCACCGGCACTGCTTTCTCGACCCCCGCCATGGCTTCCCACGGGAGGGTCGAGATCACCTCTCGATCGCCGATGGCTCCGATAACGGTTCGGAACTGCCCGGCGGAGACATGAGCCTCGCAGCCGATCTCTCGGAGCCGGGCCACAACCGAGGCGATGTCGGACTCGCTGGCTTGGCTACGCATAACGATGATCATGGAAGACACTGAGTTGGACGAGAAGAGTAGGTTCTAAGCATGACCGCACAGCCAGTCGTCTACGAAGAGCATGTCGGCGCCTCTCGTCAGTACTGGCGCGACATCGTCCTCGGGATCAATGATGGATTGGTTTCCATGCTGCTGCTGGTGGTCGGAGTCGTCGGAGGCGGCCTGAATCGAGAGCAGATCATTCTGACGGGCGTGGCCGGGGCCCTGGCGGGGGCAGTGTCGATGGCGGCCGGTGAATACCTCGCCACCAAGTCCCAGGACGAGGTGATGGAGTCGGAACTCGCCCTTGAGCGGACTCACATCAAACACTTCCGCCAGCAGGAAATCGACCAGCTCTATCCGATGCTGCGCGATGTCGGCATTGAGGAGTCCGACATCGATACCGTCGTCAAGGCTCTGACTCGCAACGACGAGGTGCTGCTGAACTCAATGAAGGTTCTGGAGTTTGGTGTCGTCGATACCGAACGCCGTTCGCCGCTGTCGGCCGCCTGGACCTCGGGAGGTTTGTTCCTCGTCGGTTCGATTCCGGCCGTCGCGCCTTTCCTCTTTCCAGTCAGCCGCGGCACTGGCCTGGTGGTCGCCGCCACATTGGCAGGGATCAGCCTTTTTGTGGTCGGGGTGGTAAAGACCTTCGTCACACGCACCAACGCAGTAGCGGCGGGCTTCCAGAACCTGTTTATTGCCGGGGTGGGAGCGCTGGCGGCCTTTGCCGTCGGGCGGCTGGTGGGGGTGGCAACACCCAGCTAGCCGACTGCTAGCCGGGCGCCCTAGCTCTGCTTGCAATTGTTATACGCTTGCTGTAGCATGCACTTTGTGAGTGACAGCAAGCAGCCTGTAGCCGAGGGTCTCAGCGGTCATGTCGGTGAGTTCATTCGCTCCCAGCGAGAGCGGGCCGACATCTCGCTTCGACGCCTGGCAGAGCGGGCGGGCATCTCCAATCCGTACTTGAGCCAGGTCGAGCGCGGGCTGCGTAAGCCCTCCGCCGAGATACTCAAACGGATCTCGCGAGCTCTCTCGATCTCAGCCGAGTCTCTCTATTCGAAGGCAGGTCTGATCGAGGAAGGGCCCGAGACGCCAACCGTGGTCGAGGCCATCGCCGAAGATCCGGTGTTGACCCCGAGGCAGAAGCAGGTGCTGCTTGATCTCTATCGAACCCTGGTAAGCGCAGAATCAGAACTTGATGCTGCCAAGACAGTTAGGAGCAACCAATGAAGGCTAAGAAAGCCCTTTACGCAGCCGTCGGCGCCCCCGTCGTCGGCTATCGGATGGCCTCGGAGGCAGTTTCCGAGCTACGGACTCGCCTCAACAAGGAGGCCGATTCGCTCGGCAAGACCGCGCAAACGCGCATGACCAAGTGGGCTACCGAGGGCGAAAAGGTGGTGAACCGTCTCTCAGACGCCAAGGTCGTCGACGAGGTCGCCAGCCGGGTCGACTTCGACCAGGTCAGCACCCAGGTCAACAAGCTACGCGACCAGCTCGAGGACCTGCTGACCACCTGGCGGTCCTCCTTCCGCCCGGAGAAGCTTCCGACGATCAAGGCCGAGGCCTCTTCGGTGGGCGTGAAGTTCGAGACGATTCCCGCTAAGAAAACCGCCGCTCGCAAGAGCACGGCGGCCAAGAAGACCGCCGCCAAGAAGTCGACGGCTGCCAAGGGAACCAAGAGCACGGCCAACAAGCAGAGCGCCGCCAAAAAGGCCGGCGGCTAGCAAGGCCGGCTCGGCGAAGAAGGTCTCGGTAGCCAGCTAGCTGTTTCTCCCCGTTTCTCCCCGCTTCTCCCCCCAGCGACCCATCCCCCCTCCCCGG
>JBOGEX010000084.1:0-2380 GCA_050741915.1 Acidimicrobiia bacterium
ACGCCGCCAACTTCTCCACCCCGCCACCAACGAGGAGGTGAACACCGAAGAAGTCACATCCGCCGCGTAACATGACAGAACAAGGAACCCACGCCCCCTCATTTACACCAGCGCTGGGACGCAACCCCCGTCGCAGCTGATAGAAGATCGCCTGGGCGCCGTTGTCGACCTTGAGCAGCTTGCGGAGTCGGACGATCTCCTCCTCGGTCGCCGTCGAGAGCTGGGCGGGGTGGGAGTTTGGTCGCCGGGAGCGCTCCACCAGTCCCGGCGGACCCTCGGTGACGAACCGACGCCGATACTTATAGAAGGTCTGGCGGGAGATCCCGAGCTCCCGACAGAGGACCGAGACGCTGGTTACCAGGTCGCCCGAGAACACCGCCCGGAGCTTTGATTCCATTGCAATCACCTTCTTCATCGGACCGTGATAGCTCACGAGCCCTTGGATCAGGTGTCAGCGATGTTCCGACACATACCTGTCAGCGATATAGCGAGCGCTCACACTGCGGAAACCACGGCCTATAGCATTAGGTTCGCGGATCGTGAGCCGGGTAGTCACTCGTGTACTCGTGGTCGGCGCCGGTGTTTCCGGGCTGACCTGCGCAGTGGCGATCCAGGAGGCGGGGTACCCCACCCAGATTGTTTCGGCCGCCCTTCCCACCGACACAACTTCGATGATGGCCGCCGCCGTCTGGACGATTACCGGATCCGCTCCCGACTCAAGATCATTCGAGTGGGCGCTCAAAAGCCGGGAGGTATTCGAGCAACTCTCAGGGGACCATGCCTCGGGAGTTTCCCCCCTGGTCCAGCGGGAACTCGAAACCGCGCCCTTTCGTCCTCTCGGATGGGAGGACCGGTTTTCCTGGATCCGGACGCTCGAACCCGATGAGGTGCCCGACGGATACTCCGGCGGGTGGAGGATCGATGGGTTCCTGATCGACCCCACCATCTATCTGCCCTGGCTTCAAGGTCGCTTCGAAACCAACGGTGGCATGATCGAGGCCCGCCGCCTGGGATCACTCGATGAGACGGACGCGAAGACGCTGGTCAACTGCAGCGGCCTCGGGGCCAGGGAACTATGCGGTGATCGAGAACTGGTCCCGGTACGAGGACAGGTCGTCGCGGTCAGATCGGACGGTATTCAGGAGGGCATCTCTTACGAAGGAGACCCGGACCGGATTCGCTACGTGTATCCCCGCCGCCACGAGGTGATCCTGGGCGGCACCCGGGAGGCAGGGAACGACGACACAGCTCCCGATTCCGCCACGACCGAGCGCATCCTCTCCGATTGCCAGGCCCTCGTCCCGGAATTGAACGAGGCGAAATTCGTCGAATCGAGAGTCGGCATCCGACCGGGCCGGTCAGAAGTCCGCCTCGAAAGCAACCGCCTAGCGGATGGCCGTCGGGTGATTCACAACTACGGGCACGGCGGTCAGGGCTTTCTCTTGTCGTGGGGATGCGCCGGCGAAGTCGTACGCCTGGTTCAGGCCGCAGGCTGATTGGAGTGCCTGCGGGAATCGCGCATACCCCAGAGGATGCGGATCGCCGAAACGACCAAGAGGATCGCAAAGAGAACGGCCGACAACGTGGGGTCGAGACCGACCGCCAGTAGCGAGAACAGAAACGAGGTCACGACCCCGGCCCCGCCGACGGTCAGTCCGATCCGGAGATCTGCCGTCCGGTGCCGGATGTTCTGGATGCTCCCGACAATTGCGGTCGGGACGATGACCGCAAGCGAGGTGCCCTTGGCCAGAGCGCTGGGAATCGAGAAAAGCACGTTTTGCGCCGGCACCTTGATGACTCCGCCCCCTACTCCCATCAGGCCCGCCAACGCCCCGCTGAACAGGCCGAGCGCCACGAGACCTAGCCCGATGCCGAGGTCGATCGGCAGGTGACCGGTGCCCTCCTCGATATCGAAGACCATGCGGACTGCGGTGAGAACGAGCAGCGCGGCGAAGGAACCCTGAAGGATCCTGATCGGAAGGCTGCGGAGGAGCTTGGTCCCAATAAAGGTTCCGGCGGTCGACCCGGTCAGGAGGAGCAGAGCCACCACCCAGTCGACGCTCTGGTTCAGGGCGTATCCGATCATTCCCGCCAGGCCCATGGGAGCCACCGCCACCAGCGAGGTGCCCTGGGCCAGACGCTGGTCCATGTCCAGGAAGGAGACAAGGGCAGGAACGACCATGATGCCGCCTCCGACTCCGAAGAGCCCCGACAGCATGCCGGCAAACACCCCGATGCCGATGGCCATCCAGACCGAGCTGCCGGTCGGGATGGTGGTGGTCGTCTCGATCTCACGCATCGACGGTCATTCCGTGCACGCAGGAACCCTGGAAGGACTCTGCGGAACCAACAGGCGGCGACGTTGCCCTCCCCTTTGTCC
>JBOGEX010000085.1:0-1759 GCA_050741915.1 Acidimicrobiia bacterium
TGTTCGAAGACGGTGACCGGATCCTGAAGATGCCGGATGAAGTTGAAGTTGTAGGCATAGGTGAGCGTCAGGGGCCGGGGCACTCCCTTGAGCACGTCGAGGTAGTTCGGGTAGACCGAATAGAGAAAGAGGTTTCTGTCGACCTGGCGGAAACCGTCGGTCTGCTCGCGGCTCCAGTGGTCGAGCCCGTAGAAGACCAGATAACCCTGGCGAGCCAAAGCGCGAGCCATCTGTTGGGGGCGCTGAAAGAGGCTCGACTTCCACCCGATCGAAAAGGGCAGTAGGGCGTAGCCGACGGTGTGGGGGTGCTCTTCGAGGATTTGGGTGAGCTGACCGGCGTAATGAGCCCGGAGTTCAGATGGTCCCCCATACGTGGGAGAGTCGTTGAAGCGATCGAATAACAGCGGCTTCTGGCGTTGGGCAGCTCTCGCCTTGGGGTCGACCTTGGCGCGGACCTTGAAAGCCGTCTCGCGCGCATCCTGGCGAAGCTTCCAATATCGGCGAGCCAACTGCTGGGCGCGGGAGTCGTGGACCTCTTTCAGTTCGGCCCGGAGGTGATCGATGGTTCCCTCCTGCAAGGAGTTCTCATATCTCGCCCGATTGAGAAGTTGTGCATCGTCTGACCGCGCCATGGCGGCATCGATCAGCATCTCCAGGACCTGTGCGTCGTCGCGCCCTTTCTCGGCTGTTACCGCAGCGGCTCTTGCCAGCGCATCCCGATTGAGGAGTGATCGTTCGGCCAGCACGCTGATCGCGCGACCCGTCGCTTCCTCGTCATGGGAGCCCTCTGCCGTCTCCAGCGCGATGACGATGCTCTCCGCAGTCAGTCCTTCGAGAGGGAGGGCAAAATCGGAGAGGCCGAGATCGCCCATCATTGATTCGACCTTTCGGTCATAGGAGATGGCGACGGTGGGTTTTCCCGCTTTGAGACCGAACATCGCCGCGTGGAGACGCATGGCGATCACACCGTCGAACTGGGAGAAGAGGGCGAGCTTCTCTTTCGGCCCGTAGGCGCCGCGCAAGATCCCGGCTTGGTCGCCGCGCTTCATCGCCAGCATCACCTCGTGGGCGGCATGGGAATCGTTCTCGTTGCGGGACGGCGCCACCTGAAACGGAACGAAGACCACCCGGGCATTCCGGTCATCGATCAATCGATCGAGGGCGGCGGCGATCTCGGTGACGGGCAGACCGCCCCGCCAGGGTCGCAAACAGACGCCGACGGTGACCTCGCCTGGGGGAATGCCTTCCATCTCCAGGATCGACTCGGGGCCCTCGACGGTCGCCGCTTGCAGACGAAAAACCGGGTCGCCTCCCAGAACGATCGTTTCGGGCCCGACCCCGATCGACTGCAAGAGCGAGCGCGACTCCTGATCCCTCACCGAGGCCGCGGTGGCGAGCGAGAAAACCAGGCGGGCGGCGTCCTTTCCTTCGTCGGTGTGGAGCGGCCCTACCCCGACCCCGTAGATCGCCATGGGCTTTGCGAGCATGCGGGCGAAAAGGGCGAACTCGGCCCAGATGACGTCGCCGTGCCCGGTGGTGAGCATCTGGGTGGAATCGAAGCCGTTGTAATCCTGGATCAGACCCCCGCCGCCCAGAACCATCAGGTCCGACTTGCGAGCGGCGGCGATCAAATCAGCAGGCGACTGCCAGGGGATTCCCTCGACATCGAAATGACCGGCGGTGGTGTTGGGATCTCCCGAGAGAACCGAGATCTGGCAGTCGCCCAAGAGGTGACGGATGTCGTCGACCAGGACCGAGA
>JBOGEX010000086.1:0-7295 GCA_050741915.1 Acidimicrobiia bacterium
CCTATAGGCCGCGTTTGATGCGTCAAAAGGTCCAATGATCGAGACCATATTCCACAGGTCCAAGCCGGTCGTGATCGCCCACCGGGGATCGCGGCTCCTGTGGCCGGAGAACACGATGACCGCTTTCGAGCAGGCGGCCTCATACGGCGTCCGGTTCATCGAGACCGACCTTCGGGTAAGCGCCGACGGTGTTCTGCACTGCTTCCACGACCCGTTTCTCGACCGCACCACCAACGGAAGCGGACCGATTGGATCACTGACCGCGCAGGACCTGGAGCGTTTGGATGCTGGCTACTACCACCGCTCGGATCAGGGTTATTCGTTCCGGAGTCGGGGAATCGGCATCCCTACTTTCGGCTCGGTGCTCGAGGCGTTCCCGGCGTCCGGGTTCGTCGTCGATATCAAGAACCAAGGAGTAGTCGAACCGCTGGCGAGATTGATCAAGGAACGCGACCTCGAGCGCCGGCTGATTGTCGGTTCGTTCTCAACCGAACGATTGCGACGGCTGAAGGAGACCTGCGGCAAGGAAGTAGCCACCTCGACCGGCCCCGCCGAGACCGTGCGAGCGATCGTCGCCGGTCGGCTCGCCGCCGGGTTTGATCCGTTCGGGTCTACGACCGTGGCCCTTCAGGTTCCTCTCTCGTGGTATGGAGTTCCAGTGGTGACCGCAGATCTGGTCAAAGTTGCCCATCGTTTCGGAAAGCTCGTGCATGTCTGGACGATCAACGAGGGCGACGAGATCAAGCGCCTCCTCCATCTCGGAGTCGACGGCATCATCACCGACCGACCCGATCTTGCTTCCTCGCTTATGTGAGCGAAGGGAGATGACGAGGCCGACTCACCTCGAACTCGTCGATGTCCCCGGTATGGCGGAGGGTGAGCTCGATGTCGTCGAGCCCGATCTCGAGGCGCCACCGCGTGTACGAATCGATCGAGAACTCTGCCTCGAATCCTTCGGTGGTGACCTTTTGCTCGGGAAGGTTCACCTCGACCACCGCCTCCGGTTCAGCTTCGCCCAACTCCATCAGCCAGGCGACTTCCTTGTCCGTCAGCACCACCGGCAGCAACCCGATCTTCGTGCAGTTGTTGAAGAAAATGTCGGCGAATGACGGGGCGACGATCGCCTCGAAGCCCCAGTCCTGCAACCCCCACGGGGCGTGCTCGCGCGACGAACCGCCACCGAAGTTGGGGCCGGTGACCAGAAGGCGGGCGCTTCGATATTGAGGGAGGTTGAGGACGAAATTGGGATCGGCCTCCCGCCATTCGGCAAAAACGAACTGGCCATAGCCGGTTCTCTCGACCCGCTTCAAATACTTCTTCGGCATGATCTGGTCGGTGTCCACATTGGCCCGGGGAAGCGGAGCGAGGCTGCCGCTGATGAGCGAGATTGGCTTCATCTCGGAAAACGAAAGCGGGTGGGGCTTATGGCGAAGGACTCCATCGACGACACATCGAGGGCGATGATCACCCGCGGCGAGATCTTCCAAAACTGCCCGTCGGTCTCGGGCTGGTAGGAGTACTTGGACTGATAGTTGATGACCACCGCGGTGAATTCCTCGCCGGCTTGGCCCCGCGTCACCTCGCCTCGACCACTGATGTGCATACCGCTCGACTCCACGCCAAAGCTCACCCTTGGGTCGGCGGCAAGATTGCGCGCCCAACGGGTGGTGTCGCCGCCTTCGAAGTAACCGGTCTCGCCGACCCAGCTTCCCCAGATGGGATGGATGTGTGAGCCTCCATCGAGACGCGTCGATCCAATCCAGTAGAGAATGGCGGCGGCGAGAGCGTCGCTCACCACCTCCCAAGCCAGCATGCCCTTCTTCTGGGTTGAGAAGCCGTAGGCCTTGGGGGCCATCGGCCGGTCGATCGCAGGGGCGCTCACGACCAGTCCCTCACATCGACGAGGTGACCGGCAATGGCCGCCGCCGCCGCCATCGCTGGAGAAACCAGATGGGTACGGCCACCGGGGCCCTGTCGGCCTTCGAAGTTGCGGTTCGAGGTGGAAGCGCAGCGTTCGCCGGGAGCGAGGATGTCGGGGTTCATCCCGAGGCACATCGAACAGCCGGCGTCGCGCCATTCAAAGCCGGCTTCCTTGAAGATCAAGTCGAGGCCTTCCGACTCCGCCTGTAGCTTCACCAACCCCGAACCGGGCACGACCATCGCGTTGACGTGGGAGGCGATCTTCCTGCCCTCGACGACTCGGGAGGCAGCCCGCAAGTCCTCGATGCGTCCGTTGGTGCAGGAACCGAGAAACACCCGGTCTATGCGGACGTCGGTTATAGGGATGCCGCCCGGGAGGTCCATGTAGGCCAGCGCCCGCTCGATCGAATCCCGCTCGGTCGGATCGGCGGCCTCGTCTGGAGTGGGGATGCGTCCCGTGACTGGAATGGTCTGCCCGGGATTCGTTCCCCAGGAAACGTAAGGGACAAGCCCGGAGGCGGCGAAGTGGAGCTCGGTGTCGAAGACGGCATCGGGATCGCTGGGGAGCCGGCGCCATGCGTCGAGGGCTGATTCCCATTCCGGGGGGGCGAAGGGCCTCCCCTCCAGATAGGCGAAGGTGGTCTCGTCGGGGGCGATCATCCCGGCCCGGGCCCCAGCCTCGATCGACATGTTGCAGATCGTCATCCGCCCTTCCATCGAGAGTCTTTCGATGGTCGAGCCCATGTACTCGATCACGTGGCCGATCGCCCCACTGGTCCCAATGGTGGCGATCACGCCGAGGATCACGTCCTTGGGTGTGACTCCGCTGGGGAGGTCGCCTTCGACTTTGATCGCCATCGCCTTGGGCTTGTCCTGGGGAAGAGTCTGGGTGGCGAGGACATGCTCGACCTCGGACGTCCCGATCCCGAAGGCGAGGGCGCCGAAAGCGCCGTGAGTAGAGGTGTGAGAGTCCCCGCAGACGATCAACATCCCCGGCTGTGTGATCCCTTGCTCGGGGCCGATGATGTGGACGATCCCTGAGCGAGGATCATCGAGGCCGAAGAGAGTTACGCCGAACTCCTGGCAGTTGCGGATGAGGGCGTCTATCTGGATCTTCGACATCGGGTCGGTGATGCCGAGCTCTCGATTGGCGGTAGGGACGCCATGGTCGATGGTGGCCAGAGTGAGATCGGGCCGGCGCACTTTCCGCTCCTGCATCCGCAATGAGTCGAATGCCTGGGGCGAGGTCACCTCGTGGACGAGGTGCATGTCGACATAGAGAAGATCTGGCTCCCCGGTCACGCTACGTACCAAGTGCGAGTCCCAAACCTTTTCGAACAGCGTCTTACCGCTCACTTTGTAAGGATACCGAACTCGTGGTTTCTCCCCCCAGCGAGGATTCCCCCCGCCCCGCCTGCGGCGGTACTCCCCCCTTCAGGGGGAGAAACAGGGGGCTGGGTGCCTACGGAAAGTAGACCTGGGTGGCGGCGATGACCTCGCCACCGCTCGTGACCAGCATCATCGGCGTTTCCCCGACGACGATTCCGTAATAACCCTCGCCGTTTTGGAGTGCTTGCACCAGTTCGTCCCTGTCGACATTGACCTCTGCAATTGCCTCGCCTTCGTCAAGTCCGAGCAGAACGTAGGTTCCGGCAGCGCTGAGGACCGCGGTTTGTGAATCCTCCTCGGGGTTGGCGATGAAGTAATCATTGGGAAGATCCTCGTCTTCGCCGATCACACCTGCGGCCACGGCGGCATCGTGAGCAGCCTCACCGGTAAGAATCTCGGCCGGGTCGAAGGTCAGCTCCGAGCCGTCCACCGAAAGCACGAACGCAAAGAACTCCTCGGTGCCGGTGGGAACGCTGGCTCCGGGGGTGGCGGTGGGGGTGCGGTCCTCTCCGCAGGCCACAAGGGCCAGGAGAAGGAGGGCAACGATCGCACGACGGTTCATTCAGGGTCAGTCTCGCGCAAAGCGCTGGCGAAATCGTCCGTTGCCGCTTCGTCGTAGCCGACCAGCAAGACTCGATCGAGTGCTGACGGATTGGCGTCGAGCCATGCCCGAATGGTTCTGGTGATGACCACGCAAGCCGCAAGCCTCGGATATCCGAAGATGCCGGCCGAGATCGCTGGCAGCGCAACCGATCGGAGTTGGTTTGCCTGTGCCGCGTCGAGAGCCGCCTCAACAGCCTGCTTGAGCAGAGCGGCGTTGTCCCGACCTTTCTGGAAGCGGGGCCCGACGATATGGATCACTTTGCCGGCAGGGAGGGTTCCAGCGGCAGTGACGGCTGCTTGGCCAGGTTGGACAGGGCCATGTTCCGTGACCCAACGATCCGACTCCTCCTGAATGGCATCGCCACCAGCCCGGACGATCGCCGCCGCCACTCCGCCGCCATGTGCGAGGTACTCGTTGGCGGCATTGACGATGGCATCGACACGCTGTTGCGTGAGGTCGCCGTGGACAACCTCGATCACCCCTGAATGGTATCGATCGAGGTTTAGCCTCATCGTCGGATGTCGCTGCCCAAAATCTTGTTGGTCCTGATGCTGCTGACGATTGGGTTACCCGCCAGAGCGTCGAATGAGGGACTCGACCTCGGTGGGGACTTCGGCACAGCCCGCGCTTCGGCTCGCCAGCTCGACGAGTCGACCATCGAGTTAACCCTCGAGCTCGAGACCGAAGAAGGGGCGACGGTGGTGGGCTACCTCATCGAACCAGGTGATGGCCAGGGCACCTATCCGTTGGTAGAGCGCTCCGACGGCGTGTATCGAGTCAGCATCGAAGTGCGCCGGGTCAACTATGTGGTGGTATTCGAGCTGATCAAGCCCGATATCACCCGACAAAGCCAGCCGCTCTTGTTGACGGACCTCGGCGTCAGGCCTTCGGTCCTGGGGATGCCCGGAGGAAGCGGTGAGACGGGGGATACCGAGACGGACGGAACCCGGCTATGGGGCTGGGCGGGGCTGGGTCTGGGGGCGCTGGCCTTGCTGGGGGTGGTCATCTGGGCGTGGCCCGAGCGCAAGCCCCGCCGACCAGAGGCTGCCCCGTATCAGCGCGAAAACTTACCTTGACAGGAGCCTGTTAACAAGGGTGCCTCCAGGTGTAAATTCGGCTCTGGTGAGTCGGACGCGGTGGTGGACTGCGGTGGGGATTGTGGGAGTTCTGGCGCTTGCAGCCGGATGGTTGGTCTGGCGAGAACGGTCCGCCCCCGCTCCGACCACCACTTTGTTGGCTGCTCCATCCACAACTGCTGAACCACCTTCAACAACCGCCATGGTGACCACGACGCTCAACGCGACTTCGACGACAACCGAGGAGCAACGCGAGGCCGAGGTCCGCCAGATCCTGGCTGATCTCTGGTTCGGCTGGTTCGACGCCATCTATCGCAAAGACCCCGACGCACTGTGGAAAGTCGTCGCGACGACGCCGTATCACGATTCCGGAACTAGCGCAATGAACACTCTCGCCTTCCTAAATCCTCCAATGCCTGAGCGGATTTCGATCAGCCAAATTCAGATACTTCTCGACCGGTCGGACTGTCTAGTTGCCTTCTACGACGTGGGATTCTTGGAGATAATCGAAGAGGAAGGAGGTCAAACGGTTTCCGTACTGTGGCCGAGCAATTCTTTGTGGAGATTTGCGTCGCAGTGGCTATATCCCAATGATCTCTGGCAGGCCGACTGCGACGAAGTGGTGCGAGAAGTGACGCCATGAATCGCGTACTGTTGGGGCTTCTTTTTTGTCTGGTGGCCAGCCCCGCCTTAGGGCAAACCGATGAGCGATACTGCTGGGCAGACACGACAACGATCGGTGGCGCGCCACAAGCTGTGACTCGGTGTCGAGTTGCGGGCGAAATCGTCGACTATGCCAATGAGAATCGGGTGCCGGGGAGGCTTTATCCGGCAGTCGGAACTGCGGCCAACGGCACCTGCTGGTATTGGCGGTCGGCGTCGACTGGTTGGGTATTTATTACTCGCAACGCCGATGGCACCGCGGTCTTCGCCTACGACCCCGATGGCAATCCCGGCGGGCCGTTGGTCGTCGACGTGGTGTATCCCGTATGCACCTCTGAGCCCACCCCCGATGACCTCGACATCTTGTTGGCCTGGGACCTTGCCTCCGAGTACGTCCATGTCGAGCCCGATCCCGATCTCAATCCGAGAGTGCCCTGGGGCCTGACCGGGGCCGAGACTCACCTTCGGGTCGTGCCCCCTCAGCCTTTTAGCGATTCGATCGTCGATCCGTTAGGACAGGTGCTCGAGGTCAACGGGCGTGTGATCGGGGTCACAATCAACTGGGGCGACGGCTTCGTCTCCACTTTCAGCGAGGGGCAGTTCTCGCAATTGAGCGGTTATCCGAACGGACTCGCCCGCCATGTTTATGAGGTCAAGACCTGCTCGCCACCGGGGAGTACTCCTCGTTGTCATCCCAGCCTGAGCTCGTACCCAATGACGGTCGACTTCATCTGGGAGGTGTCGTGGCGGGCCGGTGGTGCGCCCTTCGCCGCACTTGCCATCCCCAATACCTCGACCAGCGTCGCTTATCCGGTCCGGGAAATCATCGCCGTTCTGGACACACGTCCCTAGTTCGGAGGCGGTTGGAAACCGCGGGCTAGGTTATGCGCTTTCCGCAGCACAGAGCATTAGGTTTCGAGGTGGGCCCAGCGCTTGAGGTCGAGGTAGGTGTCGATCAGCGTCTCCCCCACGGGGCGGAAGGTCATTCCGAGCTCGGTGCGGATCTTTTCGGTGTTGATTCGCGGGTGGCGACCGATGTGGGTGCGTAGGTAGTCGCGATTTCCTGACAGCTGGAAGCGTGCGGCAACTCGAGCGAGAAACCTGCCGATCGGATTCACGAGCGAGAACCGAGGAGGCTGGCCCAGACCGAGGTTGGCACCCCGGATCCAGTCGACCAACCGCTGCTGCGACCCGACCTCGGCCGCGCACAAATAGCGGCCGCTCGCGCTCGGAGTCTCGATCGCCAGCCGATGGGCCTTGGCCACGTCGCGAACGTCCACCAGCGCGTAGTCGAGGTCAAGGATGCCGGGATAATGGCCTCGTAGGAGCCCAACCAAGATCTGGTTACTGATGTTGAGGGATGGCACCAGCGAAGGCCCCAACACGACCGAAGGATTGATGACCACCAGGTCGAAGTGGTTCTGTGATCTGCTGAACCCCCAAGCCGTTTTCTCGGCGGCGGTCTTGGAGAAGTGGTAGGGGTTGCGATTTACCGAAGAGAGTTCGTTCCAGTGGTCCTCGTCGAACTCGCCGTCTGGTTCGTGGTGGCAAAAGACGAAGTCAGCACGACTCTCTTGACGGAGGGATTGGCGGCTGCGGCGTTTAGTACCGCCAGTGTCCCATTGACCGCCGGGTCGACCAGA
>JBOGEX010000087.1:0-21916 GCA_050741915.1 Acidimicrobiia bacterium
CCTCTCTGGAACGATGTGGGTGCTGTCGTCTCCTGGCAAGGGAACCCATCTTCTCGCCCGCCTCCCGATCGGAAGTCAGTGATTCGGGTCGTAGTCGCCGACGATCACCAACTGGTCAGAGAAGGGATTCGCATGCTTCTCGACCGGGCTGCCGACATTGAAGTGGTCGGCGAAGCTCGGAGTGGTGAACAAGCAATCTCTCTGGTCGAAGAAGTGGCTCCAGACGTCCTGGTCATGGACATCACGATGCCCGGTATGAGTGGGATCACGACCTCGGAAATCATCTCCCAACAGCAAGGCACCGCCGTAGTGATACTTTCGATGCACGAGGACGAGGCGTTGGTGCGACGGGCACTCGCCAGCGGTGCCAAGGGCTATGTCCTCAAGGGATCAGCCGCCGACGAGCTCCTCCTGGCCGTACGAGCGGCGGCGCGGGGAAGCATGTACCTCAGTCAGCAGGCGTCCGCAGGTTTATCTGCCGCCACCACCAAGGAACAGGAACCTCGACCGATCACGTCCCTTACCGAACGGGAGAAAGAAGTTCTTACCCTCATAGGAGAAGGTCTGACCAACCGCGCCATCGCCACCCGGTTGGGGCTCAGTGTGAAGACCATCGAGCGGCACCGCACCAGCTTGATGACCAAGCTCGACGTTCACACGATCGTTGAATTGGTCCGGGTCGGAATCACATTGGGGTTGATCCGGCTGAGTCCTCGTCGAACACCCGGCGAATGACCTCCTCGCGTCATTCCAGCAATGAGCAATCAAGGTTTGCCGTCGACTTCTGGCGGTGTTACCCCGGGGTTGGTTGACGGCCATAGTTCCTGGCTGTTGCCACCGAATAGGTTGAAAGACGAGCGAGGAGGAGACGCCTGGAGGGGGGCGACCTCAGAAATGAGTGATCGGTGCACGGGAGTTGGCTGGGCAAATGTCACCCATGCCCGTCGAGCCCTTTCCCAATGCTTTGCGAGGGCGGTGCGAGTAAGGACGGTGACGCGCGAAGAGCCCTCTCCGATGCCAGATTCCAGGTGGCGAAATGCCACCCTGACCCGCCCTGCTACCCGCCATTGCCGAATCGCCTTTCTGACCGGTGACCATATCGATGAGGTTGTGAGCGAGGGCATCGCCACGTAAGAAAAGGCGATCACGTCATTGGCGAAGAATGTGGCTTGCTCGCCTGCCAGGTCGAGGCGAAACTGGTCCCCAGCCACCCGAACCACGTCCACTTCATCGATCGGCCAGGTTCCCAGCGCTCCGCCCGACGAGACCAGCACTAGTTCATTGCCGAGGACCCGAAGGTCGACTTCAAGGTGATCCGTAGGGCTGACTTGGAGCCGGCCCCGGTAGGTCTGGGGAGTGCTTACCACCACCGTGACCCTTTCGGCAGTCCCGGCGAGCCCTTCTCCGAATGGTGCTCCATCGGCAATGCCCGTAACAGTCCCAACCTCCCGATTTTCACGCTAACAGCCCCGTACTTGGACCTCAATCAGATTTGAAGCACCGGCCTTTCTGTGGCAGTAGCTCCACCGGAGGTAACCCAACCATAAGGTTTGGCGGTTAATCCTGCTCCTTTTTTGGGACCGTTAGAGTGCTCGTCGGCCTGACAGGGGTGGCACGAAGGGAATACGAGTGGGAGTGACCCGTCGCCGATTATTGGGTTGGTGTCTCGCGGCCATAGTCGGCCCCGCGTGCCGGACCCCGGAAAGCAGAAGCGCCCCCTCGGCGCCCACCACCGCCGACAGCACTCCTCTAACCGAGGTTTCTCCATCCGCCAGCCCCGCGGTCACTTCAAAGGTGCCGGGGGTGGTAAGGACGGTCAGTGGAACATTCGAATCGGGCTTTGTCGTGCCCGAGGGCGAAAAGTGGCAGGTGATCGGCACCGCCGAGGCGGCACGAAATGTCTTGGTGCTCGGCACTCTCGTGATGAGACCCGGATCGACGCTCCGCTTCGTCGGGGTTGACGAGTCGGCCTTCGTGGGCGAAGGCATGGATCCCCTCGACAGCGACATTGGCCTCTGGGTCATGGGCAACGGGCAACTCGATATCGAGGGAACCCGCAAAGTGGCTTGGAACCGATCGGGAGCCGATCCTTCTTGGGGAGCAACGGATGAATTGGTAATAACGCCCACCGAGCCGGAGTCATTGAGTTGCCGCGCCTACCAAGCTGGTGACCCAGTCCCGCAGGCCTATGGGGATGTGCCTCCGGCCGAGGTGGTCAACCTCAGCCGTGATGTGTCGATTGAAGGAACCCCCGGCAGGCGCAGCCACATATTCATCCGATCTACTCGTCCCCAGACCATCAAGTTTGCGCAACTCCGCCATCTGGGTCCACATAAGGACGGCGAGGTGGTGGAGGGACGATGGCCGCTTCACTTTCACCACGCTGGTGATGGTTCTCGGGGGTCCCGAGTTGAAGGTGTGGTTGTGCGTGATGCCGGGAGCCACGCGTTCGTACCCCACGCCTCTCATGGAATAGCCTTCACCAGTTGCGTCGCCTACGACGTGGCCACCGACGCCTTTTGGTGGGATCAAGGCGAAGTTACGCACGACACCTCATGGGATCGGTGCTTGGTGGCGAACCTACGCGCCGGACCCGAGCGAAGCCTGAAAGGGTTTCTCATGCATCCCCACGGAAACGGAAACCAAGCGACCAACTGTGTAGTAGCCGGATCCGACGACCAGGGATTCGGATGGCCGGTAGGAGTCCCTCAAAGTGGGGTCTGGCGCATGGAAGGCAACGTGGCTCACAATTGCAAGAGGGAGGGCGTGCGCTGGTGGGCCAACCAGATCGGTCGCGAGAAGCACGGTACGACGGACTTTCTGGCCTACAACGTTGGCGCCATGGGCCTCTTCCAGGGCGCCTACAAGAACTCGGTGCGCCACGTTGGCCCAAAGCTACGCGGTTGCGAGATGGAGTTTCACGCTTCGGGCAATACCTCCGACGGGGGACGGCGACAAGGGGCCGACAACGCCGACATCGATGTGGTGGGGCGGCGCGACCATGCGTTGGTCCTTTCCGGGTCACAGAAGCCCTCGAGCGAGCCCACCTTGTTCCAGGGATGTTCCTTCCGGGGATCTGCGGTCAGCGCGGTCGGAGTGCGAGTCAACCACGTCGTGCGAGCTTGGGATTTCGTCGGTTGCACGCGTGACGACGGCTTGGATCTGGAGGTTTCTGATTTCACGATCTACGCCGACCGCCGTTCCATCGATCAACAGAGCTGGCTGATCCGGGTACTGCGTTCAGACGGGAGCGCCTTCGAGTTCGGACCCGACGGCTTGGTCGACACCATCTCGGCCTTCGCCTTGGTATGAGGCTGCTTGGTTCCGGAACACTGTTTCGACGAGGAGGGCAAGTAGGAACGGCATCACTTGGGACCTCTGCCGTGAGAGGATTCCGAGGTTCAGAATGGCGCTGAATCCGTAAACAAAGGCCGCGGTGAAGGCGAGCGAGAACAGGGCAAATGGAAGGGCGCGAATACGTCGAAAGAGGTTAGAGATGATCCACGGCGAGCGAATGAGGATGAGGGCGAGGAGGGCGGCTCCTTCGAAGCTGGCCGCTAGCGTCTGAGCGCTACTCGTCTCCCATGGTAGGGGGCTGAACAGAACTCGCAGCGTGGCTTCGGGAATGTCGGTGACGCTGGCGATTGCACCTCCCGATACCGCCGAGCCGCCGCGATCGGTTCGATCACTTATCTCATCCAGGAAGGGATCGAGCTCTTCGGAGACCAGGTCGGCGGAAATGCCTGCGCTGAGATCGAGACCAAAGCGCTGCGACGTTGCAACCAACGCCATCGCCAAGACCCCCCCGGCCACCAGCAGCATCACAAGGCGTTTGGCGGTGGCTGCCGGGACTCTCGGCGGGCGAGCCAGGACCAGTACGACGAGAAGTGCTCCGGCCAGGAGAAGGGAGATGTGAGCTCGAACCAGTCCGATTCCGGCGAGCCCGACCGCAAAAACCACCCCCCAGCGCAAGCGGTACTCCATCATCAGCCGAGCGGCGCCATAGGCAGCCGGCCCCAGGAAGAGGAAGATCAAGGCTTCTTTACCGATGCTCGAGGGCCAGTAGACGATCGACGGCGAGAAGAAGATCGCCAGAGCGAACCACTTCAGGTGCTGGGGGCGGGTGGTGTGGCGAAAACCGCTGTACAGAAAGAGCTGGCCAGCGAATGCCAAGGTGGCGAAGATGATGAATCCGCCAAGCATTGACGGCTTGTAGAAGGCGTAGAGGAATCCTGTGGCCGGCGGAACGAACTCGGTGCCCGTTCCGATTTCCGGAATTTGCAAAGACCGCCAAATGTCTGCGATGTTGAGACCTTTGTTGTGATAGCCGCTGGCGTCGCCCACCCCTCGATAAAGGTTGATCAGCACCCAGTACCGAGCCCCCGATGCGATCAACTTTGTCAAGTAGGCGGTGGCGATGGTGAGCCCTAGCCACCGACCGTCGACCGGCCGAGCGAGACGGGATCCGGCCCAGAAGACGAACGACGAAAGAACCACCACCAGGACCACAGTTCCCGGCGTTGCCTGGTTGATGACCAGCGTGCCGATAAAGACCGCGAAGGCCAGGAGAAAGGCGAGAACCAGGAAGAGCGGAGCGGGCTTTCGACTTGGCGCAGCCGGCCACTCGGTCATGGCGTCCTCCCCGACTGAGACCGCAATCTGGTCACCAAGCGACCGACCCCTGAGGGCCGTACCCAAGTTTGGTCGACTCGAGGGCTGGCCCCGAATCGAAGCTTGTACTCCTCCTCACCGCGCAGAAAGTCATAGATGCGACCACCGGCCCGGGCGCACTCGGCGATCGCTTCGGCGTTTAACACTGTCCCGAGGCTGAGACTCGGCCATCGATCCTCCCATCCACCCTGATAGAAGGCGAAGGTGTGCTGCCACCAGAACCCGTAAATCGCGCCAACGACCTGGCCGCCATACCAAGCCACGGTCGCCGCTGGACCCCTTCCCTTATCCGCTCTCGACAAAAGCTGTTGGTGGAAGGCCAGGCGCCGACCGGTAAATGTCGATCTCCATCCAGTGACTGCCCTGCGCAATTGGTGGAGGCGGATCACTTCGCTTATGACCTCGTTACTCATCTGGTCCGGCCCTAACGTCTCGAAGCTAACTCCGACGTCCACTAACCGCCGCCGATAATTCCGAAGGTGGCGACGAAAATGATTCGAGCGCCCAAGACGGGAAAGGTCGTCGGGAATCTCAAGGCGGGGGCAAACGGTGGCGGCGACCATCGCGGCTCCGTCAGGAACGAGGGAAGTTCCGCTGTCGGGGTCGAGGTTGGAGAGCACCAACTTTCCCGGATGCGACCGAAGCCAGGCGCGGACATCCGGCCGCCGCGACTCCAGTGCTGGCCAGCCACAATGATCGGCGGCCCCGACCCCCGATCCGGTGTTGGTCCAGGCGGAGGTCCCGAGCGGCAACAGCCGAAGGACCCGATGCCGTTGACGGGACACCGCAGCCAGAGCCTCGAGCGCTCCGCCGCCATCTCGCCATATGGCGACACGGGTGGGTGGCCGGCCGGCGAGGGCTTCCCACCAGCTCAGTACCCAATCGGGGGTTTGGAAATAGGAGCTGTGGGGGTCACGGCCTGCCAGTTCCAGCCATTCCTCCTCGAGCCGCGAATTGCCGAACGGAAGGGTGAAGATTTCGGTCGGCGCCCTCCCGGCCAGATCTACGGTCACTGACCCCCCCGGACGCGATGGAGGGCGGGGTGAAGGCCGCTCATGATCAGGGCGAACCTATCGGGCCGGGTGGTCGAGTTCACCCTCACTCGCGAGATCTGCAGTGAGTTCGGGACCGGGATGGTGGCGGGACGATGGTCGAAGAGGAAGCCGCTCCGATAACCAAGCTCGCGCAGCCGTCCCTCAGCCCGTACATCCCAATCTCCATTGGGATAGGCAAAGCTCTCCGGTGGGGAGCCAAGCAGCTCGGTCAGACGCCGGTGAGCCCCCGCGATCTCCTCGTTCACCGTGTGATCCTCACATCGAGGTAGACAAGGGTGGGTTAGGGAGTGATTACCGATGGCGACCCCCGCTGACATCATGAGATGTAGGTCCTCGGTTCGCAACTGCGGGATGACCGTCGGCGCCTGACGGCTCAACAGATCGACCTGCTGGCGGCGCTGGATATCGGGCATCTCCTTAAGGGCGCGAATCATGCCCGCCGCCATTTCCGGTCCTGCAGCGGCTTCGACCGTCTGCCACCAGGGAGCCTCATCCCGATTCACGAGACCGGCCACGACAAAAGCGGCTGCTGGCAACCTTCGTTCGATCAGTAACGGCAGCGCCGATTTGACAAGGCTCGGATCGCCGTCGTCGAAGGTGATTAATACCGCCCGATGAGGCAGCCCTCCGCTGCCGTCGAGCGCCGCATGGAGGTCGGCGAGAGAGATGGGCGCTGAGTTCTTGCGCAGGTAGTCGAGGTGCCAGGCGAAACGCTCGGGGTGGTCGATACCGTGGTAGGCCAGCACCGTCACCGTCTTCGCTGCTCGCCAGGTGAAATAGGCCTGGAGCGGCGATCGCCGTAACAAGCGGTCGGCCCACCGATACCCAATCACGATGATGTCGACGAGCAATAATTCGTGCCCAACCAGTGTTGCCCTCCAACTCCTCGGCCCCAGTTCCCAACCGTCGGCGGATAGTTCACGTTATTGACTCGCTGGGTATCGGAGGTGGAGCAGAACAGCAGCTTGTGGCCAATCTGAGATTGTTCTCGGCGCCAAGACTAGAGCACACCCTCGTCTGCCTCTACCGGGATCCACACGAGACTCGGGAGACTGACCTCCCTGCGGGCGTCGCAGTCCATTATCTGTATGACCGAGAGCCGGGTTCGAGATTGGCCACCGTTGCCCGGCTGGACAGGTTGCTGGTGGCACTCGAACCAAGCCTCATCCATTGCACGCTCCCACAGTCGGCGCTAGCCGCTCGCTTCTCGGGTCGCCGGCTGGGGGTGCCGGTGATCGAAAGCCTGGTCAACATCAGCCACGAGCCGATCCGTCTGGTCGACAACCCCAATATCGTTCCTTGGAAGCTTTGGGCGCACCGTCTCCTGGATCGGGCGACGATGCGCTGGGTGTTGGTCTTTCACGCTCTATCCCGGGAAGTAGCCCGGTCGTGGAGCGAGCTGGCAGGTGTCCCGTTGCAAAAGATTCGGGTGATCCCGCGAGGAGTGGACCTCACCCGTTTCGATCAAGACCCTCGTGAGGCTCGAAGCTCGCTCGGCGACGACCTGGAAATTCGAGCCGAACAATTTGTTGTGGTCTCGATTGGGCGCCACGAGCCGCAGAAGGGACAGCTCTATCTCATCGAAGCCATGCCAGTTCTGCTGAAGTCGTTGCCCGAGGCGGTGCTGGTGTTGGCAGGACAGCCCGGATCGCTCACGGATCGTTTCCGTAAACGGATCAGTGATCTCAATATTGGCGACTCGGTTCGTCTGCTCGGGAGGAGGAGGGATGTACCTACATTGCTCCGGGCGGCCGACGCCTTCGTGTTTCCTTCGCTTTTCGAGGGCCTTGGTGTCAGTCTCCTCGAGGCGATGGCGGCAGGGCTCCCCACCGTGAGCACCGATCGGGCGCCGATGAACGAGATTGTCAGCAACGAGATCGACGGTCTGCTCGTCCCGGAGCGAAATTCTCAGAGGCTGGCCAACGCGCTGATTCGCCTGGCCGGGGACCCGGGCCTGCGGGCCCGGCTAGGGTCGGCCGCCCGGTCCCGCGTTGAGGAAGGCTTCAATATCGAGCGCTCAGCACGGGCGATCGAAGCCCTTTATCTCGAAGTGCTGAACCTCTAACCGGCCCCAGCTAGGCGGAAACGGATCATCGCCCCCTTTCCAGAAACCGGCCACCTACTAGCATCGGTGGTAGCTGTCGTGGAGGTAGTGGGCTGCCTGTCAGGTGCAGGAGAGGGGATTGTCTTTTTCTATTTAACCGCGCTCGGGGGCGGGAATCTCCCCCGCTTGCCTTGGGCGGTAACGCCGAGGCCGCGTTTGAAGGGCGACCCGCGTGAGCCTGCGTAGAATCGGCCGGGTAGTTCGCGGTCGTTGGGCCCTCCTGCTGGCATTGGCACTAGTAGCCCCCACCCTCGGCTACTTCGGAGCTACCCTCCGCAACCGGACTATCCGCCCCGCATTCGAGGCCCAGGCCTTCCTGCCCTTGGCGGAATCCAGCGACAGCCGGAGTCAGCAGGCGCAGCCAGCTCAGCAGATCAGGGCCGCGGTGGACAGGGCCATCGAGGTGAATGCCGATCTTCTCTCCCGGGGTGGGGCGAATATCGCTCCCGATCAGGAAACCTTCGAGGTGGTTTTCTCAGCCCGCGCCCGCGAACCAGCCCAGGCGACCGCGCGAGCCGTAGAGATGAGGTCCAATTACGTGATCGCCGAGTTCGGAGCGATCGAGATCGAAGGAAGGATGGACCTGATTCTGGCCGAGGCGATCCGTGTGAGCGAGACCCTCGCCGCTCTTCAGCCGCCGCCGCCCGTTGCGCCCCCCGAACCGGTTCTGAGTCCCGAGCAGCAAGCGCGACTCGACTTCTTACTGATCCAAGTTGATGCTCTCAAGGGAGAAAGCGCCCGCCTGGTGGGCGAGTTGGTATTGGCCGAGACCGGCGACAGTCGGGCTGGGTCACCCGAGGACATCCAGGAACAGATCGCCAATGTCAATCAAAAGCTGGCCGACCTTTACGTCGAGCTTGAGACCATGCCGGGGTTTGATCAATCACTCTTGGATAGGAGCCCGTCGGAGGAAGATCGCAGCCAGGAATCAACCACATCCGAGGACAGGTCGGCTGCGCCTGGCTCCCAGGGAAGCCGCACCGAGATCTCGATCCCTGATGACGAGTCGAACATTGGGCCCGGCTGGCAGGTGTCGGCGCTCGAGACGCGCTACGCAACGCTACAAACGAATTACCAAACGCTGTTCCTGGGAACGTTGACTGGGGACCACGAAACCCTCGAGCCCCCGATCGTGACCGAAGTCACCCCCTCGGAGATTCCTCCGGTGTTGGCGGGTGGTGGTGGCTTGTTGGCAGGGGCACTGGTCGGAGCCCTCTTACTGTTCGTTGAAGGCCGGGTCCGCCAGCCGGCGTGGGTTGGCGCCGACCTGCCCCTGACCCCGGCCTGGGAAGTCCCGGTCGTCAAGGGCGGCCGCAAGAAGCAGCAACGCTTGACGCGAAATCGTCGCCGGGCTATTCAGCAGCTGAGGTCTTCTCTGATTACAGCCATCGAGTCGAGGTCGGGGCGTCTCGCCCTCAGCATGAGCGGCCTCAGAGTCCCTCGTCGCTACATCCACGAGCTGGCCCGAGACGTTGCCTCGGCGCTTGGTGATGTCGACCGGGTGGTGCTGGTCATCGATCTTGACTCGGGAACGGATCAGGCTGACGACGGATCCAAAACTTCCCTCGCAGGACTGCTGGCTTTGGCTCGCGGAGATGCCGAGGCGGCACGGTCCGAGCTCAAGCAACTCGTGGTCGACTCATCGGAAGAAGCTGCACCGGTTCACTGGCTCCCCGCTGGTCAGTTCGACACCGATCCAGTCGATGCTCTGCAGAGACGTCCTTTCGACGAGCTCCTCTCCCAGGCCGGAGAAATGGTCGACCTCGTCGTCATTATCTCCTCCGAGTTCGACGAAGTTCTTTCGCGGGCGTTGTTTCAGCGAGTCGAGGGTGTGATCCCGGTGGGAAGGGTCGGAAAAACTAGGGAGCGAGATTTCTCTCGGCTGGCGTCAATCCTCACCGGCAGCCAGGCGAAACCAATGGGGTCGGTACTTCTCTCCGGTGCTAACTCCGATCCCGATCGCCAGCATCGACGATTCCATTTCCCCAAGTTTCGCCGTCCCCACGGTCTAAGACCTCAAGCGTTACGCCGCCCGCCCGTTGCAGCCCTGTCGGCGCCGCCTCAAGCAGAGGAAGCCGACGAGCAACACCAGTCCGTGGCCAACGGCGCGGTTTCGCTGCCCATGACAATGCGGCGAAAGCTGGCCAAGGCCCGAGTGAGGGGCCGGGTGCCCACCAGTCGTTGGCGGGTGCTACCTGACTTTTTGATCATTGGCACCCAGCGGGGGGGGACAAGCTCGCTCTACAAGTATCTGGGTCAGCACCCGATGGTGCGGCCCTCACTGCGCAAGGAGACCGAATATTTCTCCTCGAAGTTTGCCAACGGCGAGGATTGGTACCGGGCCCACTTCCCGATAGGCAGGTCACCCGAGCTGGCAAATGGGGGCCGCAAGCGTCTGGCCTTCGAGGCCGATCCTGACTATCTGCTCGACCCCAGAGCAGCCCAGCGAGCCTATGACTTGGTGCCGGAGGCGAAGATCGTCGTCCTGCTTCGGGAGCCGGGGACAAGGGCGATCTCCCACCATGCCCACAACGTTCGCTTGGGACTCGAGAACCTGTCCCTTCGGGAGGCATTGGAGGGCGAGGACGAGCGGCTCGATGGGGAACTCGAGCGGATGCTCAACGATCCGGCCTATCCGGGAAAGCCCTTCCAAAAGTATTCGTACGCCACCAGGGGCTTCTACGCCGAGCAATTGAAGCGATGGCTCGATCTGTTTCCGATCGAGAGCTTCTACGCGGCAAAGAGCGAGGATTTGTTCAGTCAAACAGATAAGGTTTACGCCGACCTGATCGGTTTCTTAGGCCTCCCCTCCTGGCAGCCGAAGGTGTTTCGCAACTACAGCTACCAGACGGGCGCCGACCGAGTCGATCGGGGCGCAGACCCCGTAGTCGCGGAGCTCCTCGAGGCACGTTTCGAGCCCCACAACCGCCTTCTCACTGCCCTCCTCCACTGGGACCTCCACTGGAATCCGGATCCAGAGAGCGGTTGACCGCCGGTCGAATAGCTCGCAAGGCCGCCAAGGTTGTCTTCTCGGCGGCCGACCTGCCGAGAGGAAGGCCCCCCGGACCACGAATTCTCATCTATCACCAGATTGGGTTTTCGCTCGGACGAGAGATGGAGGTAAGATTGTCCGATTTCGAATGGCAGCTGTCGTGGTTGCAACGCCATTTCGAGCTGGTCGACCTCCCAAAGGCGTTGGCCGCCCGGGGTTCGCCGGCTTCGGACCGAATGGCAGTCCTCTCCTTCGACGACGGTTATCGGGACCAGTTCACAGTCGGCTTCCCGGTTCTCCACGATCTCAAGATCCCCTTCATTCTCTACCTCACTACCCGCCAGGTGGAAACCGGCGAGCCCCTCGGCCCCGCTTCTGCCGCCCCTCTCCGCTGGACTGAGTTGGCCGAGATGGCGGCCACCGGCTTGATGACAGTGGGAGCCCATACCCACAGCCATCCCGACCTCCGGTTGCTTGACTCCGCAGCCGTCGAGCGCGAGCTGGAGACGAGCGATGAGCTGATCCGTTCGCGATTGGGCGTTGATCCGCACCACTTTGCCTATCCGTGGGGGTATTGGTCGGCGATCGCCGATCCTCACATCAGGAAGCGATACGAGACGGCAACGGTGGGTGCCGGGCCGCCGTTGACCGAAGCCAGCGATCATTACACGCTGAGCCGAATCCCGATTCAGCTCAGCGACGGCCGGTTCTTTTTCAGGCGCAAGCTGGAAAAGGGCCTGCGGCTCGAAGAAGCAGTCCGGCGCCGGATCAAGGGTTACAAGCCGCCACCGATCATTCCAACCAGCTTTCCGCCCGATGGAGGAACGCCGCCATCTGACCTCGGGTGACCGCCGCGTTGGGGCAGAAGTTGGTCGCTGAGCATCCGAATGTGATCCCTGAACGAGCGAGGGCGTTGATGTTCACCTCGAAGATCGAGCCATTGTCGTCGGAGAACACATCCGGCCCATCGGGCAGGTCCAGCGCCCGATCGAGGAAGGCTGCCATCTGCCCCCGGGTTATGAGATCGTTCGGACAGAACGCGGTGGGGGTGCACCCAACCGTTATCCCGGCGTGAGCCACTGCATTGATGTCGGCTTCAAAGATCGAGCCTTCATCGTCGCTGAAGGCGTCAGGTCCCGGAGCCAAGCTCAGTGCCCGGTTGAGAAAAGCCGCCATCTGACCACGGGTGACGGAGGCATTTGGGCAGAACATCGGGTTGGGGGCAGGGCTGCAGCCGTTGGTGATGCCCTGCGCCGCAAGCCAGATGATGTCCTCTTCGAAACCAGAGCCGGCGATGTCGACAAACACGCCGGCGGGGATCGGCGGCACCACGGCTCCGCATGAGCTGGGGTCGGCCAAGTACCAAAGACAGGCGGTGGGATCTGAGTTGAGGTGAGCGATGAGCATGTCGGCGACCTTGGCACTGCCCGATCCAACTGGGTGGATGCCATCGGTCTTGAAGTCCTCACACAGCCACTCGAGGCCGTCGGACCGTCCCGGGCTGCCACCGGGTTGCTCGTCGGGCCCCGCCCCGTTGGCCCATAGGTAGGGCCCCCATCCCAGCCAGGGGGAGACAACTGGGCCTTTGCCGGGATCGGGATTGAGGTTGGGGTCGCCTTCGATCTGCGCCTCGATGGTCCATTTGACGCCGAAGCCGTGCTGGTAGGCAAAAGGCTCAGGGTTGAGAAGCCCGCCGTAGCCTCCGTAGATCCGGCTCGAAATATAGGCAATCTTGATATTCGGGTAGTTGACCTTGAGGCTGCGCATCACCTGGGCGAGAGTGCTCGCATAGGTCGAGGCATCTAGGGGGAACGGCTCGTTCGGACCCGCCTCCGGCAGCTTCACCCAAGCCACCTGCACCTGTTGGGGGGACAGTCCGGCCTCAGAGAGGCGTGAGTCAACCTCGCTCCAAGTCGGTGCTCCCGAATCCATCCATGCGAACACGTCGGCTCCGCCTTGAGCACCATTCACCCGTACCACCGCCGGATCGATCGCGGTCTCATCCCGGGTGAGGAAGGCTTCGAATTCGGCCACGGTGTTGGATACTCCTACCGAAATGAACCCGATTTTGCCGCCGGCGTTGGGGGAGCCGTCGGTTGCCAGGGGGACGATCTGGGAGGCGAGTTGCGAGCCGAGGGCGGCGTGGGCGTCGGGAGCAACATTGCTGCCGCCGGGATATAGACCACCGGTCTCACCTTGATACGTGCTGCTACCGAGATCGGTCAGCGGCACCTGGCCGGCGACGTAAGCGTTGTCGCAGTTGGCGGCCAGAGCCGGCAAGGCGGGAACACTCGAGGAAATAATCAGCCCGACGGCCACGGCCATGAGCCAGGGCACATTTCGATGTCTCATTGTTCAACCCCCTGAAGGATTTGCCAGTCGGCAAGATGGTGAGCGAATGTTGAGCGTCTGCTCGGATTGGGGCTCGACCCAATTGGTCAGCGTACCAGCGACTGGACAACACCGGACCTTTTGATAGCCTCTCCCGCCGGAGAAGCACGCCGCATTCGTAGATGGGAGAAGGGGCTGATCGGGGTTGATTTTCAAGCTGTTTATGCCCGTCATCGAACCAGCCATCGAGATAGCCCATGTCGTGGCCTGGCATCGGTCCATTGGATCGGAGGTGCGATTCGGCCAGGAACTCTGCGAGGTCTCCGTCACCGAGATGAAGCGGCTTTCCCGGCAAACCACGGCTCGGCAGGTGGTCGGCTGGCGAAAGAAGAAAACCCCCGAATACTTTCAACGCACCAACCTGACTGTGCACTACCGGCTGGTATCGGTAGACAACGCTTTCCTTCGTAAAGTCACCGATCAACCAACGGTGGGGGTCGGCAAATTTCTGGCGGCCTTCAGCACCACCGAGGACGAACCTCTGCCGGACAACCTCGATGATATTGGGACGTCGTTTCGGGTGGTGATCGATCCCGTCGTCCCCAGCCACGTTTATGGGAACGCTTAAGCGTCGGGCTGCCCGGTCGGTTCTCTGGCTAGCGCGCAAGAACCCGGCCCTCAAGCGCCGCCTCGGACGCCATCGGATGCGGGGCCGCGAGCAGGTCTTCGATGGCGGCGTCCAGATCTCGAGCCAGCGCTACATGGTCGTCGCCGGGACGTCCGGCTTCGCCCCCCCCAAAGTCGGCATCTACCTGCGAGGCGCATGTGACCTTCCGGCCCTCTTCGCCATGGCTCCACTGCTACGAGGCCGCTTCGCGGGGACATGTGCCATATATCGGGACAGCATCGAGATCAGCGGGTCTCGCTCAGATCTGCTGCTGCAATCGCTCTCCGGCGTCTCGGGCATCTACCCCAACGAGTTGACGGAGACGATTGGCCAGCTCCGGCTCAAGCGGCACTACTTCGACCCGGTCCTGTTCCAGCCGACTTTCGAGATTCCGCGCCGGGATCAGCTGGAGACGTTTCCCAAGTCGGTGGTAGCCCTGTCGATCGCTCCGGATTATTCACGCGTTCTCTACCGGCACCGCCAGCAAGGCTTCCTGGTTGATCCGGGAGGCTGGTGGCTAAATCAAGACCTCGGCAAGGTTCTGACCGACCTCGAAGTCGCCAAGTGGTTTGGAAAGACGTTCGAGGGGATCGGGCGGATGAGCGTCGAGGACTTTTATCGCGACATGGGACGAGTGATTTCGGAGTTGAGGGCCAGAGCCGGCGCCAATGTGATCGTCTTCAACACCTTGGCGATGGATCCCGCCAGCCAGCGGCACAACTACCAGCTAATGAGAGATCCGGAGATGCATCGGCGGCGGGAGTTTGTAGTTGCCCTCTTCGATCTCGCAGCCGAGCTGAGCTTTCCGGTGATCGACGTCGATAGGGTCCTCAAGACCAACGGCGTCTCCCAGCAGGTCGATTTTGCCCATTTCAATCAGGAGCAGTACGCCCCTCTCGCCGAAGAATGCCATCAGGTCCTTCGGGACCTGGAGGTGCTGTGAGGTTGGCTGATGAAGGGTCCGCCCCCCACTTCCTGGTCATCGGCGCCATGCGCTCCGGCACGACCACTCTCTGGAGCTGGCTCCGAAGCCAGCCGGAGCTTTTCTTGCCCCGTCGCAAAGAGCTGAACTTCTTCTCTTACGATCACATCTACCAGAGGGGAGTTCCCTGGTATCACGAGTGGTTTCAGGCGGCAACGCGCGGCCAGCTCACCGGCGAGGTGTCGCCGAGTTACAGCAATCCGCGGTTCTCTCCTCACTCTGCCCGGCGAATTGTCGAGCTCAACAAAGACACCAAGCTGATCTACCTCCTCCGCGATCCCGTCGAGAGGGCGAGGTCGCACTTTCGGCTCAGGGTTCAGACCGGTCAGGAGCGGCGTCCCTTACTCGAGGCGCTGAGCGAACCGGGAAACGCTTACCTGGCCCGAAGCCGCTACTGGGCGGGATTGGCCCCTTACGCCGAGCTTTTCCCCCGGCATCAGGTGTTGGTCGTGCGCCTCGACGATCTTACCGATGAGACCCGGTCGGGCTGGCTCCGAGTCCTCGACCATTTGCAGCTCGATCACCGACCACCACCTGATGCCGTCAAGAACGTAACCGCCAATAAGAGACAGCTGCGCACTGCTACCACTTGGGCTCGCTCTCGCAAGTTGCTCAAGGGTTACAAGCGCTACCCGATGCCCCTCCGCCGGATCGCCCGCAAAGTCCTCACCAAACGAACCACGGCCTACGAGCAACAACTCGAAGACTCCAAAGCCGCGCTACCTCCCAATCTGATAGAACCGCTCTGGGAGGACCTGGGCTTGCTCGAGGGCTGGCTGGGCCAAACCCTTTGGAACCACAGCCGGCCCTGAACGAGGTGGATCGACCGGCCGGCACGGTGCTATTCGTGGCGGTGCCCGCCGCAATCGGTGGCTCCAACCGAGCCCTTCTCACCCTTCTCGGGGCGATGGGCGGCAAGGTAGGACGGGCGGTGGCTGCCCCACGAGATGGAGCCTTCGCCCGGGCCGCTACGGGAATGGCCGAGGAATGGGTTGCCACTCCTCGCCCTCGATGGGGAAGGCTGGGGCGGGTAGTCGGGGCGATTCGGATCGCGGGTTGGGCGCTTCGGCGCCGCCGCCTCCTCACGGCGATCCACGCCAACACCACCACCGGTCTCTATCTGGCGGCTCCGGCTGCCATGCTCACCAGGGTCCGGCTGGTGGTCTGGATTCACGACCCGGTGAGCACGGCCTGGGGACGGAGAATCGGACCCGTGCTGCGCAGGCTGCTGGGCGACGTCGCCTGGGTGGCGGTCTCACCGACGGCGGCGCGGGTCGCAGCTACCAACGGCCTCTGTGCTATCGAAGAGGTCGAGCTGATTCCTAACCCGATCGACCCGGACCAGGTCGTGGGGATTCGAAGTGCTCCCAATCCGCGCCCAGTCATTGCCTATCTGTCCGGGGGAACCAACCGGAAGGGCTTTGATCTTCTTCCCCGAGTGATGGAGCGCTTGGCTGACCTACCGGTTGAATGGAGGCTCTTCCTCACCCGGAACGAATCGCCATTCAACGCTCCGGTTTGGGCGCAGCTCGATTCCCTGAGGTCGCAACCGGCGATCTCGCTGAGCATCCTTGGGCGGCAACCCGATGTTCGGGTCGTCTATGGGCAAGCGGATATCGTTTTCATTCCCTCCCGAGAGGAGTCCTTCTCGCTGCTCACGGCCGAGTCGATGCTGAACGGGATTCCGGTGGTGGCCTCCGATCTGGAGCCGATCAGGTCGCTCTTGGGAGAGGGTGAAGGTGGGCTGGTGTTCCCTACCGAGGACGTCGGGGGCGCGGCGGGGGCGCTGCGTAGGCTCGCGACCGATCCTCAGTTACGGGAGCGAATGGGTGAACGGGGACGGGTGCGGGCCTCGGTCTTCTCGCCGCTGGCGGTGGCCGAGAGAATGCTCGCGGTCTACCGCGCTAGCGGTAACCCAGGCGGCGAAGCAGAGAGGCGGCCTGGCGGCCAAAAACGTACCGGTCGAGGGGGCTCATCTGCTGGCGCCAACGCCCAACGCTTTCGGTAGTTATATCTCCTCCGGCCTCGGCAACATCATCCTCGACCCCGTTGTGCGCACTCTGCGAGTGATCGAGGACCGACTCGTCCCAGGGCTCTTCCAGGAATCTGAGAATCCGGCTGAGCTCATAACGAGGCTCGGAGACAAGCTGCTCGTATCGCACCTCCAGGTACTGGCGGGCTGACAGATTGGCGGCCTGGGTCAAGACCTTTTCGACTCGATCTCTCCATCTCCGAGAGCCCGCTCGAACGCTCCAGCCCCATCTTTCCCGCATCGAGCAGACCACATCTCGTCCGTCTCGGATGCAGTGGATGACCTGCGCCTCGGGCCAGCATTTGAGAATGTCATCGAGCACCGTGACGTAATTGGGAGTCTTGTCGCCCCATCTCCTCTTCCCCCGATCACGCATGTAACGAATATGCATGAGCTCGAAGGCTGCGGCGGGGTAGCGCAGTAGGTCATCTGGCGGATACGGATAGAACCTGAGAGTCTGGGCATTCTCGACTGCGTCGAACCAATGATGGAGGACATTGGTCTCCGGTCCGACTGAGAGATGGGGGTGGCTGTCGAGAAGAACCCGGAGCAGCGTGGTGCCCGAACGTGCGGCTCCGAGAATGAAAAACGGCGGCGACGGGTTCTCTCCTGTGAGCCCGGCGGCCAAATCTGCGATCAAGGGCCGGGGCACTAACGGAGCTTAAACCTTGGCCGTCAGCCTCCCCGTCGCCGGAAGATATAGGCGCCGACCACAAGCCCGATCAAGGCGGCGGCCCCGATGAGAAGGCCGTTGCTCCCACCCTCGGAGGCGGCCGGCGGGCCTGTGTCTGCCGGTATCGCCACCGTGGTCGGGCTGGAGCTAGTCAGGGAGGTCACAGCCGCCGAAGTGGTTCTGACCGACATCGTCGTGGTCGCCCCGGCAGTGACGGTCGAAGACGCCGGTGGGACGATGCCATCGGCCAGAAACCACGGAACGGTCACTGGAGAACTGGAGAAGAAGTCGTACAGAAGGCCGGCCACCTTGAAGCTGCCGCTCGCCGAGGGATGTACTCCGCGTTGTCCGCCCCTTTCGAAGTCCTCGCACTCCCAGGTCAAACCATCCGAACGCGGATTCGAGCCATCGGCCCATAAATAAGCGCCCCAAGCCATCCAGGGCGCGGCCGTGCGCGGGTCGAGCGCAGCGGTGCCGGCTAGTTGTTCCTCGATTGCCCATCTGACCGCAAAGCCGTCCTGATAGGCGCTGGGCTCGGTGCGCTCGGGTTCGTTGATGAAGCCGCCGTATATCCGGCTCGAGAGAAACACCAGTTCCAAGTTGGGAAATCGGGTGTCGAGGTCGGCGACGATCGAGCCCAACTTGACGGCATCCTCGGCGGCTGCCTCCATCGTGGGCGAGCCCGCTTCGGCGTCAGGGATCTTCAACCAAGCAACCTGAATCTGGGGGGCCGCGACTCCTGTCGCGGCCAACCGCTCATCGACCGTCTCCCACACCCCTTGTCCGTCCGCCCAGTCTGTGAGGGGTTTGGCGCCTTGAGCGCCATTGACCAATACCAGCAGCGGATTAATCCTCTCGTCGCCGCTGAGGAGACTCATAAAGGCCTCAAACTCTTGGAAGGTGTTGGAGACCCCGAAGGAGACCAGCCCAATCGAACCGGCCGGGTCCGGCGATCCGGCCGGGTTTCGAGGCACTACCTGGGCCGATCGCTCCAGTCCTATTGCCAGGTGGTCCGCCGGAATTTCGTTGGACCCCTCAGGGTAAAGTCCTCCCTTCTCCCCCAGGTAGCTTCCGGGTCCAAGGTCTGTCAAGGGGATAAGCCCAGTGGAACTTGATCGGCATGATTGCCCCCACGCCGGCAGTGGTCCGATCAGGACCACCAGAACAAAGAGGCTGATCCAGCGCCGCAGTCCCATCACCTGGGCATCACCGCCCGGGCGAGGCCGGTCCATCCGAGCCCAAGGGTGGGCCGGAAGCGGATGGCGCGGAGGAAGCTCTCGATCGCCCGGAATCGTTCTCCTGTCAGGCGATACAGGTGACCAAGCCGTACGTGGTGAAAGGCGGCGACCTCGCGGTCTTGGAAATAGCGAGAGTGCTTTTCTCGGAACTGCTTGCGTGCCTCGATGCGCTTGGGCAGTCCGATGGAGGAAACATGCTTTTGACCATGGTCGGCCAAGATACGGCCGATCTCGAGCACCGAAGTGGACTCCGCTGCTCGCAGGAGATAGTCGAGGTCTTCGGCCGCCCCGAAGGCCTCGTCAAAGAGGACCGCTTCGTGGAGCTGGCGACGAATCACCACCGAATCGAGATGGGGTGGCTGGCGGGTCAGCATCCGTCGCACGGGGTCGTCCAGAACCCGGCACTTACCGCCGCCGTCCTCCTGGGCCCCGCTCATCAAGTGATAGGCGAGTCCGACGTCGGGGTGAGCATCGAGACAGGCGATGGTGGTACCGAGCTTGCCCTCCCGCCAGGAATCGTCATCGTCCAAGAAAGCGATCAGGGGCGCAGAGGTGGCGGCCGCTCCCTTGTTGCGCGCCGCCGCCGGACCTTGGGGGCGATCGTTCCGCAGGACGCGGATCCGGGGGTCGTGGTCGCCGATGGCGACCGGGGGGTCAGAGCCGTCGTCGACCACCACCACTTCGAAGCTCGCTCCCTGCTGAGATAGGACACTCCGAAGCGCCGACCTCAGAGCCTCGGGTCGGTTGTGGGTGGGGATGACAACGGCGACCAAAGCTTGTGCGGGCTGCACTGAATCGAGGGTATCAGCCGGTCGATAGAGTCAATTCGACCCGAGAATGATGGGGTGCCCATTTCTGTGCCAGCCCAGCAATCCTTTCCCTTCATCGTCGGCTGCGGACGCTCAGGGACCACGCTGCTGCGAACCATGCTCAACTCCCATCCTGACCTCGCCATACCGCGCGAGTCACATTTCTTGATCGAGGCTTTCTCGCGGCGAAACCTTGAGCTCGAGCCCCGTCACGCACTGCTTGAGATACTCACCCGAAGCACCTGGTTCTCCGCTTGGAATTTCGACTTGGAGCGGGTTAGAGAGGCCTTGAACAGACCACCTCCCCAAGACATCGGTGAGGCCGTGCGTCGTCTGTACCGCGCCTACGCCGCCGCGCAGGGAAAGTCTCGATATGGCGATAAGACCCCGATCTACGTCATGCACATGCCCACGCTCCTCCACCGGCTGCCGGAGGCCCGGTTCGTACATCTGATCCGGGATGGTCGCGATGTGGCGCTCTCCTTCCTCGAGGCAGATTTCGGTCCCCAGACCATCGAGGAAGCTGCCCTCCATTGGCGTCAGCGGATCCGACGGGGTCGCGAGGTTGGCCGTCATCTCACCGAAAACCAATACCTCGAGGTCACCTACGAAGACTTGATCAGCAATCCAGAGAGCTGCCTGCGGACGATATGCGCCTTCATCGATCTCCCGTTCCATCCCAGCATGCTCGATTACCAGAACCGACTGAAAGACTTTGCGGGCACCAACGCCCTCCCCTCGCACCACCGAAACCTCGCCCGAAACCCTGGAGTCACCCGCCGCTGGCAGCAGGAAATGGAAGAAAGGGGAGCCGTCCGGTTTGAGCTTCTCGCCGGCCGGGAGCTAACCCGAGCGGGTTATCCGGTATCGGGACGCTCCCCGATGTGGGCCGATCGGTGCCAGGCGGGGATGGCTTGGCTCCGATGGCAGGGCTACCGACTGGGAAAGAAGCTTGGACTGAGTAGAGCAACGTGAGGGTCGTCTCTAGGGGCCGCTGCGGCGGGACTGGAAGAGTCGAATCCCGACAACCCCGATTACCAAGCCGGCAATCGCCGCCACGATGGGACCCAGGTTGGACCGCTCCGATGGCACATCTTCTTCCGCCAGGAGCGGCAAGGTAGTAGAGGGAGTAGAGACGACATCGGGAGAGGAAGATTCCGGGAGAGTTAGGGTCGGGCTGGTTGTGGTGACGGTCACCCCGGCTGTAGTTGTTGGGGCTCGCTGACCACCGAACCAGTTGGCAGCCGTGGGATCGGTGCGGAAGTGATCCAGCAACAGGTGGGCAATCTTTTCGGTGGCGCCATCGGCCGGATGCACGCCCCCGGGTTGGTAGTCGCTGCATTCATAGAAGAGACCATCGGAGCGGGGCGTGGTGCCGTCGGCCCACAAATAGGGTCCCCAACCCACCCACGGCAACTCGGGCGCGCCCTGGGTTGGATCGATGTCGGGACCTGTCCCTATGCCCTCAATGGCCCAACGGACAGCGAAGCCGTCCTGGTAGGCATTGGGTTCAGAGTCGGGACCAGGGATGTATCCGCCATAGCTTCTGCTCGATAGATAGGCGAGCTGAATGTTGGGAAAGTGATCCGGCAGCAGCCGCACGAGGTTTTCGAGCTTCTCGGCGTGGATACGTGCGTCTTCCAACGTCGCCGGCCCCCGGTCGTCACTCGGCATCTTGATCCAGGCCACCTGCACCTGTCGGGCATCGACTCCCGACTCGGTCAGCTTCCTCTCGACTGTGTCCCAGGTCCCATCGCTCCGGGAGCCAATCCACCGGTTGATCGATTGGCCGACCTGGGCGCCGTTGACCAGGACCAATCGTGGGTCCTGGGCCATGTCGAGAAGCGCCGAGAACGCCTTGAACTCGCCCAAAGTGTTGGAAACCCCCAACGCCACCATAACGATGGAACCCTCGGCCGCGGCAACGCCGTCTACCCCTAAGGGGGTCACCATCGCTGCCCGGGCCAACCCCAACTCGAGGGCTTGATCGGTGAGGCCGTTTCCGCCCGAATAGAGGCCGCCGGGCTGTCCCTGGTAGGCGCCGCCGTCGAGGTCGATGAGGGGGATCAGGCCGGTCGAGGTGTTGTCGCAGGCCGATTGGCCAGAAGCTGGCGCCGGAGCCAGGACTACCAAAAGAAGGGCCGCTGTACTCATTAGTCGGGGGTAGAAGCGAGAAATCGGCACAGCTAGCCTCTTCAGCGCGGCGCCGGGAGTGGGCAGCGGCTTTGTTTCGGCATCGCGCACTGAAGAGAACCAAGGGTGGAGGGACAGCGCATGTCGGAAACGAAATCGATTCTACGAGAGCAGATCGCCAAAGAATTCCTTCAAGGCCGTCCCAATGATGCCGTGGCCGACGACACCA
>JBOGEX010000088.1:0-27939 GCA_050741915.1 Acidimicrobiia bacterium
AGTTTCGAGGCCTTCTACCACGCCCAGGAATATTTACACAGGACTTGCGGTGAGCGGTACGCGGTCCCCGCCTTGGCCCATCAGGTCTTCAGCGCCGGTTATCTCGGCTCGGCCGACTTGCGACCGGGAAGCCGAGGCGGATGGTACGACTTCTTGGGCGTGGACCGGTCAGCGGGGGCTCCATGACCAACCAGGCCAACCGACGACAGCAGTTGCTGGAAGCGGCGGCCGCCTGCTTTTATCGGGAAGGATTCGATGCCGCCTCGATGCGCCTCATCGCCGAACAGGCCAATATGCGCACCGCCTCGATCTACTACCACTTCGAGAGCAAGGACGACCTGTTCGTGGCGGTCCACGAGGAGGCGCTCCACCGAATCCGCGCAGCGGTCAGTGCGGCGCTGGCCAATGTCGAGGGGGAGTGGAACAGGATCGAGGCCGCTTGTGCTGCGCACCTCGACATGCTTCTGACCGGAGGCACTTTCTTCAAGGCGGTGATGCGTCACGTGCCGAGCGCAGTGGAAGGACGGGAGCTGATCTTCAAGCTGCGTGACGACTACGAACGCATCTTCACCGACCTCATCGGCGACCTCGAGTTGCCACCCAAGACGGACCGAGAGACCCTCCGACTCATGCTGTTGGGGGCGATGAACTGGACCTTCACCTGGTGGCGGCCCCAAGAAGGCCCAGCACCGGCCATCCTCGCTGAGCGCTTCATCACCAATCTGCGAAGCTGTCTCGACGTCTCGGCGTGACCCGCAATCGTGGTTTCGACCAGGACCGTTTTGCGGCGGGGGATCGCCGGGTGCTCGGGCGAGCCATCTCGGCCGTTGAGAACGATGGTCCCGAAGCGCAAACAGTGCTGGCGGCCGTGTACGGACGAACCGGCCACGCACACGTCGTGGGTGTTACCGGGCCCCCCGGCGCAGGCAAGTCCACGCTGGTCAATGAGCTGATCGGGGAGTATCGCCGGGCTGAGCTTTCCGTGGCGGTGGTTGCAGTCGATCCGTCGAGTCCCTTCGGGGGTGGAGCAATTCTCGGCGACCGTATCCGCATGTCTGACCACGCTCTCGACGACGAAGTCTTCGTTCGCTCGGTCGCGTCCCGGGGACAGCTCGGCGGGCTGTCGAGAGCAACCGCGCGGGTGGTTGACGTACTCGATGGTTTTGGTTTCGATGCCGTGATCGTTGAGACCGTTGGCGCCGGCCAGGCCGAGATCAACGTCATGCATCTCGCCCAAACGGTCATCTTCGTCGCGGCTCCCGGATTTGGCGACGAGACGCAGGCGGTCAAGGCCGGGATCCTCGAGATCGCCGACATATACGTCTTGAACAAGGCTGATCATCCGATGGCGAAGCAAGCTGAGCGAACCCTCCATGAGGCACTACCGGCGTCGGCGGGGCGCAGATGGCGCCAGCCAATCATCTCCACCGTGGCGATCGATGGCACCGGCGTGTCGGAGCTCTTTAGGAAAGTGCGGGAGCATTACGCCCAGATCGACCCGAACGAACGGGCCCGCGCGGCAACCGTCCGTGCCCAACAACAACTGGCCGCCGCCGTGGCTGAGCTCGCTTCGACCCATGTGAGCCAGCAGCCCAATTTCGAAAGCCTGGCCGAACAGGTCCGATCGGGCCGGCTCAGCCTTAAGTCCGCCGCCGAAGCGGCGTTCCAGCTCGTCGCCTCTCGAGTCGAGCGTGACTCGGGGGGGACTTGACGGAAAGTGAATGATCGTTGATAATGAATGAGCATTCATTCATTATCCTGGCCGTCCGGGCACCCGGCCAGGCCAGGACCGATCGGGCGAGGAGAGAATTCTATGAGTTGGACCGCAGCCGACATCCCGGATCAGACCGGACGGGTGGCAGTCGTGACCGGTGCCAACGGCGGTCTCGGTCTAGAGACAGCACGGGCGCTCGCTAACAAGGGCGCTCAAGTGATCATGGCCGCCCGCAACCTGGAAAAGGCCGCCGTCGCCTTAGCCGGCATCCGGACGGAATTTCCCGCTGCTTCGGCAGAGGTCTGCCAGCTCGACCTCTCGTCGCTGGCCTCGATCCGTTCCTTCGCCGAACAGATCCTCCCGCACCGCCCCCGGATCGACCTTCTGATCAACAACGCCGGGGTGATGGGGATCCCCGAGCGCCACACCGTCGACGGGTTCGAGATGCAGTTCGGAGTCAACCATCTGGGACATTTTGCCCTTACGGCTTTGTTGCTTCCCTCATTACTGCGGGGCGACGCCGCCAGGATCGTCAACGTGACCTCTACCGCCCGGCACACTGGCCGACCGCTCGATCCTTCCAACCCGCACCTGCGCGGCAACTACACCCCCTGGGGTGCGTACGGGCAGTCCAAGCTCGCCAACGTCCATTTCACCCTCGGCCTCCAGCAGCGCTTGGAGGCAGCCGGCGCCGGCACCGCCAGTTTGGTGGCCCACCCGGGATTGACCTACACCGACCTGCAGCTAAACAGCGTCCGGGAAACCGGAGGCGGCACCAGCCAGCGTTTTTTTGCCTGGCAGGCAGCTCGGACCGGGATGACGCCCGCTCGCGGCGCCCTTCCCCAACTCCGGGCCGCCACCGACCCTACGGCCCAAGGCGGCCAGCTTTACACCCCTCGCTTCATCCAATTCGGGCCGCCGGTGCTGCGCCCACTGCTGGCTCGGTCGCGTAATCGGAAAGCGATCGACACCCTCTGGGAGGTCTCGGAGCGGGAGACAGGAATCTCACTGAATGTGGCGGCGACGCTCTCCACTATTCGGTCGTGACCACCGCCCGGGTCGATCGGGCGGCCCGAGTCCGGCGGGCGCTTCTCGAGCTGGTGGCCGAGCACGGGCTGCACGGTGCCGGGATGAGCGCGGTGGCCAAACGGGCGGGCGTCGCCACCGGAACCGCCTATGTGCACTACTCCTCGAAGGAGCAGTTGCTGTTTGAAACCTATCGAGAGGTGAAGAGGGACCTCGGCGAGGCCGTGAGCGCCGCTGTCTCGGCGGCCGCACCCGCCGCCCGGTTCGCCGCCATCTGGAAGGGTGTCTACCTTCACCTCGCCCGGGACCCGGCCCGGGCCCGGTTTCTGGTTCAGCTCGAGGCTTCGCCGCTTGTCAAGCAAGCTCAGGCATCGGCTCTGGATGAGGGCGAGGATCCGCTTCTAGCGGCCGCCGCCGATCCAGACGTCGCTCCCTTGCTGATTGACCTTCCGCTCGAAATCCTTTTCGACCTCGGGTTCGGTCCGGCCATTCGACTGGCAGCGGGAAGCTCTCGACCGTCAGAACCAGAGCTCGACCTAGTGGCGGCAGCCTGCTGGCGGGCCATCACCAAGCCCTAGACGTTTGGACTTCCTCTCGCTGCTCGGTCGGGGCTGGCGGTGAGTCCGGAGAGGACTGTGGCGACCATCTGCAGATATGCCTGCTCGGCATCGTCGGGCTCATTGACGATCCAGCCGGGAAAGGGGGAGCGAGCGGCATGGGTCAGCTCGAGGCTCATCGCTCCGTGGACGGCGCACCAGATCAGATAGGACACCATCACCGGGTCGCTGTCACCATTCATCGCTTCATCTATAAATCGGGTGACAGTCGCCACCAAGATCCCGAACGTCTCGAGCAAACTCTGTTGGCGGAGCTCGAGCGGCGGATCGAACCCGGGGACTGGCCGCTCGAACATGAATCCGTAGAGCGCAGGGTTGGCCAGCGCAAACCGCCGGTATTCACGTCCCAACTCGGTGATGCCGTCCCGCCCGGACCCCGCAGCCGGCGCCGTCTCCAGGTATCCGCGCAGGATCTCGAAACCACGGTGATAGAGCGCTTCGAGGATGGAGTCTTTCCCACCAAAGCGGCTATAGACGGCCATCGTCGAAGTGGTGGCGTAACGGGCGATGGCTCGGACCGTCAACGCTTTCGGACCCTCCCGTTCCAGGAGCTTGCGAGCGGCTTCGAGCAGAGCACCTGCCATCTCGTCTCCAGGCCGGTTTGGTGCGCTGGTCATTTGTGTCGGGTGGTACTATAACGATCGTTATGCGATCGGTCTCAAGTGAACGTCGCATCCGCCCTGGCCAGCCCAAGCGCCCTGGACTGTCCGGTCATCGCGGCCAAGGACGACGCACCAACTTGGCCCTCCTCATTCTGTTGGCAACTGCCTTCTTCACGGGACTTTCCACCCAGGCTCTGGGTACCCCTAGCGTGGGAGGCTGGATGGCCATCGTCCATGGCGTGGCCGGACTTTCTGTTCTCCTTCTTGCCCCTTGGAAGACGAGGGTGGCCCAGCGGGGGATATCCCGTCAGAACCGAAAGCGGGCCCTCTCTCTCCTCATGGCACTACTGGCGGTGATCGTGCTCGTCACGGGCATCCTCCACTCCACCGGGGTCCCGACCCACATCGGCCCCTTTACTGTGCTCTGGGTGCATATCGCCACCGCTCTGCTCATCATCCCGCTGGCGATCTGGCATGTCTTGGCTCGAAAGACGACGCCACGAGCAGTCGATGTATCGCGGCGCAACCTCATCCGGTTGGGCGGTCTCGCCTCGACCGCGGCGCTGTTGTGGTGGGGAGCAGACCGTACCATCGCATTGGGCCAGCTTCCGGGTGCCGAGCGCCGCTTCAGCGGCTCCCACGAGCGTTCCTCTTTCATTCCCGAAGGGGTGCCGGTGACGTCCTGGCTCGACGATCGCACTCCAAATCTCGACGCTTCCTCGTGGCAGGTTCAATTCAACGACGCCTCCGGCGGGCGGTTTCTGACTTTGTCGGAGTTGACCGCGATGGAGAACGAAGAGATCATCGCCGAACTTGACTGCACCAGCGGCTGGTACAGCCGTCAGGTGTGGGGCGGGGTCCGGCTCGATCGCTTGATCGACCCCGATGAAGGGCGAAGCCTCGTTGTCTGGTCGGCCACCGGCTATGCCCGGCGATTCCCGGTCGCTGATCTCAGCCGCTTGTGGTTGGTGACCGCAGTCGGGCAGAAGCCGCTCTCGCCTGGCCACGGTTATCCCGCCCGTCTGGTGGCGCCGGACCGCCGCGGCTTTTGGTGGGTGAAATGGGTGGTGCGGATAGAGACTTCCAACGTTCCCTGGTGGGTGCAGTCGCCCTACCCGCTGACGTGAAAACCGCCCTCGTGTCAGCTAGCGATCGTGACCGGCGGATACTCGGGGCTGGGTCTCGAAACGGTGCGCGCTCTCGCTACGACCGGTGCGCAGGTGGTGGCCCAAGCGCGACGCCCCACCCATACCAAGAGGTGTTGTCTCCCACCGCTCACAAGCTCTCACCGATCCGCTTTGACGACCTGGGATTCGAGGACGATTTACGACAAGTGGCAGGCTTACGGTCAGGCCAAAACGGCCAATAGCCTGTTAGCGGTGCACCTGGCTCGGGAGGAGATGATTGCCCTGGGATGGATGGATGAGGCTGGAAACCGGAACCAGCGCTTCAAGACGCCTCAGCAGGGCGCATCGACCTCAACCTGGGCTGCCACGTCATTGGCGCTGGCGCGTAAGGGGCGGGGTCTATTGCGAGAACTGTGACGTGGCGGAGCCCACTGTCGTCGGGTCGCCGACCGCGTGCACCGAGGGGTCGGCACGCGATCGACCCCGCCGCCGCCGCCCGCCTCTGGACGGTGTCGGGGGACGGGCATCAACGCGTTCGCGGTGGCGTGACCCGAGGGCGAGCCGATTACTGCTCGTGACGCCGCTTTAGGTTTTCGAGCTCTCGCTGCATGGCGGCCAGACCGGCTTCCCACTCGGCATCGGTGAGAGCGGGTGCTCGGGCCAAGGTGAACAACACGTCGACTCCGTCACCGTTAGGGAGCACTCTGACGGGCAGGGGTGGGCCGAAGGGCGCTCCGACCGGCGTCAGGTAGATGTCGATCAGTCCGGTGGCGGGGTCGCCGTCGACCTTCGTCCGGACCTCGCCTCCCATCCGGGGCACGTTCGCCAGCACCTCTTGATCACTCGTTGTCCTGGCCGGTCCCGAGAAGAACTCGGTGGCCCACTCAGGGTGGGTGATCGGGTCGGCCAGGTCGGACGTCACCTGGTCGAAAGGTGCGTCGATCGTGACTCGTACGGTGTCGGTGACCATGGTGGTCATCACTCCTCCTCTCTTGGAAGCGTCAGGATACCTGACGTTTTAATAACGTCAAGGTACCTGACGTATTCCTCTAGGCTGTTGATATGTCCAAATCGACGAACCTGGCACGTCTGCTTCTCGACCGGTTCCGGTGGTTCGATCAGGCTTTGCTCATGGCGCTGAACGAACGGATGAATTTAAAGCTCACCTCGGCCCAGTCGCTGCTGTTTGCCGAGCTGCCCCTCAAGGGAATCCGTCAAGCCGACTTGGCGCGCCGATTTGGGGTGAGCCGGCAGGCGATCAACGAACTTGTGCAAGGACTCGAACGACAAGACTTAGTTGAGGTTGTGCCTGACCCGGACAGTCGCCGGTCAAGGCTTGTCCGTCCTACCGCTCGCGGCCGAAGGAGCGTCCGTCTGGCGCTGGAGACCTTCACCCAACTCGAGACCGAACTACGAACCCGAATCGGCGACCGTCCCGTCGACCAACTCCGACGGGCACTGGTCAGCGACTGGGGCGATCCCCTCGAGAGATCGTCAACGTCTCCGGAGAGAAAAGTCAGCACCAAGCTGTCGACCTGAGGGAGAGGCGGCAGGACAGATGAGGCTGTTGCCTGCCAAGCTGCCTAGCTAACTAGCTGTCGCATGCACAGTGAGATGGATCTAGACAGAGCGGCGCTGATTCGGCTTCCGCACTCGTTGAACCAGCTCGGCTGCTTCAAGCCCATCAAGCAAATAGACCATCACCGTGATCGCGACCTAGCTCGATCTGAGGCAGGGCACCGCTCCTGGAGTCGGGGTTGTGGCCCCGGGAGAATCAACAATCGAGACCCACCGATTGGTGTTACTCATCTGTGAAGGTTGGCGCGGGCCCGAGCCGCGAGGAACTTCACAGAACCCGCCTGCCCACCCATCTGTGAAGGTTGGCGCGGGCCCGAGCCGCGAGGAACTTCACAGAACCCGCTTGCCCACGCCTTGTGCTACCCGGTGATGTCCGGAGCGATCGGCTGGCCGGAGTCACGTTCGGCGACGGCGCTGTCGAATCCGACTTCTTCGGATCGGCGCTTGAACCACAGGCCCTCGGGGGTGTGCCGGGCGATGCCGTCGAAAAGGGTGGCAAGTTGCTGGGTGGATGCCAGACCCATGCTCTCCAGGGCATGGTTGATCATCAACTTGTGCATCATCAACTGATTGCGGGGGACTCCGGCGATCCGATCCGCCAGGGCAGCCACGGCGGCGTCGAGTTCCGGCTCAGGGACCGCTTGCAGGATCAGACCGATCCGGGTGGCTTCGCGGCCGTCGATCAGATCGCCGGTGAAGAGCATCCGCTTGGCCTGCTCGGCTCCCACTCGATAGACCCACATGGCGGTGGTTGGACAGCCCCAAACCCGGGCCGGGGGATAGCCGATGCGGGCATCCTCTGCCATCACCACCAGGTCACAGGCCAGAGCGATGTCGCTGCCGCCGGCCACGGCGTAACCCCGCACCTTGGCGATGGTCGGTTTATGGCACCGCCATAACGACATGAAGTGGGCGGTGTTGGCTGACATCATGGCGTAGTCGATCATCGGGTCCCATGGCATCGGCTGGCTGTAGGGAGCATCCGCCTGTTCGGCGAACTCTTTCAGGTCGTATCCCGAACAAAAGGCCCGTCCGGCGCCGGTAATCACCACCACGTGAACCGCCGGGTCCGTCTCCGCCCCGTTTACCGCGGCGGCGATCTCGCCGGGCATTCCCAGGTCGATGGCGTTGAGGCGTTGGGGCCGGTTGAGGGTGATGGTCGCCACCCGCCCAGCGGTGTCGTACTCGATGCTGCGGAACTCCATCAGCCCTCCTAACGGCGGTCCGGCGCAGTCTCCCAGAACTGCGAAGGAGCCGGAAGCACCGACAGGTGGATAAGGCTGTCGATAGGGGAGACCGCCCGTCGCGACACCGTCAGTTGCGGTGGCGGGTTTGGAAGGTGACCGTGATTCTATCTCCGACGTCGATGCGGTTGGTCTTGCGGACCATGGCGTTCAATGCAATGAAATGGCTTCCGTCACCCTTGGGAAGAAGGGACGTATCCCAGCTTGTCGATCCGACCGTCGCCTTGACTGGAATCAGGCCCCGATCTGCGAGATGAGAAAGCTCGTCGGAGATCCATCGGGGCACCGCGATGTAGTACCAGCCGCCCGGTTGCAGGAAAAGCTCCACATCACCGATCACCTGGTATGGATTGCTCATCTGCGCCAGCGGGTCTGCGATCCGATCCCTCTGTTCCCATACCATTTTACAACGCGTTGAGCATCTCCAAGAGCCCACAGAGGGACAACAGTGTCGCCAACGGCTCAATACTGACCCCTTGTCAACGGTTCACTTCTGACCCCCTCTCTCGGATATCCCTTGGAAGGAGAGATCCGTCGGCTGTTGTCGGAGTGGCCGCGAATGCCGGCGACGGTGATCGCCAAACGTATCGGCTGGCGTCGTGGACTGCCCTCATCGTTCTCAAGTGGCAACACCTGCACTGAGCGGATCGTGCCACCCCGCTACTAGGAAAAACCAGGCACCGCTCCTGGCTTCTGCCCGAAGGTTCCGCTAAATGTGCCCTGCGGACTCCGGCAGGCGAGGTCGGGCTCAAGCGTCAAGGCTCGGTTGCTAAGTTCCCGATCGAGGTGCGCGGGTTTCATCCAACGTGATCGAGCCCGGGAAACGCAATTTGGAGGAGTCCCATGAAGACCGAGCACAGCCGTAAGTCGATAAACAATGCGATCGCCTATATAGACGAGTCGGGTTACCGGTCCGGGTGGGGCGAGAGTTGTCTCCGACATGCCCAAGGTGTTGGGACGAGAAGGCTCCGCACCGTCACCTGGCTGGCTACTCCGTGCCGGCTGGTCCGCTCCCCACGAGCATTCGGGTGCAGATTGCCGCCGACTGGGTGTCCTCGGAGAAACTTCGCGAGATCGTCGAGTGGGCCGATCATCATTTACTGGTCTCCGACGCTTTGAAGCGCGCCGTACCTAAAACCGTTGTGATTGAGGTCAATTGAATCGAGTGCTCGTTAATGCCAGCGCCAATCCTGATGAGCTGCGCGATGGCATAGCTTCGTTCAAGTGACGTCACCCGCACCAGCTGCGCTCCTGGCACGGCTCGAGAGGACGCGGCTCAGCTACGGCCCGGGCTGGCCGGAAAAAAAGATTGATCACCTCAGCCAGCTCAGCCAAGCCCGTTTGAGAACCGCCGCCCAGGTGTTGCGCCTGCACGAACATCTTTGCTTCATGAGGGCTTATCCCGACGACGTCGACGTCTTGGCCAAGACAGAGAAGCTTCTGGCGAGGTTTGCCCGCCGCGCTGACTTGGTTTCACGTAAAGACCAGCTGGTCGACTCCGGCATTGCCGGTACCGACATCCATTATCGGTTCTTTTGGCCGACGGCACAATGGCTGACGGACCGCTGGCCCGATCGGCTTGTCATCGATTGGGATGAGGTCGAGGATCCGGTGCCGTTGTCGGCCGCCTTGACGGTCCTGGTGACACCCGTCGAGGCCCAGTGGTTGCGGGTGCTGAAGCCATCCCCGAACACGGCATTGGCTCGTTTGGCAGGAAACGCCACCGACGCCACTTTCTTCGTGCGGGCGGTTGAGTCGATGCCAGGAGACGACTTCACTCGGGAAGCGTTTTACGACTCGATTGGATTGCCTCTCATCCTCAAGGCGAGTCGAGAGACGCCTTCTCGAACGATGGCCCACTATCCCGTGGCCAAGGTCTACTTCCGGAGGACCGCGCCAAGCGCCACCCGCCCCGATCTGCGGACCGAGCTCGATCGCCCGCCATGCTCGGTGCGGGAGGTCTCGTGGCAAGAAGGGTCGACCTTGATCGATCTGGCCCGTGCGGCCATGGTCACCAGGGGCCGCGACCTTGATGCCTTTGCCTATGGGGATCCGGGCGATGTCCGACTCATCGACGACGGAGACGGGTTGGCATGGGCGATGATCGGCATCGTCCCGGAACGACGACCGATTCTGCGCGCCGCCTATGGCTACCTGATCCTGCGAAACGGCGTCCCGGTCGGCTATGTCCAGTCGGACACTCTTTGGCGATGCGTCGACCTCGCCTTCAATACCTTCGCCGCGTTTCGGGGAATAGAGGCAGCCGTGGTCCTCGGGCGGACCATGGCAATGCTGCGCCATGTCTTCGATGCGACATCGTTTACGCTCGAGCCCTACCAGTTGGGCGACGGCAATGAAGAGGCCCTGGCCTCAGGAGCTTGGTGGTTCTACTACAAGCTCGGGTTCCGACCCCGCAACCCGCGTGTCCGCACACTCGTGAAGGCGGAACTAGAGCGGATGAATCACAGATCTGGACATCGTTCTAGTGCGGCCACTCTGGCCGAGCTGGCGAAGGATTATCTCTACTTCGAATGGTCCGGTGTCCGAGCACCTCGTTGGGCACGTGTCGCCGCCCTGGGGTCCGAGGTTGCTAAACGCCATCAGCGGCAAACGCCCGGGCAGGGCGGGGGTGCTCCGCATCCGCTGGCGAAGGTTGCAAGCGGAGACCTGCGTCAAGCTACCCCGGTTGAGCTTCGCGCCTGGGAAAACTGGGCGCCAATCGTTGCCCTGATGCCGGGCCTTGAGCTGTGGACCGATGATGAGAAGCTCGACCTGGTGAAGATCATCCTCGCCAAAGGCGGTCCCCGCGACACCGATTATCTCCGGCTCTTCGATCGCCATCTCAAGCTGAGTGATGCCCTGCGCAGGCAAACGAGAACGTGATGTGGCCGGGGGCCCGATCGTCGTCACTCCAAAGCTTTGGAAAGCGTCTAATTACCTCCATCGTCATCGAGGGAGGAGACGATCTCGGGAACTCGAGACGGGTTGACTCGACTGAGGGTGATCAAGTCCAAGAGCCCGCCGGTCACTGTCCACGCAATTCCAAACCAGGTCCAATCGGTTCCAGACCACCGTCTAATCCGGATCTCGTATACCCCGCCCGGGGACCCCTCGAATTCGGCGATCTCGAAACTGTTATCCCACGAGCCTGCGTACCCGACCTGATTGCCCGACTGGTCGAAGACCTTGAGGTCCAAGTCGACGGTGAGGCGGCTGGAGAGAGGCAGCTCGATCCCGAGAACGGGGATTTCGAGCGCGGTCACTTTCGAGTCCCAAGCGAGTGCCACCTTTACATGACGCGGTCCCAACCTTGGAAACGAGGGAACCTGCACTCGATAGCTGAAGGTCGAGAGTTTGTTGGAGTCGAAATCAGCCGAAGTTATTTTGCCAACATCCCATCCGCGGCGGCTGGGCGACGTATTGCGAGGCTTTCGTTGCTGGGCAATCCGATGACTCTCGAGAGCATTGACTGCCCCGGTGCCATCGGCGGCATCATCAGCGTCGACCACATCCTGCCACCAGGTGTCATTGACGATGTTGCGAGTGGCTCCAGCCATCAATATGGCTCGACAACCTTCTGGCCACGATTTCAATGTGGAATCTGCGTCCTGGAGCAAAGCGGCGATGCCAGCCACTGCCGGCGAAGCCTGGCTGGTTCCAGTCATTGTGATCCCGTCTGCCTCGACCCCGGTGCCGTTGGCGGAGATCTCAGGCAGCTCTCGGTCGCCGTGGGTCGAGTCAGGATTGCGAAACACCGAGCTTGAATCCATCGCAGTGGCAGCGTCGTTGTGATTGCCCACCGCCAGGCTGTTGAAGCCCTTGTGGTTGACAAACTCGGAGCTCGGGGGGTCGATGTCGTCCGCATCTCCTTCCCAATAGTTTCCTGCTGCCTGGCAGATGGTCGGGTAGGGCCAGCGCAAAATAAGCCAGTCCTTGTATACGTCGTCGAATGAGAGGCCACCGCTGCCCGGCTCCGATGACCGGTGGAAGCTCTGGTTGATCACCGTGCAACTCCGGTCGCGGACTGCCCATCGCAAGGCGGCAAGATCCTTCGAGTTGGCCGAGTAGAGCAAGCTGTCGGGCGCATGACCCTGGGGCTCCCCGTCCTCGACATTCTTGATGATGGCGTGGACGTTCTGTGAATGGTTAGAGGTCGAGGGGCTGGTTGTATACACGTCTTCGATATCGAGGTCGGTGGTATTGGTGGGTCCGTTCTCCCAGACGGCCACTCTGACTCCCGATCCGTCAACTCCCAAGCTATGAACGTCGTTGCTGTTGGCGATAGCAATCGAGTCTCCGAGGTCGTCGATACCGTCGGGCTCGTAGAGGAATACGCGGGCTACCTCGGCCGACTTCGCCAGACGCCGGATTTGGTCGGCCTTCATTCGGGCGTAAACCACCGGCGCTGCTTCATCAGGTTGGACCTCTTTGGCTCCGGATTCCTTGAGCAATTCCGCCAAGCGGCGGGCGGCAAGCGCTGCCCCTCTGAGTTGCTCGATGACTTCGGCGGGGGGCCTTTCGGGATCTCGGATTCGATCCTTGATATCGGGATCGAGATCTCCCCCTTCCTTGCTCCAAACCGCCACCGGAATCATCTCGTTCGGCTTGGCGGAAGCGAGCCGCATCCTGAGGACAGGATGAATTGGGGCTCGATCACGAGCCGCTTCTGCCGAGATCGTGACACGGGCTAAATCAACTTTTGCTCCCGTCTCGTCGAAGGCGAGTTCCACCGGCTTGCCGTCGATGCGGCGGGTGGCCTTGATCAGTTCGACGAACCGCCCGCGGGGGGTCTCATCAAGGCGCAGGCGTTCACCTCGAGGCCGGATCCGGACGACACTTTCCACCGCCACCCCCTTCGGGACTTGGGCGGCGCTGTCGACGAAGACGAAGGGGATCTCGACTCCATCGAATAGCTCAGCACCTTGCTTGGTGATCAAAGGCCCAACCGAGAACATATGGCGGCCCGGCTTGAGGTCGTTGGGCGGCGTCCAGGTGATGACCGTCTGCTCGCGGTTGAGTTTGGTGCCTCCACCGGTTCCGATCACGCCAACTGCGCGTTGGGCCATTTCGGGATCGAGAGCTTCACTCGCCTCTATTCGAATTGAGGACTTAGGAAAAAGTATCTCGTCGCGTTGAATTCCGGCTATCTGGACTATCCCCAGTGACGTTGCTTTGGTTTGCGGTGCACGTACGGTTGTCATCTGGATCTCCTCTCTTTGTTCGTTTCACCAACGATTTCGTAGAACCTCCGCCCGGAGCGCTAGGGAAAGTGGGCGCGCGACCAGCGACGCTCTTGGGAAACTGAGCCGTGTTCGCTCATTTCGATCCCCCGGACCGGCCTAGGCGACCAGCCCACACCAACGATCGCCTAACGCTAGGCGGCACGAGCCTGGCCTGCTTCCTAAAAGCCTCGTTCGCGTGGGGCTGAGCCAAGCAAAAAGGAGGCAGCCAATGCCACTCACTCGTCGATTCGGAGGAAAGAAGCCAACGCGTCCAGGATCCTGGTTCCCGACCGCAGATCCAGCCGCACAGTCCGCGGGAGCTTTTGGTGAGGCTGAGTGAATCGAGCAACACTGGCTCACCCGATTATCAGAGAGGAGAAGCATGGGAAAGGTGAGTGCGGGCGCCACGATGTCGCTAGACGGCTATATAGCCGGGCCTAATGAGACCGGGTTCGACCTGCTCTTCCAGTGGTACGAAAACGGCGAGGTCGAGATTCCGTCGCCGTTAGATCCGCCCATCCGCGTTTCCAAGGCGAGCGCCGCCGTCATTAAGAAGGAGTGGGGAGACACCGGCGCCCTGCTGGTCGGGCGCCACCTCTACGACATGACAGACGGCTGGGGTGGGAGACACCCGATGGACGTGACCACGATTGTCCTCACCCACCACTTACCCGATGACCGGCCGGTCGCGGACGAGAACTTCGTGTTCGTCACCGACGGCATCGAGGCCGCTGTTGCCAAGGCCAGGGAGATCGCGGGCGATCGCAACGTCGGCGTCAACGGGGGAGAGATGGCGAGGCAGTGCCTAGAGGCTGGTCTCCTGGACGAGATCGGTGTCGAGCTCGTACCCGTGGTGTTGGGCTCCGGCAAGCACTTGTTCGAAGGACTTACGACTCCGGTGCAGTTCGAAGGCCCAATTTCAGTAGTCGAGGGACAAGGTGTCACCCACCTCCGCTACCGGGTCTTGAAGTGACCGGTGCAACCCCAGAGGCGTTGGAGGTGCTCAACCGGGCTCGACGTTGAGGTGGCGCGCTGGCACACGTCGCTCAAACGGGACCAGGTAGGTCGCCCGGCTGACCGAGTAGCCGACTGAAATGCTCGCTCGAAGATTCGTGCTCTTGGGTAGAAAGCCGCCAGGAGCACTCTTCTCAATCGTCCCATAAGTTGTCGGGAATGATTTGGAAAGCACCCAATTCGTTCAATATCCGTGCGTACCGCTGGCGTCCTACATTGGCGTGATCTGCGCGGAGACCGTGGATCGATGACCCATGGAGGGAGCCCGGTGCGGATGAGAACTCGCACCGGGCTCTATTGCTCGGAAGGCGTTATTCCTAGCGGGGACCGGAAGTCGGGACCGCCCCGAGAAGCGTCTCGAGTCGGCCGTAATTGGGGTCCCAGCTCGGGGCGGTCATCCTGCCAAACTCGACTTCTGGGATGACGGCTTGGGTGTCGCCCCGGTACGACCTCAAGAAGTCCCTGAGCAGCCTCTCGTTCGGCTGCCAGCTCGGCGCCTGGTCGACGAAGACGCGGCCGTGGACCACGGCACCGGCATCGGCCTCCGCCGGGACACCGCATGCGGCCAGTGCCGCCGACAGCAGCGCCGCCACCACGACGGCTGCGGCCGTCCTGCCGAATCTCCCGCTCTTGTGTTGATCCCGCATCTTGTCGATGCGGTACTTGTGCTCTGCCTTGACGAAATCGTTGCTGAACAACATGTGACCCTCCTCGTCTGCGGATCGCCTTGTTGCGATCTGGAGACACTGTCCGACAGGTCGGTTAAGACGATGCTCCGGAATTGCTCGGGGAATGCTCAGGCGGTTCACTGGGCCGGGGGCAGGCGGTTGCCCGGTGCCTTTAACACTTTCTGAGCACATCCGGGCACGCTTCGGGGTGTGGCCACAACCATCGGATCCAGCCCGGGGCGTAAGCTCTCCGGCGTAGTGAGATTTAGGGTCCTGGGACCGTTGACGGTCACTGAGGGCACCACCGCTTTGCACATCGGCGGGCCCAAACAGCGAACCGTGCTCGCCATGCTGATCGCCCACGCCGACGATCCGGTCTCGGCGGATTCCATCATCGAAGCCGTCTGGGGAGAAGACGCCGCCCCTAACGCCAGACGCATCGTCCAGACCTATGTGGCGACCCTGCGCGGCGAGCTCGGAGATACGATCGTCAAGAGCGGGTCGGGGTGGCGACTCGATGCCGACCGCGACGCCATTGATTCGTCTGCCTTCGAGGATCTCTACCGCCCGGCTCGCGACGTGGTGGAGACCAACCCACAGCGGGCGAGTGTGGCGCTCCGAGAGGCCCTGGCGATGTGGCGCGGGCATCCGTACGCCGACGTTGAGACGCATGGAGCGCTCGACGGCGAGATCTCCCGGCTTACAGAATTACGGAGCGCCGCCCAGGCGACGCGTATCGACGCCGACCTCGCTCTCGGTCGGGACGCCGACCTGGTGGGAGAGATTGAGGCCCTGATGGCGGAGAACCCCTACTCGGAGCGGTTCCGCGCCCAGGCGATGCTTGCCCTGTATCGAGCAGGTCGACAGCGGGAGGCGCTACGCAGCTACCAACACATGCGAAGCCTCCTGCTCGAGGAACTCGGGGTCGATCCGACGCCGGAGCTGCAGGAGCTGGAGCGTCGCATCCTCGATCAGGACCAGTCGTTGCGGTTGGCACCGACCCATACCATCCAGCGGAGGGCGATCCTGGTGGCCGACCCCGGCGACCCGATCGAGATCGGGCACATGCCGGCCGCCGAACGCGAGGATCTCTTGATGCGCACCACTCGGGCGCTGCGGAACGCAATCGACCGGGAGGGTCACGGCCACATCATCACTGCCGGAACCACTACCTATGTGGTCTTCGACAGTGTGCTGGCCGCGGCCAACGTGGCCGAGTCGGTGACGAGACGACTCGACGGGGAGGCCATGCGCTTCGCCATCGACTGGGGGGATACGGTGCTGGAAAGCGGGCGGGTCAGCGGTCCGCCGGTGTCCCGGGCCGCGGTCATGGCCGCAGTCGCTCACAACGGTCAGACTTTGCTCTCCACAGAAGCGCAACAGGCGGTGGGGAACTCGGGAAGCGGGCGGGGGATCCGTTTCGAGAACCTGGGCAGCTACAACCTGTACGGGGTCGAGGGCAGTCTTGTCATCTACCAGCTGCTGGTCGGCGACATCCCGCCGGTGTTCCCCGAGCTGGAAACCCACCGTCTACCCCCTCGCCTCCCCGGAGGCGGGGACCGGTCGGTTCCCGGCTACGAGCTTCGTGAGGCGATCGCTCCCGGTGCGCTAGGGACGCTGTACCGGGCATTCCAGCCGTCGGTCGGTCGCGAGGTCCTCATCGAGGTCATCGGTCGCGGCGATTCCTCTGATGCCGACTTCATCCGCAGCTTCGAGGCCGACGCCCAACGTCTCTCCCTTCTCGACCATCAGAACATCGCCCCGCTTATCGACTATTGGCGACAGCCCGACGGAGCCTTCCTCGTCTACCGCTATCCACGGGGCGGCCTGCTCAGCCAGGGAGCGACCGTCGATGTCGAACGTCTCGTCGATCAGATCGGTTTGGCCCTGAGGTATGCGCATTCGCTGGGGATGATGCACGGCTCGGTGCGCCCCGATCGGATCGCTCTCGACGAGGCCGGCAATGCCTCCCTCCTCTGCTTCCCGGTGGCGGGAGTCGCTCCCGAACCCAGCGACGAGTACCGCCCATACCTGGCACCCGAAGTCGCCCGTGGGGAGGGGGCGACCATTGCATCGGACATCTACTCGCTCGCAATCCTCGCTCGACAGTTCGGGGCTAGCGACCCGGCGCTCGACCGGGCCACGAACTCGGACCCCACGAGACGTCCCCGCACGGTGACCGAATTCCTGAGCGAGCTCGATCCGGCCCCGGCGGCTGCTTCTTCCGACCGATTCACCGAAACACGCAACCCCTACAAGGGGCTTACCGCCTTCCACGAGTCGGACGCAGCCGACTACTTCGGCAGGTCGGCCGCCACCGAGGATCTGTGTCGTGCTTTGGCTGGCTCAAGTCTGCTGGCCATCGTCGGCCCATCCGGAATCGGTAAGTCGTCGGTGGCCCGGGCCGGCCTCGTCCCCGCACTCCGCTCCGGCCGCCTGCCCGGCTCGGAGACGTGGCTGGTCACCGACATGCTCCCCGGGTCGCATCCTTTCCTCGAATTGCAGCGGGCGCTGGCCAGGGTCTCGGTCGATCTGCCCGTCGCGCTCACCGAGGCTCTGGCGGCTCAGGAGCCCCGTGCTCTCGAACACGTGGCCGAAGTGCTGCCTGAACATGCCGACCTGGTAGTGCTCGTCGACCAGTTCGAGGAGCTCTTCACCATGAACGCCGAGACGGAACGACAGGCATTCCTCGATCTCATCGAGACCTCGGTCCGGGAGCGATGGGTGCGTTTCGTGCTCACGGTCCGGGCCGACTTCCTCGACCGGCCGCTGCTGTATGCCGGATTCGGGGGGCTCCTCAAGACCTCCACCGTGATGCTCACCTCCCCCACTCCCGGCGAGCTGGCCGAGGCCATCAGCAGACCGGCGCGGGGCGTCGGTCTCGCGATCGCCCCCGACCTGGTGGAGCGCATGGTGGGTGAGGTCCGTGACCAGCCCGGTGCGCTTCCCCTCCTCCAACACACACTCGCCGAACTGTTCGCCTCCCGCCGCTCCGATCTGATCGGCATAGCAGACTTCGACGAAGTCGGTGGGGTCACCGGATCGCTGGCCAAACGGGCCGAATCGATCTACTCCCGGCTCCCGGAGGCGGATGGGACGAAGGTCAATCAGCTGTTCCTCCGGCTGGTCACCATCGTCGACGAGAGTGCCCCCACCCGACGGAGGGTCCGGGTCACCGAGCTCGCCGATCTGGAGGCGGAGGAGCCCATCGAGGCGTTCGTCCGCAGTCGTCTTCTCGTCCTCGACGCCGACCCCGAGACGCGGACCCCCACTATCGAGGTCGCCCACGAGGCACTTCTCACCCACTGGCCCCGGCTTGCCGGTTGGATCGACTCCGCCCGAGAAGACCTCACAATGGTCCGACGTCTCGACGAGTCGCTGCACGAGTGGGAAGCCAGCGGCCGAAGCGACTCCTACCTGCTCGCCGGCGGCCGTCTCCTCCAGCATCAAGCCTGGACCACCACCACCACCCTCGCCCTCAGCCGCCCGGAACACGAGTATCTCCAAGAATCCCGACGACACGACGCCCGCCTGAAGACCCGCTCTCGCCGCCGCCGCAACTTCATCATGGGCGCGTTCGCCGCTGCCGCGGCGATCGCCGTGGTCTTCGCGTTGAGTGCATCACGCAATGCCCGGCAGGCGGAATCGGAGCGTCTCGTCGCCAGCGCTGCACTGGCGGCCCAAACCGATCCCGAACTCGCTTTGCTCCTGGCGACTTGGGCCTTTCGTGAGTCTCCGTCGTTGGCGGCCCAGTCGGCTCTCCATCAGGGAATCCAGTCTCAGAGGAACCTGATGACCATCGACCCCCCAGCCGGAGCAAGCGGCGTATCCGCAGCGATAGATCCAGATGGACAACGAGTGGCGGTGGCCGGTCATTTCACTTCGTTGATTCAGATGTGGGAGATCGGCCAAGCGGAGCCGACTTGGGAGCGGAGGATCAGTGATGACTCGAACGCTGTCGTGGACAGGCTCGCCTCGATTTGGTTCTCCTCCGACGGCGAGCGGGTCTACGTGCCTTTGGGCTCCGCATTACCGTCTCCCGGTGAAGACCCTGCCGACTCGCCGGGTCTCGGTCTGTACGAGGTGGACGCTCGATCAGGTGAGACCCTCCGTTTCCTCCGGTTTCCATGTCTCTTCAGGGTCAGTCCAGCCGGAACCAACTTCGTCGATGGTCCTCTGTTCGCCATCGACTACTGGGTGACACTCCCTGATGGCACCTGCGACCAACTGGGCGGGGCCTCCGTGTTGAATATGGATAGTGGCGAGACGACGTTCGACCTTCAGCTCGGTCCCGGTGTCGAACCAACCGTCTCTTCCGACGGCCGTTTTGTGGCCGTCACCGCCGATATCCCCACGGGCGGTCCCTATTCATCGTGGAGCGAGATAGCAGATGACACAACCTTCTTCTTTGGGACGAGGGTGTATGACACGACCACGGGCGAGGTTGTCTGCGAGTACGAGACCTTCGCTCCCGCGGTCATCTCGCCCGACGGACAGCAACTCTTGGCCGATCGAGAACCCACATATCTCTATGAGATGACCACATGCGAGCGACTGCAGACCTATCAAGGGGCCTTCACCCGAATTCGCTTCGTCGGCGAGGGCTCGCTCGTCGCGGGTGCCACACCGGCTCCCGGGGAGGTGCGCCTCTTCGACGCCATTTCCGGTGTGGAGCTGTTGTCTTTGCGCGGACATACCGAGGCGGTACGCACCATCAGTCTGAGCGAAGACGGAGGCACCGGGGTGAGCTCCGGATTCGACGGAGCGAGGGTTTGGGACACCAACCATGCGAGCCGCGGGGATCTGGCACCAGTGGAAATCCCGCCACAGGACGGGACACCGTTCTACCTCGACGCTATCTCCGCTGGGGATGATCAGCTCCTCACGAGACGAGCGGGGATCAGAATTGTCAATTTCGCGGAGCAGCCCCTCCCGTACCGGATAGACGTGATCGACAGGACGGACGGAGCGCACCTATGGGGCGGCGAGGTTTGGGCCGCCGAACTGGCACCGAATGGGATCGCCTTCCTCCAGCGGGTCCTCGATCGGGGAGTGGCCTCTCCATCCGGCGTCGAAGACACGATTCGGATCGGCAGGCCGGAAATCGTGGAGGCCCGAACTGGAGAGCACCTCACCTTTCTCGAAGGCTGCGAGCACTACCGAATCCCGGGCGACGATTTCGAGTCGGCTCAGGGATGCGTTCACGATGTCTCCTTCGACTTCGTGAACCTGCAGTTCTCGGCCGACGGCTCGACTTTGTCCGGCGCCACCGCTTTTGGAGAGGTCGTAGTTTGGGACGTGGAGTCGGGGAAGATCATCAGACATGACGAAGAGAAGTTGTTCGGGCTTCGTGGCCGACTGACCGGATACCGGTGGACGGCTGCGCTCTCGCCCGACGGCAGCCAGATCGTGGTTCCACCCAGCGAGGACGACTGGAATGAGTTCGCGGCGACTGGAAAGACACCTTCGGTGGTGGTCGAGGATCTAGCGACGGGAAGAGAGCAGGGAGGGTTCGAGGTCGACCAATGGATCGACTACCTCACCTTCGTCCCCCAGACCGGAAAGCTGGTTGGTGCCTACACCGACGTTCTGGTTATCGACCCGCAGTCGTGGGAAATCGTGAGGATGACCCGCGCACAAGGAGCGGTGATCACCGACCTCGCTGTATCGCCCAGCGGCACCCTGGCTGCGACGGTGAGCCTGGACAGTCACGTCGTGGTGTGGGACCTAGAAGCGGGTCGAGTCGTGGCCGAATTCCCTGTTCTGGGGCATGTGGGAGAAGGGCTGAGGGGCGTGGAATTTCTCGACGACGAGACGATCGTCGTGGCGCCCGAGATCGGCGAGCGGCTACTTCGCTTCACCCTCGACCAAGACCTTCTCTTTCATACAGCCGTTAACAGCCTGACCCGAGGGTTCCGGCCGGAGGAGTGTGCCACTCACGACATCGACCCTTGTCCGAGTTTGGCGGAGATGGGCAACGGCCCCTGAGGCCAATTGGTCGCACTGCTCGATAGGGTCGGATTCGAGATCTGTTAGATCGGAAACGCTGATCTCAGCCGCGGGTAAGACCGGTCACGGGCCTTCCAGTCCAGCCGCATCTAGTTCGTTCTCGCGTGCCCCGCAAAGCCGATCCTCGATCAGTTCTGCACCAGGGCTGGCTGCCGACAATCGCTGTCGGTCGTCAGGACCACTGCCTTGAGTTGTACGGCCAAGTGACCGGTCCGACCCCGGAGATGTTGGCGGTGCTGGACGAGGGCGAGCCGTATCGGTGACGCGCTGGCCCGCGTCTCTCAAACAGGACCAAGTAGGTCCCAGCGGTTGCCGGCCATATCTATGAAAACGGCGACCCGCCCGTAGCTTTCGGTGCGTGGTTCCGTAACGAACTCCACGCCCGAAGCCACCATTCGGGTGTAAGTCGCCTCAAAGTCCTCGACTCGGAGAAAAAATCCGACGCGTCCTGCCACCTGGTTTCCGACCACCGATGACTGGTGGTCCCCGTCCGCACAGGCCAGAAGAATTCCGGTCTCATCTCCCCGAGGCCGGACGACAACCCATCGTTTTGGTCGGCCATCGTTGGTGCGTGATGGCGAGTCTTCGATCAACTCGAATCCAAGGGCACCCACGAAGAACTCAACCGCAGAGTCGTAGTCATCGACAACGATGGTTACGAGCTCCAAGAACGGCATAGATGGAGTCTCTCATGGAGTGACTTCGGGTCTTGGCACCGACGGCGCACCTGTGGGTGTCTAATGCCCGCCAGTCTGTCGCTGGAGCGTCTGACTATTCGCAGTCCTGCGCACAGGGGTCATGACCTATGGACGGCGAGACGAGCAACCTCGTCGGGAGGGTCATCGCCCGGCTCCTATCGGTATATTCGATTGTCCGCCGGACCGAGAGGCTGCCCGCCATGGTGACGACGAGCGATCGCCTGCAAGAGGAATTTGCCGAGAAGTGGCGCAACAACGCCTACGGATGTTTCAGCTCGGGTCACAAGTTCTGCCGGGAGGTGTGCCCGGTGATGCAGGTGACCCGGAACGAAAGCCATACCCCCACTGCCTTCCACGCCAGCATCGTGGCGATGGGGCAGGGGGAGCTAGCGGTGGGGGATGTGATCGACGACTTCGTCCACTGCACGATGTGCGGGGCCTGCGAGCTCCGCTGTCCCAACACCCTGTTCACCGGCGACTTCTACCGACATCGGACCGAAACGGTGAAAGTGGTCAAGGCCATGCGGTCTCTGGCAGTCGAGATGGGGATCGAGCAACCGGGCTGGCAGCGTTGGAACGCACTCACCGATCAGTACCGAGCCGAGCCGGTGTTGGATGGCAATCCGGTGACGCAAGAGAATGTGGCCAATTGGGCCCAGGGACTCGACCTCAAAGTCGGTGGCAACACGATCTTGTTCTGCGACTGCGAGGCCGCCTTCTACCGCACCTCTGTAGCGCGGGCGTCGGCCATGGTCCTCCAGGCGGGAGGGGTGGAGTTCGGCTTGATGCGCGAACAGTGGTGTTGCGGAAGCCCGGCGGCGGAGATGGGCTACGCCGACCAGGCTCGTCGCTTCGCCGAGCACAACTTGGCCGACTGGAGAGCAGTGGGCGCCACCCGGGTCATTGCTATCGATCCTCACGACTACATCGCCTTCACCGAGGACTACCCGGCCTACTTCGGCGACGACTTCGACTTCGAGATCCTCTACATCACCGAATTGGTGGCCGACCTGATCGATGAGGACAAACTGCAGCTCACCAACCCCATCGATCGCGTCGTCACCTATCACGATCCCTGCCGGCTCAACAAGCGCAAGGGGATCTGGGAATCACCCCGCAAGATCCTCGCGGCTATTCCGGGAATCGAGTTCAAGGACGTCGACCGGGTCACTCAATGGTCCTATTGCTCCGGCGCCGGAAGTGGGTTCGGGATCGAGCGACCCGAGATCGCGGCCGAGATCAGCCGCCGGCGGATGGCCAAGGCGGCCGAGTTGGAGGTAGACACGCTGGTCAGCGCCTGCGTCTGGTCGGAAAGGCCGCTTACGGCTCGCGGACGCGAGAGAGACCCCACGATCGACGTACGCGATCTGATGGAGTTGGTCGCCGAGTCGGCCGGCCTCGATTATGGAGGCATCCCGGTATGACCAGCGCCGCTCTTCTCAACGATCCGGTTCTCGACGAGCTCCGGGCCATCGTTGGTGCGGATCACCTCTTTACCAACAAGTCCGCCCGCTATTACCGGACCCGGGTTCCATCCCCGTTTCCGGTCCACCGCTGGGGTGAGTTCGTGCCCGATGCGGTGGTGCTCCCCACTTCGGCCGAGCAGATTGCCGAGGTCGTCAAGCTGGCCAACCGAACCGGCATTCCGATCGTGTCCCGGGCGGGCGGCACCGGGCTCGCCGACGGGGCCGTGCCGCTGCGAGGCGGGATCATCGTCGACATCAAGCTGATGAACAAGATCCTCGACGTCGACATGGTCGACCGGACGGTGACGGTGCAACCGGGGATCAACATGCTGAAGCTCAACGAGGAACTGCGCCGCTACGGCGTGATCTATCCCGACAACCCGGCCTCCTATCCGGTCTCCATCGTTGGAGGGCGGATCGGCACCAGCGGTTGGTCGCTGATCGGCGCCCGCTACGGCCACACCCGCGACCTGGTGATCAGCTTTCAGATGGTCCTCCCCACCGGCGAGATCATCGAGGTGGGCGACGGGGGCGGGCGCAAGCTCCGCAAGTCCTCGACCGGCTATCAGTTGAAGCACCTCTTTATGGGGCATCAGGGAACGCTCGGGATCGTCACCGAGGTAACCCTGGAGTTGGTGCCGCGCCCGGAGGCGGAGTTCGCCGCCTTCTTCGGCTACGCCGATTACGAAACCGCCTGGAAGAGCACCGGCGCCATGGCTCGCTCCGGGCTGGCCACTCTGGCCGGGGTGGTGTTGTTCGACGAATGGAAAGTGGGGTACCTCCGCCGCGACGACGAGGCCTACATACCTCAGCCCGATGAGCTCAGGTGCGTGGTCGCCACCGCCATGTACGGCACCACCACCGAGGTGCGACCGGCCGCCAAGCGCCTGCTCCAGATCGCCACCGAGTCGGGGGGCAACTACCTGGGCGACGAGGTCTCGCAAGGCGACTGGGCCTCCCGCCACGATCGTTACGCCACCCCCCTCCACGGCCGGCTTCGCAACGGCCAGGTGGTGCCGATGAGCTGGCATTGCGAGGACTCGGCCATCAACTACAGCGCCCTTCCCCAGGTCCGGGAGGAGTGGCATGCCATCGCCGACCGCTTCATCGACCAGTACGGGATCTTCGATGACTGGGGGATGTTCGCCTATACCAACGGGGCTTATAAGCCGTGGGGCGATTACCTGGTCGAGATCGACATCGGCATCTGGGAGCAGGAGCTCGACGAGGAGAAGTGGCGGGGCTGGGTCCAGTTCAAGCGGGAGATCACGGAGGTGGCCCTCCGTCACGGGGGCTCGATCACCGCCTGCCATGGATCGACTCGCGAAGGTGACGCCGAGTTCGTCCCCATCGAGATGGGAGGTGGGTTTGAGGTGATGAAAAAGATCAAACGGGTCCTCGACCCCAACAACATCATGAACCCCGGGAAGAACATGCTTGACCTGGCATACGAGGACTGAGGAGGGACGGTGTACATCGGATTCCGGCTCAAGGCACAGAAGCCCCCCGAAGCAGCCCCCGTCACCGACGGGGTGGTGCAACGCTTCGACCACCTTTACGAAATCGACCCGGCCCGAATGCAGGTTTTTCCCCAACAGGACATGCCGGTTTGGGACACCAAGCGGATCGTGGCGGCGCGCTGGGACCATCTGGCCTGGATGCACGACCACTTCGCCGACTCCCAGATCTCCGGCGATGAGCTCTTGGCCGAGCTGGAGGCGGAGAAGAACCGCCCTGGCTGACCGGCCCTCAGTTGAGGGCCGGTATCACCCGATCGTGGATCAAGTCGAGCTGCCCTGAGGCATCGGGGCACTTCTCGATCGAGATCCCGGTAAACGCGTTCACCAGATAGGGGTCGGTGATGGCCGCCACGATGTGGTTGATCCCGGTGGGAAGGATGTCGGCCTGCAGCTTGGCGACGCACTCTTCGGGGGTCCCCGAGATCGACAGCTTCTCACCCAGCTCGGGGCTGGTCAACTCCACCGCCTTGGCCACGTCGCCCGCTCCGAAAGCGTCGAAGATGGGGGCGAGGTCGGCGGAGGAGATCTCGTGCCGCTGCAGCTGGCTCTCGGGCATTGCGGAGAGATAGAAGGCGACCATGATGCGGGCCACCTCTTTCGCCGCGGCCGAGTCGTCGCCGCAGACCCACACCACCCAGGCGGCCAGGTCGAGATCCTTCCAATCCCTTCCGGCCTTCTCGGCCCCGGCCTTGACGTGGTCCATCACGTAGTCGTAGTTCTCCCGCGAGTATCCGAGGGCGTGGTGCATACCGTCGAAAAGCTCGCCCGCCACCTCGAAGGACTTGGGACCTCCCATCGCCCCGAGCTTGATCGGCACCCGCTCCTGGACCGGTCGGGACAGAGTCCAAAGCCCCGAGTAGCTGAAGAAATCGCCGTCCATCGTGACGGCTCCCTGGTCGAGGAAGGAGCGCATCACCGTGTGCGCTTCCTTGACCCGGCTGAGCGGTCGGGTTCCTTCCCAGGGCCGGTTGTACTGGCCGAGGAGGGAGATGTTGCCGAAGCTCACCACCATGTCCGCCCGACCGCCCGACAACTCGTCCAGGGTCGCCAGTTGCTGGACGATCAGGGTCGGGTCCTTCAAGATGACGTGAGTGACGCTCGGTCCCATCTTGATCTGTTTGGTTTCCTTGGCGGCGGCCGCGAACAAGAGCCACATGTCCTTCCACCAGGTCTCATCGACCGCATATGCCCCATAGAAGCCGAGTTGATCGGCCTTCTTGATCAACTCGATCGATTCGGTGAGCGGATACGCCGGCAAATGCATGTAGCTGAAATTGACCACTCTTGCTCTCCTCTCCTGCCCTTGTGGGCGGCCAGTTCCGAACTTCAGTTACCGATAAATGACATCACATGTTTGATCCGGGTGTAATCCTCGAGCGCGTAGATCGAGAGATCCTTTCCATATCCCGATTGCTTGAAGCCCCCGTGGGGCATCTCGGCGACCAGAGGGATGTGAGTGTTGATCCACACCGCCCCGTAATCGAGGTACTTCGCCATTCGCATCGCCCGCCCGTGATCCTTCGTCCAGACGCTTGAAGCCAGGCCGTATTTGACCCGGTTGGCCAACCTCAGGGCGGAGTCCTCGTCGTCGAACCTTTGCACTGTGATCACCGGACCGAAGATCTCTTCTTGACTCAGTTGATCGTCTTGTTTGACGCCGGCCAGCACGGTTGGTTCGAGGAACCACCCCGGCCGATCGACCCGCTTGCCACCGGTGACCACCTCGACGTGGGAAGGGGTAGTTGACAGCACCCCGGAGACACGGTCGAACTGGTTGACGTTGTTCAAGGGCCCGTAGTAGGTGTCCTCGTCGTAGGGGTCACCGGTGGTCGTGCTCCGCGCCGCCGAACCCAGAGCGGAGACGAAGTCGTCATGGATTCCCGGCCCGACCAGTACGCGAGTGGCGGCCGTGCAGTCCTGGCCGGCGTTGAAGAGTCCGGCACCGGCGATGCCGGCCGCCGCCGCTTCGACATCGGCATCGTCGAAGACAATTACGGGGGCCTTTCCTCCCAACTCGAGGTGAACCCGCTTGAGATCGGTGGCGACGGCCGCAGCCACCTCCTTCCCAGCCCGGATGCTGCCGGTCACCGAGACCAATGCCGGGATCGGGTGAGCCACCAGCGCCCGACCGGTGTCCCGGTCGCCGGCGACAACGTTGAGCGCTCCCGGAGGCAGGAACTCGGAGGCCAACTCGGCGAGCTTGAGAGTGGACACCGGGGTGGTGTCGGAGGGCTTGAGGACGACCGTGTTGCCGGCCGCCAGCGCCGGGCCCAGCTTCCATACCGCCATCATCAACGGGTAGTTCCAGGGGGTTACCTGGGCACATACTCCGATCGGTTCCCGGCGAATGAACGAGGTGTGATCGGTCATGTACTCGCCCGCCGATAACCCCTGCAGGTGCCGGGCCGCTCCGGCGAAGAAACGGAGCTGGTCGATGGCCGGCGGCAGCTCTTCCGAAAGGGTCAGATGGAAGGGTTTGCCGGTGTTCTCGACCTCGATGCGGGCGAACTCTTCGGCCCGTGCCTCGAGGGCATCGGCGATTCGGAAGAGGGCCAGGCTTCGTTGGGAAGGAGTTGTGTCGCGCCATCCCGAGAAGGCTTCGGCGGCAGTGCGGCAGGCCAGGTCCACGTCTTCGGGGGATGACAGTGGGGCTCGGGCGTACTCGGTCTCGCTGGCCGGGTTGATCACCGGCATCGTCTTTTCGGGCGGTTGATCGCGGTATTGCCCGCCGATGAAGTTGGCCAGGTTGGCGGTTCGGGTTTGGGTCATCTCGACAGCGGCACGATACCGAGCGCGGGGATGGCGCGCCGGGGTGAAGCCGCCGCCTAAAGGATCAGGCCAAAGCCCACGAGAAGTCAGCCAACGGAACGAGCTTCACGCGGGCGAGCGCACCCGTCAACTGCACGACGTTGACTGCTACCCGCCGGAGCCCTGAGGGAGCGCTTCCGCCCTCCTGTTCCAGGACCTGTTGCGCAGCCTCGCGCGGGATGAGGGTCAGCACTTGCTGATGGTGTCGCCGCGGCTGGCGGTACCTGGGAGTACGACCCGGGCGTAGAGCCCGCGCAAGCGCAGTTGCTGGCCGACGCCCGAGTTCACGAAGCGCAGGGCTTCGACCCCAAACCGCCGCGAGAATTTACCGCAACCTCGATGGGGTTGAGTTGCGACCTCGATGACCGCCGAGCCAAGCTGTAGGCGAGTACCGGGAGGAAGGTTTTCGGTGCTCAGATCGAGATCGACATAGAACTGGTCGCCGGCCAGCTCCCATCGGTCCTGGGACTTTGCAAGCAGGTCGATGCAGCGCGCGTTCATCAACGTGACCTGGGTGTCCCGGTCGGTGCTGCGTTCGACCCAGCTATCACCGACGAGACCCTTCTCGAGGCTCAGTTCACCTTCTTCGATCACCTCCCGCTGATCGACCGCGGGGCGACGAACTA
>JBOGEX010000089.1:0-129100 GCA_050741915.1 Acidimicrobiia bacterium
CCCCCTCGGCGACCATCACCCCGTTTTCAACCGGCTCTCCCCTCCCGGGGATCAAGAGTTCGGTCCTGACGACCAGAGTCACGTCGCCAACATACCCGACGCGTCGCGAACCCAGCAAGCGTGACGCCCCTGGCGTCAACGCCCGAGATGGATCGGCCAAGGAAATATGTGGTGCCACCGACGGAACCGTGATTGATGGGGCCGGTCCGGCTGGGAGAACGAGCAGGCGCTCCCGCCCACCCGAAATTCGGTCACTCACGCCCGCTCTAGGGCAAATTCGGTAGCTGGCGAACGAGGACCCGGGGGGGGTGGGTTACCCAATTTGCCAGGAAGCGTTCGCCAGTGACCGAATTTGGTGGCGGGGAGGGTGGACGCCGGCCCCGAGGAGCAAAACAATCTCAACTTTGCTCTTCGTTGCCAAAAGATCTAGGAGCGAGCCGGCCGGGTAGAGCGCCCTGACTGTCGGTCCTACACCCGATTTACGTCCCAGGGTTGTCACTATCGTACAACAACGGTTGCAGCCCGCAGAACCTAGGCCACGTGGCTGGCCGCCGGCTCCACCGGCGTCTGGCTAGCGATACTTCCTCCTCGCTTGGCGAACACGATTGCGGTCCCGAGCACGATCAGGCCAACCAATGTCACCGCGATCCGGACCCCGCCGTTGTCGCGAAAGCCAATCACCGCCGGAAGCACCAGCAGTGACACCAGGTTCATCACCTTGATCAAAGGGTTCAGGGCCGGACCCGCCGTGTCCTTGAAGGGGTCGCCGACGGTGTCCCCGATCACGGCTGCCTTATGCGAGTCGGAACCCTTGCCGCCGTAGTGACCCTCCTCGATGAACTTCTTGGCGTTGTCCCAGGCTCCTCCGGCATTAGATAAGAAGTTGGCCATCAGCTGGCCGGTGAGGATCACCGCTGCCAAGAACCCGCCCAGAGCCAGGTGGCCTAATCCGAATCCGACGATCACCGGAGTGAGGACTGCCAGCAAAGCGGGAGTGGCGAGCTCGCGCAGCGACGCGGCTGTACAGATGTCGATCACCGGTCCATAGTCGGGGCGCTTTTCTCCCCGCATGATCTTGCCGTCGGCGAACTGACGTCGTACCTCCTGGACCACCACCCCGGCGGTACGACCCACTGCCCTAATCGCCAGGGCCGAGAACATGAAAGCCACCGAACCTCCGATCAGCAGCCCAATGAAGATGGTCGGGTTGGCAACGTTGATGGCAGTGGCGGGGTCGGAAAACATCTCCGAACCCTCGAGAGCCAGGCCTAGTTCTGAGGCGATTGTCTCGATGAACGAGGCGAAAAGCGCCACCGCCGCAATCACCGCCGAGCCGATAGCAAAGCCCTTGGTCACGGCCTTGGTGGTGTTGCCGACCGCGTCGAGGCTCACCATCGTCCTTTGAGCCTCTCCGTGGAACTCACCCGACATCTCGGCAATCCCGGCAGCATTGTCGGCCACAGGTCCGAAGGTGTCTTCCGAAACCACCACTCCGGTAGTGGCCAGCATGCCCATGCCACAGAGAGCCACCAGATACAGCGCGAACTGAAGGTTGTCGCCCCCGAGCAACACCGCCACCCCGATGGCGCCGGCGATGGCGATGATCGCCCACACCGAGGACTCCAGCCCGACCGAGATCCCCGAGAGGACAGTGGTAGCCGGGCCGGTGCGGGTGCTGTCGGCGATCTCTTGTACGGGCTTCTCTTCGGTCGAAGTGAAGTACTCGGTTAATCGGGAGGCGATCTGAGCCAGGATCAGTCCGGCCACGACCGCCGCAAACACCTTCCACCCCTCGTTGCCGTTCTCGTTGCCGACGTAGAACATGGAAACGAAAAAGGTCCCGATCACCGTAAGGACGCCTGCGGTCAGAAAGCCTCGGTTGATCGGAGCCATCGCGGTCTTGTCACGGCTAGTGGCGCGAACGGCGAAGACGCCGGCGATGGAAGCAAGCACACCAATGGCCCGAGCGATTACCGGGAAGACCAATCCCAGGGCGGGGTTGGCGCCGATCGAGTTGAACGCGGCGACACCGAGGATGATCGAGGCGACCAGGGTGACCTCGTAACTCTCGAACAAGTCGGATGCCATCCCGGCGCAGTCACCGACATTGTCTCCGACATTGTCGGCGATAGTGGCGGGGTTGCGGGGATCGTCCTCGGGAATCCCTTGCTCGACCTTGCCCACCAGGTCGGCACCGACGTCGGCCGCCTTAGTGAAGATGCCCCCACCAACCCGAAGGAACAACGCCAAGAGTGATCCTCCGAACCCGAAGCCGATCAGGATCGCCGAGGAGGTGTTTTGGAAGAGCATGATGATCAGCGTCGCTCCCAGTAGCCCGAGGCCGACAGTGAACATCCCCGCCACTCCCCCCGTGCGGAATGCAATCTTGAGGGCATCGGCCAGGGTGCCATTGCGAGCCGCGGCGGCCGTACGGACGTTGCCTCTCACTGCCAGGCCCATGCCGATGAAGCCAGTCAGGCCCGACATCAAGCAGCCCATCACGAAAGCAGCGGTTCGGAAGGTGCCCGACTCCGTAAAGGACAGGGCCTCGCTTCCGTCCGGCCGGAGGACAGCCGTGGAGGTGAAAAACACGACCAGAACCAACGGTATGAGGATGAGGAGGATCGTCCGGAACTGACGACGGAGGTAGGCCATCGCCCCCTCTTGGATCGCCGCCGCAATCTCTCGCATCTTGGGCGTTCCTTGGTCAGCTCGAATGACGCCCTGGGAGAGCAGGAAGCCGACGACGAGAGCGATGACGGCCGTGATGGCGGAGATGACCAGCCACGTCCACTCGGCACCTGCGAGGACAAACTCCTGATAGCCACCTTCCGCGGCCAGGACAGTGCTCATTCGGGTCTTCTCCTCCTAGATCGGGTGAATCGGTCAACATTCAAAAGCGGCACTGAGGGTGCCGCTTTGCAGACAGATTGACCAGGCCGGGTCGGTCTAGGTTAACCGAACCAACCCAGAGCCCTACTCAGCCCGGTTGAGAAGGTCGACCCCCCACAGCAGCAGCGCCAGGATCGTCCCGGTCCCCCCTAAGAAGACCCCATCGCCGAGCCAGGAGAAGGCGGGCGAGCCGATCGAGAGCATCGATCCCCCGAGGCCGACAAGGCCGATGAGCGATCCGGCTGCAACGAGCTTGCGTCCATGGGGCATCCTGTTGAGGAGAGCCACACCTCCCATGCCCAAGCCGATGGCGGCCAGCAGCCAGAGAGGCCAGATCGGAACCACCCCGAACACCCTCAGACCCGATTCTGCGGTCAACGCCTGAATCGCGGCCAAAACCAGGCCCCCGGCCGCGGCCATCATCGCGATGGCCAGCGGCGCCATGCTGGGAACCGGAAGACGCGCTTCGGGAAGAAACGTCCTGATTTCGGGCGGTGACGGCGCCAACCGCTCCTCGACGTCCACTCCCCCGTCGCGCGCATGAGCCAGTTGGCGATTCAAACGCGGCGAAGTGGTCGAGCGAAGACCGACCGCCAATGCGAACGCAACGTCGTTGTTCGTGGAAAGGACGAGCTCTTCGCCTTCAACTTTGAGGTGAAAGCCATCGCCTCGAGAGGCGATCCCCATGCCCGAGAGGGGCCAGGTTCCCAGCTCGCCATAAGGGGAAACCAGGCTCATCGTCTCTTGATCGAGGTGGATCTCGACGCGGATGCCCGTCTGAGTCTCCCCAGCCATCCGGACGGTGCCGGTGAGGTCCGTATTCACAACCGCGCCTACTTTCCGCCACCCACGCCCTGTGCAAGCAGATGCTAGGCGCAGCTGGACCGATCCCAAGTTCAAAACCGCCCTGTTGTACCCTCCCCTCCCGCCATGCCCGATTTCATCTACTCCATGCACCGGGTGAACCGCCACTACCCACCCGACCGTGACGTGCTCCGTGACATCAGCCTGAGCTTTTTTTATGGAGCCAAGATCGGCGTCATCGGCCCCAACGGTGCAGGCAAGTCTTCGCTCCTTCGCATCATGGCTAGGAAAGACGAGGGCTATACCGGCGAGGCTCGACTAGAAGAAGGCTATTCAGTGGGGATGCTCGAGCAGGAGCCCCAGCTCGACGAGTCGAAGAACGTTCTGGGCAACGTCCTCGAGGGGGTCGAGCAGACGAAGGCCTTGCTCGACGAGTATCAGGAGGTCCTGGCCGGGTGGGCAAATCCCGAAGCCGATTACGAGAAGCTCGGCGCTCGACAAGAGGCGTTGGAGAAGAAGATCGAGGCTGCCTCGGCCTGGGATCTCGATCGCCAGGTAGAGATCGCGATGGACGCCCTCCGTCTTCCACCCGGTGACGCAGAAGTGCCCCGGTTGTCGGGTGGGGAACGGCGCCGGGTGGCCCTCTGCCGGCTGTTGTTATCGCACCCCGATCTCCTGCTGCTCGACGAGCCCACCAACCATCTCGACGCCGAGTCGGTCGCCTGGCTGGAGAGATTTCTGGCCGACTACACCGGCACCGTCATCGCCATTACCCACGATCGCTACTTCCTCGACAACGTGGCGGGTTGGATCCTCGAACTAGACCAGGGCCGCGGCTACCCCTTCGAGGGCAACTACTCGGGGTGGCTTGAGCAAAAGCAGGCCCACCTCGCCCATGAGGAAAAAGAGGCTTCCGCCCGACAGAGGACTCTGCAACGTGAGCTCGAGTGGGTGCGGATGTCGCCCCGTGCTCGGCAAGCCAAGGGTCGCACTCGTCTCACCCGTTACGAAGAGTTGGTGGCGCAAGCGCAGGCCACCGAAAAAAGAGGGGATCGACTCGAGATCGAGATCCCGTTCACCAAGCGCCTAGGTGACAAGGTGATCAATGCCGAAGGGGTCGACAAGGGATACGGTGACCGGCTCCTGATTGATGACCTTTCGTTTTCTTTGCCACCGGCTGGAATCGTGGGTGTGGTCGGTCCCAACGGCGTCGGCAAGACGACGTTGTTTCGGATGATCACGGGCACCGAAGAGCCCGATGCGGGCTCCTTCGTGGTCGGTCCCTCAGTCGAGCTGGCGTATGTCGACCAGAGTCGTGACGCCCTCGACAGCAACCGGACGGTTTTTCAGGAGATCTCGGGTGGGACCGATTTCATCAAAGTCGGCAACCGCGAGATCAACAGCCGCGCCTATGTCGCCTCTCTCAACTTCAAGGGCTCGGATCAGCAGAAGAGGGTGAGCACTCTCTCCGGTGGTGAACGAAATCGTGTTCACCTGGGAAAGATGCTGCGCACCGGTGGAAACGTCATCCTGTTGGATGAACCCACTAACGATTTGGACGTCGACACCTTGCGCGCTTTGGAAGAGGCGCTCCTGGCCTTCCCCGGCTGCGCAGTGGTCATCTCCCACGATCGCTGGTTTCTCGACCGGATCTGCACCCACCTCCTCGCCTTCGAGGGCGACTCGCAGGTGCGGTTCTTCGAAGGCAACTGGACCGAGTACGAGGAATGGGTCAGGGCCAACCTCGGAGAGGCAGCTCTGCAACCTCATCGGGTGAAGTACAAGCCCATCAGCAGATAGTCGATGGTCGAAGCTTCTGTGCAGGTTGCGCGGCCCAGGGCCGCGCAAACCTTCACAGATACGTGTGCGGGTGGTAATTGTGAAGGTTCTCGCGGCCAGGAGCCGCGAGAACCTTCACAGAAGCTGAAAGACCTAGGGCTTGGGGAGGTTCTCGAAAACGTCCTCGAAGGAAACGGCCTTGCGGCGGCCTTCGGCGTTCGGATCCTGGCTTCCGCGGTTGCGATCACGGCCACGATCGCCACTCCGGTCGTCCCGGGGGCGGTCGTCGCGGCGAGGACGGTCATCCCGGCGAGGACGGTCATCCCGGCCGCCACGGTCGCGATCGTCGCGCCGGGGGCGATCATCTCGATGCTCGGATGATTGCTCCGACGACGCCCCCTCCTTGCGCTCGAGGGGGCTGACCAGCTTCAGCGCCAGCTTGCCCTGCCGATCGATTTCTTCCAGCACCACGGGCACTCGCTGACCCAACTCGAGATAGTCCTCGACTCGATCTACCCGACGGGTGTCGTCAAGCTTGGAGATGTGCAGGAGGCCATCACGGCCGGGGAGGATGTTGACGAAAGCTCCGAACTTGGTGATGTTGACTACCTCACCGTCGTACTCCTTGCCGAGCTCCGCCTCGGGCGGGAAAACGATGGCGTTGACTCGTTCCTTGGCGGCAGCCAAAGCTTCGCCATCAGTGGAGGCGATCCGGACGATGCCGTAGCCGCTGTCTTCCTCGATCTCGATCGTGGCTCCGGTCTTCTCCTCGAGCTCGCGGATGACCTTGCCCTTGGGGCCGATGACTTCGCCGATCTTGTCCTTGGGGATCTGAATCGTCTCGATCCGAGGGGCATTCTTGTTTAGCTCCGTCCGGGGCTCGGGGATCACGTTGTTCATCGCATCGAGAATCGCCAGCCGAGCCGTCTTGGCCTGCTCCAACGCCTGCGCCAGGACTTCGGACGGAAGGCCTCGCAGCTTGGTATCGAGCTGGAGGGCGGTAATGACGTTGGCCGTCCCGGCAACCTTGAAGTCCATGTCCCCCAGGGCATCTTCCGCGCCGAGGATGTCGGTCAGAGTGACGTACTTGCCGTCGCGCTCGATCAGCCCCATAGCGATGCCGGCGACCGCATCGGAGATAGGAACCCCGGCGTCCATCAACGACAGGGACGAGGCGCAAACTGAAGCCATCGAAGTCGACCCATTGGACGAGATCACCTCGGAAACCAGACGCAGTGCGTAAGGAAACTCCTCCTCGTCAGGAATGACCGGAAGGAGTGCCCGCTCTGCCAGGGCCCCGTGGCCGATCTCGCGACGACGGGGACCTCGCATGGGGCCGGCCTCGCCCGTGGCGTAGGGCGGCATGTTGTAGTGGTGCATGTAGCGCTTGCCCTCATCGGGGGAGAGGGTGTCGAGCATTTGCTCCATCTTCAGCATTCCCAGAGTGGTGAAGCTGAGAACCTGAGTCTCGCCTCGCTGAAAGAGGCCGGAGCCGTGCGCCCGCGGAACCACGCCCACCTCGACGCTCAGGGGACGAAGATCGGTGGCAGCCCGGCCATCGAGTCGCACGCCCTCGTTAACTACCTGCGCTCGCATCATGTCCTTCAAGACCGACTTAAAGGCTCGCTTGAAGGATTCTTTGTCCTCGTCGGCGATACCCAGCTCGGAGACAGTCGTAGCAGCGGCATCGCTCTCGGCCTGATTGCGCTCGGCCTTGCCGGGGATTCGAATCACTTGCTCGAGCTTGGGCCGGGCCGTGGCCTCGACCCGCTGGTGCAGATCGGCTGTGTAGTCGAGAGCCAGCGGCCATTCGACTTCTTTCCGACCAGCCCGCTCCAAAAGCTGGCTCTGCAAATCGATAACTTCGGATATGGCTTGCTTGGAGATCTCGAGACCCGCAGCCACGCTCGCCTCGTCTGAGGGAGCATCGCCGCCTGCCACCAGTCGCAAGCCATTCGGAGTGGCCGATGCTTCGACCATCATGATGTCGATTCCGCCGCTGGAGTTGCGTCCACCGGCCACCACCATCTCAAAGACGGACTCGTCAAGATCGTTATGGGTCGGGAAGGCGATCCACTCGCCTTTCTTCAATGCCAGTCGCACTGCTCCGATCGGTCCCTCGAAGGGGATTCCACTGATCGTGAGCGCCGCCGATGCGCCGTTGAGGCCGATGACGTCGAAAAGGTTTTCGCCGTCGACCGCAAGCGTGGTGACAACGATATGAGTCTCGCATCGGAAGTCCTCGCGGAAGGACGGACGCAATGGTCGGTCGATAAGGCGGGCAGCCAGGGTGGCGTCTTCGGTGGGCCGGCCCTCGCGACGGAAGAACGAGCCAGGGATGCGACCCACGGCGTACATACGCTCTTCGAAGTCGACGGTAAGGGGAAAGAAGTCGATCCCTTCCCGCAGGGTTTTGTTAGCGGTGGCGGCAACCAGCATCTCGGTTTCCCCGAGGCGGGCAACCACCGCCCCATCGGCCTGACCGGCGAGTTTGCCGGTGGAAAACGACAGGGTCTTACCCCCGACGAGGCCGCTTACGGTGATTTCGGGCACTTAGTGCTCCTTTGTTTGTTAGGAGCCGGCCCGTTACCAGTGGTGAGCGCTCGCAATAGGCAAGCGTTCGCAACTAGCAACCGGCCTGGCTCGGCCAGTTCGATCCCCCCGATTCGGTGCGAGCTGTTCGTCGCGGTTAGCGACGGAGACCGAGTTGGGAGACGATCTTGCGGTACCGCTCGACATCCCGATTTCTCAGGTAGTCGAGCAACCGCCGCCGCCGCCCCACCATCATCAACAGCCCACGCCGGCCGTGATGATCGCCCTTGTGGAGGCGAAGATGCTCGGTCAGGTGGTTGATCCGTTCGGTCAGCAGGGCAACCTGCACCTCGGGCGAACCAGTGTCGCCGTCGTGATGACCGAATTCGGTAACGATCTGTTGAGTGGTCTTCATGAACGCGCTAAACCTGCGAGTCGTGGGGAACGGACCCCACTTTAGCATCCTCGAAGATTCTCCCGGATGCCTCGACGTCGGATGAGATCTGAGCCACCAATTCGTCGACCCCCTCGAACTTCTTCTCATCGCGGATCCGGGAGAGAAAGCGAAGGGCCAACGACTGCCCGTACAGATCGCCGCTCCAGTGCAGCAGATGAGCCTCCACCCGCCGGGCCGAACCGGCGAAAGTGGGGCGGACGCCAATGTTCACCACCGACTGCTGAAGCTCTCCCCCAGCCATTGCCCAGGCGGCGTACACGCCATTGGCTGGGATCAAGCGGTCTTCATCCACACCAAGGTTTGCAGTGGGAAATCCGATCTGGGTGCCCCGGCGATCTCCGACCTCCACCGTACCCTTGAGCTCATAAGGACGGGCCAGCATCCGGGCCGCTTCTTCAACCTGACCGGAGAGAAGCGCCTGACGAATACGAGTTGATGAGACGATACCGTCGTCGGTGTCGAGCAAGTCGACCACCTCGACTTCGAACCCGAGACGGGGACCGGCTGCGGACAGGAACGTAGAGTCACCTCCGCGGTCGCGGCCGAAGCGAAAGTCGGCTCCGATCACGACTCGCTTAGCTGCCAAGGCCCCGGCCAGCACCCTTTCGCAAAACTCGTCGGCCAACAACTCTCGGATGTCGGGAAAGTCGAGAATGCCGGCAACACGAACACCGAGGATCTTGAATTGCTCGAGGCGCTGATCGATATCGGTGAGCATTTTGAGAGCTCTATCCGGAGCCAGAACCCGCAATGGGTGGGGATCGAAGGTGAGGACGGCCGGCTCCAGGTCGCCCGAGCGCGCCACCAGATCCGCGATTACCCGTCGGTGACCGAGATGGACACCGTCGAAAACACCGATGGTGACGGCGGTGGGACGGGCCACCTCCCATTCATAAGGATGGCCGCGGAGAACGATCACGCCAGCACGACTTCTGCCACCGCTTCCCGCCCGCGCTGGCGATAGACGGCGAGCAAGCGATCATCACGATCGAGGATCGCCCAGTGACCGGCAGCATTGGACGGAGAGGGCAAGCGCCGGCCATGCCGAACGGCGTCAACCTCTTCGTCCGAAGCCCGCCACTCGCTGAGCCCAGCCACGGCTTCGACCGGATCGCGCAAGTGACCCTTCCACGAGTCGAGATCGTCCGCCCCCAGAGCACCTTCCAGCCCGAAGATACCGACGCGGGTTCGACGCAGGGCGAGCAAGTGGGCGCGACCACCGAGGGTTCGGGCGAGGTCATCGGCCAGAGATCGGATGTACGTCCCCTTCGAGCAGACAATGCGAAGCTCGGCGCGAGAGAAGTCCGATGGAACGAACTCATTCAATTCGAGTTCGTGAATCGTCACCTGTCGCGGCGTGCGATCGACTTCTCCTCCGGTGCGAGCGATCTCGTAAAGGCGCTTTCCCTCGTGCTTGAGGGCCGACACCATCGGCGGGATCTGTTCGATCTCCCCTCGAAATAGGTCGAGGGCCGTAATCAAGTCGTGACGATCGAACGACATCGGAGCGCGGTCGGTCTCAACTCCGTCGGCGTCGAGAGTGTCAGTGGCTATGCCGAACCGAACCGTGGCCACATACTCCTTGTCTTGCTCCTGGATGTAGCGGATGAGACGTGTTGCCCGGCCCAGAGCAAGCACCACCACCCCGGTGGCCAGCGGGTCGAGAGTTCCCGCATGTCCGATCTTCTTCGTGCTCGTTGCTTTCCGAGCCCGGGCGACCAGGTCATGGGAGGTGATCCCCGACGGCTTGTCGACTACCAGCAGGCCGAACGGTTCGGTCGGACCACTCACGGAGTTCCTTTGAGGAGCCTCACTACGGCTGCCACCGCCTCCTCGGGAGAACCCTCGAAAGTAAAGCCGGCGGCGTTGTGATGTCCACCGCCCCCGAGGACCGCTGCCACCGAACCGATGTCGACCAAACCTCGACTGCGAAGGCTGCCCTTGAAGACCCCCGGTCCGTGCTGTTTCAGAATCATCGCCGCATTGGCCTCTATCGGCAGCCGCACCAGATCTATCAGCGAATCGGTGTCGGCTAGGTCGATGCCAGCTTCCTCGAGATCGGTCTCAAAGAGCACTGACCAGACCAGCCCCACTTCGGGCACGAGCTGGGCTCGGGCCAACACAGCTGCCGCCGTCGGGAGATAACCGAAGGCAGTTTCCTCGTATACGTGCTGGCCTATCTCCTCCGGACGCGCTCCAAGCTCGACCAAACGGGCAGCCAGCCGCAGCGTGGCCGGACTGGTATTGGAGTACTGGAACCGGCCGGTGTCGGTGACGAGACCGGTGAGAAAGCAGGTGGCCACCCGGGCGTCGACCTTCCAGCCGATCGTCTCTACGAGCTCGAAGGCGATTTCGGCGGTGGCTGCCGCCGTCGGGTCCACGAGGTTGACGTGACCGAAGCCGCCGGAGCCTGCGGCATGATGGTCTAGAACGATGAGGGTCTTCGCCGCCGCGGCATGCGGGGCGAGGTCGCCTAGACGCTCGATATTGCCGCTGTCGAAGGTCACCATGATCTCGGGCTCCGGTGGCACCTCCGAAAGGGGCACCAGGAGTTCGGTCGGAAGGAAGCGGTAGCTGGGCCCGAGCTCGAAGGGTGGGCCGAAGCTGGGGAGGACACTCCTCCCCGCCTCCTTCGCCGCCAGAGCCACTCCCAGCATGCTGCCGAGGGCATCGCCATCGGGGCCGATGTGACATGTCATCGCGATTGAGGGAGCTCCCCGCAAAAGGTTGGCGGCTGTCTCGAGTGCCCGGGGATCAACCGTCATGCTGTTCCAGCTCGCGCAATAACGCATCGATCCTCTCCCCCTGCAGGACTCCCTGATCCTGACGAAACTCGAGGGTGGGGGTGTACTTGGTGTGAATCTGACGCCCCATTGCCGCCCGCAACCGGGGAGCGGCCGCGGTGAGGCCTCTGATGGTTTCGTCGAGGTGATCCTGATCGAGAGCCGAGACATAAACAATCGCTCGCCTCATGTCGGGAGCGACATCGACACCGGTGATCGTCACCATCCCCAAGCGAGGATCGGCGAGCTCTTCTACCTCCTCGGCCAGCACCTCCTGGATGATGGCGTTGATTCGACGTGTCCGGGGAAACGACGGCTTGCTCATGGCTAGTCCTCCGAGTAGTAGACGGCCACCTCGCACACCTCAACCTCGAGGTTGTCCTCAACGTAGCGTCGCACTCCGTCAACTTGGGACTCGAGCCGAGTGGCGTCGGCCGCCACCAACGCTACCCCCACGACCGATCGCTGCCAGGAATTCTGATACCCGACCTCGGCCACGCTCACCGAGAGCCGGCGACGGAGCCCTTCGACGATCGGCCGGAGAACGGCCCGCTTCTCTTTCAGTGAGCCGCAGTTGGGGAGGAAGAGTTCGAAGCGAAGGGCAGCAGCCCGCATCAGATGCGAGCGACCTCTTGAACCTGGTAGGCCTCGATGGTGTCGCCCTCTTTGACATCGTTGAAACCGGCGAGCCCGATGCCACATTCGAAACCAGAGGAAACGGCCCGCACGTCGTCCTTGAAGCGTCGCAACGACCCGATGACGCCGTCAAACACCACCACTCCATCGCGCAGGAGCCGCGCCTTGGAGTTGCGGATCATCTCCCCTTCGGTGACATAACAACCGGCGATTGTTCCCAGGCGTGGCACTTTGAAGAGGGCACGAACTTCGGCGCTCCCTAGGACCACCTCCACCTCGTCAGGAGCGAGCCTCCCGACCAGCATTGCCTCCAACTCCTCGAGCAGTTCGTAGATGATCCCGTAGGTGCGGATCTCTATCGCCTTCTCCTCGGCCAAACGACGGGTCTTGCCATCGGGGCGAACGTTGAAGCCGATGATCACTGCCTCCGTAACCTCGGCCAGCTTGACATCGTTCTCGTTGATGCCACCGATGGCTCCGTGCATGATCTCGATCCGGCCACCTTCGCGCTTTATCTTTCCGAGCGACTCGCGCAAAGCCTCGAGGGAACCGTGGGCATCGGCTTTGAGGATCACCCGCAACTCGGCTTCCTCGGCCCGTAGCTGTTCGAGAAGGTTGGCGAGACGCTCTCGAGCAGTGGCAGGAGTGTTCAACGTCGCGTCGCGATCGGCGTCGGCGCGTTGCTGGGCCTTGGAGCGGGCCTCTCGTTCGTTCGCTAGTACCTCGAACGAATCGCCTGCGGTGGGAATCTCGTCCCAACCCATGATCAGAACGGGAGCCGAAGGCTCTGCCTCCTTCTGACGATTGCCGCCCCAATCAAGCATCGCCCGTACCCGTCCGGCTGTGCGTCCGGCGACGAAAGAATCGCCGGTGTGAAGCGTTCCCCTTTGCACGATCACCGTGGCCGTTGGTCCCATTCCCGGGTCGAGCTGAGACTCGATCACGACCCCGGAGGCGGCCGGCTTAGAGTTGGCACGAAAGTTTTCCAGCTGGGCAATGAGATCGATCAACTCCAGAAGATGATCGACGCCCTGTCCGGTGACCGCCGACACCTCGACCACCGGGATGTCGCCACCCAGGTCTTCGGTGATCACCTCATATTCGGTGAGCATGGTCCGGACCCGCAACGGATCTGCTTCGGGGAGATCGACCTTGTTGATCGCCACGATCATCTTGACCCCGGCGGCGCGGGTGTGGCTGATCGCTTCGACAGTTTGTGGCATGACCCCATCGTTGGCCGCCACCACTAAGACGACGATGTCGGTGATCTCCGCTCCGCGGGCCCGGAGGGCGGTGAAAGCCTCGTGCCCAGGCGTATCGATAAAGGTGATAGGACGGTCGCCGACCTGAACCTGGTACGCACCGATGTGTTGGGTGATGCCTCCCTGTTCGCCGGCGACGACGTTGCTCTTGCGGATGGTGTCGAGGAGCGTGGTCTTGCCGTGGTCGACGTGGCCCATGATGGTAACCACCGGGGGGCGCGGGCCCAGGTCAGATTCCAGGTCGTCGAAAGTAGGACGGGCCGTCACCTTCGGAGTGGGTGGAGGCAGGGCCTCGACCTCGACGATGGCGGCGAACTGCTCGGCGACCGATTCGAGATGCTCCAGAGGCATCGGCGCCCCCGCCCCGATTAGGACTCCCCGGCTCATCAGCGCCTTCACCAACTCGGCGGGCGACTCCCCCAACGCTTCGGCAACCTGGGTCACGGAGGGATTCGCTGGGACCGAGACCAGGCGCATCTCTAGTTGCGGCTGTGGCTCGGGTTCGGGCTCCTGCTCGGGTTCGGGCTCTGGGGCGTTGGCTTCGCCGATCGCCAGGCGAACGAGGTCGGCTTCAGTTTCTTCGATGCTGGAGGAGGCGGTCTTGGCTTTGATCCCCAACCCGTGTGCCTGATCGAGAATGTCTTTGGACTCAAGGCCCAGCTCGCGAGCGAGCTCGTAGATGCGGACCTTCGCCACCTACTGGACCCTTTCTGCTGCCTCTGTGTCCTCGGCCCCCTCCTCGACTGGCTCGGTCTCCTCGGCCGACCCTGCGGCAGCCTTGGGTTGGCCGGCGGCCTCGGGTTGGGCGGCGGCCTCGGGTTGGGCGGCGGCCTCGGGTTGGGCGGCGGCCTCGGGTTCGGCCTCGCTGTCATTTGTAGAGACCGGCTCCTCCACCATGGGACGGTCGGAGCGGATGTCGACCTTGTAGCCGGAAAGCCGGGCCGCGAGCCGGGCATTCTGCCCCTCTTTGCCGATGGCGAGGGAAAGCTGGTGATCACTGACGATCACTTCGGCCACCTTGGCTTCATCGTCGACTTTGACCTCTTTCACCTTGGCAGGCCCAAGCGCCTCGGCAATGAACTGGCTGGTGTTCTCCCGCCACTGCACGACGTCAACCTTCTCACCCCGAAGCTCGTTCACCACCTGACGAACACGGGATCCGCGCGCCCCGACACACGCCCCCTTGGGGTCGACGTTGGAGTCATGGGAAACAACTGCGATCTTGGTGCGATGGCCCGGCTCACGGGCGATGGCCACGATTTCGACCGTTCCATCCGCCAGTTCGGGGACCTCGAGCTCGAGGAGCCGTCGTACCAGATCGGGGTGGCTGCGGCTGACAACGATTTGGGGCCCTTTGGTTTCGTTGCGAACTTCGAGGATCAGCGCCTTGACCCGGTTGCCCCGATCGAGCCGCTCGTAAGGAATCCGTTCCGACCCAGGAAGGATGGCCTCGGCATCGCCCAAGTCGAGGATCGTGAAGCGACCATCGACCTGCTGCACGATGGCCGTCACGAGGTCGCCTTCCCGGCCGGCATAGACATCGAAGACCTGCTCCCGCTTGGCATCGCGCAGCTTCTGCTGGATGACTTGCTTGGCGGTCTGGGCAGCAATTCGTCCGAAGTCAGCAGGGGTGTCTTCCCACTCCCGGGTAACGTTGCCGTCGTCGTCCAGCTCCTGGGCATAGACAGTGATGTCCCCATCGTCGGCATCGATGGTGACCCGCGCCTCTTCGGCAGCTCCTGGGCTCCGCTTGTAGGCGGAGACGAGAGCGTTGGCGATGGCATCGAGGATGGTGTCGACCGTGACGCCACGCTCGCGAGCGAGCAAGTCGAGGGCCTCCAGAACTGGAGCGTCGATCTTCATGACGAACTCCGCGCCTTCTGCCCGGGCTTGGCCGGCTTCTCCCAAATGAAGACCGTCCGAGCGGACACCACCTCCGAAAGCACGATCGACACCGGACCTTGGTCGGTGGTAACGGTGAGATCGTCCTCACCGACTCGGGTTAGCGATCCCCGCCGGGTTCCGGCCTCGGTTTTTACGATGACCTCACGGCCCAGGGACTTTTGGAAATGGCGAGGACGGGTCAGCATGCGCTCGAGGCCCGGTGAGGTCACCTCCAACTGATACGGACCAGCGAGATCGGAGCCCTCTTCCAGGTTGTCGAGCAAACGGGAGAGGCCTCGCGAAACCTCCGAAATGCGGTTCAAGTCGACTTTTTCGGTCTCGGAATCGATGACCACCCGCAGCGTCCGGGCGCGCCCGCGGCCAATCAGCTCGAGGTCATCGAGCTCGAGCCGCTCGGCGGCCAAATACGGCTCCACCGCATCCCAAACCGCCCGTAGCACCTGGCTTTCCATCACCCGCACGACGTTCCTTTCACACAACAAAAAGGTGGGCAGGGCGCCCACCTCTCCTGAAAGCGTCCTTAACTTGGCTCCGGAATTATAACGCTCGGTGGCTCCTTGCGAATTCCTCCATGAACTCGCTGAGAGCCGTGACTGAGTCCATCGGCAAAGCCGCGTAGAGGCTCGCCCGGCAGCCGCCGACGCTGCGATGACCCTTGAGGCCGATCATGTGCCGTGCCTCGGCTTCCTTGAGGAAAAGACTCTCGAGGGATGGGTCGCCCAGGCGAAAGACCACGTTCGTGTGGGAGCGAACACTGCGCTCGACGGGGTTCTCGTAAAAACCCTCACTCCCATCGATTGTCTGATAAAGGCGCCTGGCTTTCTCCGCCGCTTGCTTTTCTGAGGCCCGCACTCCGCCGGCGGTGTGCATACGTCTCAGCACCTTTCCCATCAGATAGATCGGGAACATCGGGGGCGTATTGCCCAACGAGTTCATTTTGGCGTGCCAGTCATAACGCAGATATGACCCGAGGTCCTGGCGCGCCTTTTCGAGCGCGCTCTGCCGGACGTAAACGACCGCCATCCCGGCGGGGGCAAGGTTCTTCTGCACTCCGCCATAGACCAGATCGAAGAGATCCCAATCGATCGGTCGTGACAGGTAGTCGCTCGACATGTCGCCCACCAACGGGATGTCGGGTCGGGGGAAATCGACCATGCGAATCCCGCCGATGGTTTCGTTGGAGGTGACGTGGAGGTAGCGGGTCCCGGGCCTGATATCGGGTGTCTCCTCGGGCATGGTGGTGTAACCCGACTCCTTGCCATCCCATGCTGCATAAACCTCACCGTGGGGTTGGGCGTCCTCGAGTGCTCGCGCCCCCCATGATCCGGACACCACATACGCCCCCATCTCCTGTGGCTGGAGAAGATTGAGCGCCACCATGCCGAACTGCAGAGTGGCGCCACCTTGGACGAAGAGCACTTCGAACTCCTTCGGAGCCTCCGCTACCTCACGGGCCAACTGCAGGGCCTCGTCGTGAACCGCTTCGTACTCGGGGGATCGATGCGACATCTCGAGAATCGACATCCCGGTCCCGGCGAAGTCCAAGAACTCGGCCTTGGCTTCTTCGAGGACTTCGAGGGGAAGGGTGCAGGGACCGGCTCCGAAGTTGTGTGCTCTCATCACCTATTTCTCTCGTTCTCTGGGCTGTAGACGTTGTTGGACAGCGTCTACAACCCTGGGTTGGAATAACTGCCATCATTCTGGCGCAAATGCCGGAGCCGGCGACGTCGGTCGAAGTCATTCGAGTCGAAGAGGGCAGCCGGCCAGTCCGCGCCATCGATCGATTGGCGACAGAAGAGCCGATCGAGATTCGGCTCGAGGGGACGCCATTGGCCGTCTTGATGAGGACACCAGGCCAGGAGAAGGAGTTGATCCTCGGGTTCGCCATCACCGAAGGGATCGTGCTCTCGCCCGGCGAGGTGGACACCGTCCTCGATCTCGGAGACGGCGATCGCTACCGGTTGGTCCTGGCCGAGGGCGTCAAGGTCGACCCCGAGCAATTCCGCCGCAACGCCTACACCACTTCGAGCTGCGGGGTTTGTGGCAAGGCGTCGATCGACGCCGTCCGGATCGCCGCCCGACCGCTCCCCCGCGGGCCGCAGATCACCCTTGAGGGGCTTCTGGCGCTCCCCAAGCTTCTGGCCGAAGCGCAACCGACCTTCGCCGCCACCGGCGGCCTCCATGGCGCGGCCATCTTTTCTGGCGCCGGTGAGTTGCTGGCGGCCGCCGAGGATGTGGGACGTCACAACGCCACCGACAAGGCGATCGGGAAACTGGCCCGCCACAGGTGGCCGCTCGGGGAAGTGACCCTGATGGTTTCGGGTCGGATCTCCTTCGAGATCGCTCAGAAGGCGGCCGTGGCCGGGATCCCCGTAGTGGGCGGAGTCTCGGCGGCGTCTTCGCTGGCAGTAGACCTGGCCACGGAGGTGGGGATGACGCTGGCCGGGTTTGTCCGAGACCGCGGTCTCGTCATCTACTCGGGTAAGGAACGGCTAGGCGAGGAGTTCGGCCAGGCGATCCAGTAGCGAGGCCAGTTCGACCTCCTCCGTGGCGAGACCTCGGCGAGTGGTGAGCTCGGCTGTTCCGGCCGCGAGCCCCTTGGGACCGATAGTCACCCGCAAGGGAATCCCGATCAGCTCGGCATCGGCGAACTTGACCCCGGGCCGCTCGGAGCGGTCGTCGAGGATTACTTCGACCCCGCGCTTGACCAACACCTCGTAGAGAGCTTCGCCGGCGTCCATCGTGTCAGGATCGTCGACCCTGAGCACCGTGACTACCACTTGATAGGGGGCCACCGAAGTTGGCCATACGATTCCCCGCTCATCGTGGTTGGCTTCCACCACAGCAGCCAGCGCCCGCTCGAGCCCGATGCCATAGGAACCCATCACAATGGGGAGAGATTGGCCATCCTCGTCTTGAACCAGAGCACCCATCACCTCTGAGTACATGGTCCCCAGCTTGAAGATGTGGCCGACCTCGATACCCTTCCACACCTCGAGCGGTGAGCCGCAGCGGATACAGGGCTCGCCCGCCTTGGTGGTTCTCAAGCTCGCCCATTTGCCGACTTCGATGTCGCGGGCGACATCCACTCCCCGATAATGAAAGTCATCTTCATTGGCTCCGGTGACCAGATGAGTGCGACCCGAAAGCTCATTGTCGGCGATGATCGGAAACCCGGTGACCGCGACCCCGCCCAGGCTTCCGGGATCGGCACCGAGTGCGGCCCTGATCTCTTCGGCTGTCGCCGGGCGCACATTGGTTGCCCCGGTGGCGTCGACCAGCTTCTGCTCCAGCAGCTCGTGATCACCTCGCACCAGGACGAGACTGAGGGCGCCGTCGAGGAGATAGACCAGAGTCTTGATCTGTCGATCGGGCGAGGCGACCTCGGGAAAGCCGGAGGCGAGGGCGGCGATGGTCTTGATCCCCGGCGTCGGGAACCGTTCGAGACTCGCCTTCTCGGCGGGATCGGAAACGGGCGCTAAAGCCGACACGGCGCGTTCCAGGTTGGCTCGGTAGTCACAGTTGGAGCAGCTGACGATCCAGTCCTCTCCCGCCGGACTGCGGACGATGAACTCGACGGACTTGCTTCCGCCCATCGCCCCTGAGGAAGCCTCGACGTCAATTGCATCTAGTCCCATCGCCCCGAACATGCGCCGGTAGGCGCCGTGATGAAGGTCGAAAGCAGTGTCGAGGCCGGCGGTGTCGATGTCGAGCGAGTACGAGTCCTTCATCGTGAACTCGCGCACCCGGAGAAGTCCGGCCTTGGGACGGGGCTCGTCTCGAAACTTGGTTTGGATCTGATACCAGATCTGAGGGAGGTCTCGATATGAGTGAACCTCGGTGGCGAGCTGGGCGAAGACCTCCTCATGGGTCATGCCGAGCACGTTGTCGGCCCCCTTGCGATCGACCAAGCGGAACAGCTCGTCTCCCATGACCTCCCAACGACCCGAGCGTTTCCAGAGCTCGCCGGGATGGAGGGCGGGAAGATGAAACTGTTGACCGCCGATGGCGTCCATCTCCCGGCGGATGATTCCTCCGATCTTCGCGCGCACTTTCTGACCCAGTGGCAGCATCGAGTAATGGCCGGCCGACAGCGGGCGGACGAAACCCCCTCTGATGAGCAGCCGGTGAGAGGCGGCCTCGGCCTCCGTAGGGTCGTCGCGCAGCGTGGGAATGAACGCCTGGGACCAACGCATCGCAGCGGGAGGGTACCGATCAGTCGGGGTTGGCCGCGACCTCGCGAACTCTCCGGCGTTTGATCTCCACCCGGTTGACATCGCCCTGAATCTGTAATAACTCCTCACGGGCGCCAGCGGCGATCGCCTCGGCGTCCTGGTCAGCAGCCGCCAACCGTGCTTCGATCCCCTCTTCGACCAACCGCTTTGCCTCCTCCACCAGGGCTTCAACCATCTGCGCCTCCGGCACGACCCTTACGACCTTGCCCTTCACGAAGAGGTGGCCCCGCCCGCGGCCGGCGGCGATGCCGAGGTCGGCTTCGCGGGCCTCGCCCGGGCCGTTGACTACGCATCCCATCACCGCCACCTGAATCGGAATCGACTCCGCCTCGAGTGCCTTCTGCGCCTCGCTGGCCACTCGGATCACGTCGACCTCGGCTCGCCCGCACGACGGACAGGCGATGAGGTCGAGCCCTTTCCGTTCCCGCAAGCCCAGATACTCGAGCAATTGTCTCCCGGCTTTGGCTTCGTCGATCGGATCGGCGGTGAGCGAGAAGCGAATCGTGTCGCCGATTCCTTCCAATAGGAGAGTGGAGATGCCGGCCACCGATTTGATCAGCCCACCGGGTGGCGGGCCCGCTTCCGTGACCCCGAGGTGGAGGGGATAGGTAACTGCCTCGGCCAGGAGTCGGTAGGAGTCGACCATCGAGGGAACGCTCGAATGCTTGACGGAAATCTTGATGTCGAAGAAATCAACCTCTTCGAGATAGCTGATCTCCTTCTGGGCCGATTCCACCAGTGCTGGGGGCACGGCCGCCCCGTACTTCTTCAAGAGGTCCTTGTCGAGCGAGCCGGCGTTGACCCCGACTCTGATTGGCACGCCCCGGTCTTTCGCCTCGCGGGCTACCGTCTTGATGTGCTCAGGGTCGCGGATGTTGCCCGGGTTGAGCCGCAGCCCCTGAACGCCGGCTTCGAGTGCGGCCAGAGCCAGCCGGTACTGGAAATGGATGTCGGCGATGATCGGCACCGGCATCCGCGGCATCATCTCCGCCAGCCCCTGGGCCGCTTCGACGTCGTTGCATGTGATGCGAACGATGTCGGCCCCTGCCCCCTTCAGTGCGTACACCTGTGCCAGGGTGCCGTCGACATCGGCGGTTTTCGTGGTGCACATCGACTGCACCGAGATGGGAGCGTCTCCCCCGACGGCAACGGGACCGACGTGGAGCTGACGGGACTTTCGGCGCGGGGTCACGGGTCGACGCTCAATGAGCTAAAGATCGATCGGGTTGACGAGGTCGAGAATGATCGCCACCAGTCCGAGGAAGCTGACCAGGGTGACGACCACCGCCGCCACCGGAATCAACACCCGGACATTGACCTGGCGGCGGGAGATCTTCTCGTAGAGGGCCACCGCGAAATGGCCCCCGTCCAACGGGTAGAGCGGGAGAACGTTGAGGGTGGCGAGCATCACATTGACCGAAGCCAATAAGAAGAGAAACGGACCCCAGCCGAACTCGTCGACCTGGCTGCCGATATTGCCGACCCCGATCGGACTCACCGGGCGGATCTCGTCGGGGACATCGGTGTCGCCCACGAGGACTCGCGCCAGCACAGAGAGGGTGCCGGGCTGGACGATCCGTCCCAAGACTTGAAAAGTGATGTCGACACTGGACGCGAGCTGGCTCCCGGCGGTGCCGAGTGATTCCCAGAGCCCGAGCTCGCGTTCGACCACGCTCGGAGCCACGCCCAGAAAGCCGCTCGGTTTGCCCGTATCGGGATGAATTCGCGTGGCAAGGGTGGCGGAAATGTCGAGCTGGGAGCCATCGCGCTCGACGGTTACTACCACGTCTTCGCCGGGGCGGGAGGAGAGTTGGCGTCCCACGTCTGTCCAGTCAGGAGTGGGAACGCCATTGACCGCGACAACGGTGTCACCGGCCTCAAAGCCAGCGAGAGATGCCGGGGTTCGATCTCCGGTCTCGGGGAAAGTGGCTACGACCTCCGAGAGGGTCGTCGAGAGCTGTGTAACCCCGTTAACCAAAAGCAGGCCGGCGAACATCACATATGCGATGAAGAAGTTCATCGTTACCCCCGCCAGCACGACCACGGATTTCTTCCAGAAGGCCTGTTCGCGATAGGTTCGACCGAGGTCGGCTTCGGCCACTTCCTCGACCGGGTTCATGCCTAGTACCCGCACATAACCCCCGAGGGGGATGGCTTTGATTCCATACTCGGTCTCGCCCCGCCGGAAAGACCAGATACGAGGCCCGAAGCCAAAGAAGAACTCTGTGGCTTTGATCCCAACCGCCTTGGCCGCGAGGAAATGACCTAGCTCGTGGGCGGTTACGAAGAAGACGATGGCGAGGACGCCGCCAATTGCTCCTAGCAAAGTGTGCCTCAGGCTACCGGACGGTTCCCTCTAACAGGACCCGGCAATAGCTGCGGCGGCAAAGGAACGAGCCTTCCGATCGGCCGCCAGGACGTCGTCGACGGTGTCGATCGCCTGCACTCCCATCTCGTCGAGGGTGCGCTCGATAATCGAAGTGATCGACCGAAAGCCCAGCCTGCCTCCTAGGAACGCGGCCACCGCCACCTCGTCGGAGGCGTTGAACACGGCCGGAGCGCTCCGGCCCAGGCGGGCGGCGTGGTAACCAAGAGCCAGGGCCCCGAACTTGTCGGGGTCGGGTGTCTCGAAGTGGAGAGAGACGCCGGCGAAATCGAAGGGCTTGACGACAGCAGGTGCCCGGTCCGGATAGGTGAGGGCATAGGCGATTGGCAGCCTCATGTCGGGAGCGCCCAACTGCGCCTTGATCGACCCATCTCGAAAAGCCACCATCGAGTGCACCACGCTCTCGGGATGGACCACCACTTCGATCTGCTCGACGTCCAACTCGAAGAGTTGCTGAGCTTCCATCACTTCGAGCGCTTTGTTGGCCATGGTGGCGGAATCGATCGTGACCCTGTCTCCCATCGACCAGTTGGGGTGTTGCAGAGCCTCTGCCGGCGTCACCGACTCGAGGCGGTCAGGCTCCCAGGTCCGGAACGGGCCCCCGCTGGCAGTGAGGATGACCCGGTCAACGGCCTTCCGCTCTTCGCCGGCGAGGCACTGAAAAATCGCCGAGTGCTCCGAGTCGACCGGGATCAATTCCCCCCCGCTTCTCTGGAGCTCGGATCGGATCAGCGCTCCTGCCGCCACCATCGACTCCTTGTTGGCCAGAGCAACGCGATTGCCGGACCTCGCCGCCGCCAGGGTCAACGGCAGCCCGGCCAGGCCGACGATGCCGTTCATCACCACGGCTCCGCCAGTAGCCGCCATCTCTTCCAATGCTTCGGACCCGAACCTCACCCGCGTTCCGACCCGCCCGACAAATTCGGAACGTTCCTCCTTCGACCCCCCGGCCACTGCCACCCGGCTCTCGGGCAGCGAGAGGGCGATCTCGGTGAGTTCGGCGCTCGGATGCCGCGCCCCGATTCCCGCCACCGGCCATCCGAGCTCGCTCGCCACCTCGAGGGTTTGGCGACCGATCGAGCCGGTGACCCCCAGCACCACCAGGGATTTCATGTTCTAAAGCAAACCGGCGGAGCCCAGGAAAAGATAAGCGGCTGGAGCCACGAAGAGGAGGCCGTCGAGCCGGTCGAGAAGACCGCCGTGACCTGGCATCACGGCTCCCATGTCCTTTTGGCCCAGACTGCGCTTGATGAGGGACTCGGCGGCATCACCAATCGGTGACAGTAAGACCACGATCGCGATCAAGACCATTGATTGATTGAGGCTGACCGGGAAATAGTCCACCGTCGAGAGAAACGCAGCGGTGGCAATCGCCAGGACGGTTCCACCGACGAATCCTTCCCAGGTCTTCTGGGGAGAGAGCGCCGGAGCCATGGGGTGACGACCCATCGCCCTCCCGGCGAAGTAGCTCCCCATGTCGAAGGCGGCCACCACGATCACTAGGAGCAGGATCAAGGGAATCGCCCAAGGCGAGCGGCCGATGATGATGGCAAACCCGAGCAACGACACCCAGGCTGTGCCAAAGATCGTGAGGGCGAGGTTATCGAGAGGTCGTCGCCGGGGGACGAGCGAAAAGAAAAGAATCACGGCCAGAGCGGAGAGCAGTACCACCACCAGCATCGGCGCCGGACCTCCCAAGTGCGCGGCCACTGCCGTACCGAGCATGCCCAACAGGCCGAACAGAGCAATCGGGACATAGCCGTTCCGCCGCAGGGTGCTAAAGAACTCGCCGAGTGCAATCACCATCAGGAAGGCGATAAAGGAAGTAAAGAGCCAACCCCCGAGGAAAAGGCTGACTCCGAAAAGCCCGATCAGGACCACAGCCGAGATCACCCGCATGGCGAGATCGCTCGAGGCGGCCTGCTCGATGTGCTCGAGCTCCTCTTCGCTCGGGCCTCTTTGACCGGTGACGTCCCCGAAGTCGACCAGGCCAGTGCCGACACCGGCCATGGCAGCGGCCACGGGTCCTGGCGTGGACTGAGCGCCGCGGGCGATCTCCTCAGCCAAGTCTCGATACTCGGCGGTGGTGGCAGACAGGTAGGCCTCTTCCGACAGAGGAATGTCCTCGTCCTCGGGCAGCAGTCCCTCGAGACCGTCCTTTCCCTCGCCCTCGATCGGTTCCTCCCAGGGCCGACCGAATCGCCTACCGGCCGGAGTTTCGGCCGCTGTTTCTTCCTGGCCGCTCAACTCACACCTCTCCGAGTTCGTTTTCTTTGTCGTTCAGGAGACTGTCGATCCGGTGCACGAACTTGTCGGTGAAATCCTGGAGTTCTTTCTCGGCCCGTCGGATCTCGTCGTCGGAGACCTCGCCCTTCAAGGCCTCGATGTCCTCTTTGCTGTGGCGGCGCACATTACGGACCGCCACTCGGCCCTCCTCGGCCATGTGCCGCACCATGCGGATCAACTCTTTGCGGCGCTCCTCGGTCGGAGTCGGAAAGCTGAGCCGGATGAGGGTGCCGTCGTTCGACGGGTTGAGACCGAGGTCGGAGGCTTTGATCGCCTTCTCGATGGCGTTGATCGAATTGCGATCGTAGGGCTGGACCACCAGGAGGCGGGGCTCGGGCACGGAGAACGATGCAATCTGCTGGAGGGGGGTCGGGGAGCCGTAGTAGTCCACATGGATTCGATGCAGGATCTGAGGGTTGGCCCGACCGGTTCTAACCGTGGCGAACTCAGAGCCGACGTGCTCTGACGCCTGTTCCATCTTTCGTTGCGCCTCGGCCAGGACCTCGGTGATCATCCCGCCTCCTCTTTAGTGGACGATGGTTCCGATCGGCTCGCCGGCGATCGCCCGCACGATATTGCCAGCCACGGTCATGTCGAAGACAACGATTGGAACGTCGTGCTCGCGGCACATCGTAATTGCGGTGGCGTCCATGACCCCAAGTTCTTGAGATAGGAAATCCATATAACTCAACTCGTCGAGCTTCTGCGCCTTCGGATCGAGCTTGGGATCGGCCGAGTAGATACCGTCGACTCTGCTCGCCTTAAGCAGTGCCGCGGCGCCGACTTCGACCGCTCGCAGGGCGGCGGCGGTGTCGGTGGTGAAAAACGGGTTGCCGGTGCCGGCTGCAAAGACGACGACTCGACCCTTCTCCAAATGGCGGCGAGCCCGCAACCTGATGTAAGGCTCGGCCAACTGTTGCATGGAGATGGCGCTTTGCACCCGGGTCTCAAGTCCGGCGTGCTCGAGCGCATCACGCAAGGCGAGAGCATTGATCACCGTGGCCAGCATCCCCATGTAGTCGGCGTTGGCCGGATCCATGCCTTGGGCATGCTCGGAGACTCCCCGCCAGATGTTCCCACCCCCAACCACGGTGGCCACTTCCGCACCGGCGTTTACTGCTTCGGCGATCTCTGTGGCCACTCGTTTTACTGTCGCCGGATGGATGCCATAGCCGGTGACCGGGTCGGCAAACGCCTCGCCCGACAGCTTGAGGAGGACCCTACGACCCATCAGTGTCCTTGACCATCACTTGCTTGGCCATCGGCCTCGCCGATTCGCAACATCGCCATTCGCCTCACTGAGATGTTCTCCCCCATCCGAGCGGCGAGATCGTTGACCATCGCTTCGACGGTCCCGTCGAATGATTCGCTCCGGGCGAACTTTTGGTCATAGAGCACATGGTCCTCGTAGTAGGAGTTGACTTTGCCCTCGACGATCCGGTCGATGATGTGCTCGGGCTTTCCCTCCTCCCGGGCTTGGGCGGCAAAGAAGTCTTTCTCGCTCCCCAACTCGACCGAGTCAACGTCTTCGCGTCGAATCCAACGGGGTTTTCCCCAGGCGATGTGCATGGCGATATCGTCGGCTACCTGGCGAAAGTCGGGATTTTTGGCGACGAAGTCGGTCTCGCAAGCCAGATCGACCAAGACGCCAATTACGGGCCGGTCCGCCTGGTAGTGCAAGTACGTGCCAATCGAGCCCTGGTTGGCCTCGCGCTCTCCCGCTCGCTTCGCCACCTTGGCCAGGCCCCGGACCCGCAACAACTCCAGGGCTTTTTCCACGTCGCCTTCGGTCTCCACCAAGGCCCGCTTGGCGTCCATCATCCCCACCCCGGCCATCTGCCGGAGCTTCTGCACCTCTTTGGCCGCGACTTCAGCCACTGGCGGCCTCTTCGGGAGCGAACTCGGCTTCGGTTTGCTTGGTGTCTCCTCCTTTGCCTTCTCGGCAAGCTTCGGCCAGTGCCCCGGCGACAACCGATGCAGCCCGAATGGCATCGTCGTTTCCAGCAATGACAAAGTCGATGTGGTCGGGGTCACAGTTCGAATCGACCAGGGCCAACGTAGTGATGCCCAGCCGGGCAGCTTCCCTGACCGCGGTGTGTTCGGTGTTGACATCGACGATGAAAATGGCGTCGGGGGTCTTCGTCATCTCCCGCACCCCCCCGAGCGTCTGCTGGAGCTTTGAGAGCTCACGGCTGATCGAGAGCCGTTCCCGCTTGGAGAGGCTGGCGATCTCCTGGGACGCCTCCATCCGCTCGAGTTCTTTCATGTAGAAAATGCGCTTTTGGATGGTGGCGAAATTCGTGAGCATTCCGCCGAGCCAGCGAAAGTTCACAAAGGGCATCCCGGCTGATTGCGCCGCCTCGGCGATCGGAGCCTGTGCTTGTTTCTTCGTTCCGACGAAGAGAACGGTCCCGCCTTTGGCGGTGAGGTCCTTCAGATAGGCGGCCGCCGCTTCGATCTGGGAAAGAGTCTGACGAAGATCGATGATGTGGATGCCGTTGCGCTCGCCGTAGATATACGGCTTCATCTTGGGATTCCAGCGCCGGGTTTGGTGCCCGAAGTGGACTCCTGCCTCGAGCAACTGCTTGATGGTTACCGCAGTCACAAATTCTCCTTTGGTTGTTTCCTCCGCCGGCGTAGCGGCGCGTCCTAAGAGCACTCCGACCTGAGAGGGATCGCCGACGTGTGTCGTTGGAAAGCAATGGTAGCGGGGGCTAGGCCATTCGGTTTCTGAGCGAGAGAACGCTCTTGGCGTGAATCTGACAAACCCGGGATTCGGTGACGCCGAGCACATCTCCGATCTCGGCGAGCGTAAGGCCTTCGAAATAGTAAAGAGTGATAACAAGGCGTTCCCGGTCGGGGAGCCGATTGATGGCGTCGCCGAGGAGGTGCCTCGTCTCCTCAGCTTGAAATGCCGCCTCGGGACTCATTCCCCCGATATCGGGAAGGAAATCGCCGAGAGAGGAACCGGCGTCGGGACCGATCATCTCGTCGAGGGCGATCAAACCGAGGTTCGAGATCTCCGCCAGGGTGGAGCGAATCGATTCCACCTCTTGGCCCATGTGTTTGGCGAGCTCCTCGTCGGAGGGGGTTCGTTGCAGCCGGTGTTCGAGCTCTGAGAGCGACCGTTCCATCTCCCGGGCCCGGGAGCGGACGGAGCGGGGGACCCAATCGAGGGAGCGGAGGCCGTCGAGGATCGAACCCTTGATCCGGTTGATGGCATAGGTCTCGAACTTGAAACCGCGCTCGGGCTCGAACTTATCGATGGCATCGATCAAGCCGAAGACGCCGTAGGAAACGAGGTCGGATTGGTCGACATTGCGAGGCAGACCGGCGGCGACGCGGCCGGCGACGAACTTCACGAGCGGCGAGAACTGGAGGATCAGCGCTTCCCGCGCCTGGCCGTCGCTCTCTTCTTTGAGGCGTTGCCAGAGCCCAGGAAGGGCGCTCGAATCTTCTTCAGGCTCGAGGATGGCTGAGGTCATAGGTCGATTTCAGGTGGAGGCGGGATACGGCAGTGTAAATCTGGGTGGTCTGGAGGTCACGGTGACCCAACATCTCTTGGACCGCCCGCAGGTCAGCACCGCCTTCGAGCAGGTGAGTGGCGAAGGAGTGACGCAGCGCATGGGGGAAGGTGGCGGCCCGATTGCGCACGACCCGGCGAACGCCCCGCTCGTCCAGGCGCCGCCCGCGATCCCCCAGAAAGGCGAAGCTGCCGGCGTCGGCGCCCGCGATCGATCCCCGACCTTCTTCGATCCATTTCGCGATCGCCTCCTGCGCCGGTTTCCCCACCGGGATCGAACGTACCCTGCCTCCCTTGCCGGTCACCGTTAGCAAGTCGGTGGTGAAGGCGTCGATGGTCAGGTTGGCAAGTTCTGATACCCGGATCCCGGTGCTGTAGAGCAATTCGAGGATTGCTCGATCGCGCAGGTCCTTCCATGTCGTAGTGGGTAGGTCATCGAGGAGCGACACCACCTGCCTCTGAGGGAGGGCCCGGGGCAGGCGCTCGGGAAGCCGCGGGCGCGAGAGCACCGCGGCCGGATTGGTGAGGAGCAGATGCCGGCGGACTGAGTCCTCGAAAAAGCTGCGAACGGCCGACGACTTACGAGCGATGGAGCGACGGGCGTATCCCCCCCGATCGAGATTGGCCAGGTAGCGGCGCAGGATCTGACGATCGAGGGCTTGACAGTCGTCGATGCCTTCCCCAGAACAGAAGGAGAAGAACTGTGTCAGGTCGCGGCGATAGGCATCGATGGTGTGGAGGCTGTAGCCCCGCTGGGTCTGCAACCGATCGAGGTAGGACTCGACCAGCGGCGCGGCCCAATTGGGCAGTTGGCGATCGGCCATGCCGTCAGGGTATTGGCAATCACCTCAGATTCCGAGTTCCCGCCGAGTCAGCTCCGCCAGTGCCTCTCCGACCGGGCGGTCGGCGCGGGCCAGCTCTGTGTCGACATCCTCCGTCCATTTCCCTTCAGGGGCTGGTACTCGGGGCGGTCGGCCCATGACGAATGAGAGCGTTTCGACGAGGTCAGTAGGCCCGAGAACTGGGTGGGCGCCATCTCGAATCAAGAGATTGCAACCCACTGACACCTGGCGATCGATGTCGCCGGGGACGGCCAGCACATCCCGGCCCAGTTCGAGCGCCAGGCGGGCCGTTATCAACGCTCCCCCGGTCACTGCTGCCTCGACCACCACGACCGCTCCCGAGAGGGCGGCGATGATGCGGTTGCGGGCCGGGAAGCGGAACGGAGCGGGTGGAGTCCCTGGCTCGTACTCTGAGATCAATCCTCCACCTTGGGCGATCAATCTTTTCGCCAGGCCTTGGTTCTGGCGGGGATAGACGATGTCGAGTCCCGAACCCAGCACGGCCCACCCCGGCTCGCCAGCATCGACGCAGGCTTGGTGGGCCACCCCATCGATCCCGCGGGCGAGTCCGCTGATCACCGGCCACCCGGCGGTGGCGACGGCGCGCCCGAGCGCGCGAGCAACTGCCGTTCCGTAGGCAGTCGACCGCCTGGTGCCGACGATCGCAATCCCAAGAGTGGAAGGGAGCGTGCCTATCACCCACAGCTTTTCCGGGAGTGACGGCACTCCGGTGAGGAACGTAGGGAGACTCTCCTGCCGAGGGGGGTTCAGATCGAACCTCGATAGGAGAGCGCCTCGCCAACATGAACTTGGTCGACGGTCTCGGTGTGCGCGAGGTCAGCGATCGTTCTGGCGATCCGCCGCACCCGATCGGCGCCCCGGCCGGTGAGAACCCCTTTGCGAACGGCGGCCGCAACTAGGTCGAGGGCGGCGCCGTCATAGGAAAGCGAGTCGAGCTGCTTTCGACTCAGGGCTGAGTTGGTTTTCTGACTTCGCTCGAGTTGGGTCCGGCGGGCATCCAGTACCCGGTCCTTGACGGTCGCCGAATCCTCGGCCGGAGGACCCAACAGGAGATCGGGGTCGGGAGCGGTCATGTGGAGACGGAGATCGAATCGGTCGAGGAACGGTCCCGTCAGCCTTCGTCGATAGCGAGCCACTTCGTTGGGTGGACATTTGCAGGACACCACCCGGTCGGTCTGAAACCCGCAAGGACAGGGGTTGGAGGCACCCACTACCTGTGCTCGAGCCGGAAAGGTCACACTTCTCCCCCGACGGGCGATTGTCACTGTCCCCTCCTCGAGCGGTTGGCGGAGGGCATTCAGGAGGTGAGGCGGGAACTCTCCCAGTTCGTCGAGGAAGAGGACTCCACCATGGGCAAGCGAGAGCTCGCCCGGCTGGGGGTGAGGGTTGCCGCCACCTACCACTGCCGCCATCGAGGCGGAGTGATGAGGGGCTCGAAACGGAGGACGGGAGGTGAATGGCCGGAAGCGGTCGGCAGAAGCCCATAGGCAGGCAACTTCGACGGCCTCGTCCGGTTCGAGCCGAGGGAGGATCGTCGGGAGTCGTTGGGCGAGCATTGTCTTGCCGCACCCCGGCGACCCGATCATCACGAGATGGTGTCCGCCGGCGGCGGCGATCTCAAGGGCGCGCCGAGCGCGGGGTTGTCCGCGGACATCTGCCAGGTCGATCTCGTCAATGCCGGGATCCTCCGGCTTCGGCTCTGCCAACCGTGGGGAGGCGCCGCCGGCCACAACCGAGCTTGCCTCGGCCAGGCTGGAAATAGCAAAAACTGTCGAACCCGGCACCAGGGCGGCAGTCGAGGCATCGGCCTCGGCGACCAGGCACGGCCATCCGCGCTCGACCGCCAGGACGGCGGCCCCGATCGCCCAGCGGCTGCGACGCACCGTGCCATCGAGGGCAAGTTCTCCTGCCACGATCATCCTTCCCGGGCTGGGTATGACCTTGGAGGCGGCCAGTACCCCGAGCGCGATCGGAAGGTCGTAGTCGGATCCGGCCTTGGGAAGGTCAGCCGGAGACAGGTTGACTGTGATCTGTCGGAGCGGAAACTCACAGCCCGACGAGAGAATCGCCGCCTTGACCCGCTGCTTGGCCTCCCTGATCGAGGTGTCGGGCAGGCCTACCAGCGAGAAGGCCTCCGAGGGCCGGCCGACATGGGCTTCGATCCGGACTGGTCGGGGCTCGGCTCCGACCATCGCCACCGACATCGTCTGGGCAAACACTCATTGGTTATACGAGCGGAAGTTGGCAGGTTCTAGAGGTTCGTTATCCCGGTCTGCTGCGGCACACCCTCGTTCAGGATGCTCCTCTAAGTGTCAAATGGGGTTGTTGGGGAGTGTTTTCCCCGACGTCTCGAACAGATGGCGAGAGCCAAAAAGCCGGCATCCGAACCGGGGGCCAGATCCCAGCAACGACAACAGACGCAGGAGAGATGCGGGTCACCAGGACCGTGGCACTAGCCAGTTCCCTTCCCAGATGCGGAATCGAAGGCCATGGCCACTCGCATTGTGAGTGGACCCGCACTGCAACTAATGCTCAGGGGCGAACGTGGGGCGTGCGCGGGGACAGAAGCATGGCCGTACTCGGCGAGAGCCAGCGGCCTTGACGATGACTAGAGGCGCGAGATCAAACGTCTTATCTCAAGAAGTTTTCGAAAGTCTGGGTGTTGGTGTTGGTCTAGGCGGTAGCGGATCGGGACCACTCGGCCAGCGCAGCCGTCTCCGGTGGACCGGGGACTCGGGATCGATATCCATCCCTCGCCCATGGATGGCGACGTGATGGTGAAAGCTCATGGTTCTTTAGCCCGACCTCATGGGAAAGGCATAACGGGTTAAAGGACCATGATGAACAGAGGGTTATCAGGTTGTCGGGACGATGGCTCCCACCCCGGCTTCGTTCCAAGAGGTGATGGATCTGGAGCCGGTAACGGCTCCGACAAACCTCGATCGCACACTGGCCGTGGTCCCGGCAGAGGACCAAGCTTCTGATGGCGGATGGGACTGCCTCTCCCAGATCGGAGTAGAAGACACGGTTGAGGTCCTGGGCGATGAGACGGACCTTCCCCCCACAGAGGATCTCACTCAAGACGTCTGGACCCACCTTGGGTCAGGAGGAGAGGGTGACCCCGGCTTCACCGGTGGTGAGGGAGGCGAGCTGGGCATCGATAAAGACCTCGGCCACGGTCACCGCCCTTCCGTTCTCCTCCTCTCCTCCCCCGGTGAGCGAGTCGAGACAGATCGAGGCCAAGGCATCGGCCCTTCTCTGACAGTTCCAGAAGCTCGGAGGGAGACAGCCCGGTCTCGGAGAGCTGAGAAAGCCAGTAGGAGCGGTCGAAGCCGATCTTTCCCTCCCTTAACGCCGTTGATCCTCCTCAGCCATAGGCCAGGGTGCGGAGCCGGGAGACGGTCTGGGGAGAGATGTCGAGGGTGGCACAGAGCCAGTCGCTCACGTTTCGTAACCCAGCCGACCTCCGGCGGAGAAGAATCAGAAAAAAGTTCAGAGCCTCCTAAACCCCTCACCGATCCGCATCACCACCCCCGAAGCTTCGCCGCCATCCCAATACCTCTTGCTGTTTCCTCCGCGGAAGATGCTCCCCTAATTATCGACCCTGGAAACGTGCCGGTCGTTTTTCCAGAAACGAATTCACGCCTTCGACTGCGTCGTCGCTGGCGAGACAGATGGCCTGGGCTTGGCCCTCACTTGCCAGTGCCTGGGAGAAATCGAGCTGCAGCGAGGCGTTGAGGTTCTGCTTCGTAAACATTTGTGCCACCGGGGCGCCGGCTGCGAGCGCCGACGTGAGCTCCTGCATGCGCTCCTCAACGGTGTCGGGCTCGATGACTTCGAGGACCAGCCCAATGGCCGCTGCCTCGTTGGCGTCGATGATCCTCCCGGTTAGGGAAAGCTCTTTGGCTCTTTGCAACCCGACCATGCGTGGCAAGAGCCAGATTCCCCCGAAGTCGAGGGTTAATCCCCTTTGGACGAAGATCTCGCTGAAGCGGGCCCGGGAAGTGGCGACGACGAGATCGCATCCGAGGGCGAGGTTCATCCCAGCGCCGGCGGCGATGCCATCGACCAGGGCCACGGTCGGTTTGGTCAATCGATGGAGGGCCATCGCCGCCTCGCCCACCCTTTGCATGCGCCGACGATTGGCCACTAACCCGGTCTCATTGCGTGCTTCCGGATCGAGATCGGCTCCGGAACAGAAGGCGCCGCCTGCTCCGGTGATGACCAGCACGCGTTGATCTGACAACTCGAATTCCACAAAACCTGTCCGGAGTTCGTCCCAGCCTTCGGGTGGAACCGCATTCTTTCGCTCGACTCGATCGAGGGTTAGCCAGCGAACAGAGCCGCGGTCATCGGAGCGCAACCACATGGCCGGTCACGGTAGCCCCGGGGGTCGCCGGTAACGTGCCTGGCCATGGGCTTCAACCCGTTCCGACCGGCCCGCAAGGGCGCCGCCGACCTGGCTCTTGTGGCCGGAACGATCATCGTCGTCATCGGCCTCGTGCTGTGGGCGATCTGGGCATAACCGTGACGCCCGTGCAGCCGCACGCAGCTCGCAAGCAATACCTCTGTCCCGGGTGCAACAACTCGATCCTGGTCGGCGTCTTTCATTTGGTGGTGGTGCCCGATGACGAGCCGGAGGACAGACGGCATTGGCATCACGGCTGCTGGCACAAGGAAATGCGCCGTCGCTTCGGGGCGGGGGCGAGGTGACCACCACCGAGCTACTGGACTACAGCCTCGCCAAACCGGGCGCCTGGCAGGACGAACCCTGGGAAGGAGACGTTGTCGCCAAAGTCGGTGACAAGATCTTCGCTTTTTTTGGGCCGGAGGGAGTGGGGGTGAAGTGTGGTCGCCACCGAGACGATGCCGACGAGTGGTTGATTCGATTCCCCAACGACGCCTCGGTCATGGCGTACATCGGGCGCTCGGGCTGGAACACCCTGCTATTTGGCGGCGATATCCCCGACGATGAGATCCTGGCCGCGATCGACGACTCCTACGACATGGTGGTGGCCAAGCTTCCCAAACGCTTGCGGCCAACTCCAACCACCTGATCTGTGAAGGTTCGCGCGGCCGGGAGCCGCGAAGACCTTCACAGAAGGGTTAGGCGTCGCGGAGCTTGAGCCCGGCCCAGGAGATCAGTACTCCGAGGATGGACCAACCGAGGACGACGATCAGACCCCGACGGAAGGTCGGGAGGTCCGAAAGGAACTGGCCAAATCCACCAACGCTGAGTGAGCCCAGGAGCGCCGAGGTATGAATCGACAGCGACACCTCCCGAAAGTCCTCCCAGAGGATCAAGATCCCCTCAACAAAGCTGAACGCCAGGGCGGCGCCGATCGCCGGACCGACGGAGCGCAGCCAGGAGGAAAATGCGAGTCCTACCCCGACCCAGGTGAACTGGACCAGGAGCGCTTTCCAGGCGATGTCCCACCACTCGGCGGCATCCAATTCCCCCGACCCCGAAGCCAGGAAAAACGTCGCGATCGAAAAGACCCCGATGGCGAAAAGGATCGCTAGCCAGGCGGACAGAGTGGTGGTGAACAGGCGGGCAACCAGATGCTGGCCGCGGCGGCTATTGCGAGTCAACGTTGTCGACCAGGCAGAGGTGGCAAGCTCTCCGGCCAGGGCCATCGTCGCCAGGATGAGCGGAAACCAGGTCTGACCCATCACCTGGCCGGCCCCGAAAATGTAGGCGCCCGGCTTGGCGACCTCGAAGAACCCGCCGCCCTGGTCGTCGATCACCCGCGGTAGGAGGTAGAAGATCCCCGCCAGGAACCCTGTTAGCAAGGTGAGGACGATGGTCAGAACCCAGAAGGTTCGTCGTTTGAACGTCTTGACCAGCTCCGCCCTGATCAATCCAATCACTTTGCCCTCATCGATCGCTCTCGGTGAGGGAGAGAAACAATTCCTCGAGGCGCCCCGAGCGGCGGGCGAGCTCGCGGGGGTAAAGCCCGGCTGCGGCCAATGCTCGCGACACCGAGGCCCCATCATCGGTCGAAACCGCCACTCGGTCACCTTCGACAGTGGCGGTAATGCCAGCCTCGACCAAGACAGCCGCGGCCCTGTCGGGCTGGTCGATTTCGACTGTGTACCCGCTCCGAAAGGAACCGAGCAGCGACGCCAGATCGCCGGCGGCGAGGAGGCGGCCCCTGTTGATCACCACGACGTGGTCGGCCATCGCCTCGACGTCAGAGAGGTCGTGCGAGGAGACGATGACGGTCGTTCCTTGAGTGGTCAGCTGCCGCAAGCTGTCCTTGATTTGCGCCTGGCCGGCGGGGTCGAGGCCGTCGAGTGGTTCGTCGAGGATCAAAAGCTCAGGATTGCCCAACAATGCGGCCGCCAAGGCCAGGCGCTGGCGCATCCCCTTCGAGTATCCGTCGATCCGCCTTCCTCCCTCGGTGCCCAGTCCGGAAAACTCGAGTAGGTCGTCGACCCGGTCGTGCCCGCGGCCCAAGGTGCGCGCTGCCACGAGCAGGTTGTCGCGACCCGACAGTCCCTTCACCAGCCCTGGTTCCTCGACGATGGCCCCCAGCCGTTTGGTGATCTCGGGTAGCCGCTCGCGCACAGACATCCCCAACACTTCCATGGATCCGGCGTCTGGTTTCGTCAAGCCCAACAACGAGCGGAAAGTGGTGGTTTTGCCGGCGCCGTTGGGCCCCAGGAAGCCGCTTACCTTCCCGGCGGGAAATGTGAAGGAAAGCCCGTCAAGCGCAACGGTCTTGCGATAGCGCTTGCGAAGTCCCTCGGCAACTATCGCATCCATCGGTTTTTGAGGCTACTCGGCCCCTTACGCAGCCCTCGGTACCCAGTGAAGATCGGTGCCGCCCGGATGAAAACGAACAGTGATCAGGTCGACTCGCGGACAACGAGAGAAGCGCGCCACTCGTCGGACCTGTTGCGCCTTCTGAAAACCGAAGGCCAAGAGTGGGTCGGCCGATGGCCAGGTGGCATCGGAACGGGATCGGGTCGAACGAACCTCGACCAGCGTTCGCTCTCCGCAAATACTGGTGAGGATGTCGATCTCCCCCGGATCAAGGACCAGGTTGCGACCGATGATCGGATGGCCCCTGTCTTCGAGAAATCGGACCGCGCTCTCCTCGCCGAGTCGACCAAGGGCTGCTCTATCAATGGTTCGACAGGTAGCCCAATCCATGACTGAATGTCATAGACGAAGCCAGGGACAAGGCCATGTCCTTCCGGCGAACCCAGGTCAGGGTCGAGAGTCGACGCCCCCGAACCGGCCGGGCGGCCAGATTCGAACCACGGCCTCCCCCAGGACGCGGTCCATCGGGATGGCCCCAAAGCGGCGGCTGTCGTAGGAGACGAGGCGGTTGTCGCCCATTACGAATACGGACTCCGGAGGCACCATGACCGGACCGAAGTCGGGCATGATCCCCGGGTCGAGCAGGTAAGGCTCTTCGACCCGGGCGCCGTTGAGATGCAGGTATCCCTCGCGCACCGACACCTCGTCCCCGGCGATGGCCACGACCCGTTTGATCAGGTCGTCGGCTGACGCCGTCCTGATCCCGACCGATTCGACGATGTGACGGAGCACGGCCTCGCCGAACGACTCCTCTTCGATGTCGTGATTGAACGGTGAGATGAAGACAACGATGTCTCCTCGCTGCGGCCGCCCAACCTGATAGCTGAGCTTGGAAACCATGACCCGGTCGTTCTCGATGATGGTCGGCACCATCGAATCGGAGGGAATGTAGAAGGGCTGGATCAGAAAAGTCTTGATGATCACGGCGATCGTGATCGCGACCAGCAGGAGCATCGGCAGCTCGATCCACAGCGGCCGATTCGGTTTGGGCTGGCGGTGTCTTGACTCCCTGCGCGGGGCCGGCGCCTCGACGGTCAGTCCCGCTTCTCCCTGATACGGGCGGACTTGCCCACCCGGTCTCGCAGGTAATAGAGCTTCGATCGACGGACGTCTCCCCGCCGGGTCACCTCGACCTTTTGGATGATCGGAGCGCTGAAGGGAAAGACTCGTTCCACACCGACCCCAAAGCTCACCTTTCTGACGGTGAAGCTGGAATCGAGACCGCTGCCATTACGGGCGATCACGACTCCTTCGAAAACCTGGGTCCGCTCCCGGTTGCCTTCCGTCACCCGGACGTGAACCTTGACAGTGTCGCCCGGGCGAAACGCGGGGATGTCGTCGCGCGCGTGGTCGCCCTTGAGCATGTCGAGCTTGTGCATCGAAGTTTCCTTAGGGAGTACTGGCGAATTGCCAGGAACCAGATGTTATCAGGAGTCGGACTTTCCCAGATCCGGACGGCGCCTCCTCGTTCTCTCGATCTGCTGCTCGCGACGCCAGTCCGCGATTCGACCATGATCGCCCGAAAGGAGCACGCCGGGGACTTGCCAGCCTTGGAAGCTCTGCGGTCGCGTGTAGTGAGGTTCTTCGAGGAGGCCATTGCGAAATGACTCGGTTTCCGTCGAGGTGGGATTGCCTACGACCCCGGGAAGCAGGCGGATCACACCTTCGACGATTGCGGCTGCCGCGATTTCACCGCCGGCCAGGACGAAGTCGCCAAGCGATATCTCTTCGTCGACCAAATGCTCGGCAACGCGTTCGTCAATTCCCTCGTAGCGGCCGCAAACGAGAGCCAGATCCGAAAGCCCGGCCAGCCGGTCGAGATGGGATTGATCGAGCGGCACACCCGCTGGGCCGAGCAAGACCTTGTGCCCGGAAGCAAGCGGGGCGAGAGCCTGGGCGATCGGCTCGACCATCATCACCATGCCCGGACCCCCGCCAAAGGGAGCGTCATCGACCTGGCGGTGAATCCCTTTTCCGTAGGGTCGCAGATCGATCAGGTCAACTGAAACAACGCCCGCTTCGAGGGCGCGGGCGACGATCGAGGTCTGGAGGATCCCGGAGAAGAACCCGGGGAAAAGGGTTATGACAGAGATCCTCACCGCAGGTCTTTCGGCAGCCCCAGGATGCGCTCGGCGATGATGTTGCGCTGGATCTGATCGGTGCCGCCCCCGATCCTCAGGCCGGGCGTTCCCAGGAATGCTTTTTGCCATTCCCCGCCGGAAGGGGCATCGCCATTGGCCAACAATCCGTCGGCGCCTAGTAAGTCGAGTGCCTGGTCGAAGAGGTCGGCCAAAAGGATGGTTCCGACCAGTTTGGCGGAGGAACCCTCCGGGCCGGGGATACGACCCTGGGCCAACGCGGTCGCCATCCGCAGCTGGGTGTAGCCGAGAGCCCTCCCCGCCACGAGAACCTTCAAGAAACGATCGCGGGTGTGACCGCCGTTGATACCTCGTTCCCGGAGCAGGGTGGTGTAGGCATCGGCCACGGTAGCTCCGACCGAGAGCACAGCCGTGCGCTCGAACATGAACGTGGTGATTACGACCCGCCAGCCGTCGCCCACCTCACCGATGCGATCCGAGTCGGGAACTCGAACATCGTTGAGAAAGACTTCGCTGAAGTTGGCCGAACCGGTCATCTGGCGAATCGGTCGGGCCTCCACTCCCGGCGAGCGCATGTCGACGACGAAAGCCGAAAGGCCCTGGTGAGCTGGGACGTCGGGGTTGGTGCGGGCGATACAGAGACCCCAATCGGAAAGGTGGGCGAAGGTGGTCCAGACCTTCTGACCGGAGATGACCCATTCATCTCCGTCCCGCTCGGCCTTGGTGCTAAGCGAAACGAGATCAGAACCCGAGCCAGGCTCGGAGAAGAGCTGACAACAGACTTTTTCGCCGGAAAGAAGCGGCGGGAGCAGACGTTGTCGCTGCGCTTCGTTGCCGAGAAGGAGGATGGCGGGTCCGCACCAGCCCAGGCCCACGACCAGGGCATCGTGGGGTACATCGAAGCGAGCTTCCTCGGCCGCGAAGATACCCGCTTCGACGATGCTGCCCTCCCGGCCACCATATGCGGTCGGCCAGGCAATACCAGCCCACCCGGCGTCGAACTTGCGCTTCTGCAATGCCCGGGCCTCGAGAAGTCTCTCTTTCTCCTCCTCCGGGCTCCACTCGGCCACGATGGCGGAAGGAGCGATCATCGGGGACTGCGGCCTGCGAGCATTGGCCTCGAGCCAGGCCAGGGCCTCGGCCCGGAACTGCGCCTCAGAAGGAGAGTCGAACGGCTCCATTCCCAGGAGTATGGCCCTAGGCCAGCTAGCTATCGATCCTCGTGACTTCGATGTCTCCGGAGACGGTACGGGCCCGGAGCCTGGCGACCCGATCGGGGGCGGCGGTGCTCTTCGTCTTCGGCAACCGGACATCGCCCGACAGCGAATCGATCTCGGCGTCGACCCTGGTCCCGGCGGGGATTCCGATCCGCACGTCACCCGACATCGACTTCAACTCGATGAGCCCGCCCCGACAGCACCCCACTCGTAGATCACCAGAAGCCGATTTGATCTCGCAACGGCCTTCGATCCGATCGGCGATGATGTCGCCCGAGGCGGTAGAAACACTGAGGTCGCCGTGGATCTGATGCACGCGGACGTCGCCGGAGGCAGAACTGACCTCGCAATCGTTGAGGATCTCGTCGATCTTGATGTCGCCAGAGGCGCTTCTCAGTACTGCACCGTCGACTTGGCCGAAGTCCAGATCGCCGGATGCGGTTTGAACGTTGGTCCGTCCCAGGTCGACCCGCGAATAGATGTCCAACGAGGCGACACTCGCATCGAGGTGAGACCCGGGTGGCGTGCTCACGCGAATGTTGACGCTACGCCCGCCGAAGAGCCTCCTTTCCTCTCTTATCAGAATTGTCGACCCGAGTTTCTCGACGATGACGTATTCGGCGCCACTGCCGGTGACGGCCACCTCGACATTACCGGCCGCGGCAGGGTGGAGGTCGGCGCGACCGGAAGCCACTCGAATCTCGATCGTTGGGAGGTCGTCGACATCGAACTCATAAGTCATATATCGAGGGTTTCGACGATTCGTCGTTTGCCGGCGCGGGGACCATGGGCTTTGCCGGCCAGCGTCTTCACCACCCAGGTGTTGACCGAGTCGCCCGATTCGGTGGCCGCTCGCTCGACGATTTCTTTGATGGCGGGAGGAAGGCGGAGGGTGATGCGGGCGTCAAAGTCGCCTTCGACCGACGTGGCTTTGGCCTCGTCGGCGGTTATACGAATCGTGGGTTCGCCTTCGGCGAGTACCAATTCGACCCGGTAGGCGGGTAACTGGGCACGTACTTCATCTGTGGCCTGCGCGGCCAACTCCATGGCCGCCTCTTTGAGCGCTGGGCGCAAGGCGGCGAGTACCGCACCTCCACCGGCTTCAACCGAGGGATCGGCCACCAAGGCCAACTGGGTCTCGATGGCCGATTCCAGGTTGTGCAGGACTGCGGAGGTCTGCATCTGCCTTATCGCTTCTCAGACGGACGAACTTTGGGGTTACGGCTCTCGCCGCGAGGTCCGTACCGTAGGTCCTGGATGGCCTTTACGGTCGACAGATCAAAACTTATCAGCATGTCGCTTCCTCTCTCTACTAGCCCCGCTGGTGCCGGAGCGACTTCGTTCTTGACATCTGTATGATGTCACATCGCTGTCAGCTTGTCAAGGGGGTTTCTTGGATTTTTAGATGAGCTTGCGCTCGACCGCCCAGCGAGTCAGTTGGTTGCGATTCGTGAGCTGGAGCTTGCGGAGGACGGAAGAGACGTGGCTCTCAACCGTCTTGATCGAGATGTAGAGCTCCTCCCCTGACTCCCGATAGGTGTATCCCCGGGCGATGAGTTGGAGAACCTCTCGCTCGCGGTCTGAAAGCAGGTCCAACTCGGGATCGGCCGGCGGCAGGTCGGCGAAAGCATCGAGGAGAAAGCCGGCCAAACGAGGACTGAACACCGGCTCCCCGGAAGCCACCCGGACAATGGCCCCAGCCAGTTCTTCGGGGGAGATGTTCTTCGTCACGTAGCCAGCGGCCCCGGCTCTGACCACTCCCACCACGTCCGCCGCCGCGTCGGAGGCGGACAAGGCCAAGAAAGCGACCTCGGGATGTTTGCGACGAACACCCTCGATCACGAACCGACCTCCGCCGCCCGGAAGATGGACGTCTAGCAAGACAACTTCGGGCACACGTTCGTTGATCAGATCCACCGCTGCGCCCACCTCGGATGCCTCGCCGACGATCTCGATGTCGGGACCAAGACCCGCCCGCACCCCGACCCGGAAAAGATCGTGGTCATCGACGATGAAGACTCTGATCAACGTGGTACCTCGAGTCGCAGTTCGGTCCCTTCTCCGGCCGACGCCTTGATCTCCACCCTGCCCCCCACCGCTTCGATTCTGCGCTCGATGGAATCTCGCAGCCCGGCGCGATCGGCCGGGACCGCGACACGGTCGAAGCCGATGCCGCGATCGCGTACGAACAATTTGATCATATCGGAGGTCACTTCGAGAAAAACGTCGACTCGATCACCGCCAGAGTGCTTCAAGGCGTTAAGCACTCCCTCACGCCCTGCGGCAAGGATCGCACGAGCCGAACCCTCGAGCGGGACGTCTCCCACAGTCACGACTTCGACCGTGCCCCCGTAACCTTCCTCGAGCTCGCTTGCTGCCATCTCGAGGCTCCGAGCCAGACCAGCCAGATCGCCGTTGGCTGAGCCGTAAAGCCAGCCTCGCAGCTCTTGTTCCTGGCGTCTTGCCAGGCTCGCCACGCGGGTCGCATCTCCAGCTTCTCGTTGCACCAGCGCCAGGGTTTGGAGAACCGAGTCGTGAAGATGAGCCGCCAATGCTGCCTTTTCTTCGGCCCTGGTTTGCTGCTCCTCGGCGCGGCGGCGAGCGTCATCGGTCCGATAAATCACGTGAACTGCCCAGCCGACAATGGCCGCCAGCATCCCGTACGTGACCAGGGCCGAAAGCTGAGCCAACGCTTGAGATACGTCGGCAATTTGAAAGCGCGCCACCGTTACCACCGAAAGCAGGGCGGCAACCATCCAGCCCACCGAGCGTTGGCGAGCAGCAGCCGCCACCACGGCGATCCCAGGGAAGCCCCCATAGAAGAGATCGGTCGAAGCGGAAACCTCTGGCGCGACAAGGGCGAAGGCGGCCAGCCCGGCATCGCCGGCAGTTATCCACCAGGGATCGGCGGGGCGAACTTGCAACTGATCGACAATCGCCACCAGGACCCATACCGCCGAAAGCCCGACCAGGGCCCATCCAACTCCCGGTCTCGACATGGCATCGCGGGCGAGGGCCACTATCACCAGCACCATCATCCAGGCCAGGCCGATGAGCCGAGCGCCGCCGGCAATCCGACGAATGGTAAAGGCGACCGGAGGCCCGAACTGCATTGTGTCTACCAACTCTCGGGGGGTGGAACTCCCTAACGGTACCCTGCGTCTTAGACCGGAATGAGAAAGCTTTTCATGTTCACATTGATTCTGGCGTTGACCGCATGTACTCCGGGTGGAGGCACAACGTCCACAGAGCCATCTGCGACCTCCGGACCGATAACCACCACCGCCGAAGCGGCGACGACCACCGGAAGCGAAGCCCCAACCACCACGGAAGGGGGTGGGGGCTGCGGTGAAGGCGAGGAGTTGACTGATGACGGCGAGGTCGCCAGCGCCGCGGGAACAGCGAGTGATGCCGAACAGATCGGAGCAATCACTTGGGAAACCACTCCCGATTGCGAGCGCTTCATTATCGACTTTGTGACTGCTCAGGCGGCGCCGGCGACCTCGGCACCGGCCATGTCCGCCGAATTGCTTCGTTCTGCAGCAGTCCTGCGGGTCTTCCTTGACCTGGAGGCGACGTCGGTCACGGACCAACTAGTGCAATCCGGCCTCGTCGACCGCGTGTACGTAGCGCGTCGGGCCGACCGAAGCCTCTTTGTCGACTTTCATCTCGCGACTCCGGCAGTCGCACGTGTGAATGTGGCCGAATCGCCCGCTCAGGTGCTGGTGGAACTCGAACCCGGCGGTAGCGACTACGACGGGCTGGCGGCGTTCGCCCAGAACGTCGTCGTGATCAGCCCGACGACCGGCCCGGTCGAAGTGCCGACGGAGATTTCGGGCTATTCACGAAACTTCGAAGCCAACACGATCGCCCGGATCACCCAGGAAGGGGCGACCCTCGACGAGGACTTCACCACCGCCGCCGACTGGACCGAGACGTGGGGTGAGTACTCGCTGGCCTTGAATCCGGCCGGATCGGGCGCCGCCGAGCTATTCGTCGGCGAGCAATCAGCTCAAGACGGCTCAGATCGCGGAGTGGTGATCGACATCGAACTCCCCTAGTCGAAGAGTCCGGGGATGGGCGCCACGACCAGATAACCATCGTCGAGGTTGATCTCGGGGACGAGATCATCGACGAAAGGAACTTCGACGTCGCCTGAGGCGGTGGCAATGACAAGGCGCGCCTGGGGCGTCGAGTCGTCAACGTCGCGCACCCGGCCGACTTCGAGCCCACTCCGATCGCGGACTAGGAGGCCGACGAGTTGGTCGGGCCAGAACTCGTCAGCGCCAAGGGATCGCCGGTCGGAGGAGGAGACGATGAGTTCCTCGCCAACCAGATCCTCGGCACCGTCGCGGTCGGCGATCTCGAGGAAGGAGACCAACCACCCCGTTGCTCCTGGCTTGTTGCTCCGGACGTGGAGGGATAGCCCGCTTCTGGTGTAGACAGGGCGACCCTGGGCGAAACGGCCTTCGTAGTCTGTCTCGGGAAGGACGACCACTTCCCCGGAAATCCCGTGAGCCTTGACCACGGTTCCTACCAGGACCGGGTCTTCCGACGGTCCGATCAGTCCTCGAATTCGACCGAGGCCGTTATGCCTTCCTCGTCGGCCGCGGCCTGCGCCACAGTGCGGATCGAGCGAGCGGTACGGCCGCGACGACCGATTACCCGGCCCATGTCACCGGGGCCGGTCCGAACTTCGGCAATGACGTCGTCAGGACCGGCCTCGATAATCGTCACGTCGACCGCGTTGGGATCGTCGACGATCTGGCCCACGACATAGTCGAGAACCTTCTTGACAATCTCACCCTTGGCCACGGTCACTCGCCCTCGCCGACGCTGTGAATCTTGTCGGCGGCGACCTCGTAGCGCGACATCGCTCCCGAGATCTCAAGAAGCTTGCGAACTGTCTCGGTAGGTTGGGCACCCCTTTGCATCCACGCGATCGCCTTGTCGTTGTCGATCTCGACCAGAGAAGGTTCCTGGCGGGGATCGTAACGACCGACCTGGTCTAGATAGCGCCCATCGCGGGGCGAGCGACCGTCGATCACCACGACCCGGTAGACGGGCTGCTTGGTCTTTCCGATCCGAATCAGCCGCATCTTTACTGCCATCGTTTCACCTTCTGCCCTTGCTCTTTCTCTTTGCTTTCTTGTTGGTCGGGGGTCGAACCCTGCCGCCTGGGGACATACCCGCCAGACTCGGCATTCCCTTCGATCCCGACATCATCTTCATCATTCGTTGCGCGTCGCCGAACTGCTTTAGGAGTTGATTGACATCGGTCGGGGTTCGGCCCGACCCGGCCGCGATTCGGCGTTTGCGGCTGCCACTGATCAGCTTGGGGTTCCGGCGCTCCGCCGGGGTCATCGAGCGGATCATTCCCTCGACCCTTGCCAGGTCGCGATCTTCGATATTGGCCTGTTTGAGCAGGGAACCGGAGCCGGGAAGCATAGCAAGGACGTCTTTGAGCGGACCCATCCGCTTCAGCGCTTGGAATTGGTCGAGAAAGTCCTCCAAGGTGAATTCACCCTTTTCCATCTTGGCCGCGGCCACTTCGGCTTCCTTCTGATCGAAGGTCTGCTCTGCCTTCTCGATCAGCGTCAGGACATCTCCCATGCCGAGGATGCGTGAGGCCATGCGCTCGGGGTGGAATGCCTCGAGGCCGTCAAGTCCCTCTCCCACTCCGGCAAACTTGATCGGGACCCCGGTGACCTCCCGAACCGATATCGCCGCACCGCCACGGGCATCACCGTCGAGCTTGGTGAGGATGAGGCCGGTCAGGGGCACCCGATCCTTGAATCCCTGAGCGACATTGACGGCTTCCTGACCCGTCATGGCGTCGACCACCAAGAGCGTCTCGTGAGGCTTGGCCTCCTTGTCGATGGCGGCCAGCTCGCCCATCAGCTCGCGATCGATCTGCAGCCGCCCGGCGGTGTCGATGACCACCGTGTCGTGCGACAAGCGAGTTGCTTCTCTCAGCGCGGCTCGGACCAATCGGGGGGGCCGGCTGGATCGTTCGCTAAACACCGGAACATCGATCCGCTCCCCCAGGGTCTGCAACTGCTCGACCGCCGCCGGCCTCTGTAGGTCCGCGGCCACCAGCATCGGCCGGCGCCCGTTGCTCTTCAGATGCCTCGCCAGCTTGGCCGCAGTAGTGGTCTTACCTGAACCCTGAAGACCCGCGATCAGGATCACGAGTGGGGGGGACACCGACTTGAGCGGGGCGTTGGCCTTGCCCAACGTGATGACGAGCTCCTCGTGCACGATCTTGATCACCTGTTGACCAGGGGTCAGGCTTTGATGGACCTCGGCTCCGACGGCTCTTTCCCGGACCCGGTCCAAAAAGGTACGGACGACACCAACGTTGACATCCGCTTCCAGCAGTGCCAGCCGCACCTCACGAAGAGCCGCATCCACACTCGCCTCGTCAAGGCGGCCGCGGCCGCGCAAGCGATCGAAGATGGATTCAAAACGCCCCGAGATCGACTCGAACATCAAGTTGGGGAGGGTAACTGCCAACCCCCAGAACGAGCGCGGCTCCCCGAGCTCAATACCATCGTCCCATGAGTACCCGCGACGAGGCCCTCCGCGCCGATATTCGTCGTCTGGGGACACAACTGGGACAGGCCCTCACCCGTCAGCACGGCGCCGATCTGCTCGACCTAGTCGAGCAGATCCGAACCCTCACCAAGGCCAACCGTCTGGCCGGTGATCCAGAGGCAGACGACGAGCTCACCAATCTGCTCGAAGGGCTTGACCTTCCCACCACGATTGAAGCCGTCCGTGCCTTCTCGGCCTACTTCTATCTGGCCAACGTGGCCGAACAGACCCACCGGGTGGGCGAACTGGCCGAAACCGGCCGGGAAGCCATTCTGTCTGACACGGTCGATCGGATCCTCGCTGCCAACCTCGACCCCTCCCAAGTGCAGCCGGTGCTGAAGCGTCTTGAAGTTCGGCCGGTCTTCACCGCTCACCCAACCGAAGCGGCCCGTCGCTCGATTCTGCGCAAGCTCGCACACATCGCCGACCTTCTCGCCGAGCGCACCGAACCGACAACCACCGAAAGAGAACGGGAACGGATCGATCGCCGGACCGAGGAGCTGATCGATCAAATTTGGCAAACCGACGAGCTGCGAGCCACCCGCCCAAGCCCGGCAGACGAGGTGAAATCGGCGATCTTTTATCTCGACCTTCTCTTCGCCGAGGTGCTCGCCGACTTGGGCGAGGAGGTAGCCCTCCACCTCGGCCGCCTGGGAGCCGGAGACCAAACCGCGATTCGATTCGGCTCTTGGGTAGGAGGCGATCGCGACGGCAACCCCGAAGTCACTCCCGAGGTGACGATGGAGACCCTCGAGTTGCAGCATGACCATGGATTGCGGGCCCTGATCACCGCGGTCGAGGAATTGGCCGAAGAGCTCTCCGTTTCGAGCGCGATCAAGGGCATCTCCCCCGAGCTGGAGGCTTCACTAAGCGCCGACCGGGAAACGCTGCCCTCGGTCTGGCGACGCTTTCGAGCCCTGAACGCCAACGAGCCCTATCGCCTTAAGTGTGCCTACATCCACCAACGACTCATCAATACCCGTGAGAGGATTCTGGCCGGAGGCCGCCCCGCGGCTGGAGTCGACTACCGAGGTCCGCAAGATCTGGCCGAAGAGTTACAGGCGATGGCCGATTCGCTCATCGCCAAGGAAGGGGTCCTTCTCGCCGGTGGCGCCCTCGCCCGGCTGCGCCGGCGGGTCGACACCTTCGGCTTCCACCTGGCAACCCTCGACATCCGCGAACACGCCCAGCGACTGCACGCAACCGTTGCCGCCCTTTATGAGCGGATCGGGGTCGGCTACGACACCGATCGCGACCACCGGGAAACCATCCTCGCCGCCGAGCTCAGCGGTCCCCGGCCACTCGCCTCCCCGGTGAGCACGCTCGATAGCGAACGTGCCCGCACGCTCCAGACCTTCGACACCATTCGCCAGGCCCTCGACCGATTCGGTCCGGTGATTGAGTCCTACATCATCAGCATGACCCAAGGTACCGATGATGTGCTGGCAGCGACAGTGCTGGCCCGCGAAGCCGGTCTGGTCGATCTTGAGCAGGGCATTGCCCGCATCGGTTTTGTGCCCCTTTTCGAGACCATCGACGAGCTGCGGCGTTCAGGGGAGATGTTGGACCGGCTGCTTTCGATTGCACCCTATCGAAAGGTTGTGGCGCTGCGCGGCGACACGCAGGAGGTGATGCTCGGCTATTCCGACTCGAATAAAGAGGGAGGGATCACCACCTCGCAATGGGAGATCTACAAGTCCCAGCGCCTGCTCCAGAACGCGGCCGCCCAACACGACGTGCACCTCCGACTCTTCCACGGTCGCGGCGGGACCATCGGACGCGGCGGCGGTCCCTCGCATACCGCGGTGCTGGCACAGCCTTACGGCACGGTGGACGGCGCCATCAAGGTGACCGAGCAGGGTGAGGTGATCTCCGACAAGTACGGGCTGCCGAGGCTGGCGGCTCGTAACCTCGAGCTGGTTCTCGCCTCGGTGCTTGAGGCTTCACTTCTCCATCGCAGCTCCCGCCAGCCCCCGGACGTGCTTTCGCGCTGGACCCAAGCGATGGAGGCGTTCTCGGTGGCGGCCCACCAGGCCTATCGCAACTTCGTCTCCGATCCCCACCTGATCCCGTACTACTTGAGCGCCACGCCGGTGGAGGAGTTGGGCGCAATGAACATTGGCTCGCGACCCTCACGCCGCCCCGGCGGCGGCGGTGGTCTCGACGATCTGCGGGCTATTCCCTGGGTTTTCGGATGGACCCAGTCTCGTCAGATCATCCCTGGTTGGTATGGCGTCGGATCAGGGCTGGCCACAGTGGCGACGGATCACACCGAAGTGTTCGCCGACATGGCGGAGCGTTTCCTCTACCTGCAGACGTTCCTCGCCAACGTGGAGATGACCCTGGCCAAGACCGATCTCTCGATCGCCCGTCGATACTGCGAACGGCTGGTAGCAGCCGAACACCGCGACATATTCGATCGCATCACCGCCGAATACGAGTTGACTGTCTCGCAGGTTTCGAAGCTCACCGGGCGCGAGATCTTGGGCTCGAACCCGTTACTCGCTCGCACGCTCGAGGTGCGCAACATCTACCTCGACCCCATCAACTACCTCCAGGTGTCGCTGCTCGAGCGCAGCCGAAGGGCGCCAGAAGTCGATCAGGAGCTACAACGGGCCCTCCTCCTGACGGTCAACGGCATCTCAGCGGGGATGCGCAACACCGGTTGAGCGCGCCCTTTTTGCGAACCCAGGGTTGTAGAGGTTGTGCTACAGCGTCTACAGCCCAGAGAACGCGCCGATCGGTAGCCGCCACCTTCGTGGCGTTTAGCTCTCCTTCAGCACTGAGAGGATGTTGCCCGCCGGGTCCTTGAACCACGCAATGGTCGGTCCCATGTCGCCTCGAGCGATCCCCTTCTCATCCTGATCGAATCCCTCGTATCGCTCGAACTCCACACCCTTTTTTGTCAACTCGTCGACCGCCTTGTCCACGTCGTCGACCGCAAAGTTGAGGATCGTGTAGGTGGCCGGGGTGAAGTCGGGCTTCTGGTATATGAATGTTTCGCGACCCCCAGCTAAGTTGAGCACTAGATCGCCCATCTCCCCCTTGGTGATATCGATCCCCAGTGTTTCTCCATAGAACTGCTCGGCCGCTCCGAGATCAGGAACGGCAAATCCACTAAAGGCCTTCGTGTTGGCAAACATATGACTCCTTTCGTTGCCAATCGCTTTGTTACCCAGCTTTGGCTGCTTCAACCAGGGTGTCGAAGAAGGCGACTCCGCCACCCCAATCGGTCAGTGTGTCGTTAGTGAGCGCGTTCGGATGCGCCTGTGTCATCCACCATCCAAACGGGATCGCGCTCACCCCCGGCCGCAAGCGCGAGCTGATCTTCACCGGGAGCTGCACCTCCGCCCGGTCATTCCATACCCGGACCTGGTCGCCTTCCTCGATGCCGCGGGCGGCCGCATCGGCGGGGTCGATCTCGAAATAGGGTTCTCCTTCCTTCTCGGCGTGATGATCCGAATACGAGCTGTTGAGGAAGCGGGTGTGGTTCTTGGGGGTGAGGAGCACAAGCGGGAAGCGGCTGGCCAGATGGCCCTCCGGGCCTTCTTGAACAGGTCGGTAAGTAGGAAGCGCGTCCAGGCCCTGGGCGGCGAGATCTTCGGAGAGGAGGAGTGCTTTTCCGTCCTTGGTGGCGAATCCACCACTCGCATACGGAAGAAGTTCCTCTGGCAGGTCGAGACGCAGCCAGCCTTGCTTTCGCAACAGGTCGGTGTCGGTGTTGACCAGCACCGATTCGACGAGCGCTTCATCGTCGAGATCGAACTCGGGATCGGTCATGCCCATCGCCTTCGCCAGGCGCCGCCACAGCTCGGTGTTGGGCACGGCTTCACCCTGGGGAGCTATTGCCGGTTCGTTCCAACCGATGTAGAGATGACCCCAGGCACTGATGACGTCGAGGTGCTCGAGTTCGGTCGTGGCCGGGAACACCACGTCGGCATACCGGGCCGTGTCGGTGAGGAACTGCTCGCTCACCACGGTGAACAGGTCCTCGCGTTCAAGTCCTTGCTTGATGAGTACGGCGTTGGGAATCGTCACCAGTGGGTTGCCGTTCCAGACGAACAGAGCGTGAATCCCGATCGACGGATCACAGAGATGGCGTCCGAGATGATTCATCGAAAGTCCTCGGGTGTTGTTGGGAACCGAGAAGACGGTGTCGTCTACTTGAGTTTCGAACCAGGAGCCGACTGATCGAGATAATCCTCCCCCGCGATGTCGCCAAGCCCCGGTAATCACCGGCAGCGTCGCCAGAGTCCGGTAGAACATGGCCCCGTTCTCGTGATGCTCGGCCCCGATCAACGTGCGAATGAACGCCGGTTTGATCGTTCCATAGGCATTGGCAAAACGTTCGATCTCATCCACGGAGAGTCCGCAGATCGACGCGGCGCGTTCAGGCGTCCATGCGGCGACATGGGCTGCTAGCTCCACAAATCCGGTGGCGTATTTATTGACATATTCGCGATCGATGAGCTCGTCGCGGATCAGCACGTGGGCAACAGCAAGCATCAACGCCACGTCGGTGCCCGGCAGAGGTTGGATGTGCCAATCCGCCGAACCGGCGGTGATGGTTTTGATCGGGTCGATCACGACGACCTGGGCGCCATTGCGGCGGGCCTCTTCGACAAAGGGCCAGAGGTGGCGGTTGGTGAGCCGGGTGTTGGTGGCCCAAAGGACCACGAACTTGGCGTGGCGGACGTCGGTCGGGTCGGCGCTGAGACCAGACCCGTAAGTGGCGGCCAGTCCCGCCGTGGCAGTGGCCCCACAGATGGATCCGGTTGACCGGGAGGCTCCGAGGTTGGCGAAGAATCGACGATCTAGCGAACTCATCTGAATCGCACCCTGGGTGCCGGCGTCCCACCAGGGGTAAACGGCTTCGCCTCCGTGCTGAGCTATGACCGAACTCACTCGATTGACAACGAGATCGAGCGCCTCCTTCCACGAAGCCTGCCGAAAGCTTCCGGCTCCCTTCGCGCCGGTGCGAATCAGCGGATGGAGGACTCGGTCAGGGTGATAGACCCGGTCGAGGAACCGGTTGACCTTCGGGCAGAGCTCACCCCGCGAGAAGGGATGGTCAGGATTGCCGCGTAACTTGACCGCCACTCCGTTTTCGACCGTCGCCACCCAGCCGCAGGAATCGGGGCAGTCGTGATGGCAGGTACCGAGCACCGTTCTCGCTGCAACCGTGGTCGTCATCGTCGAAGCCTAGATCACTCGAAATTTCGCGCACCGCGACCATGTCTACAGGCGAACGAACGGTGGGTCTGGGCCAATTGTTAGCCTCGGCACAATGCCGGTGACCGTCGTTTCGCACCCGCTCGCCCAGCACTACCTGACCACCCTGCGGGACAAGACGACTGCTACTCCCCTGTTTCGAGAAACCGCCCGCAGGCTCGCCTATCTGCTCATAGCTGAGGCAACCGCCGATCTGACGATGCGCGAGAAGCCGGTTGAAACCCCGTTAGAGCGAACCGTGGGCACTGCCCTCGGCAAGCCCATCGTCGTAGTGGCGGTCTTCCGCGCCGGGCTTGGGTTACTCGATGCCGCCCTCGATCTCATTCCGGACGCCTTAATCGGTTACGCCGGCGTGCAGCGCAACGAGGAGACGGCCGAGCCGATGGACTACTACACCAAGTTCCCGCCCATGGCCGGCGCCCGGGTGCTCATCCTCGAGCCCATGCTGGCCACCGGCGGATCGCTCGCCTGGGCATGCGAGCAGGTCAAGTCGAAGGGCGCTACCGACGTCACCGCCGTCTGCGTCGTCTCCGCTCCGGATGGGATAATGGTCATGGAGGACCGTCATCCCGAGGTGCGAATCGTCACCGCCGCCGTCGACCGGGGCTTGAACGAGCGCTTCTACATCGAGCCGGGTCTGGGCGACATGGGGGACCGACTCTTCGGCACGGCGTGAGCCAGGGTCCCAGCGAATTCGAAGAGGCGGTCCTTTCGGTTCTGCGTTCGCTCGAGGTGGGCGAGGTAGTCACCTATGGCGAGGTGGCCGAGCTGGCGGGGTATCCGGGTCGCGCCCGCGGGGTGGGCCGAATCCTGGCGCTCACCCCCGAGGATCTGCCGTGGTGGCGAGTGGTTGGGGCCGGAGGGCGCCTGCGCTCTCCGCATCCGGCTCTCCAAGCCCAATTACTGGCCTCGGAGAGCCGGAGGAAGGAATCAGGCCGAGGCGGGCGTGGTCCCCGTCACCCGACGAGCGCTCATCCCAATTAGGAGGCTGAGAACGCCGAGTCCGCCGTGGAGGATGTGGTCGGCCACGTTGACCTCGATGGTCAGAAGACCGAAGAGGGTTGGGCTGAGAAGCAGCACAACGAAGAGCACGATGTAGAGCCATCCGAAGCCGATGACCCCGCGCACAAGTGCCTCCCCGCTACGGCCGAAGCCGATGGCGAGGGCCAAACCGCCGGTGAGGATGTGAACGATGTTGTGCAGAGCATCGGTTGCCAGAAGGGCGTCGGGACCAACGATCGGGTTTTCGATGAATCCCAGCAGGCCAGAAACAACCAAGACCACTCCAATAACTGTGATGTAGGTCTTAGCGAACCAAGCACCCATTCAGTTGCCTCCTTTCAAGGCATTTCAAGGCTAGAAACAGTCCGTTTCGGCCCTAGGTATTTCGTTGCGACGGAGCGGATGGATTGGCGGCCTTGCCATACTCGCCCCGATGCGACGCGCAGTGATCATCGTGATGGATTCCTGCGGGGTGGGCGAAGCTCCCGACGCCGCCGAGTACGGGGACGAAGGATCGGACACGATCGGGCATACCGCCAATGCGGTGGGAGGTTTGTCCCTTCCCAATTTCGAGAAGGCGGGTCTCGGCAACCTCCACAGCGACCTGGCCGGGGTTCCGCCATCCCCGGCGGCGACGATGGCTTTCGGAAGAATGGCCGAGGCGTCGGCCGGAAAGGATTCGACTACCGGACACTGGGAGATGGCTGGTCTCATCACCGACCAACCGCAGGCAACGTTTACGGACACCGGGTTTCCTGAGGATTTGGTCGAAACCATCGAGCAGGAATCCGGTCACGAGTTTATCGGCAATTACGCCGCCTCGGGTACGACCATCATCGATGATCTCGGTCGAGAGCACGTCCGCACCAGGAAACCAATTCTCTACACCTCGGCCGACTCGGTGTTCCAGATCGCAGCTCACACTGACGTGATCTCGCTCGAAGACCTCTACAAACTCTGCGAAATCGCACGCCGCCACTGCGATCGCTATCGAATCGGCCGCGTCATCGCCCGACCCTTCGTCGGTGAATCCGGCGACTTCCATCGCACGTACGACCGGCGAGATTTCGCCATCGCCCCCGGCGGTCTCACGTTGCTCGACCATGCCAAAGCAGCCGGATTGACTGTTCTCGGGATCGGCAAGATCGAGGACCTCTTCGCCGGTCGGGGTCTTACTGCGGCAGTTCACACCGAAGGTGACCAGGACGGACTCGATCGGACGGTTTCGGCAATCGAAGAGCAAACTGAGGCTGGGATCATCTTCACCAATCTGGTCGACCTCGACATGGTCTATGGCCATCGCGAAAACCCGGAGGGCTACGCCGCCGGACTCAAGCTGATCGATTCCTATATCCCGGCACTCATCGAGAGTCAGGGACCAGAGGACCTCTTGTTCTTCTCGGCTGATCACGGCAACGACCCCACCGACGGATCAACCGATCACACCCGTGAGTTCGTGCCCTTGCTCGTGGCGGGGATGAATGGGGCTGGGGTCGACCTGGGAACCCGAGATCAGTATTGCGATGTCGCCGCCACCATTGCCGAAGGCATGGGACTGCCTCCCCCGGCGCGCGGACGATCCTTCCTGGCCGAGATCAGCCGAGGATGAACGCGGTTGAACTGATTCAGCGCAAGCGTGATCGCCTGGTCCTCACCGATGACGAGATCGCCTGGCTCATCCGCTCCTATACCGTCGGTGCCATCACCGACTACCAGATGTCGGCGCTCGCCATGGCGGTGTACCTCAACGGGATGACTACGAGCGAATTGACGGCGTGGACGGGAGCAATGCTGAATTCGGGCGAGGTACTCGACTTCTCCGAGGTGCCCCTCCCCAAGGTCGACAAACACTCGACCGGTGGAGTGGGCGACAAGGTCTCGATTCCGTTGGCGCCTATGGTCGCCGCCTGCGGGATCGCGATACCGATGATGTCGGGGCGGGGCCTTGGCCACACCGGTGGCACGCTTGACAAACTCGAATCAATTCCCGGTTTCACCACCGCCCTCGACCCGGCCCGCTATCGCCAGGTGCTTTTGGACTGCGGCTTGGTGCTCGCCGGGCAGTCGGAAACTCTGGTCCCCGCCGATCGCAAGCTCTATGCACTGCGCGACGCCACCGGCACCGTCGAGTCGATTCCGCTGATTGCTTCCTCGATCATGTCAAAGAAGCTGGCCGAGGATCTCGACGGCTTGGTGCTCGATGTCAAGGTCGGAGCCGGCGCCTTTATGAAGGATCTCGGCCGCGCTCGCGAGCTCGCCCAGACGATGGTTGACATCGGTCGCTCCTATCAAGTTGAAACCGTGGCTCTGCTGACTGCCATGGAACAACCCCTAGGTAAGGAGGTCGGCAACGCCAACGAGATCGCCGAGTCGATCGCCGTTCTCCGAGGCGGAGGCCCCAACGACCTGGTGGAGGTAACGATGGCTTTGGGAGCCGAGATGTTGCGGGTGGCGGGAGTCGAAACCGACCCGGAGAAAGCTCGGCGTCAGCTGCAAAAGGCGATCGACGATGGCTCCGCCCTCGAGCTATTCGGTCGGGTGGTGGCCGCCCAGGGCGGCAACGCCAATGTCATCGATGACCCCGAAGCCGTTCTCCCTCACGCGCCTCACCAGTCCGAAGTCAAGGCCGACGCGAGCGGATTCGTGACTGGGCTGGATGCACTCCGGGTCGGTACCGCTGCCATGCGGCTGGGGGCAGGACGGGAGCGCAAGGAGGACACGATCGATCCTGCGGTCGGGATCACTGTTAATCGCAAGGTGGGCGAGTCCGTCGCCAAGGGAGAGCCGCTCTTGACCCTCGCTTACCGCCACCCAGCCCGTCTCGAGGAGGCCCTGACCGTCCTGGCCGGGGCAGTTGAGATCGCCCCCGACGCTCCCCCCGCTTCCCCGCTCATCCTCGACCGCATTGCCTGACGGCTCTTACGCATCAAACGCGGGCTATGGGCGGCGTTTGATGCCTAAGAACCTTCGTTAGATGGCGATCAGAACCACGGCCGCCATCGCCAGGCCCAGGCCCAGTCGCTGTCTCCTGGCAATCGGCTCTTTCAAGATCAAGACGGCGAGAAGAACAGTGATGGCCGGATATAGCGACGCCAACACCGCCACCAATGTGACGAGGCCGGAACGAAAGGCCAGGAGGAGAAACACGTTGGCGGCGATGTCACCAATCCCTACCAAGGCCACCAAGACTCTGGTTCCGGCCGGCGGCAGAGCGACTCGCCGCACCACCATGCCAATCGCCATTAGAACGACCGAAGCCATGCGAGACGCGACGAGCGGCCAAAACCCGGCACCCTCCCCGGTCTGGGCAAGGGCCGCGAAGAAAAGACCGAAGCCAAGGCCCGCCATCACTCCATAGGCAACGCCGCCGCTTGAGTCGCCACCTCCCATTCCCGAGGCCACGAGCCAAATAGCCGGAAGTGCCAGAAGAACCCCGAGCCATTCGAGAGGCAGAGGCCGCTCTCCCATGCCCAAACCGATTCCCAGCGGGATGAGAGCACTCAGCAGAGCTGCCAGAGGCGATACCACGCTCATCCGCCCTCGGGCCAGACCCTGATAGAGCGCAAAGATCCCACCGGTGCCGACTATGCCGCCGATCGCACCCCACATCAGGTCGGTCGCCTTAAGGGCGTTGGCGGAGAAGATCAACGACGTCGCCACCCCCAAGGCGAGACCAGCCAGCTGCGACCAGAAGACGACCGCGATCGTCGCCATTCGTCGGCCCGCCACTCCCCCGTAGAAATCGGCGACACCATAGATCAGCGACGCCAGCAGTGCGAAGACGGCGAACATGAGAGAGGCCCACTCTCGTTACGATCGAGCGACGACCACAAATCCGCTGCCGAGGAGGCTCGATGCGCATCGTTGTCTGCGCCAAGCAGATCCCCGACCCCGCCACGCAGTACAAGCTCGAACCGGGCAGCCACTGGCTGGTCCGGCCGACCGACCAGGTCCTCGACGACACCGATCGCTACGGAGTGGAGATGGGTTTGCAGCTCGCCCAGAGCTCGGGCGGGAGCGTGACCATTGTCTCGATGGGTCCGGCGGGGTCGATGCAGGGTTTGCGCCAGGCGCTGGCGATGGGGGCAGAAAAGGCGGTCGTCATCGACGACTCTTCCTTGAGAGGTTCGGATGCGCTGCTCACCGCCCGGGTGCTGGCGGCGGCGATTGCTAAGGAGGGATTCGATCTGGTGATCGCTGGGACCGAGTCGACCGACGGTTACTCCGGAGTGGTGCCGCAGATGGTGGCCGAACTGCTCGATGTGCCCGCCCTCACCTACGCCACTGTGGTCCACGCCGGCGAGGGGAACGTGAGCATTCACCGGCAGACGGCGACCGGATACGAAGTCGTCGAGGCGAGCCTTCCCGCTCTGGTCACGGTGACGGCCGGTGTCGTCGAGCCTCGCTATCCGACCTTCAAGGGAATCATGGAGGCCAAAAAGAAAACGGTGGACAATCTCACGCTGGCGGATCTGTCCTTGCAGGCAGAGATCGATCAGAAGGTGGGATCGATCACCGACGCTCCCGCCCGGACGGGGGGAGCCAAGATCGAAGACGACGGTGAGGCCCACCAAAAGATCGTCGAGCTCCTTGCCCAAAAGAAGGTGATCTGACGTGGCCGTGGTCTGGGTTTTCGTCCGCGAGTTCGACGGAGCCCCCACCCCGTTAGCACTGGAGCTGCTCACCAAGGCTCGTGGGCTCGGGGACACGACTGCGATCTATGTCGGCGCGGGTTCAGAGGATGTCTTCGCCCGCCTCGGTGAATACGGGGCCCAAAAGGTGTTGCACCTCGATCCCGAGGACAACCTGGTGGCGGCACCGGTTGCCCGCGCCATGGCGGAACGAGTCGAGACCGAAAAGCCCGATCTCATCTTGTTCGGCCAGGCATATGACGATCGCGACGTGGCCGGGCGCCTGGCGGCCCGAGTTGGGGTCCCGATTCTTTCCAACGCCGTCGACGTTTCTGCCGACGGCTCGACCAGCCATGAGATCTTCGGTGGCACTCAGATTGCCGAGGCCGAGATCACCGCCGGGAGCCCGAAGCTGATTCTGGTTCGCCCTAAGTCATTCGTCGCCGAGCCCTCAGGTGGGGAAGCGCCGGAGGTAACCAAGCTCGATCTACCCGATGTTGGAGGGGCAGGAGCGAAGGTCACTGGCACTCACGTCGAGGAGCGAGAAGGGCCCAAGCTCGAGGAGGCAGCGGTGATCGTGTCGGGAGGACGTGGCCTCGGTTCGGCAGAGAACTACCAACTGATCGAGCGGTTGGGAAAGCTGCTCGGCGCCGCCACCGGAGCCACCCGCGCCATCGTCGATGCGGGCTGGGTCCCTTATGCCAGACAGGTCGGACAAACCGGGAAGACGGTCAAGCCCGACGTCTACATCGCCTGTGGGATCTCAGGGGCGATGCAGCACCTGGTGGGGATGAAGGACGCCAAGACGATCATCGCCATCAACAAGGACGCCGACGCCCCGATCTTCACCATCGCCGACCTCGGCATCGTCGGAGATGTGCACAAGGTGCTTCCCAAGCTGATCGAGGCTCTCGAGAACCGGTAGATATTTGCAGACCGGTCGTGCCAGATGGTGTGTATACCTAGGCGTATGCCAAGGATGCAGGTTTATCTTCCCGACGATCTCTACCAGGCGGTGAAAGGCCAGGGCTTGCGCGCCTCCGAGCTTCTGCAGGAGGCTGTCCGGGTTGAGCTTCGACGCAAGCAGCTTCTCGAAGCCACCGAGGAGTACCTCACCGAACTTGTCACCGAAGTCGGAGAGCCCGACTCCGCCGAGAAGTCGCGCGCCCAGGCGATTGCCCGTCGGCTGAGCCGTCGCGCAGGCCGAGCCGTCGGCTAAGTGGCCCTGATTCTCGATTCGGGAGGTTTGAGCCAACTCTCGCAACCATCCCCACGAGCGGCGGCCCTCATCGCCGCATAGCAGGCGGAAGGGCTCTGGCCGCCGGTTGTTCCTACCCCAGTGCTGATCGAATCGCTGCCAGGAGATGCTGCGAAAGACGCGTCCGCTAATCGGCTGCTCAAGACCTGCGACGTCGTCGAGGACATTCCGGAGACATTGGCTCGTCGTGCCGCTTACCTCAGAACCCGGGCTCGGACAGGATCCGCTGTGGACGCTCTCGTGGTGGCCACAGCCGAACCGGGCGGATCTGTAATCACATCGGTCCCCAACGATCTCCTCGCTCTTGCAGGTCACGCCCAAGACGTCATCATCGAACGAGTCTGACCCCAGCGTCGTCGCAGGTCTATGACAGCATCGATCCGATGGCACCAGCCCAGGTCTCGGCGGCAACCGGTCCGCCGTTGACCATCGTCGTCAGTCGATGGCGCGCTGCGTGCCCGCCGCTAACGAGCGCCAGCTGGGTCCGGGTATGGGCCCCGCCGTGGACCCCTTTCAGGGGTGGTGATTCGAAAGCGCCGAAGTAGCGGGTCCGCTCGCACCAGGCGAGGACGTTGCCGTCCTCCAGCTGCGCCCATCCTTCGACTGCGTCCACACCGTCAAGTACGGCCGGGTCCGGCAAAGGACCGAGCAACGCCGCGCTCCCTTCGTCGATGACGATCGCGTTGTCGCCGACGACCGACCTCAGGTCGATCCCCGGACGATCGGCGGCTGTGTCCTGGATGTGGTCGCTGACGACGATGATCACAGTGTCCTCCCAATCGATCGGCTCCTCGAGTTGGGCGATGCGATCGTCGACCTGTCGATAGGCCTCTTCGGCTTCGGCTGAAATCGGTCCGTGTATATGCGAATAGGTGTCGATCGATCCGAAGTATCCAACGACGAAACGCGCCGAGGAGCCAATGGCCGCAACCAAGAGCGGAAGCACTGCCTCGTCGGCGGGGTAGCCGAGAGGGTCGAGAGCAATGTCGGAGGGGAGCAACCCATCTCGCGGCCAATGCGAAGCCGCTGCGGTCGCCCCCATCACTCCCACTAGATGATGGTCGCCGAGAATCGCAACTGCTTCACCCCCGAAACGATCGAAGAGAGTCGGCGTCAGCGGACCTACCTCCCATGCCCCTAACACCTCGCCGTTGCGAATGACGTGATTGGCATGGATTCCGTGTGACGAAGGCGCGGTCCCGGTTACGAAGCTGGCGTGATTGGGATAGGTGGATGAGGCCATCACGGAGCGCCCCGGCCCCGTGGCGGCGCCATCGGCGTTGGCCCAGCGCCAAAGGTTGGGAGTCAGGCGCGGACTCAGCCGCATCGGGTCGAACGCGTCGAGAATCAAGAAGAGGACCCGCACCAACTATATGTTAACATATACGCTATGAACCGGACTACCATTTACCTCGACTCGGAGCTCGAAGCCCGCCTCAAACAAGAAGTGGGACGCCTCGGCATCCCCATGGCCGAGTACATCCGCGATTCGATCGCGGCCCGCCTGGACCAAAGCCAACGCCGCCGCTCACCGTACGCGGGGGCGTTTGCTAGTGGACGATCGGACACCTCCGATCGAGCCGAGCAGTTGCTCGAGGAGGGATTCGGGCGGAGCTGATGTCTCTGGTCCTCGATACCGGGCCGTTATATGCCTGGTATGACCGCAGCGATCGCTGGCATGAGGCCACCCGAGCACTGTTCGTCGCCGAGCCAGGAGCTTTGCTGCTTCCAGCCCCGGTGATTTCTGAGGTCGATTACTTGCTTGGCACCATTGGGAGCGGTGCTAGAGAAGCTCTCTATAGCGACCTGGTCGAGGGGCAGTACCTCGTTGCCACCGTCTCTCCTGCCGGCTACGCCCGCATTCAGGAGCTCAATGCTCGGTATCGGTCGCTCGAGCTGGGGTTCGTTGACGCCGCCGTCATGGCCATCGCCGAGGAACGAGGAGTTGCTCGAGTTGCCACCACCGACCGTCGCGATTTCTCAGCCGTCGAGCTGTCGGTTCCTCTCGACCTGCTCCCCTAGAGCTTGAATGCGTGGGGTAACAATTCGCCGAGAGTGTGCTCGCGCACTTCTTCGGCCGCGGTCGTGACCAGCACCCGCTCGGTGTCGAACTCGTTGAGAATCTGCCGGCAACGGCCGCAGGGATAGGCGAGATCGACCGAGGGGGCATCGATGCAAGCCACCGCCACGACCTCAATCTTGCGCGCCCCGGCGGTAACCGCCGTCCCAACCGCAGTTGCTTCCGCACAGTTGCTCGACGGGTAGGCCGCGTTCTCGACGTTGGCTCCACTAAAGATCCGACCATCCGCCGAAAGGACGGCGGCCCCGACCCGGAACCCGGAATAGGGGGCATAGGCGGCCAGGGCCGCTTCCCGGGCTGTATCGATGAGACCCTGGTCGTCGACGGGCTCAGTCATGCATCGGCCAGCAATTCGTCGACGAAGGCATCCGGCTCGAAAGGCATGAGGTCGTCGACCTGCTCCCCTACCCCGATGAACTTGACGGGCACGCCTAATTCGTTCTCGACGGCGACCACGATCCCGCCGCGGGCTGTCCCATCGAGCTTGGTGAGGATGATGCCAGTGAGCCCGATCGCTTGGGCGAACTCCCGTACCTGCGCAATTCCGTTCTGGCCCCCGGTGGCGTCGAGGACCAGGAACGACTCGCTGATGCGACCGCCCTCTCGTTCGAGCACACGACGGATCTTGCGGAGTTCGTCCATGAGGTTCTGCTTGGAATGGAGGCGACCGGCGGTATCGACAATCACGACGTCCTTGCCGCGAGCTTTGGCGGCAGTCAACCCGTCGAATGCCACGGCTGCTGGATCGGAGCCTGCGCGACCTCCTACTACCGGCACCCCCACCCGATCCGCCCATGTACGGAGTTGCGCATCGGCCGCTGCTCGGAAGGTGTCGGCCGCAGCCAGGAGCGGCTGGTGGCCGTCGGCCAGCATTCGGCCAGCCAGCTTGGCGATCGAGGTTGTCTTCCCCGCGCCATTCACGCCGACTACCAAGACCACGGCTGGATCACCCTTGAGATCGACCGAACGATCTGCGTTGTCGAAGATCGAGCGCAATTCGGAGTCGAGCAATGACCGAGCGGCGGCGGCGTCCGTTGGCTTAGCGCGCCGGACGCGTTCGACAATTCCGGTCGATGCCGCCAACCCGACGTCTGCTCCGATCAGCGCCTCCTCCATTGATTGCCAGAACTCCTCGTCGAGCGCTTCTCGCCCGAAGACGTTGCGAAGAGACTGGCCGAGAGCGGCCCGTGATTTCGAGATCCGTCCTTCGATCGTGGTTGGCCGCGCTCTCGTCGCCGGCTCGGCTTCCGATCGCTGGCGGTAGAACAAGAACCCGCCAACCAGTAGCAGCAATACGGCAACAACGATGAGGACCGCTTCCTCCACGAGCGGGAGCGTAACCAGCCCTCGAGTAAAGCCTCAGACTCCCAGGGCGGAGAGGTCGCGGGAGAGGACCTGGGATGAACCGCCGGGTTCCATGGTCACTCCGTAGAGCACGTCGGCTGCCTCCATCGTGTGTTGTTGATGGGTGATGAGGATCAGCTGGCTCTCGCCCCGGAAGACGTCGAGTAGACGGAGGAACCGGCGCAGGTTGGCGTCGTCGAGGGCCGCTTCTACCTCGTCGAGGATGTAAAAGGGCGACGGCCGCGCTCTGAAGATAGCGAAGAGGAAGGCCAGTGCCGCCAGCGAACGCTCGCCACCCGAGAGAAGGCTGAGCTTGGCGATCTTCTTCCCGTGAGGTTGAGCTTCGATCTCGACCCCTGAGGTGAGCGGCTGGTCGGGTTCGGTCAGACGCATTCGTCCCTGCCCGCCGGGGAAAAGGACCGTGAAATACTCCTCGTAGTTCGCAGCCACCTCTGCGAAGGCGGCCACAAATCGGCTTTCGATCTCTTCGTCGAGAGCATCCATCACCTTGCGCAGCTCGGCCCGGGATCGCTCGAGATCTGAGAGCTGGCTGCTCATGAACTCATGTCGTTCGAACAGCTCGCGATATTCCTCGGCGGCGAGTGGGTTGACCGGGCCCATCCGACGTAACTCGGCCGATCGAATCGCCAGCAGCTCCCTCAGGTCTTCGCCGTTAGAGGCCGGGGGTGGAGCAGTCAGTGCCTCGTTTGCCTCGGCGTCGATTTCACGGGCCAGCGATTCGACGACCGCCTCCCGACGTACCCGGGCTTCCGTGGCGGAGATCACTAAATCGGCCAGAGCGGACCGGGCTTCTTCGATAGAGACCTCGAGTTGCCGCAACCTACTGCGCAGCTCGTTCAAGTGGACACTGACAGCCCGACCCTCATTCCGTTCCACCCCCAGCCGGTCCCGCAGTATCGCGATGCGGCCGGCCACGACTTCGATGGCACGGCGCGCAAGACTCTCTACCTTGGCCAGGCGGGCGAGGATCTCAACGGAAACAACGCGACTCGGTTCGGAGTTACCGGAGAGCTCGTTGCCTATCACCTCTTTGCGGGCCTCGAGCATCGCTCTTCTCTCGGTCGCGGTCGACGCCGCTGAGGCCGCCAGCTTCCAAGCGTCTCTCGTCTGCTCCTGTTCTCTCTGGAAGTGCCGCCGACGATCGTCGACTTGGGCCAGGAGCGCATGTCGTCGCCCCTCTTCCCCTTCGAGAACGGCCATAGAGGCGAGCAGTTCTTCGAGGGCTCCCTCGCGCTCGGAGATGGCGACCGCGAGAAGCGACTCTCGGCCCTGGAGTCGACCGAACTCTGCCGCCAGCTCGGCTATGTGGCGGCGGGAACGTCCCAGAAGCTCGGTCGCCCCGGCGAGCTTGACTTCCAATGCCTCTAAGCTCTCAAGGGCGGCTCGCTCGCCCTGGCGGCTTCCTTCGAACTGACGATGGAGGGTGGTCAGCCGACTCGTCGTCCGGGCGAGTTCGAGATCGGCTTTCTCTTGCTCAGCTTCGGCATCGAGCAACGTTCCGCCTTCGGGACGGGCCGTGCGAATCCCATCGCTCGTGATCAGATCGCCCTCCGCGGTTACGACCCGAATCTCAGGATGACGCTGGACTGCGGTCCAGGCTGCCCCCCAACCTTCTGCAACGAGAACATCGCCCAGAAGCGCCCGGGCTAACTCGGCATTCTCATCGCTAGTCAGGCCGAAGAGATCGATCAACGCCTGCAGCCCTGTCTTCTCCGTCAAAGCGCGGGCATCGCCTGCCGCTTTGACATGGCCGCCGACGACAGGAACACCGCCGCCGCCCTGCGCTTTCAACTGCCCCACGACTTCTTGCAACGCATCGACTGAATCGAAAGCAATCGCTCCCGCCCAGAGTCCGAGAGCGGCCCCAGTGGCAGCATCCCACTCTGGCGGGACCGACAGGAGATCGCTGATCGCCCCCCGAGCGCCCCGTGCTTCGGTCACCAACCGCCGACTCTCGATGTCACCCGCGTCACTGAGAGAAAGTCGAATCGCTTCCTTACGGGCCTGAGTGGCGGCGGCCCAGAAACGCGACTCCTGCTGGTCGACCTGCGCTTTCTCCCAGGCGGCCTGATCCTGGCGGCGGCGAGTGGCTGCATTCTCGTACGTCGTGGCGGCCCGTCCCACCTCGACATCCAAATTTCGGATCTCGGCTGCATGTGCCTTCGAAGCCTCGTTCTCGCAATCCATCTGTTCGGTCACGATCATCAGGCGCTTCCTTGTTGCCTCGAGCTCCCGTCGATCTCTCTCGTCGGCTGCCAGCATCGAACGATGCTCGCCCTGGGAAACGGCGAGGGCCCCCTCGGCAGAGAGTCCTACCTGATCTGCGAGTGAGCGTTCCTGTGCTTCGATCAATCGCAGAGTCGCCTCGAGCTGTTCGACCTGGCATCGGGCGGCCTGCTGTTTGGCGTTGGCATCTCCGAGCTCGATCTCGAGACCGACCAACTCCGTTTCCAGGTCCCGCCGTCTCTCGTCCACGTCCTCGCGCCGGGAAAGGGCACTGCGGTGACGTTCGTGGGCGACCTGAGCAATACGACGAAGACTTTCGAGCGTTGTCTCCAAACGCGCCGCCGCCAGGCTGTCGCGCTCGGTCGACGCCGAAAGCGACTGCGACCGTTGATCCAGGGCGGCGGCCTCGGGTTCGAGGGCGGCAACCTCTGTCTCGGCGCCGTGAAGAACCGACTCCAACGCCGCCCGTTCGACGGCCGATTGGTTGATCAGAGCGTCGAGACGTCTAATCTCCTCACCCCTCAGGAAGAGCGTGAGGGCTCGAACTTCGGCGGTCGTCTCCTGATGGCGATTGGCAGCCTCAGCCTGCCGTTTCAGGGGCCGCATCTGGCGGGCGACTTCGGCGAGAATATCGGTGAGGCGCTGGCAGTCCTCGCTGGTTCGCTCGAGCCTTCTCATCGCCCGCTCCTTGCGCAGCTTGTGCTTGAGAATCCCGGCTGCCTCTTCGATGATCGCCCGGTGCTCGGCGGCATCGGCGGCGAGGATAGAGTCGACTTGTCCCTGGTTGACGATGATGTGCTGATGCCGCCCGACGCCGGAATCGCTCAGTAGCTCGGCTAGGTCCAGCAGCCGGCACTCGATCCCGTTGATCTCGTATTGAGAAGAGCCATCGCGAAAGAGACGGCGAGTGATGGCCACTTCGTCGAGGTCGAGGTCGAAGTCGCGCCGGCTGTTGTCCAGGACGACGGTCACTTCGGCCCGGTTCAATGCCGGACGGGTGACGGTCCCCGCAAAGATGACGTCCTCCATCTTCGAGGTCCGTAGTGAGCGCGGCGCCTGGGTTCCGAGGACCCAATGGACGGCGTCCACCAGGTTGGATTTTCCCGAACCGTTGGGGCCAACCACGACCGAAATGCCTGGTCGATACTCGAGCCGGGTACGGTCCGCAAAGGACTTGAAACCGACCAGTTTGAGCGTCTTCAAATACAAGAGTTACACCTGTGTTATTCGGGATTTTTCAGGCTAGCTCTAGCCTCCCAGTTATTGGCGGATAACGAAACTTTGGATCAGCTGATCGAGAGCGACCGTCTCCGATTCGACGGACCACACCTGGGCCCCTGGGGGACCGTGCCAGAGCCAATCGACCATTTGATTTACGGCCTCTTCTTCGCCTTGTAACCAAACCTCGACCGTACCGTTGCCGTCGTTGCGGACCCATCCCGCCAGCCCGTATCCCCCCGCTTCGCTCCGAGTGGCCTGACGGAATCCAACCCCTTGCACGCTCCCGTTAACGACCGCTTTGACGGCTTTCATTTTTGGCAGACCGGGCAGAAGAACGACGAACGACCTCCAACCACAACTCGCTCGATAGGCGTCCCGCATCGCCGGCACGCCTCGCCCTCCCGACCGTAGGCGAAGAGACGTTCGCGGAAGCCGCCGGCACGTCCGTCGGGAAGCAAATACGCCAGATCGTTGAGAGAGGTGCCACCTGCCTTGATACCGGCCCGGAGGACCGGATTAATGGCACCCCGCAGCCTCTTCAGCTCATCTGTGGAGAGCTCGCCTCCGGGGCGGGTTGGTCGTACTCGGGCCCGAAAGAGCACCTCGTCTGCGTAAATGTTGCCCAATCCCGAGACAATTCGCTGGTCGAGTAGGAGTGACTTGATCGGCGCTCTCCGGCCTGATAGTCGCGCTTCGAGTTGAGGTGTCCTCGGCAAGTCGGCCAAGGCGTCGCGACCGAGCCGGAGCTCCTGGCTGAGCTCGTCAGCAGTGAAGACGGCAACAAAGCCGAAGGTGCGGGGATCGATAAAGCGCACCTCCACCCCGAGATCCGTCCTAGCCCAGAAGTGAGTGTGGGCCATCTCGGGATCACCGGCTTCGGCGATAAGAACCCGGCCCGACATTCCAAGGTGGATCACCCAGGTCATACCCGAGCTCAACCGCCCGAGGAGGAACTTGCCATGACGTTCCAGGCGCTCGACCCGTTGACCAATCAGTCGGTCGGGAACATCGTTCGGGTTCTGATTTCGCCGCCCCGTGCGCGGGTGACGCAATTCCACCGCCACGATCCACCTGCACTCGACCTGGGGCGATATGAACTGGCGGGTGGCTTCGACCTCGGGAAGCTCGGGCATCGCCCAAGACGATAAACGGCCAGATTTCGATCGCTCCCGTGGAGTATGCGCGCCATTCTGTGAAGAAGAGGCAAGGGAGCTAGCGCGGGAAGACGACGGCCTCGTCCACCTTCACCGAGACCCGCTCGCCAGGCTGAAGGTCGGGAGCCGGCCCGAGTCGGGCCCGCAACCTCTCTCCTCCGGCCAGAGCCACCGACACCAGTTGATCGTGGCCGAAGAACTGGCGTGACACAACTTCGCCCGGTCCTTCCGAGTCGGCGAAGAGGACGACGTTTTCAGGGCGGGTCATGAGTTGACAGGCCCCCCGCAGCGAGGTGGGGAAGCTTCCCAAAGCCGAGACCGCCATTCCTCCCTCGGCATGTGCTCGGAGGAAGTCGGCATCTCCCAGGAAGGCAGCGACCCAGGCACTTTCGGGTTTTCGGTAGAGATCGGCGGGGCGATCGGTTTGCACGATCCCTCCCTCAGACATCACCGAGACCCGGTCAGAAAGCGAGAGCGCTTCCTCCTGGTCGTGGGTGACGAAGAGCGCCGTGGTCCCCGCCTCGATCAGGATCTCTTTCACGTCGTTGCGGACCCGGCCTCGGAGGGCGGCGTCGAGGTTGGAGAAAGGCTCGTCGAGGAGAACGACCCGCGGATCGGGAGCGAGGGCGCGGGCCAGCGCGACCCGCTGCTGCTCTCCGCCCGATAGCGCGTGGGGCAGCCTTCTCTCCATGCCCAACATGCCGACGAGCTTGAGCAGCCTTGCCACCTGTCCGGACCGAATGTCGCGGGCATAGGAGACATTGGCCTCCACGTCGAGATGCGGGAAGAGCGCAAAGTCCTGAAAGACCATCCCTACCCGTCGTTTCTCGGGCGGCACCATCAAGTTGGGGCCGGAGACGAGTTGGGATCCAATTCGCACCGTGCCCGAGTCGGGATGTTCGAAACCGGCGATCACACGCAGCGCGGTCGTCTTACCGCAGCCCGACGGTCCCAAGATGGTATGGAAATCGCCTTCGACAACCTCGAGGTCGAGCTCTTCGATGGCAACTATCGGCCCGAAGCGTTTGTTGACACCAAGGCAGGTAATCGCCGGATCAGGTCCCACGGAGGTCCCGGCTGACGAGGAAGTGCATCGGCAAGGCGGAAATCATTATCAGCACGAGCGAGGCAAAAGCCGCCCGGGTATAAAACCCCTCCGACGTCGTCGACCAGATTCTCACGGCCAAGGTCTCAAATTCCGTCGGCCGTAACAGCAGGGTGGCGGGAAGTTCTTTCATCGTGGTCAGAAAGACCAGACCTGCACCGATAGCCACCCCTTTTCCGATCAATGGCAGCGTGATGCGCCGAAACGTCTTCAACGCTGATTGACCAAGAGAGCGGCTCGCCTCCTCAAGATTGGGCGAAACCTGGCGCAGGGCCGCTTCTGTCGGACCCAGCGCCTGCGGCAAGAACATCGTCACGTAAGCGGCGAACAGCAACGGGAGGGTCTGATAGAGAGGCAGGAGCAGGCTCACTCCCGTCAGCAGTAATGCAAGGCCGACCGTCAGGTGAGGCAAGGCGCTCACCGTCCAGGCGGCCGACTCCAGCATCTCGCCGAGACGAGTGCGGAAGCGGGTGACGAGCACAGCGATGGGAATGGCGATGGCGGCCACCAGCAATGCAGCTCCCAGGGAAACAGAAATCGACCTCCCCATCTCCGCCCAAACGGCGACGGTTTCCCTCCCGGCGGCCGTGCCTCGGATCCACCAGGCCGAAAGGACTGCCACCGGCACCACCACCGTCGTTGCCACCAGTAACGAGAGAATTGTCAATGCTCCCACGCGGCGCGCCCCCGATAGGTACAGCGGTGTTCCCGGCCTCACCACCCGCCCCCTGTGCACCGAAAGAGGGCGTCGGGTCGATCGCTCGAAAACCAAGATGGCGAGAGCCATTACAACGAGGACTGCGGCGAGAATCGTGGCCGGATGCCGGTCGATCCGGCCGGCGTACTGCAAGAAGATAGCCCGGGTGAAACTGTCGTAGCCGAGAAGGGAAACCGCCCCGAAATCAGCCAGGGTATAGAGGCCAACGAGTAGCGAGCTGGATCGCAGAGCGGGGCCGACCTGAGCAACCAGGACAGTGCGCAGGCGCTTCCAGCGGCCGGCGCCAAGGGCCCGGGCGATTTCGTCGAGAGCAGGGTCGATCCGACGAAAGGCGGGCACCAGGCTGAGGTGCACATAGGGAAATGTCGAAACGATGAGAGCCAGCGCGGCCCCGGGCAAGCCCCGTGGGATCGGTAAGGGATCGCCTCCCAGGCCCATCACCAGCTCGCTCAGGATCCCCCGCTGACCGGTCCCGGCCAGGAGGACGAGGGCGAGCACGTAAGAAGGGATCACCAGAGGCAGAGCGATCACGGTCGACCACATGCGGGCACCGGGCAAGTCGGTGCGGGTGGTCAGCCAGGCAGTGCCAAAGCCAATGACTGTGGCGCCGGTGACGACGATCCCGGCGAGAACGAGCGTGTTAAGTGCCAACTCCCCCAGTCGGCCGGCGGGCAGCGCCGTTTGCCAGCCACTTCCGAGCGCGTGCCAGAGCAGGAGTGCGAAGGGAAACAGCAAGGGGACAACGGTCAAAGTCGCCACCCAAATGAGGCTCGGCGGTGGTCGGCGTCCGCGCTGAGACCCGGCGAGCCCCCCAACGCCCGTGACTGCCGTTCCCACCCGAGGACCCTCAGGCCAGGCCGGCGGCGGCGATCAGATCGGTGGCCTGATCGAGCACCCCCGCCAGATCGGTGCTGGACAACACGGGGCTGACCAGCGTGTCGAGAGCCGGGAGTCCCTCCGGGGCGGGTGCGTCCGCGATCACCGGATACTCGAAGTTGGTCTCGGCGAAGTGAGCCTGTGACTCCGGAGAAAGCAGAAACTCGATCAGAGCTTGCGCTCCTTCGACATTCGACGCTGTCGCCAGGATGCCGATGCCAGAGGGCATGACCAGTGAGCCGGCGTCGGCTTCGGCGAAGAAGTGATTCTGGGCTGTGATCGAACCCTGCTCGGCCGCTAGCCCTCGCAAGTAGTAGTGGTTGATGAGTCCGAGTTCGAGATCGCCGGCATCGATTGCAGCCGCAATCGGTGAGTTGCCATCGAAGGTGACCGGGTTGTTGGCCGCGATCCCTGCCAGCCATGCGCTTGTTGCGTCTTCACCCTCCAACAAGATCATGGCCGAAACGAAAGCCACGAACGATCCGTTGGTGGGAGCGATGCCAAAGTGGCCGTTCCACTCGGGGTCCGTCAGCTGGCGGTAGCTCGTCGGGAGCTGTGCCTCGTCGACCAACTCGGGGTTGAAGGCGAGCACCCTCGAGCGGGCCGTGACCCCCGCCCAGCGGCCGTCCGGATCGGAGAATCTTTCGGGGACCAAGCCCAGAAGTGGGTCAGCGAGCGGAGCCATCAGGTCAGCCACCGACCCCAACGAAGCCGGGTCCTGGGAGTAAAAAAGATCGGCGGGTGAATCGGTCCCCTCGGTGAGGATCGTCGCCGCCATCTCCGGGGAGCTTCCGTACCGGGCATCGACCTCAATTCCGCTCTTGTCCTCGAAAAGGGAAAGAAGCGGTCCTACCAACTCTTCGGTCCGTCCCGAATACAGCACTACGGTTCCTCCGGAAGAGGCCGGCGAGGTTTCGGTGGTTGCTTCTGTTCCCGCGCAGGCCGTGAGGGCTGCGAGCATGACCAATATGACACGATTTGACTTCATGTGCCCCAACCATATTTGCACTATGTCGGTAGTGCAAAATTGGACCTGACGAACGTCGTTAGGCGGACCTAACAGCAAGGAATTCTCGGAATGGTCGAGGACGCTTACACCGCCACCTATCGGGAGTACGTGGCAGCTATTTACGAGCTCGGCGAGGAGGGACTTCCGGTGATCCAGGCCCGGATCGCCGGTTGGCTCGGTGTCAGCCGGGCTTCGGTGTCAGAGATGATCCGCAAGATGGAGGCCGATGGGTTGGTGGAGAGCGGGTCAGAGATTGCGCTTACCTCCGAAGGCCGGCACCTGGCCGAGGTGGTAGTCCGCCGGCACCGCCTTGCCGAGCGTTTTCTGACCGAGGTGCTCGGACTCCCCTGGGTCAAAGTCCACGCCGAGGCCGAGGTCTGGGAGCTCGCAATCTCCGACGATGTCGAAGCCGCCATGCTCCAAAAGCTGGGGCAACCGACCACCTGCCCACATGGAAATCCCATACCGGGAGCGGGCTACCGCCAGCCGCAGCTATCTCAGATGTCCGAACTGGGATCCGAAGCTCTTTTCCTCCATCGAGTTTCCGAGGAATTGGAGCTCGACAACGAGATCATGGGATTTCTCGACGACTCCGGGCTCCGCCCCGGAGCGCGAGTGGAATTGGTTACCCGCACGCCCGACGGAACCCTGACGATTTCAGTTCACGACGGAGATCGCGTCGGCGTGAGCCCGTTCATCGCCGAGAGACTCTTCTTATCCCAAAGCCCCGTCTGACTCCGCCAAAGGGTCCGCGGTGAGGATCGCCAGCGCCGCCCTGGCGGCTTCCTGTTCAGCTTCACGCTTCGAGCCTCCGCTTCCATGGCCTCGCAAACTCCCTCCTACCAAGACGTCAGCATGGAAGACCTTGCGATGATCGGGCCCGCTGGCTTCTACCCGATAAACCGGAACCAGACCCGTCGCCGCCAGGACTTCTTGCAACCTGGTCTTATGGTCGGCCCCGCCCGGCCGTCGGGCTCGGTTATGGACGGCCTCCTCCCACAACCGCCCCACGCACGACGAGGCGGCTTCGTAGCCGCCGTCGAGGTAAACGGCGCCGATCACTGCTTCCAACGTGTCGGCCAGGATCGAGGCTTTCGCCCTTCCGCCCGTTACCTCCTCTCCCCGGCCGAGGCGGATATGGGGCGCCAGACTGATATCGGTGGCGATATTGGCCAGGTCGTCTCGGCTGACGGCCGCCGCACGCACCTTGGCCATCTGCCCCTCACTCATCGCTGGATACGCGTCATAGATGAAGGCGGTGATTGCCAGGCCGAGAACGGCGTCTCCTAAGAACTCGAAGCGCTCATTGTCGACTGCGTCGGGGTGCTCGGCTTGAAAGGAGCGATGGACCAGGGCCGCTTCCAGAGTTTCGGGGTCACGGAAGCGATAACCGAGGGCGTCCTCGAGGTCGCTAAGGACTGGCGGGCCGCTCATCGACCAATTGCCGTTGTGCGAGCGGAGCCGCTTCCGCCAAACGCCTCTTCATCTCCCCCACCAGATCGCGGGCTAATCCATCTCGGGCCATGCGGAGGGCGTTGGCGATGGCGATCCGACCCGATGAGCCGTGGGCGATCACGACGACGCCATTCACGCCCAGGAGATGAGCGCCGCCCGTGTTCTCGTAATCGAGACGACTTCCTACCGGATTGAACACCTCCAAAAGTCGCTCGCGGACGTCGACCGGAAGGGAAATGGTGGCGTCCCCGACCAGTCGGGCGACCATATGAGCGATGCCTTCTGTCGTCTTCAAGGCGACGTTGCCGGTGAAGCCGTCCGTGACGATGACGTCGGCCTTCCCCCCGCCCAGATCGCGACCTTCGACATTGCCGATGAAATTGAAAGGCGCGCTCTTCATGAGTTGAAACGCTTCCTTTTCCAATGCCCGGCCCTTGCCAGGCTCCTCGCCGATATTGAGGAGACCGACGCGGGGTGTCTTCATCCCCAAGAAGACTTCGGCCGTCACTGCACCCATTACACCGAACTGAATCAGGTGCTCGGCCCTGACTTCGGTGTTGGCGCCGCAGTCGAGAATGAGCGTCGGGGTCCCCGGGGTGGGGATTACCGAGGCCAGGGCCGGACGGAGAACGCCGTGGGCCCGGCCGACGACGATGGCCGCAGCCGCCATCGCTGCCCCAGTCGATCCCGCCGAAACAAAAGCGCCCGCGACTTGGTCCCGTACCAGGCGGGCAGCGACGTTGATCGAGGCGTTGGGTTTTTCCCGCAGCGCTCGGGTGGGGTCCTCCCCCATGCCAATTGCCTCGGACGCGTCGACAATCGCCAGGTCAGACTCGAGGTGATCCAACTGCTGCTGCAGGATCGATCGATCCCCGACCAGCACCACATCGACGCCATCGGAGGCAGCCAGTTTCGCCCCCGCCACGATTTCGGCCGGAGCTCGGTCCCCGCCCATGGCATCGAGGGCGATTGACGTCATTCGGTCTCGAGAACCTCACGACCTCGGTAGGTGCCGCAGTTGGGACAGGCCCGGTGCGGCAACTTGACCGTGTTACAACGCGGACAGAGTGAGGTCGACGGCCGGGCAATCTTCCAGGCCGATCGGCGCGAGCGCGTCCGCATGCGCGACATTTTCTTCTTTGGCACCGCCATGGTGTCTTCCTTCAGGGTCCGAACAGTTGCTTGAGAGCCGCAAATGGCCCCTCGGAGGGTTCTCCGTGACCATCGCAAGGGGCCTCATTCAAGTCGGCGCCACATTCTGGGCAAATTCCTGCGCAATGGGGGCCACAGAGCGGATCAGAGGGAAGAGCCAGGGAAAGCTCGTCGCGCACGACCGGTTCCAGATCGACCATTCCATCCGGCGAGATCGCACTCTGATCATTGTCGGGATCGCGGACGAAAAGCTCCGACCACTCGGTCTCGATCGGTCCTTCCCATTCCTTCAGGCAGCGAACGCATACATGGTCGGCCATCACCCCCGACCAGCCCTCGGCCAGTAGCCCGCCGTGGACCGCGGTGAGGCGGGTGAACGTGGCCGCACTGGTGCTGGTGGTGGTTTCACCCACCTTCAGACCGAGCTTCATCTCTCCATAGACGTCGCGGTGCAGGCCGGGGTGGCCGAGAAGATCGGAGACCTGGAAGCGAAGATTGGCCATTAGTCGAGCGGCGGTTGCGGTGACTTGGGTCGGGCTTTGTGGAACTCGTCGCGAGCGAAGTGCACCCGACCCAAGAGCTCGGTCAAGAGGGTCTCGATCCTCGCGAGATGTCCGTCGATCTCGTCTTCTGACTCGAGTCGCAGGCGGCGAGCATCCCCCTCGGCCCGCCTGACCAGGATGTTGGCTTCTTCGACCGCCTCCGACAGTATGTGGTTTTCTGAGACCATCCGCCGCGATTCGGACTGAGCCCGGTCCATGATCTCTTTGGCTCGTTCGTTCGTCCGGGCGATGAAGGCCTCCCGCTCGCGCACCATCCAGCGGGCCGCGCGCAGCTCATTGGGCAGATCGGCTTGCAGCTTCTGCAGGCGCTCTGTGATCCAGTCGCGATCGATGAGGATGTTGCCGGAGAGTGGAACCGACTTTGCCTCTTGTACTTCGGCGAAGAGGGTCTCAATCAGCTCGAACACGTCGATGCTCTCGGTTTCCCGCAGGTCATCGGTCATAGCCGCTCCTTCAGGATCCGGACCACGGCTTCGGGGACCAAGGTGCCCACCTCGCCACCGAGGCGGGCGACCTCGCGCACGAGCGAGCTCGACAGATAGCTCCACTGCGGATTGGTGGGGATGAAATAGGTCTCGACGCCGGCCAGGGTTCGATTCATCTGCGCCATTTGCAGTTCGTAATCGAAATCGCTCACCGCCCGGAGGCCCTTGACGACGAGATCGACCTTTTTGTCGCGAGCGAAGTCGACCAAGAGGCCCTCGAACGCCTCGACCTCGGCTCGGCCCTCGAGTAGGTCATTGAGCAAGTCGACTCGCTCGGTGGCCGTCATGAACGGTTGCTTGGCAGGGTTCTCGACCACCCCGACCACAACCCGGTCAAAAGTGCTGATAGCCCGGTTGATCACATCCAGGTGACCGTTGGTCGGGGGGTCAAAGCTGCCGGGGCAAAGGGCGGTCGTCAAGGTCGCTCCGTTTCGTCTCCGTATTGTTGCGCATAGCGCAGGAGATGGCTGTCACCGTATCGATAAGTCGCCTGCAGGTGCCAGCCGATCGGCGCAGGCGGGACGGGGCTCGTCCGTCGTCGATGGACCACCAATTCGGCGGTGCCCAATCGTCCCGCGGTCCGGATCTCGTTTGCAACTGCTTCGTCGGATAGCGACCACGGGGGATCCACGAAGACAACCTCAAACGGGCCGATGGCAGAAGCGAGGAAGTCGCCGACAGGACGATCGATCACGGCAGCTTTCTCGGTGAGACCCAGGTTCGCCAGATTTTCACGGAGAGCCATCAGAGCTTTCCGGCCATTTTCGACGAAGGTGGCGCTCGCTGCGCCTCTCGATAAGGCCTCGATGCCGATGGTCCCGGCACCGGCGTAGAGGTCGAGCATCCGGGCACCGACCACCTTCTGACCTATGGCCGAGAAGATGCCTTCCTTGGCCCGGTCGGTGAGCGGCCTTGTGTCCCGGGTGTCGGGGCCGACCAAGCGGCGGCCCTTGGCCGAACCGGCGATCACGCGCATTGCTTCGTGTTCTCTGGGCCGTAGGCGTCGGTTTCGCCGGCTAACAACCCTGGGTTCGCAAATGTCAGGATTTGAGGAGCCATTCCACCTTTTCGCCCAGGAGGGCGCGGATCTCGTCTTTGAGCTCATCGTGATCAGCGAGGTCGGGGTCATCGGCGACCAGGGCGAACGCCACGCGACGGGCGACGAAAAGCTCTCGATGATCACGGATGATGTTGGCGAGCTTGAGATCGACCATCCCCGATTGCCGTGCTCCAAACACGGTGCCCTGGCCTCTCAAGTCAAGGTCGATCTCGGCCAGGCGAAAACCGTCGTTGGTATCGGCCATAGCCGCAATTCTCGCCTTTCCTTCCGGAGTTGATGGCTCAGCGATGAGAATGCAACGACCGGGGTGCTCTCCGCGGCCGACCCTACCTCGCAGCTGATGGAGTTGGGAGAGTCCGAACCGATCGGCATCTTCGATAACGATGACGGTGGCATTGGCTACGTCGATGCCCACCTCGATGACAGTGGTCGAGACCAACACATCGATCCCGCCCCGGCGAAAGGACGACATCACTGCTTCCTTGTCGATCGAAGCCAGCTGGCCATGGATAAGCCCCACTCGCAGGTCCGAGAACACCTTCGAAAGACGGTCGAACTCGGCTGTGGCCGAGGCGAGCTCGATCTTCTCGCTCTCGTCGACCAGAGGACAAACGACGAACCCTTGCCGGCCTGCCGCCACCTCAGCCCGGACGACCTTCCAAGCCTCGGCCTGACGTGTCTTCGTCACGACCGTGGTATCCACCGGCGATCGTCCCGGTGGCATCTCATCGAGATGGGACACGTCGAGATCCCCATACAGAGTGATGGAGAGTGTCCGCGGAATCGGGGTGGCGGTCATGATCAGGAGGTCGGGGTCGGCCTCGGTCGCCTTGTCCTTCAAGAGCACGCGTTGTCCGACCCCGAATCGGTGCTGCTCATCCACTACTGCTATCGCCAGATCGCCAAAGGTCACGCCTTCCTGGATCAGGGCGTGCGTTCCGATCACCAAATCGACTTTGCCCGACGCAATCGCGCCCAGAGTCTCCGATTTGGTGACCGTCGGGTCGTAATTCGTCCGTACCTGGGCCGAGGTCAGCAAGGCGATTCTCACCGGCCAATCCGACGTCGGGACGGCGAAGAGACTCTCCATGCCTAATCGGTTTTCGCCGCCGGGAGAAAGGCCCGCCCGCTCCAGAAAACTTCGGATGCCGAGGAAGTGTTGTCCGGCCAGCACCTCGGTGGGAGCCATCACCGCCGCCTGCGATCCACCCGAAACCGCCTCCAGCATCGCCGCCACCGCCACGACCGTCTTTCCCGATCCGACCTCCCCTTGCAGGAGCCGGTGCATGGCGTGGTTGGCGCTGAGGTCGGAGCGAATCTCTGCCAGCACCCGCCGCTGGGCATCGGTCAGCACGTAAGGCAAGCCGGCCAGAAACCGTTCTGCTAATGCTCCGCCCACCGCGTGTGAGCGGCCCCTCGACTCGGCGATCTGCTGACGCTTTTGCAGGGCCAGGGCGAGCTCGAGCCGGAAGAGCTCGTCGAAGATAAGCCGTCGCCGGGCACTGTCGACGTCACCTGGTCCTGTCGGGAAGTGAATCAGGTTGTAGGCATCCTCTCGATCAAGAAGATCCAGTTCCTCCTTTATGGACTCAGGAATCGGATCGCTCATCGGCGCCAACCGTCGCAAAGAGTCATGGATCCATCGACGAACAGAGCCCGGCTGGACGCCTTTCACGCCGGGATAGATCGGGACCAATCGCCCAGTGGTGAGACCCTCGATGGGCCGGTCGAGAACGTCGACCGTCGGGCTCGACATCCGGAGCTTGCCCCTGAATCGTTCGATCTTTCCCGAGGCCGCGATCTCGGTGCCTTCACTGAGTTGCCGGTATCGAAACGGCTGGTTGAAGAAGACCAACGAGACGTAGCCGGTGCCATCGCCGATAGTCGATTCGACGATGAGCAATCCCTTTCGTGGTCTCCGGCTGCTGGTCTTGGTGACCTTGCCAACGGCGGTCACCTCCTCGTTGACCGGCAATAGGGCGAGCTGTTCGTGACGCGTTCGATCTATGTAACGCCGAGGGAACACCGCGATGAGGTCGGCGATGGTCTTGATCCCCGCTCTGCGCAGCGAGCTCCCACGACCGTTGCCCACACCGCTCACCTTCTCGACCTCGATGCCGGAAAGCTTGGCCAGTGACGCCACCGCGCCAAGGTATACGAACTACTGGCCGATTACTGGTCGAAGCCGCTCCCGAGCTAATCTCCAATGATTGATGTCCTACCGCTGTGAGGTGTGCGGTAAGGAGCCGAGCTACGGACGCACCGTCAGCTTCTCGCACAAGCGCAACAACCGGCGCTGGCTCCCGAATATCCAGGTGGTCCGTGTCAAGCACGGGTCGAATACCCGCCGCGCCCGAATCTGCACCTCATGCATTCGCGCCGGGAAGGTGGAGAAGGTTTAGAACGTGCAGGGAGTCGTCAAGCTGTACGACCCCGTAACCGGAGCCGGCGTCATCGTTCGTGACGACGACCGATCTGAGGTCTACCTCCAGCCGGGAGCCCTCGACGGCTCGATCTTTCGCACCCTGCGACAGGGCCAGCGCATCGTCTTCGACATCGACGAAAGGGACGGGCGACCATTCGCCAAATCGGTCCGCATCGGCTCCGACGGCTACTGATCCGCCGCCAAGACGCGTCGCGGCCCCTGTCGGTATAGTCGCTGAAACACAGCCCCAACCGTTAGGAGCTTTTGTGGTTCAGGCATTCGTGCTCATCCAGACCGAAGTGGGCAAGGCCGCTTATGTCGCCGAGCAAGTTCGCACCATTCAAGGTGTCGAATCGGCCGACGATGTCACCGGGCCCTACGACGTCATCGTCAAGGCCTCCGCCCCCGATGTCGACGCCCTCGGAAAACTGGTAGTTGCTCGGATCCAATCGATCGAAGGAATCACCCGGACCCTCACCTGCCCGGTAGTTCACCTCTAGTCAATTTCTGATCCACACCGACCCCGAAGCCGGTGGGACCGGTTCGGGTCACGAGCCGCACGGATGGCTTCAGTGATTTGACTGCCTGTGGTCCTGCGTGCGCCCAGCTTGCAGATCGGCAACCACTGGCGTGGTCCCGAGGCGTTCGGCCAGAGTGGCCAGCATCGCCATCGCGACCTCAGGTCGTTCCTCGAGGATTCCTTCCAGTTCCGAGACGCCGAGAGCCAATCCATGAACCCCCTCGGCGCCGGCAACCACATCGGCCGAGCGAGTCGCCCGCCGAAGGAGGGCCAGTTCTCCCACGTGTTCGCCGATGCCAAAAGTTCGAATCATGGTTTCCCGACCGCGTCGCACCTCCACCTCTCCGGCAACAATGACCAACATCTCATGGCCTGGGTCTCCCTCGTGATAGATGACCTCGCCCGCCTCGTATCGTCGTTCGGTGGTTACCAGAGCCACCCTCTCCAAGTCCTCGGGGTCGATCTCAGAAAACATCGCCACCCGCTGCAGAGCCAGTACCCGGTCGACGAGCGAAAGAAGTTGAGTCGATTCCATCCCAGTAGAGGGCCATCTTGACACGGCCTCCCTGACCAAGCCGGACGGGTCGCCCTCGACCGCCCTCCTCACGGACTCGATGTCGAATTGTGGGTCCTCGAACAAACAGCGCACCGCCAGAGCTCGAATCCATTCGTCATGATCGTGGGCGAGGGCGCGGAGACTGGTTCTGGAATCGGGGACGGCGTCAGGAGGAACATCCTCAAGCAGCGGAATCAATCTCCGGACAGCAGACCTGCGGTCCATCGAATCCAACGCCTCCAGTGAGTACGCCCGAGTGTCGGGGTCCCGCGACCAAACCCCGCGCCGCAACCATGGCATTGCTTCTTCCATGTCGGGGACCTTGAAGGCGAGAAGCGCCCAGCGCTCGAGCCGCTGTTGACGCATTAGAAGGAGACGCCGAAGGTAGGAGAGGGTTGGGCTCGGATAGGCCTCCTTCAGGGCCAGATGATGTTGACGGAGAAATCGCGCTCTATCGACCTCGGCTGCGATCCAGGCAGCAAGGAGATCTGTTCCGAGGCCGGCCTCGGTCATGGCCACCAACGCCGCCTCCGAAGCCCTTACCGACCCAGAGGCCAAGACGTCGGTCAAAGTAGCCACCGACCTTGGACTGGAGGCAAGGCTCGCGGCCGCAGCCGCCCGGACCAGAATCGAGGAATCGTCGAGCATTGAGCGGAGGGTGCTAGTGCTGTCGGATCTAGGGGCCATGGCCCGAGCTGCGGCTGCTCGCACCTGCCGATCGGGATGCTCGGCAAAGGCAACAAGGGTTACCGCCGAGAGCGCTGGGTGCGAGGCAAGCGCCGACAACGCCGCTGTCACTATCGGTGCCTCGTTCGATGAGAGCATCTCATCGATCACCGGTCGCGCCTGATCGGAGGCAACCATGCCCGCACCTATCGATCGGACTATGGGGTCGGGGTCCGTCAGAACGATCTCCGCCAGCTCACCGAGGCTCTCCTCATTTCGGTCAAGAAGAGCGATCGCCGCCCTTCGGACGCGGCCGGACGAATCGGACAACATCGTGCGGGCGACTTCCCCCGAAGCGACGCTTTCTAGTGCGGCGACTCGCACCGCCGGGTTTGAGTCGGAAAGCGCCGGCGCTAGTAACTCGCGAGCCCTATCGGGTTGCAGGCGTCCCATGGTCCGGGCGGCGACAATCCGAGCGCCGGGCTGGGGGTCGTGGAGGGCGGTGACCAACGCCGCGAGGCCGTCGGCGTCGAGGGTTGGGCGCTGGGCACATGGAACCGGGGGCGCAAAGACATCGACCATGCCTTGCCTCACGGCTTTGGCCAGGGCATCGGTGTAGGCCCGGCGCATCTTCAACACCAGCATCACTACGACGATTGCCACCAACAGCCCGATGGTGCTGCTGGCGTCCGGCGAAAGAGTGGCAGCAACCATCAACAATCCTCCCGAGGCCATCGTCCCCAACTGCGTCGGAACTCCGCTGATGAAAGCCATGACCTGGCTCCGCCGCCGGCCCGGAACAACGTTGAAAAGGGAGCTCCACGCCGTCCCTCCCAAGGCATTCACCCCCACCCATTGTGCGCCCCTGACAATTGAGGCGGAAACGAGACTGAAAGAAACCAGCCAAAACCCAAAACCCACCAAATAGACAATTGGAACGATCAGGAGCGATGCGACCACGCCGATCCGAGCGAACAAGCGATTGACCCCCCAAAGCGAGATCACGAAGGTCAGGGCGGTGGCAGCGGCTGAAAAGAGTCCGAGATAGCTAGCCACCTGGGACTCGGTTCTAAAGGAATCGACCACGATCGCGCTAAACGGAAAGGCGACCAGAAAGAACAGGATCGAGAACGCTCCCGAGGCCCAAGTTAAAAGCCTGATCAATGAAGTGTTTCGGGTGACTTCGAAGCCGGCTTTGAGGTCCGCCAATATTCCGCTGGCGGGCGCTGGGCTTGATCGCCAGAAAAAGCGCCTGACCCCGGCCGTCATGACGACGGCGCCGGCGCCGAGCAACCCGGCGTGGACCAGCAAGAGATTGTCGGTCCCGATCGCCGTCGCCAGAGGCCCGGTAAGGACGTTGCCGATGATCCCCCCTCCGATTCCCGCACTGGCGAACAGGGGAAACAGCCGCTTGGCCTGGCGAGTGGTGCAAGCCTCTCCGGCCGCGTTCCACATGACCGTGTAGGAGAGAAGAATCGCCGTCTGTGCTCCCAGCCAGATGGCGACATAGATCCCCGGCCATCCCGCCGACACCCCTATGCGCTCCAACAACACGACCCCGGCCAACGAGGCCAGGAGCGGCGATAACCATCGAGCGGCTCCCAAGCGCCCTAGGCCAACCGTATATCCGAGAGTGGCGAGCATCAGGACTGGCCCGGAAACGAGAATCATTAGGGGGAGGAACTCGACTCCAAATCTGAGAAAGAAGAGAGTGTCGGCAGCATTCGCTCCCAGCCCCTGGCCCGCCTGAGTTAGCGCGAAGAGGCTGGCCATCCAACCGACCATGCGACCTTCACCGGACCGGATGTCGACCACCGAGCGAGCCTACGATGCGACCGTGAGCGTCGCTGTCGATGATCCTATCGCGTCGGGTCGAGAGGCTCTTGAGCGCCACGCCTGGGGGGAGGCGTTTGAAATCCTTTCCGAGGCCGATAGGACCAGATCCTTGTCCGGTGAAGGCCTCCACATGCTCGCCAACGCAGCCTGGTGGTCAGGACGGCCCGACGACGTCCTCAGCGCGGGCGAACGGGCATACCACACCTTCCTCGATGAAGGAGACCGCGCCGCTGCCATAGGGGTCGCTCTCGATCTGGTCCGTTCCTACGGCGCGCGGGGTGCGACTCACATTGCCGCTGGATGGCTTGCCAACGCCGAACGCCTCGCAGCCGACGAGCCTGAGTCCTCAGCCCACGCCGATCTCGCGTGGATGCATGGCTTCGTAACCCTCCTCACCCAAGGCGACATCGAAACCGCCATCTCATACTTCGATCGCGCGTTGGAGATTGCTCAACGCACCGGGAACCGGGCAACCGAGGTGATGAGCCTCCATGACAAGGGCCGCATCCTGTGCGGCCTGGGGCGCATGGCCGAGGGTCTCGCTCTTATCGACCAAGCGACCGCTGGGGTCGTAGCCGGCAACCTCGAGCCCTTCGCTACGGGATATGTCTACTGCGGAACGATCGCCGTCAGCGCACAACGTGGCGACTATCGACGAGCCTCGGAATGGAATGATGCCACGACCCGCTGGTGCGAAAAGTTCTCGATCGGCGGATTCCCCGGAGTCTGTCGCGTTCACCGGGCCGAGATCACCCGGCTGCACGGCGGGTGGTCGCAGGCCGAGGAGCAAGCACGACTCGCCTGTGACGAACTGCCCAAGTTCAACTTCATGTTCGGCATGTTCTACGCCTATTACGAGATCGGAGAGGTACGGCGATTGATGGGCGACTTCAAGGGCGCCGAAGAGGCCTATGGACGCGCCCATGAGTTCGGACAGGATCCCCAGCCGGGATTGTCTCTGATGTACCTCGCCCAGGGAAAGCTCGAGGCCGCGGCCGCGGGGGTGCATCGCGCTTTGGCCGACACAACCGACAGACTTTCCAGGGCCAAGCTGCTGGCCGCCCAGGTCAAGATTGCCGTCGCGAGCCGGGACCTCGACACCGCTGGCAAAGCATCAACCGAACTCGATGAAATCGCCGCCGAGGTGGATACAACGGCGTTGGCAGCGCACGCCTCCGAGGCCCGCGGAACCGTTGCTCTGGCGACGTCGGATCTCGAGCAGTCGGTCAAGCACCTGAGGGCAGCCTTGAAGGGCTGGCAAGAGATCGAGCTTCCATACGAAGTTGCGCACGTTCGAGCATTACTCGCCCAGGCGTATCACGCCTTCGGGGATCGCGAAGGCGCTTTGCTGGAGTTGCGAAGCGGCCGAGAAGGATTCGAACGACTGGGAGCCGCCTGGGACTTGGAAACAACGGCGGGACTTCTCGGGGAACTCACTGGTACGGCTTATGAGCGAGTCAAGCGCGCCTTCGTCTTCACGGACATCGTGAAGTCGACCGACCTGGTGAGGGCCATCGGCGACGAGGCCTGGGAAGATCTTCTCCGTTGGCACGATTCGACCTTGCGCTCTCTGTTCGCCTCTCATGCTGGAGAGGTTGCTCACCACACCGGCGATGGTTTCTTCGCCACGTTTGCCACCGCCGACCGGGCCATTGCCTGCGCGATCGCCGTCCAACAAGCCCTTGCGGAGCATCGCCGGCAGACGGGGTTCTCCCCTTCAGTTCGGATCGGGGTTCACTGTGCCGAAGGTACTCGCCGAGGTCAGGATTACAGCGGGAGCGAGGTTCACACCGCCGCCCGCATTGCCGCCGAGGCGGAAGGGTGGGAGATCCTGGTGAGTGAAGAGACCTTCAATGAAACGTCGGGGACTTTCAAGCTCGCCAACGTCCGCCCAGTCGATCTCAGAGGCATCGACCAGCCGGTCAGCGTCGGCAGGATTGAATGGCGCCCGGCCTGATCTAAGGACGTCTGCCTCCAGTGCTGGATCAATTCAGCAAATGGGGCAATGTTTCTAGGGGCAGTCAGGCTCGGTGCATCTAACGTCTCGCCCAGTCGTTGAAGGAGGGAGCATGGAACTCGAGGTCTCCACGGTGATCGATCGCCCTACATCCACTGTATGGGACTTCTGTGCCGTTCATCACATCGAGAACCATCCCCGGTGGGACCCGAGTGTGGAACTGGAAGCCACGTCGGACGATCCCATTGGCGTCGGCACCATCATCAAACGCCGCACCAACCGTTTCGGGAACACCACCGAGGGAACGATGGAGATAATCGAGGTCCAACCGGAGAGGGTGATGCGATCCAAGACCCAAGATGGACCGATGACGATTTACGGCAAGCTCCTTCTCTAAGCTCTAGGGGACAACCAGACCAGGCTCGTTATGGGCGGTGAGTTCCCCGACATGGATGATTCCATGAAGGAGAAAATCCGGCCGCTGATGGAGCGAAGCGCCGCCAACATCAAATCGCTGATCGAGTCTGAAACCTGAGGGCTAAAAGAGGCTTACGCGCGTCAGCGTGGCGGTCGATCGGGAAGCAGAGGAAACTCCCAACCGTCGTCCGATTTGAGCAGCACCGCTCTAGTGACAACCTTGTTGCCATACTGCGTGCGCAGTTTGTCGATGGCCAGATCCAGTGCAGTTCTGTTGGGCCGGTCAAACGGCAATGCCAACTGGATGGCGGAGTCGTCATCGAGGTTGGCTATCGCCACTCCGACGAGCGTGATGCCTCGTTCTTCGATGAGCGGCATCGCCTCCGCCAACAAGCCTTTCGCAGTCTGAAGGATCGTTTCGGTGTTGGAGGTGGCGGTAGTCAGAGTTTGCGACCGGCTGGCTCTCGAAAAGTCGTCAAACCGGAGACGCAGCACCACCGTTCTTCCCACCCGTTCCCCGGCGCGCAACCGACGGGTAATTCGATCCACCAGACCCACGACGATCGCTTCCAAATCCCGGGGTGTTTTGGGAGTTCGGCCAAAGGCCCGCTGAGAACCAACGCTTCGCCGCCGGCGGCCAACGTGCACCGGCCTTGGGTCGCGGTTGTGGGCGAGCGCGTGCAGGTGGTGGCCGACGGCGGGACCTAGGAGCGTGGCCAGCCACTTCGCGGGCAGTGCCGCAACTTCTCCCACCGAGACGACACCGGCATTGTGGAGCTTGGCAGCCGTTACCGGGCCGACTCCCCATAGCCGCTCGACGGACAAAGGATGCAAAAAGGCCAATTCTTCGTTGGGGGGAACGACGAGGAGGCCATCCGGCTTGGCGACCGCGCTCGCCACCTTGGCAAGGAACTTCGTCCTGGCAACGCCAACTGTGATCGGGAGACCAACCACTTCTCGTACTTGCTGGCGAAGTCGCTCGGCGATCTCTCTGGGAGTGCCGGATATGCGCCGAAGCCCCCCGACATCGAGAAACGCCTCGTCGATCGAAAGTCCTTCGACCATCGGTGTGGTGTTCTCGAATACTTCGAACACCGCCTTGCTTGCCTCGACGTACGCCGCAAAACGAGGTTCGACCACGATCGCATGAGGGCACACCAGTCTTGCCTGACGACCTCCCATCGGGGTGTACACGCCATAGGCCTTCGCTTCGTAACTAGCGGCAAGAACGACGCCAGAGCCAACGATGACTGGCCGGCCCCGCAAAGCTGGGTCATCTCTTTGCTCCACCGAGGCAAAGAACGAGTCCAGGTCGGCATGGAGGATGTGCGCCTCGGCCCTGTCGAACATCTGTTCCATCATACGTGCGTCCGCCCGGGGGGTGTACAAAGGGCTGTGATTGGCTCCCAGTTCCGCCCCCTCGCGATGATTTGATGCCGATCGCTCTGAAACCGATTGGCGTCGTCCGCACCGACGCCCAGGACATCCCTCGCCACTGGAGCGTCTCAGACCTCGAAGGAACCCTGGTCATCAACGACGAGTTCGCTGCCGGTCTCAGCGACATCGAAGCGGGCCAGCGGCTGGTTGTGATCTTCGCCTTCGATCGCAGTCCACGGTTCTCCGTGGAGTTCCTTCGTCAGGAATCAGGTGAGGACGGCGTCGAACGCGGCGTTTTCAGCTTGTGCTCCCCGATCCGACCAAACCCGATCGGCATGTCCATCCTTCTCGTCCTGGCTGTGGAAGGTTGCCGAATTCACGTACGAGGTATCGACATGTTCGAAGGCACTCCCATCCTCGATCTCAAGCCGCATGTCGAAATCCCCTACTGAGGGGGGCGGAGGGATTCAACTTTCGCGGACGAAATTCCGATTCTTCATCAATGATGAATTCGATGCTCGGGTTGATCCTCCTTGGAGGATCAACGACTGGGGCCGACGAAATGAACGCCCGTCCCGGACCGGACGGTGGCTATGGCGCGCTTGATGAGATCCTGGCCCGATTTGCCCGCGAACCGAGCATCGAGTCCGAATCAGACCAGACCTGACACTTGATTGCACCCACCTCGGGTGCGTTGGTGGTTAGCCGGCCGCTTTGATGACCTTGGCGATGTCGTCTTTCCCGAAGGCGCGCATCGTCATACCGCGCACGTTCCCTAGCGAGCTCTGTTTGACGGCGATAGCCGCCGCGGTTTCGTCGTCGGGAGCCTCGACGATGGCCACGAGGTCGTACTGACCCAGAGTCCAGTAGACGTTGTGAACCATGCCCCCCATGCTCTCAACCAGCTCCATAAATGCTTGCGCTCGTTTGGGCGAATCCTGATAGGAACGAATTCCCTGATCCGTGAAGTTGCCCAGGGTGATGAACATCGGCATATGCACTCCTCTCCGTCTATGCCGGTCCTGAATCTATCCCTCGGACGGTGCCGATGCTCCCAAAAGGGCTAACTAAGGAAAGCGGTTGAACCAGAAAGCCGAGAGGACGGCGCCGGCCAGAATCAACACCCCGGCACCTCCGGCGAATAGATAGCCCAGATCGCGCACCTCGGTGACGAAGCCAACCCGGGAGCCGATCTCGCGATAGACATTCTCGAGCTCTTCGGCGGTTGGTGCTTCGAAGTACTGACCACCGGTACGCTCGGCGATGAGCTTCAACGTCTCACGATCTGGAGGGACGTGCACTGTTTGCACGTTGCCCATAACGTCGACGTTGCGAACCGTTCCTTCGGGTGTGCCGAGGGCCACGGCGAAGACGGGAATGCCGAACTCGGCAGCGATCGCTGCCGCCTCTAGCGGTTCATAGCGACCGTCCGTGTTGGCCCCGTCGGAAAGCAGGAGGATCGACAGCGGCGGTGGCCCATCTGTCAGTGCCTCTTCGTCAGATGGGGTGCCGCTCAGCCCTGTCTCGACCGAGAAGGCGATGGCATCACCCAGGGCGGTGCGGCCCTCGGCCCGCAAAGACCCGATCGCCTCCTCCAGCAACACATGGTCGGAGGTTGCCGGAGTCAGCACCCTGGCCTCGGTGGAGAACTGCACCAGGGCCACCTGGATCTCTTCTGGCAACTGATCTATCAACAGCAGTGCCGACTTCTGAGCGGCGACCAATCGGGACGGGTAGACGTCGAAGGCTCCCATCGACCCGGAGGTGTCGGTGGCAAGAACCACCGTCGCCTGATTGCGGGCAGTGGTAATGGTTGCCTCGGGACGAGCGAGAGCGATGATGGTCGCTGCCAGGGCAACGAGGGTGAGGACAGGCGGTATGTGTCGCCGCCAGCCCGGCGATTGCTCGACGAGGTTGGCCAGGAGGTCGAGGTTGGTGAACCGAACGGCGTAACGGTGGCGGCGACGCTGGAGAAACAAGTAGCTCAGAAGCAGAAGCGGTATCAGTGCCAAACCGAAGAGCGCGGCCGGCCACTGGAAACTCACCAGCCGCTCCGTTCCCGGCGCAAAAACCCGACCAGGGCCCGCAACCAATCGCCCGAGGTCGACAGCACCAGGAGACGAACCCCGATCGAACGCATGGCGCTGGCTACGGCCTGGCGTTCCTCCTTGGCTTCGTCCATAAATCTACGTCGAAGGGCACCAGAAGCAGTGTCCACCCGTAACTGGCGACCAGTCTCGGGATCGACCAACACCACCTCGCCCACGTTGGGAATTTGCCTTTCTCGGGGATCGGAAATCTCGATCGCCAGCACTTGGTGCTTGTACGCCAAGGCAGACAGGGGCTGGTGCCAATCACACGGTCCGCGGAAGTCTCCAACAACGACCACCAGTCCTCTTTGTCGGGCGATCGGTGCCAGCCGGGCAAGCGCCGAGCCGAGCGAAGTCGGCCCTGCCGGCTCCGTTCTGAGCTCGGCTTGTGTTGCTGCCAGCACGCTTCGCAAGCCGGACCGGCCCGAGCGGGCGGGCATGGTCAGCGGGTCGGCGGATCCATAGGTGAGGACAGCCAGACGACCACCACGCCGGGAAGCGAGATGACCCATCGCCAGCGCAACTCCCTCGGCAACGTCCCACTTCCTGCGCTCTCCAGTCCCGAACCCCATGGAGGGCGAGGTGTCGAGTACGAGGAAGGTCGTCAGGCTCTTCTCGGCTACGTCAACCCTGACATGGGTTTGATTAGTGCGGGCGGTGACCTTCCACTCGATCCGGCGGACATCGTCACCGGGTTGGTAAAGACGCACCGTCGTCAACTCGGTACCGATGCCTTGCGAATTCGACCTCTGCTCGCCGGGGAGAAGACCCTCGATCTTGCGGGCCACCTTGATCTCGAGGGCCCGCAGCACTGCCTCCGGAACCGGACCGGGACCTGGTCGGTCACGGGTCCGGTGGCGTCCGAAGGCGAGGAGAGTCACGCGGTGTCTCGGGCCAGCTCGATATCGGGGGCCGGCACCGCCGCCACGACAGCGTCGATTATCGAGTCGGGGGTTATCTCTTCGGCCATCGCCTGATACGTGAGAACCAGGCGATGGCGAAGGACGTCTTTGGCGAGCTCCCTTATGTCTTGAGGTAGTTCGTAGCTCCGCCCTCGCAGGACGGCGAGAGCCCGTCCAGCGTGAACGAGATTGATCGGACCGCGGGGGCTGGCTCCGAAGGCGACATAGGGAGCGAGGTGTTCAAGGCCGGCTTGGGCGAGATGTCTCGTGGCCGTAGCGAGGTCGACCGTGTACCGGGCGATCGCCGGATCGACGTATACCTCGGTCGTGAGTTGTTGGAGCTCGGAGAGTTCCGATGGAGTGAGGATCTGCCGAACCGCCGCCTCCGGCTTCATAGAGCGTTCGACAACCGTTACTTCCTCACCAACCTGGGGATAGCCGACGACCACCTTGAGCATGAAGCGATCGACCTGGGCTTCGGGCAGCGGATAGGTCCCGTCGGATTCGATCGGGTTCTGAGTCGCCATCACGAGGAACGGCGCCGGCACCCGGTACGTCTCCTCACCGATCGTCACCTGCCGCTCCTGCATCACCTCGAGCAGCGCCGACTGCACCTTGGCCGGTGCCCGGTTGATCTCGTCGGCGAGAAGGAAGTTGCAGAAGACCGGACCCAGCTCGGTGTCGAATCGCTCTGCCCCCGGTTTGTAGATCCTCGTGCCAACCAGATCGGAGGGGACGAGATCGGGGGTGAACTGAATGCGTCGAAAGGTGCCGCCGAGGACCCGGGCTACGGTCTTGATCGTCAGGGTCTTGGCCAAGCCGGGCACACCTTCGATCAGAAGATGGCCGCCGGCGAGAAGGGAAACGAGGACCCGCTCGAGCATCGCATCCTGGCCGGCGATGACCCGCTTGATCTCGTAGAGGGCGAGTTCCATCCGGCTGTGGACCTCTCGGAACTTTGGGCTCGTCTCCACTCCAATGACATTGTGGTGCCCAGGTCCTGTTATGGAAGTCGAAAGTCGGCGGACTCGCGCAAAGGTGCCAAAGCACTAGCCCTCGACACTGGCGTCGCCGGAGGAGTTCTGAACACCTATCTTGGAAGACGAAGAGGCTCAACGACGAGGAACAGTGGGTCAAACCATCAACCGCTATGCAAAGAGCGCTCGCCTGAGTTCTTTGTTGCTGGTATTGCTATTGCTGGCGAGCGGATGTGCTGGATTAGACAGCGAGACCACTGGAGATACCTCAGCCACCACATCGACCACTAACTCCGTCCGTCCTTTCGACCTCGAGCGCTTCAGCCGGAAGTACGCAAAGCACCTTCGCGTCGGGCAATCCCAATCTGGACGGTCATGAGCGTATTCAGATCCTTGAACGTGCCTACGAAGCGATGGCAGTCGAAACGTGCTGCGGTGAAGATCCGGGGGTCGGATCCGTCGGAGTCATGGGATTCAGGTTTGGCGAAGAGGCCATTTTCGTGGAGTCAGGACCGTTCGAGTTTGTAATCGCCACCAGGTCAGAGCCAAGTCCGGTTAGCGACACGATGTTCGCCAACTCCTCCAAGACGAGAGTGGCTTTCTTCTGCGCCCACAGTTGGCATCTACTCAAACTCATGGGTGAAAAAGAGATCCCTGCTCAGGCCGTTGCAGACTTACGAAACGCGCTGGGTTGCTGAGGCACGGTTTTCAATTTCTCTTCAGGTTTTTTTCTGGATTTCTTTCCATGGAGGGCAATTTTGTCACACCCCTCCTTCATACTGAACAGATGTTCGAAGAGGTAGGTCACGATCAGATCAACCGGTGGGAGGCCGAGCTCATGGCCAGCCAGACCGAAATCAATCGCCTCCATGCCCGGCAGGCGGAGCTGATCCGTGAGCTCGAGCCCTTCCAGCTTGCCTTTGCGGCCGGCGATCGTAACCCGACCGACTGGCTCTCTTTCACCTTGGATCTCTCCCATCAGACCGCCCGTCGTCTTCGCACCCTTGCCTTCTCTAACCAGGAGGGGATCAAAAAAGAGCTGGCAGCGGGTCGGATCGGTCTTGACCGGGCGGCCCTTCTCACCGAACTAAGCCGTACCGGGCTCTCCGAGCCAGAGCTCTTCTCGCTTTCTCCGAACTATTCGCTGGGAAGGCTCTATCGGCTATGGGAGCAACGTCGCCGCCAGAGTCCAGAGGAGTCCCAGGCTCAGTTCTCCGATCGTTATCTGGTCATCCAGCCCTCCCTCGACCAATCGGCCCATCGTTTCTGGGGTCTGGCGGTGGGAGCCGACGGGGAGACAATCGCCCGGGCGATAGACCAACGGGAAACCGAGCTCCCGATCTTAAAGGACCAGACCTCTGGTCAGAGAAGGTTGGATGCACTTTCTGCCATCTGTCTCGACTCACTCACAGGGGGCGGGGAAGAGACCGAACGAAGGGCGGTGACGGTGGCCGAGGTCTTTATCGACGCCCAGCTGGCCTCTCTCACCTCGGGAGAGGCCGGAGTCACCCTTTCCTCCGGACCCAAGGTGGGACCAGACGTCTTAAGCGAGATCCTCTGTGGGGGAAAGGTGCGTCTCATCGCCCAGGACCTCAACTGTCTCTTCTACTCCGATCTGGGAGAGGCAGTCCCCCCCGCCATCCGGACCCTGGTGATGGCGAGGGACATGGGGATGTGTTCGATCGAGGGTTGTCGGAGCCGTTACCGGCTCCAGATACATCACATTCATCCTCGCTCCCGCGGTGGAGGTCATCGCCCCGACAACCTGATAACCCTTTGTTCATCATGGTTCGTTAACCCGTTGCGTCCGTCCATAAAGGTCGGGCTATCGAACCATGAGCCATCACCATCACATTGCCATCCACGGGATGGGGATGGAGATCGATCCCGAGACGCCGGTCCATCGGAGAAGACTGCGCTGGCCGCACCGCAATCACGATCCGCCACCGAAACCGCCACCACCTACACCATCACCACCAGACTTTCGAACCCTTCTCGAACAGAAACGTTCGATCTCCCGCCACTAGTCCGTCGCTCCGGAGACGCACTCGAACTCGCGCGAGCGGTACGCGTTACCGAAGTGATGAACGACCCGATGGTCCAGGAGCTGTTGGCCGCAGGAATCCCAGCGCGGATCGGCTACACCGGACAGGACGGCTTCCCCTGGGTCATCCCAGTGAGAGTCCATTGGAACGGCACCGAGATCGTCATGGGCACGCCGACGAACTCGGCCAAGAATACTGCGCATGCTCACCACCATCCAGCCGGAACGGGCCCAAGCTCATCGATTTCCAGACCCGCATCCCGCGGGCGGTGGAGGAGCTGGCCATCGCCAAGTTCGGCAAGGCCGAAAAGCCGCCGAACTCGTAGCTGGACACCCTTCAACCCAGTTTGCCGGCGATCGCCCCGGCGTTCCGCAGCGCGGTGCCATCGGCACCGGCGACCGAAAATCTCCGCACCGCGCCGGAGAGAGCCTCGTCGATCATCGCCCCGAACAAATCCGCTCGGGACACCGGGGGGTCGATCCAGAGGTAGGCCGCCATCGACCCAGGGATGGTGTTCACTTCGTTGACCCACAGCTCGCCACCCCGTTCGAGGAAGTCGATGCGGCAAACCCCGCGCAAGCCGGCGGCGACCGTTACCCGCCGAGACAACTCCACAATCGCCGATCCCACCTCCGCCGACACCTGAGCCGGCAGCTCACGACCACCGCCTACTTCGCCTCCCCAGGCCAGGTACTTTTGGCTATAGCTGTAGATGCCGGCCCCGCTTCGGACCGGAGCTTCGATGGCCGAAAGCTCGACCTGGGGCCACGTCCGCACCGCCACTTGCAAGTCGCGGCTCTCGACCAAGAACGGTTCGGCAACTCCCCCGCCCACGAAAAAGGGGGAATTCCCCACCAATGCCAGGGCCGTCTCCCAATCTTCCACCACTTCGATCCCGATCGAGGAGCCACCGAAACGCGGCTTGACAATGTAAGGACCGTCGAAAGTTCCTCCGCCACCTTCGATAACCATGCTCCGATCAAGCGTGGGCAACCCTGCCGCGGCCATCGCCGCCCCGAACGCGAGCTTGTCCATCCCCAGGGCCGACGCCGCCTGGCCGGGACCGGTGTATCGCAACCCGGCCAAATCGAAGATGCCCTGCAGAGTCCCATCCTCCCCGGGTCCACCATGACAGCAGATGAGCACGGCTGAAACCGCGATCGGCCGCTTGCCAACAAAGCCCTGCCCCACAGACGGAATCAGCTGCACCCCCCGCGATTTACGCGGTGGCCCCTCGGCAAAGTGAGCGGCCTCGGCGTCCGGCTCCACTTGAAACCACTCGCCACTCTTGCTCCAGTAGAAAGCCTCGACGTCCGAGAGGGCGTGGCAGGCCTGGAGGCCGGTCAGGATCGAGATGTCGTGTTCGTCGGAGGGTCCTCCGAAGACCACCGCGGGTCGGCTCATCGGTTATGGGTAATGATCGGGTAGGTCGTTCTCGTATAAGACCGCGTCGCCGGCTTCGAGGTTCGCTCGCACCCATTCGACGGCTTCCGGTCGTGACCCGACCACGGTAACGAGGGCTCGCCGACCTTCGGCGCCTTCGGTCAAAGACTGGCGATTGGTGTGGCCGACGACCACCAGATCCGTAGCTCGCTCCGCCGCCAGCTGCGCCCACTCTCGATTGGCGCGCGCCTGTTGTTCCCCCAGCTCGACAATTCCCGGCGTTACCACCACTCGCCTTCCACCTCCGTCGAGTTCGACGAGCGTGTCTAACGCCGCCCGCGCTCCGGCCGGATTGGAGTTGTAGGTGTCGTCGATCACTATTACCCCCTGGGCGGTGCGACTCATCTCCCTTCGATTCTTGGCGACCGGGAGACTCCAAAGGCGCGCTGAGAAAGCCGCCGGCTCGATCCCCAGGCCAATCACCGCTGCCACGGCGCAGGCGGCGTTGGACGAAAAGACCTCGGGACCGACGCTTCCAACCTCCTTTCCCTCGACGTAGACAACTCCATCGATAACTGCCACGTCGGCCGTGCGGTTCACGGTCGACGCAGTTAGCACCCGCCGAGCCCCGGCCTCCTGGCTCGCGAGTTCCGCCAACCCTGGATGGTCCTGGTTGAGGACCGCCACCTTGGCCTTCTCGAGGATCTCGGCTTTCGCAGCGACGATTGCTTCCTCCGACCCAAAGCGCTCGAGATGAACCGGTCCAATGGCGGTGATCACTGCGACTTCGGGCGGGACAAAGTCGCAAAGGTCCCGAATCTCGCCCGGGCCGTAGGTACCCATCTCGGCGATGAAGATCGAGGTCCCGGGTGTGAGCTGTTCGTTGATAGCCCGAGCCAGCCCCATCCGGTTGTTGAACGAAGCCGGAGTCGCGACCACCGATTGTGTTGCTCCGGCAAGATGAGCCAGGTAGTTCTTAGTGGTGGTCTTGCCGTAACTTCCGGTGATGGCCACCACCCTCGCCCCGGAACCGGACAGTCGGGCCCGCGCCTTCTCTACCCATTGGTCTCCGGCGCGGCGCTCGAAACGGACAAGCACGGCCGCTGCGGCATCGACCAAGCGAGGAACGACGACGATCGCCGCCCCCGCCGGGCCCGGATGTCTAAAGAGCACCGACCAGGTTCCAAACAGAAGCACCAGGACTCCGGTGACGACTGCCAGCCTCCACAGTCGAGAAGTCCATGCCAGAGGCGAAGTCCTGCCGCGCAAGCCGAGACCAATCGGCCCGACGGCGCCCGCTAATGCCAACCAGGCCAGGACCGGCTCGACGAAGAACGAACCGACCACACCCGCCACCGCGATCAGACCCAACACTCTGTTGAGGCGTGTTGCCATCCACCAGCGCCAGGCGAACCGACTCGTCGCCGGCGCCAGGTAGTGCTCTCGCTGGGCGACCCGCAACCAGCGAACACTTGCGATTCCGGCACCGATCATCGAAGCCAACACCAGAGGCCACATCTCAGCGGGTCAGCATCTTTTCGACGGCCTCCCGCAGAGGGCGGGGAGCCTGCAACGGGACGTCATGGCCGACTCCCTCGAGTACCTGGAGTTCGGCATGATCGACTGTCGCCGCAATCCGCTCAGCCACCGCCAAAGGGACCTCGGCGTCCGCAGAACCCCAAACCAGCAAAACCGGGAGGTTCAGCTGCCGAAGCTCTTCCTCGTAGGTCTCGTTGATCGTCCGGACCAGGACTTCTCTCATCACCCCTTTCGCCGCTCGATAGTCCGCCGACCCATATTGCTCCCGCAGCCGCTCGACTCGAGCAGCCGAGAGGAGCCGGCGCCGCCCCGCCCAGCGACCAAACCGGTAGATCGGATGTATTTTCCGCAAAGGATGAAGGCGGACCAAGGGTGCCCCGGTGAGAACCAGACCGGCGAACCGGTCGGGGTGGGCGATCACAATCTGCAGTGCCACGCGGCCACCGAATGAGTGTCCGACCAGAACTGCCCGCTCGCCCAGCTCCTCGAGCATTGGCGCGACGGCGGCCGCATACTCCCGCGAGCCGATGGCGCGTTCCGGTGGTGGCGACGCCCCGAACCCCGGCAGATCGGGAGCGAGATAGGAGAGGCCCTCGAAGGCAGAGCGGAAATCCGCTGCCCGCCGACCCCAACCGTGGAGCGCCAGAACCCTCGGCGCGGCTCCAGCCGTCTCGGCGAAGAGCCTGCCACCGGCATAGGCCTTTAGGGCCATGGCGGCCAACGTCTGTGGGAGATACTCAATGCCGGACGCACGAAGGTCGAGAATAATTGTGATCGTCTCTCCAACCCCGGGATGGCCTGGTGCCAACACTGACAGCTGACATTGCGCCGCTGTGGCGTTTTCGTGCTGCCGCCATGCGGCGGGCGGTGGCTCTTACCTGGGTGGTCCTCGCCATCCTCGCCGCCCAGGCGGTTAGGCAGTGGGAGCAATCCTTCGACGAACTGGGGTTCGCCATCGCAGTGGTCGTCATGGCCTTGGTCCTCCTGTCGTCGTCGTTGATCGACTGGTACCGGGTCATGCCGACCCATCGCGGCCCCTGGGCCACGTTGGCCTGGACCGCCAGCATCAGCTTGTGCCTGGTCGTGGTCGGTACCCAACCGGGGATGGAAACACTCACCCCGCCGATGTTCTTTGGGATCGTGGCCCTCTCCGGTCTTGTCCTCGACCGGTTCAAACACGTCCTTATCACCATCCTGTCGGTCGCCTCGCTGGCCTTCTTGGCTTTCACCGCCGACCAGCCGTTGAATCTTGCCTCGCTCCTCGTGCAGATCTTCTCCGTCATCGTCGTCGCCACCGCTACCGCTCTGATGGGCTTCGAGTTCGAACAGGAGTCGACCAGAAGTGCCCGCAGGCTCACCGATCTCCAGCGCCAGCGAGCCGACTTCGAACGTCTCTACGCGGTGTCTGCCACTCTGGCCGGGGCCGAGTCGCTTTCTGAGGTGCTTCCCGAGTTGGTCGGAAGGATCTGCACATACCTCAATGCCCAGGTCGGAGTGGTGATGCTTTATGTCCCCGACACCCACGAGCTCAAGTTGATGGATCCCATCTGGGTGACCGGATATCCGCTCGAAGCCGGCGACCTCTCGGTGTCTGTCAGCGCGGGAGGCATCCTCGCCCAGGTCTTCAAGTCGGGCAAACCGGTGTTGTTGGATCAGATCGCCGAGCGCTCCGAGAGCTATGGAATCCTCGGCGACCTCGGTTTGAAGGAGGCAATGGTGGCTCCCTTGCGGGTCGAGCAGTTCAAGGTCGGGGTCATCGCCGTCGGCGATCCAGTCGATGGCTCCTTCGGCCGTGATCAGCTCGAAGCCCTCTCGTCGCTCGGAGCTCCGGCTGCCCTGGTCCTCTCCCAACTCGGTCGCTATGAGGCAGTGGCAGAGATGACAAGGCGCCTCGAAGAGGTCGCCCAGATGAAGACCGACTTCGTCTCCGTAGTAAGCCATGAACTTCGTACGCCGCTCACGTCGATCATCGGTTCACTGGACACGGTGGCCCGCCCTGAGCTGGCTCCTGAGGCCGAGACGGCCCGCAACCTGCTCAACACTGCACGCCGTCAGGCGGGCCGGCTGCAGCGGCTGATCGAGGATCTCCTGATCGTCAGTCGGCTCGAGCGAAATGCCGTCCCCATCCAGCTCGAGAAGGTGGTCCTCGAGAAATTCCTCTCCGAGCTGGCTGCTACTTTGCAGATTGCCGACCTCCGCATCGAGGTAATGCCGGCGGATCTCACGGTCCTCTCCGATCCCGATCACCTGAATCGAATCTTCTTGAACCTCCTGGAGAACGCTATCAAGTACGCCCCCAGCAGCCCAGTGGAGGTGAGGGCGGAGGCGAAGGGGAACCGCGTGGAGGTTGCGGTCAGCGATCACGGTGCGGGCATACCGGCCGGTATGCGGGAGCGAATTTTCCACCGCTTCACCCAGCTCGAGGGTTCGGCTACCCGTACCCGCGGAGGGACTGGAATGGGCCTCAACATCGTCAAGGGTCTCGCCGAGGCAATGCGGGGCAGCGTCGAACTCATCGACACTCCCGGCGGTGGCGCCACCTTCGTCGTCAGCCTGCCCCGCTCAGAGCCCGTGCCCGTCATAGCGAGCCCTCGTTACTCGGTGGGCTGACTTTCCTCGATCGACTGCGACGGGGCCGAGATGGCATGGAAGCCGCCGTCGACGTGGATCACCTCGCCAGTGGTAAGCGGCGCCCAGTCGGAAAGAAGAACGCAGACCATCTTCGCCACGGCCTCGGGGTTGGAGGAGTCCCAGGAGAGCGGCGCCCGCTCCGACCAGGTGTCGTGGAGGTGGTCGAAACCGGGGATGGATTTGGCCGCCACCGTGCGCAATGGACCGGCGGATACCAGGTTGACCCGCACCTTATAGCGACCGAGATCGCGCGCCAGGTATCGGGAAACGGATTGCAGGGCCGATTTGGCAACCCCCATCCAGTCATACGCAGGCCAGGCGGAGCTGTTGTCGAAGTCGAGGCCCACGACCGATCCTCCTCCAGCCTTCTTCATCAAGGGCAGAACCCCGGCCGCCAGAGTCTTCAGCGAAAAGGCCGAGGTGATAAAAGCGGTGGCAGCCGAATCCTGAGGGGTGTTGAGGAAATTGCCGCCGAGGGCATCGATGGGAGCGAAGGCGATCGCGTGCAAGGCACCGTCAAGACGGCCCCACCTGCTGTCGAGGTCAGCCACCACCGCGGCGACGTGCTCGTCGTTGGTGATGTCCATCTCCAGCACGGGCGGGAGGCTGGGCAGTCTTTGCACCGCCCGTTCCGTCAGCCGCAACGCCCGACCGAAATTGGTGACGACTATCTCGGCGCCTTGTTCCTGGGCAACGCGGGCAGCGGTGAAAGCAATGGAATCGTCGGTGGTGATCCCGGTGATGAGAAGTCTCTTTCCTTCCAACAACATTTCCATCTCCTGACTAGAAGTTGCCGCCGAATGTCATGATGCCGCGTAAACCCAGCCCCATGAGGAAAAGCATCAGCAGGCCGTAATACAAGGCAGGTTTTTTGCGGAACTGCGATCGATAGATGTACGCGAACGCCAGGGTGAAGGAGATCACGACTCCATAGAACACGTGTTGGTTTCCCGGATCGATGTTCTGGAAGTTCATCGCCCCCAGTCCGAGGAGCACCTGCACTCCCATCACGGTGATGCCCGAGCCCATCACGAGCCAGAAGGATCTGCCGACGGTGTGCTTGGCGAGATGAAGCCCGAGACCCCAGAGTCCAAACAAGCCGGTGACAACAACCGCTACCCACCCCCAAATCGAATGAATGCCGCCCAAAGTGATTCCGGCCTAACGGCCAACCGCTACTGACCCAGCAAGAGATCTGCGTACTGGTCGCGCACCACTTTCTTGTCGAACTTGCCGGTACCGGTCTTGGGGATGGCGTCGATGAAGACCACGGTGTCGGGAAGCCACCACTTGGCGACCCGCTCGCTCAGGAAGTCGAGCAACTCGGACTCGGTGGCGGCGGCGTTGGGGCGGAGAACGACAAAAGCCGCCGGCCGCTCCTGCCACTTCTGGTGCTTCAGCCCGACCACTGTCGCCTCGGCCACCGCCGGATGAGCCATCAGCGCGTTCTCGAGATCGAGCGAGGAGATCCATTCCCCGCCGGACTTGATCACATCCTTCGCTCGATCGGTGATCTTGATGTATCCCTCGGGCGTGATCTTGCAGACGTCGCCTGTCCGCATCCAGCCGTCCTGGAAGGTCTGGGCCGAACGCGAGTCCTTGTAGTACTCAGCTGCGATCCAGGGGCCGCGAATGAGGAGCTCACCGAACGCGACTCCATCCTGGGGAAGTTCGTTGCCGTCTTCATCGACGATCTTGATTTGGAGGCCGGGTGACGGCAACCCCGCCGTCTCGAGCACGTCGAGCTGACGCTCGAAGTCCCACTCGGCCATGCCAGGTTTGAGCAGAGAGATCGAGGCGACGGGATTGGTCTCGGTCATACCCCAGCCCTGCTTGATGAGGATGCCCCGCTCCTTCCAGAACCAGTCGATCATCGCTCGGGGCACGGCCGAGCCGCCGCAAAGAAACCCATTCATCGAGCTGGTGTCCGCTTCGGGATGTTCGGCCAGGTAGGCCATGATCCCGAGCCAGACGGTGGGAACACCAGCGGAAAATGTGACGCGCTCTTGCTCGAAGAGGTTCACCAATCCCGCCGGACTGAGATCGGGCCCGGGGTAGGTCAGCTTGGCGCCTACGGCGGTGGCCATGAAGGGATAGCCCCAGGCGGAGGCATGAAACATTGGTACCACCGGCAAGACGTTGTCCTCGGGAGTGAGGGAAACCGCAGCCAGGTTCGAAATGGCGTGGATATAGGTGGAGCGTTGCGTGTAAGCGACACCCTTGGGGTTGCCGGTCGTGCCCGAAGTGTAACAAAGCATCATCGGCGATCTCTCGTCGAGCACCGGCCACTCGCCCCATTTCTCGACTCCATCGATGAGCTCCTCGTAGGCGATGGCGTTGGGCAGGCCGCTGTCGGCGGCACTGTCGCCCATGACGATGTAGGTCTTGACCGACTCGAGAGTCGGGGCGACCTTCTCGATCAAAGGGACCAGGTCCGGGTCGACGAAGAGGGCTCGGTCAGCAGCGTGGTTGATGATGTAGGTGAGCTGATCTGGGAACAGACGCAAGTTGACGGTGTGGCAGATGCGACCGGTGTTGGCAGTCGCCCAGTAGAGCTCGTGATGTCGGCGGTTGTTCCAGGCAAACGTGGCAATGGCCTCGCCCTCATCGATCCCGAGTCGATCGGCCAGGGCAGTGGCGAGGCGGCGAACCCGATGATCGACTTCTCCGTAATTGGTGCGGACGAGGCTGCGATCAGATTCCACCGAGACGATCTCTTGATCAGGAAAGATGCGGACGGTCCGGTCGTAGAGCGTCGAGAGCAGAAGTGGAAAGTCCATCGAATGAGGCATGTCTTAGACCCCGGAGCCCCCGAAGAGAGCCTGCTTCTCCTGGTTGTACTCGTCGTCTGAGATCTTCCCCTCGTCGTGGAGGCGGGAGAGGATCTGGAGCTGCTCGGCCTTGGAGACACCGGCTCCTCCCCGCTCGAGGGTGAACATGCGGTCCTCCCTGACCTTGTAGATCAGGTTCTTCTTGTCCTCGGCCTGGGGAATGTCGCGATAGATGGTCTGGCCCTGCTCGCCGGCCGATTCGATCATCACGTCCCCGCTGCGAACCATCCTCTCGAACGCACTCTGGTGGAACGAGACGGTGTTGATCATCTCGAGTGGAATCTCTTTGCCGGTCTTGGAGATGAATCCGGTTCGATGGATGACCCGTTCGTTGGTGATGACATGGTTCGTAGTCCACCAATTGATGACACCTCGAATCGTGAAAATCACCCAGAGGATCGCAACCACCAACGGACCCCAAACCGAGGGGGGACCAGTGGTGAAGAACGCGAGGAACACGACCAGGGCCAGGGCAAGGAAAGAGATGCCCAGGGGGCCGATGATCGCGGTCCAGTGGGGCTTGAACTCGGCGACGACTTCCTCGCCGGGGGTGAGAAGTCTCTTTGGATAGGCCACGACCCGGGAGGCTAGCTGCGGCGCCTGGTGGGAGGCTCCGCGAAAAACAAATCAGCCGTCGCGAAAATCAACCACGTCGTTTCTCTTGACGGCTCGTACGGACCTGAGTTATGTTGCCGCCGTCCGAATGACAGTTTCTGTCGATCGGATCTGCGAGAGCCCTCGGGCTATCGCGGAGTCCTTCCCGGACAGGGGACCTTCGGGTCGTCGAGTCCACAAGGAAAGACCAGAAGGACCCCGAGAGGGTGGAGATTCGTCGAAGCTCCCTCGGGGTTTCTTCTTTTCTTGCGTAAATCCGGGCACATATACATGCCCGGATTTACGCAGGAACAGTTACGGCTCCTGGGTGAGACCGATGACGTTTCCGTCCGGATCGGTTACCGCCGCGGTGAGCTTGCCGCCTCCCACATCGGATACTTCTTGCACAACCTTTGCGCCGGCGTCCACCAGCGACTGCACGCTGGTGCGAATGTCGTCGACCTGCCAGTAGGGCGTCATCCCCTGCTTGTGGCCGTTGGGATCCAGACCGACCTCTTGATCGCCGAGGCGGAAGCCGACGTAGTACGGCTGGTCGACATATGGCTCCGTCCCCAGCAGCTCTCTAAACACGTCTTTAGCTCGGGCGAGATCGCCCACCGGATAGATGATTGTGCGAATGCCCTGGTTCATGACCATCTCCTTCCTCCGTGGTGTTATAGACAGGTCACAACGAGTTTCCCTCGTTCGTCAATGACATGACGGAACCCAATCAGGAAATGTGACCGATGGACCGGGCCTGGCTGACGGAGCAGTTCGAAATTCAACGCCAACATCTGCAGGGCGTGGCGTACCGACTGCTCGGGTCCCGAAGTGAGGCGGAAGACGCAGTTCAGGAGTCCTGGATCCGGCTCAACCGCGCCGACACCGGCACGGTCGAGAACCTGGCCGGGTGGCTGACAACGGTTGTGGCGCGGATATCACTCGATATGCTCCGTTCACGGTCTTCCCGTAGGGAGGAGCCACTGGCTCGGGAGACAAATGACTTGGCTGCCAACAACGATCCAGCCCAGGAGGCTGTCATCGCCGACTCGGTGGGTCTGGCAATGCTCGTGGTACTGGAGACCCTGTCTCCAGCCGAACGGGTCGCCTTCGTGCTTCACGACATGTTTGGTGTTCCGTTTGATGAGATCGCCCCGATCGTGGGACGGACCGAAGCGGCTGCTCGCAAGCTGGCGAGTCGCGCCCGCGGCCGGCTGCAAGGCGGTGTCACCGTCTCCGACGCCGGCCAACGGCGACAACGAGAGATCGTGGAGGCTTTTTTGGCCGCCTCCCGGGGAGGCGATTTCGAGGCACTCCTCGTCTTGCTCGATCCCGACGTCGTGCTCCGGGCAGACGACTCGGCAGTGCAGATGGGCGCCGCTCGGGAAGAACGGGGCGCCAGCGCCGTGGCGGCGTCCTTCGCCGGCCGGGCGCGGGCGGCCCGAGTGGTGATCGTGGATGGATCGGCGGTACTGGTTTGGGCTCAGGGCGGACGTCCGCGGGTCTTCTTCAACATCAAGGTCTCGGGCGATCGAATCCAAGAAATCGAGCTGATCGCCGATCCCGACCGCCTGGCCAGCCTTGAGATAGGCAAAAGATGAAAGACGACAGCAGACATGAGAAAACCCCGAGAGAGCTGCGACCGGAGTCGAACCCTCTCGGGGTCCTCTGCGTTCGAGGCTCCGAACCGAAGCTCGTTCCCTCTCCCGCCTCCCACAAAGCCTCTCGGCCTTTCGGGGTCGGGCTGGAGTCACCTCCTGCCTGACAGAGGGGAAGGTATGCGGCTCGCGCGCCATTAGTCAAACTCACAGGCGACCTATTTTTCGCGGTCCCGTGATTCCTTTTCGCGACCGTCCCTTGTCTTCTCTCTCCTGTCTTTCGTTTTTGTCTGTTGTCTCTGGGCTTTTGGTCTCTTGTCTCTGGTAAATCTCAATCGTGTCATTCCCTCCTCGTATAGTCCCCCCATGATGTTGGAGACGCTTTCTCCGAGCCGGGCTGGAGACTTCAAGACCTGCCCTCAGCTTTTCCGCTTCCGGGCCATCGACCACCTGCCCGAGCCGACTTCGCCGCAGCAGGCGCGGGGCACTACGGCCCATCTCGCTCTCCAGCGGTTCTACGAACTGACCCGGAACGAACGATCTCCGGATCGTCTCTTCGACCTTTTTCGGCAGGCCTGGAGCGAGTTGCGAAACGAAAAAGAGTTCGCCGGCCTCTTCGCGTCGCGGGAAGAAGAGCGGGAATGGGGCGTCGACTCACTCTCTCTTCTCGCCAACTACTTCCAGCTCGAGAACCCAGAATCCTTCGACCCGCTCGAAAGAGAGCTCGATCTCTTGGAGCCGATGGGCGAGGGAATGATGATCCGGGGCATCCTCGATCGAGTTGATCGCCGAGGAGACGGCCGCATCGTCATCACTGACTACAAGACCGGGTCGGCGCCACCGGAGACCTACTCAATTCCGGCGTTTTTTGCCTTGAAGATCTATGCGTTGCTGATCCGGCGTCACCTCGGGGAAACCCCGGCCGAGGTAAGGCTGCTGTATCTCAACGGGCCAACCATGTACCGCTTCCCGGTCGATGATCGACAGCTCAATGCCATGGAAAAGCAACTCGCCGCCCTTTGGCTCGCCATCAATCGTGCGATCGAGCGCAACCACTTCCCACCCCGGACGGGTCCGCTCTGCAACTGGTGCTCCTTCCGCCCGATTTGCCCTGCCTGGGAGAACTTGGAAAAGCTCGCCGGTTAAGTCTCACCGGCGTAGGTCGAAAGACCCTAAAGCGCCACAAATTCAGGGCCGATATCTGCTGCTTGGCAATGGGATGACCCAGCGCTGGCTGGGCGGACCGGGGAGCAGAGTTGAGGCGAGCAATTTTCTTGGGAACGGCCACCGTCCTCTGGGTCGTGGCCCTGCAGTTCATCAGCGGCGCCATCGAGCCACCCCGTGAAGTTGATCTGACCCAAGTTGAGCTGACCCAAGTCGATCTGGCGCCAAGCCCCGCTGCCAGACCGAATCCCCTCCCGACCAACCTTGTTTTTGCTCTCGACCCGGGCCTCGGCGTCAAGATCCCCACCCTTGATCAATTCTTCGCTCGCACCGGCAAATCTCCGGCGTCGACTTTCTCGGCGGTCATCCCCAACGTCACCGCGACCGCCACCAGCTCGACGACCACGACGAGCGCCGCCACTACGACAACCGCTCCCCCGGCGACGACCACCACTGCTCGGCCGGTGACGACAACCGCTCCCCCGGCCACGACTGCGCCGCCAACCACCGCCTCCCCGGCCACAACCGCTCTGCCCGCAACCACCGCCGCCCCCGCGCCATCGGGAAGTTTCAACGCCGGAGCCGAAGCTGACTTCGCCGGTCGGATCAATGGCCTGCGAGCCTCGGTCGGCAAGCCTGCTCTGGCCGGCAACGCCGAACTCAACAACTACGCTCGGTGGTGGGCGAAGTACATGGCCGACAACAACAGCTTTGCTCACTCCGACATTGGAACCCTGCTCAACCCGTGGACCATCGTCGGGGAGAACATCGGCGCCGGCGGCAACGTCTCCGGCATCTTCGGGGCATTGGTCAACAGCACCGGCCACTACAACAACATGGTCGAGGCTCGCTTCACCTCAGTCGGGATTGGCGTCTACATCGACGCCTCCGGCAAGCTGTGGACCGCTCACGTGTTCGCCGGCTAGTCAACAACCCCTCGCCCGAAAGAAACCCTGGGTTTTATCCGTCGTTGTACGACGGCTACAGCCCACAGAATCCGAGAGTTCTGTCACCGAAGCGTTGTACGTTGGGTGAATGACCTTTGCACAGCCGGATCGGCGCATCGGCCCTTCCGACTGGGAGGAGGCCCTGGCTGACACTGACGGACCACAAATAGTTGTCGCCGGCCCCGGGACCGGGAAGACCGAATTTTTGGTTCGCCGGGCCAGCTACCTGATCGAAGGTGGGAGGGTGGCGCCCGCCGAGGTCCTGGTCCTCACCTTCTCCCGACGAACAGCAGCCGACATCGGTCGCCGCTCTGCGAGCGGGAACATACCGGTCCCAGCGATCTCGACATTCCACGCCTTTGCCCGGCGTCTGCTGGAGACCCACGGCGCCTCCGGCGGGTTGCCTGGGACGATTCCAACCCTTCTCACCACTCCTGAGCAAACCGCCTTGGTACGCGAGCTCCTAGCCAAAGAGGACCCCGCCGATTGGCCGGTGCCTCTCAACGCTCTCCTCGGCTCTCCGACGCTGGCCTCCGAGATCGCCGACTTCCTGCTGCGGTGTCAGGAGCGAATCGTCGATCCCGAAGCCCTGTCCCGCCTGGCCGCGGGCTTCCACCGATGGCGAGCTTTACCGGGATTCATGGAGCGGTATCTCGCCGAGCTCAAGGCTCGAAATCGGCTCGACTACGGCAGCATTCTCGCCCAGGCGACGAAGCTCCTCGAGGACGAATCAACCCGACATGCAGTCGCCGAGCAGTTTCGGTACGTCCTCGTCGACGAATACCAAGACACCTCGGCGGCGCAAGCGCGCCTGCTGGAGTTTTTGTCGGCCGAGCACCGGAACGTCACCGTCACCGGTGATCCCTATCAGTCGATCTACTCCTTCCGCGGCACCGACCTCGAGAACGTCTCCCTCTTTCCCGAGCGTTTCCGGGCACTCGACGGCAGTTATGCCCGACGTCTGGTCTTGACGACCAGCTTTCGGGTCCCGGCTCAGATCCTCGATCGCGCCCTTCGCATGGTCTCGGGCGGGGACCTGCCCGGCGGGGCGGGAAAAGTGACTCCTGCCCGTCACCTCGGGCGAGTCGAGGCCTACGTCTTCGATCAGGCGAGTGGCGAGGCCGACTGGATCGCCAGCAAGGTGGAGCGGCTTCATCTCGAAGGTCGGATTCCATATTCCCGAATGGCGGTGCTGGTCCGATCGAGTCGTCATCTTCTGCCTGAGCTCTCGCGAGCCCTGGAACGGCGCAAGATCGCCCACCTCCGGCCCGATCGTCGGCTGACCGACCACCCGGCGGCCCGGATCATCTTCGACCTGGCGATCGCCTCCTTCGCCCAGTCCCAAGAGCTGGGAAGCGCGCCTGGCTGGGCCGAGGAGGCCGACCTGGCGATGCGTCGCCTGCTGCTTGGTCCGCTCCTCTCGGTGTCGCTCGGTCGTGAGCGGGAACTGCTGCGGGCACGGCGGCGAACGCGCAGGCCGTGGAGCGAGGTCCTCGCCGACCATGACATCGGCTCCCCGGTTCTGCGCGAGCTTCTCTCCGACCCCAGTTGGTGCCAAGGACGCAGCGCGGCCGACGGCTTCTGGCACGTTTGGACGGCCCTTCCCGAATTGATTCCTCTCGTCGAAGGCCGTGACCTTTCCGACTTTCGCCGGGCGTGGACCGAGCTAGCCCAGGCTCTCGACCAGCAACGGGAGCGCGATCGTTCGATCGATCTGATCGATTACGAGCGGCTATCGAGTCAGGATGACTTCGAGGCGGTCCCGCTTCTTTCGATCGAGCCGAGTCCCCTCGATCAGCTCACCCTGACGACCCTGCACCAGGCCAAGGGCCTCGAATTCGAGATAGTGATCATCGCCGATGCCTCCGAGGGCGTGTTCCCAAGTCTTCATCGCCGCTCGGCCTTGCTCCGTCCCGACCGTCTCAGCTCTGCCGCCACGGCCGAGGAGGTCGTGCGGTTTCGCCTCCAGGAGGAGATGCGTTTGGCCTACACAGCCATGACCCGCGCCCGGAGCCAGGTGATTTGGACCGCGACCGCGGCCGCCATCGACGAAGGAGAACGGCGGCCGTCGCGGTTCCTTCTCGCCGCCAGCGGCGCTAGCTCGTTCGACGAGCTGGGTCCACCTGGTCCGGAAGTCGTGCCGGTGACCGCAGCCGAGTTGCAAGCGCGACTCCGGCTCACGGTTTCCGACCCGACCGCTCCCCCCACCGATCGTTTGGCCGCGGTTTCGTTGCTGGCCGCTCCTTCCCAAACCCTCTGGGATGCCCGTCGGTTTGCCGGGACCGCCGAACGAGGACCGGACAACGGGGTCATCACGCTGCCTCTGCGCATGGCGCCAACCAGTGCTCAGAGCTATGACGACTGCCCTCGCCGCTACGTCTTCGAGCGGCATCTAGAGGCCACCGACCACGCCAGCCCATACGCTCACTACGGGAGCCTCATCCATCTGGTCCTCGAACGAGCCGAGGGCCACGCGATCGGCGCGGGTCAGCCGCGGGCACAGACGGAGGATGCACTCTCGGAGTTGGACCGAGTGTGGGAGGAGCTGGCCGACTTCGGCTCCCCGGTTCTGAATAATGCCTGGCGAGCCAAGGGAGCGCGACTGCTCACCAACCTCTACGAGAACTGGCCCGGAAACGGCGCCGTCGGAGTCAGGACAGAGATGCAGGTGACAGCCGATATCGGCCAGGTTGTCTGGCGGGGAAGGATTGACCGTATCGAGCAACCTGCCCCGGGGCGGCTTCGCATCGTCGATTACAAGACCGGCACCCACCAGCCAACGGTGCCGGAAGCCGCGGAATCGCTCCAGCTCGGTTTCTACCTGCTGGCCGTCAGAAGCGATGTCGAACTCGCCGTCCTGGGCGAGGCAACTGAAGCCGAGCTCTGGTACCCGGAAGCGCCGCAGCCCCGCCGGAAATTCGACTACACCAACCTGGAGAACGTGATCCACCGCCTGGGCCAGCTCACCGGCGGGATCCTCAACGAGCAGTGGGATCCCAAACCGGGCAAGCATTGTGATCGGTGCGAGGTGCGGCTCGTATGCCCAGCTTGGCCCGAGGGGCGAGAGGGATTCCGCTTGTGATCGTTCCCACTCCAGAACAACTTGTCGTAATCGAGCATCCCCTCGAACCCCTACGGGTCGAGGCCGGGGCCGGCACCGGCAAGACAGCCACTGTCGCCATGCGAGTAGTTCACCTCGTTAACCAGATGGGCATGGAGCCGGAGTCGATCCTGGGGATAACATTTACCAACAAGGCGGCGGCCGAACTGGCTGACCGGATCAGATCGGCGTTGGCCGTCACCTCGAAGTTGGATCCCGGACGCGAAGTCGAAGTCCACACCTATCACGGCTTCGCCCGCCAGCTTCTGCGCGAGTACGGAGCGCTGGTCGAGGTCGAGAGAACCACCGACGTGATCACCCCCACCTTCTCCCGCCAGCTCATCGAGGTGGTCCTGGCCAACGTCGAGCTTCCCGCCCTCAACCCCGCCAACCGGGGCAACGTCGATGACCTTCGCCGCCTCGGCTCAGCGTTGGGAGACAATCTCCTCGAACCGCATCAGGTCGAGATCCCGGCAGGACCGCTCGATCAGGCCTGGTCCACGCGGGCCTCGCTTCTCATAGGACTCGACGCCTATCAGCAGGAGAAGCGGCGCCGGGGAGTGGTCGACTATTCGGACCTCATTCTCCGCGCCCAGCAATTGGTGAGCACCTATCCGGACGTCGCCAGAGAGTTCCGTTCTCGATATCGAGCCGTGATGCTCGACGAATACCAAGACACCAACCCCGCCCAACGGGAACTGTTGCGCCTTCTCTTCGCTGAGGGCTTTCCGGTGATGGCCGTTGGTGACATTGATCAGACCATCTATGAATGGCGGGGTGCTTCGCCGCACAATTTCGCCCAGTTTCCTTCTCACTTTCCGCGCCGCGACGGCCAGGCGGCGACGACCCGCTCGTTGACTCTCAACCGGCGATCCCTGCCGGCAATACTTTCGGCCGCCAACGCCGTCCGTGAGAAGACCGGATCGGGCCAGAAGCTCCTAAGACCTCTGGATGGTTCCATCGGTGGAGAGGTGGCGGTTTCCTGGCTTCCCGACGCGGTGGCCGAGGCCGAGGACATCGCTCGCCGAATACAGGAACTGTCCGCCATCTACGAGTGGCGCGACATGGCAGTGCTCTTTCGCAAGAACAAGGACATGACCCTGATCCACGATGCGCTCCGAGCCGCCGAGATTCCGGTCGAAGTCGCCAACCTAGGCGGCCTCTTGGCCGTGCCGGAGGTGACAGACCTTCATGCGTGGCTACGCCTGTTGCAGGTGCCAGAGGACTCGCCGGCGCTCTATCGGATCTTGCTCGGTTCGCGATTTCGGCTGGGTCTCGGCGACTTGGTCCATCTTTCCAACTGGGCGCGAGGCCTGAACCGCAACTTCGATGAGGAAGCGACCATCCCCCAGCACACGTTGCTCGAAGCGATCGATCATCTAGAAGACCTCGAGAAGCTTCGACCGGCGGCGCGCATCGCCCTGGAGAAGTTTCGTGACGAGTATCGATCACTCCTAGCAGCTACCCAGGGTGTCTCTCTGGTCGAACTCTGCCGGCAAATTCTCGACCGCACCGGCGCCTGGAATGACCTGGCGGCGATGCCGGCCAGCACTCAGCTCTCCGCCCGTCTCAATCTCTACCGGTTCCTCGACCTCACCGAGGACTGGAGCCCTCTCGAAGGTGCTCCCTCGCTGGCCGCTTTCTTGCGTCATCTCGAGGCCATGGCCGAAGAACGATCCGAGGAGCTCGATACTGCCCGGCTCTCGGGTGAGAACGCGGTAACCCTGGTCTCGGTTCACCGAGCCAAGGGACTCGAGTGGGACGTGGTCTTCCTCCCGGCTTGCTACCACGGCAACTTCCCAACACGGTCACAGGGCTTCGACAACCCGCTCACCAACGGCCGCTACCTCCCTTACGAATATCGCCTCGATAGGGACTGGCTACCGGCAATCAGTCCGACTCAGACCGACGCCGAGAACAAGGATCTGCTTCGTGCCGCCCATGAGCAGCAGGAGTGGCGTATCGCCTACGTCGCTGCCACCAGGCCCCGACAAAGGTTGTTCGTAAGCGGCGCTTACTGGTACGGCACCTCCGAGACCAATGCCAAACCTGTCGGGCCGAGCGAGGTCTGGACGCTCATCGCCGGCCAACCCGGCACCCGCGTGGACTCTCGACCGATGGAAGCGCCACCACAGCCAACCCTCTTGCGATTCGAACCGGAGGCTCCAGCACCCGACCCGCTTTTTGCCGGCAGCTGGGAGGGAGCGCTGCGCAACGAACTCGCCAGGCCGGGAGCTGCGCGAACTCTGGCCGTCGATGCAGTGGCCTTTGATCGGCGGCGTTCTGAATTCGAGCAGATGATCATCGATTTGCCGATCCCGTTGCTTCCAAACAACGGCGGATCAATCTCCACGTCGGTGACCGGGCTCGTTACCTACGCTTCCTGCCCACAGCGCTTTTTCTGGTCCGAGATTGAACGGCTGCCGCGGATGTCCTCTCGGCCGGCACGAGCGGGGACGATGGTTCATCGGGCCATCGAACTTCACAACCGCGGTCAGGTGCCGTTATATGACGTCGACTCGGAAGCGGTCGATCCCTTCGAGGGGGGCGATGAGCGTCCCGAGACCAGCTGGGCTCGATTTCAGCGGAGCAGGTTCGCGGTCGTGACTCCGATCATGATCGAGCAACCTTTTGTTATGCGAGTCGGGGCGATCGAGGTCAAAGGGCGGATCGACGCTGTCTATGACGGGCCGGTCGGTGGTTGGGAGATTGTCGACTTCAAGACCGGATCGCCTTCAGAAGATGATGTCACCAACGACGCCCGGCTCGTCCAACTCCAGGCTTATGCCAGCGCCGCCCGGAACGGCCATCTGGGGAGGCCGGCGCCGGAAGGGTTACAGGTGACATTCGCCTATTTCGGCTCCCGACCCGCCGAAAGCATCTATGAAGTCGGCGACGAATGGGAGCGAACAGCCGCCGCGAGGCTCGGTTCCCTCGCCGACGGCATCTCCTCTAAGCAATGGTCACCAACTCCTTCGGTGGGTTGTCATTCATGTGACTTCCTCCGGTTTTGCCCCGCTGGCCGCGAGTTCATCGCCGAGGGGGAACGAAGCGACCGCCCCTCGTCTCCAACAGAATCGTCACCGGACCGTGGTTGACGAGTTCAACCTCCATCATCGCTCCGAACCTTCCCCGGGAAACCGCCAGCCCCGAAGTCTCGAGTGACCTCGCCATCACTTCGATCAACCGCTCAGCCAGACTTGGAGCTGCGGCCTCCGTGAAAGATGGACGCCGGCCTCTCCCAACATCGCCATAAAGAGTGAACTGACTGACGACCATCACCTCTCCCGAGATGTCCATTACGGACAGATTCATATGACCTTGGTCGTCGGAGAAGATGCGGAGGCCGGCAACCTTCACGGCCAGAGCCCGAGCGTCTCGCTCAGTGTCGTCATGGGTTGCTCCCACCAGTACCAGTAGGCCCCCGCCAATCGAGCCCACCACTTCCGAAGCGACCCGGACACTGGCGCGACTCACCCGCTGGATCACCGCTCGCATCTCTTGAGTCTGACAGAAGTCCATAAGATCGGGCCCGTGACCCTCTGGCCCGAAGATGCGCCAGCGAACGGCAAGGTGGTCGTGCTGGCCGACGCCTCAAGCCGGGTCGAGCTGAGCCTGATCGACCCGTGGCTCGCCGCCAGCCGACCCGAAGCGGTAACAACCGAACTGATCCGGCTCGCCCCCTCGCGGCGGCGGAAACGAGGCCAACGCACGGAGCCCAGGCTTGCCGATGTAATGCGGACAGACCATTACCTGCTCCCGCTCCGAGTCGTGTGGTCGCCGGCGGCCAGGTCGGGAGAGAGGAAGGTCTCCTGGGGGGACGTTCTCAAACTTGGCGACCCCCGCGACCCCGATGCCCTTCGACAGCGGGTGATCGTTTCTCGCTGGCCTGATCGAGTTACGGTCGTGGCCGGCGCTGGAGCGCGTGCCGACGCACTAGCCGCCGAGCACGAGGGCCGCGAGCTCTCGTTGATCGAGTGGACCACGCGCCGGGCGTGGCGAGCACTCGACATCGCCGAGCGAGCGATCCGTGGTGATCGCTACAAGGTGCCTCGCTTTATTCACGAGGAGATCACTTCCCAACCGGCCTTTCGTCTCGAGTCGACAAAGCTCGGAGCGTTGCGGAAGCTGCCGGAAGCTGTCGCCATCGCTCGGGGGCGGTACTACCTGAAGGAGATCGCAGCCTCACACAGCCCCTTCGTCATCGATCTTTCAGCCAATGTGATCAATTGGGTCATCAAGCAGGGTTACGGCGAAATCATCTACGACCGCGACCAGGTGGCGGAGATCAACTCCCTGGGCCGGGAATGGCCACTGGCTTTTCTCCCAGCCCATCGGTCCAATCTCGACCGCCTCACTCTGCAACTGGTGAAGTGGGAGAACGATCTCCCTCCCAACCACACCGCCGGGGGGATCAACATGAACTTCTTCCCGGTGGGACCATGGGTGAGGCGCAGCGGCGTCTTTTTCATCCGCCGCAGCTTCAAGGACAACCACCTCTACAAGTTCGTCCTCCGCACGTACCTCGACTATCTGGTTGAGAACCGCTTTCCGCTCGAGTGGTACATGGAGGGTGGTCGCTCTCGGACCGGAAAGCTGCTCCCGCCCCGATTCGGGCTTCTCGCCTACATGGTCGATTCCTGGCAACGGGGAAAGAGTGAGGACCTAATGTTGGTGCCGGTCTCCATCGTCTACGACCAGATCCAGGACCTGGGCTCATACACGACCGAAGCGCAGGGAGGAGCCAAGGAAGCCGAATCGATGGGGTGGGCATTGCGCTATGTCCGCTCGCTCCGGCGCAAGTACGGCAACATCCACCTTCGCTTCGGCGAGCCGATTTCGGTGGCTAAGACCATGGCCGGAGCCGAGGTCGAGGAGGGTTCGACCGATCTTGCCAAGCTGGGCCTCGAGGTCATGCATCGAATTGGGGCTGTGACCCCAATCACGCCGGCCTCGGTTCTTTCGATCGCGCTGCTTGCGGCCGGTGGCCAAGCTCGCAATCAGGCGGAGCTTCGAGCATTCTGCAGGGAACTCGACGATCTGATCGAACAACTGGGGCTCCCCACCACCGGGCCGTTGCGGCTGGAGGACGAGGCCGAGGTCGCCCAGGTGGTGCGGCTTCTGGCCGAACACCACAACGTCAGCGTCTTCGAAGGTACGCAGCCGGTCTATTACCTGAATCAGCAGCAGGCGTTGCGTGCTTCCTATTACCGCAACACGGTGGCTCATCATTTCCTCGGCCGGGCAGTGCTGGAAATGGCTTTGGCCGGTTTGGACCAGACCCGCTCGATCGATGAACCCCAGCTGTGGGACCGAGTCGCACAGCTACGCGACTTGCTCAAGTTCGAGTACTTCTTCCCCGACCGAGAAGCGTTCATCGATTCGATCACGGCCGATCTCCGCCAGAACTCCCCGAGATGGCACAACTCGAAGCCGAAGACCATCCTCGACAAACTGCATCCACCAACAGCGGCCTGGGTGGTCAAGCCCCTCCTTCAGTCGTACCTGGTGGTCGCCGACGAACTCCGCGCCCGCTCGGAGCCGATATCTGAGGTGAAAGCGTTCATTGCCACCTGCCTCAAGCGCGGCGAGGAATATCGGTTGCAAGGGTTGATCGGGGCCGACGGAGTCTCGACCGTCCTCTTCCAGCAGGCGCTGGCATTGGCCCGCAACCGCCATCTGGTCGACGTTGCGGACCCCGAAGGACGAGCTGCCTTCAGCGCCGAGATCCGAGCCGCCCTATCCGTACTTGCCTAGCTTTCCCACCCATCTGCGAAGGTTTGCGCGGGCCTGGGCCGCGAGGAACTTCACAGAACCCGCTTGCCTTCCTATCTGTGAAGGTTTGCGCGGGCCTGGGCCGCGAGGAACTTCACAGAACCCGGCTCTTCAGGTCGCGAGAGCACGCTCGAGCCAACCCTTCATCACGGGCGGGTGATGACCCGACGCAGTCGCCACGAGGCAATCAGAAGCAGCACCAGGGCATAGGCTGCCAGTACCGAAATCTCGAGGCCGATGTCGAGGAGGCCTCCGCCGTCGCGAATCTTGGCAAAGCCATCGAGCGCCCAGGCATGAGGCGTGAGGTGAGCGACCCGTTGCAACGTGGGTGAGAAAAGCTGAATCGGGAGCATGGCGCCCCCGAGGGCTGCCATCCCCAGGCCGACTATCACTCCGACACCCCCCGCCTGCTCGGCATTGCGGAAGATGGTCCCCAGGAGCATCGCCGCCCCGGCCCCGACGGCGGAGAAGACGACGACGATGGCGAGAGCTCCGAGCGGATCGCCCCAGTCGACACCAAAGATCAATAGCGCCCCAGCCATGATGTAAAGGCCCTGCACCGCCACCACCAAGAACCGCCCACTGGCTTCGCCGGTGATGATGGTCGGCACTGAGGTGGGGGTGGCCAGCATCCGACGCGACAAGCCCAGCTCGCGGGTCTGGATCAGCACCGCCGCACCGGAAAGAGCCGTGACGAACATGAACAAGACCAGTTGGCTGGAGGCACCGATGTCGAAGCGCCCGAGAGTGGCAGGGAACAAGGACTCGCCCACTGTTGTCACTGTCACTCCGGGTGCCGGCAATTGTGACGCGACCATCCGCGCCGTCAGCAGCGCCTCGTCGAAGGGCGCAAGGTTCTGCGAGGCGACGAAGCCGGCGGCATTAGCCGCTAGAACACTTCGCTGAACGACTTCGCCAATGACCGGACGCAACGCTGCCCCGACTCCGCCGGGGCGGGAGATCAAACCAACTTCGCTCGCATCGCCAGCCGCCAGCTTCTGGTCGAAGTCGGCGGGAATCGTCAAGGCCGCACTGAGCGAACCGCGTTCCACTCCCTCCACCATTTCCGCCTCGTTCGCCAGCTCAACCAGATCGACCCCGTCGGCCGAGCCCAGGTTCTCGATGATCTCTGCTCCCACGGTGCCCGGCGAAGGAGCGAGCACACCAAGACGGGGAGCGAAGCTGCCCCCGAATTGGAGTCCGATCAGCAGGATCAATGCCAGAGGAAAGATGAAGATGAAGAAGATCGCTGAGCGATCGCGAAACATCCGAACGAGGTTGTTGCGAGCGATGGCGAGCACTTTCATGGCGAAACCTGCCTTCGAATCAAGACCGCGGCCACGGCCGATGTAACGACTGCGATCACCATCAGCCAGCCCACCGCTCCGAATGCAGCCGCCGCCGACTCGCCTCCGGCCAGGTCGGCGAGGCCCCGGCTGAACCAGTAGTGAGGCGTAACGGCAGTGAGCTTGGCCAAAATCCCGCCGTCCTGGCCGATGGGAAAAAAGGCCCCTCCCAGGAGCCCGAGAACCGTGGCGACTATGCCCTGAATGTTGCCCGCCTGCTCGGGGGTCTTGGCCATGCCCGTCGTCACGGCCGAGATGCCTACCGCAGCCAGCACCCCGGAAACGACCAGCAGCGCCACTCCGAGGGGATTTCCCCATTTGGCATTCATGAGAACGATTCCCGCCACGATCAAAACCAGCAGCGAGAACACGCCGAGGATGATCGACACAACCGACTTGGCCGCCAGCACCGAAGCCGGCCGGGTCGGCGTTGCCAGAATCCGCTGGAGAGTGCCATCTCGTCGTTCTTCGAGCAGGCTCAGCAGCCCGGTTTGGGCAGTGAACAGGAGGAAGAACATCGCCATCCCGGCAATAGTCGAGGTATTGGCATCGAGTTGACGAACATCGGCGGTGACTTCGCCCAGCGAAACCAGGGATTGGCCGGCGGTATCGATCGCTGCCGGAACGACGTCGGTCGGATCGCCGCCACTGGCGATGGCGGAGGCTATGGCGACCTGCGTGGTCTGGAGGGAACTGCTGTAGCTGCGGGCGATCCCCGAGGCGATCTGGGTGGCGATGCCTTCATCGATGTCGCCCAGCACCTCGAGCTCTCCAATCTCACCCTGGTTGAGATTGACGTCGAAGTCATCTGGAACTACGAAAACTGCCTCGACCTCACCGTCACCGAGGGCCGCTTCCGCCTCAGCACGATCCGTGAAGGATTGCCACGTTCCACCTATCTGCGTGCTGATTTCCTCGAGTGCCGATGAGGTTGCGGTCGCTTCGCTTGCGACGAGACCGAGATCGGGAGCAAAGGTCCCGGAGTCGCTGAACGCCGAACCGAAAACCGTGTTAAAGATGAAGGCCAGCGCTAGCGGCGCGATGAGCCCGATGATGAACACGGACTTGTCTCGGATCCGCAGCCTCAAGTCTTTGATCGCGATGTGGGCAATGTTCCTCATACGTCTCGCAAGGCCTTTCCGGTCAAATGGAGGAATACCGCCTCAAGGTCGGGTTGCTCAATCTCCACCCCCGAGACCGACATGCCTGCTTCCCCCGCCTTCGAAAGGATGGTGGCCAGATGGGCGCTCGCATCCTCTACCAGCATGGTGACTCCCGATTCGCTTTCTCCTGCCTCGGCGACTCCATCTGACGTCGACAACCGGCGCACGACCTCGGACAGCGATCCGGAGCCGGTAATAGTCACTCGATCTCTCTCGCCGACCAATTCCACCAGCTCGCGGCGGGTGCCTTCGGCGATGATCTTCCCCTGATCGATGATCCCCACTCGATCGCAAAGGCGTTCGGCCTCTTCCATGTAATGAGTGGTGTAGAGGACGGCGATACCGGCCGAGGAAAGCTCCTCGACTGCTTCGAGGATGGCATTGCGGGACTGGGGGTCTACTCCGACCGTCGGCTCATCGAGGATCAGCAGTTCGGGGTTGTGAAGGAGGCCGATGCCGATGTTGAGACGGCGCTTCATTCCTCCGGAGAACTCCTTGGTGAGATCCTTCTGGCGTTCGTCAAGGCCAACCACCTCGAGGACCCGCTCGGCCCGCTGGGCCAGCTCGGCTCCCCCCATCCCGTAGAGGCGTCCAAAAAATTCGAGGTTCTCCCGGGCGGTCAGGTCGGGGTATATGGCCAGCTCCTGGGGCACCAATCCCATCCGGCGCTTGGGCGTCACCGACTTGGGGCTGATCAGCTCGCCCCCCACCCGCACCTCGCCCTCGTCGGCCTGCAAAAGGCCGGCGATCATCGAGATGGTCGTGGTCTTGCCGGCGCCGTTGGGTCCCAGCAGTCCATAGGTCTCGCCCTCGCCGATTGTGAATCCGACCCCATTGACTGCCATCAGGTCACCGAAGCTCTTGGCCAGCCCCTTCGCCACCATGACATCGGTCATCGTTTTCTCTCCTTCTTTCCTACCCGGTCGATCAGTTGCTGCATCGCTTGCAAGTGTTCTCCCATGCGAACCCTGGGTTGAGCCGGCGAAACCGACGCCTACGGCCCACAGAATCTAAGAACGGGCTACTGAGAGGTGATCGCGAGCACCTGGGACGGAGTTGGTTCCGCGCAGCAGAACCAAGGCTCAGTGAGATGAGGTCGCCTTCGATCTTCAACCTTGGGCATTGGCTCGGAGAACACGAACTCCCACATCCTGGCCAAGGTCTGGAGGGGTGAACGGCCCGCTCCGGCTTCGGCGATCTGCGCCAGCGCCCGCTGCTGTTCTTCAACTTCTGCCGACGCCGACCAGAAATGACTCAAAGACGCCTCGTCATAGTCCCCCATCCCGGGAGCATCGGCAAGGAGGCTTCCCGGCGGGACCAATAGCCGAATGGAGAGCTGGACCGGATCGACCGTGTCGAGCAAGTCATGCGCCTGGAGAAATCGGAGGATCGAGGCAAGATCGCCAGGCTCGGACCAGGGCGTGAATGGCAACCACGAGGGTCGGATGTCGATCCCGGCCGCGTTCATGATCGAGACTGCCCGGCTCATATCGGCGCTGGTGTGACCCTTGTCGAGGGTCTCCAGCACCCGATCGTTCGTCGTCTCGAAGGCCGAAACCACAAACAGCACGCCCAGTTGTGCCACCCGGGGCCAGACCGCTTCGTGGTCGAGGACGTGTGAGACCTTCACCGTCAGATCAAATGTGATCGCAGGGAATCGCTCATGGGCCTCGGCCAGTAGATCCAGCGAATAGCGAGGAGCGTTGAGGAAGTCAGGGTCACCGAAGGTGATGTGAGTGGCGCCGGCAGCCACCTGCTGATCGATGTCGGAGAGCACCACCTCGGCGCCCGTGATTCGGTATCGACCGTCGTAAACCGCTGGAATCGGACAGTGCTTGCATCGGTGACGGCACCCATGGCTGGCTTCGACGTATCCAACCGTCCGCTCGTTGTTCCCCAACTTCAGGTGAGCGTACCGATGCAGCGCGGGGAGATTCCCACGATTGGGCTGTGCGAAGCGGTGGCGCCCCAGGTCGACTCGGTCCGATTCGTCCCCCCCGGCCCAACGCACCAGACTGCTCTCGTATTCGCCGATGATTTGGGTCGTCCCCGACGGAGCGAGTCCGGCATAAAGGCCGTATAAGGCAATCGGCGCCTGTCGAAAGCTTCGCACGCGCTCGATAGCTGCCCGGACAAGACGCATGGCGGTATGCATCGGAACTGAGAAGGCGATCCGGTCGGCCCACGAAAACAGCGCCTCGTTCCATTCCTCCACCGCCAAATCGAGGCAACGAACGTCATGTCCGGCCGCTTCGAGCCGAGCGGCGGGGGAAGCCAAGTGAAGGGGTTGGTGACCCAACTCGTAGGTTGACACCAAAAGTATCCGCACCGGGTCAGGCTACCGTCGGGCCCATGCAGGGCAGATTTGTCCCTATCGCGACCGGCCCGTTGTTCGTTCGCAACTTTGGCGGCGAAGGCGCGCCGATCATCGCCGTCCACGGCCTGGGGGGCTCGCACCTGAACTGGGTGCCGGCGGCGCCGTTCCTCTCCAGGCTCGGTCGCTTCTACGCCTTCGATCTTCCTGGCTTCGGTTACTCCCCACCCCATCGCTCCTATTCGCTGCGCGATCACAAAAACGTGACCATCGATTTTCTCGAGGGCCTCGGGGGACAAGCGCTCTTGATTGGGAACTCGATGGGCGGTCTCATCACGCTCCTGGTGGCAGCTGAGCGGAGCGACCTCCTGACTGGCCTCGTTCTGCTGGCGCCGGCGTCTCCTCCCCGACTCGATGACCCGCGGATCGACCGGGTGGTCGCCAAGCGTCTCCTTCTGCAAGGTGTTCCCCTCGTCGGAGAGGCGGTGGTCAACCGATATTGGCGATCGACCAGCGCCGCTCAGCAAATTCGCGACACGCTTGCCATCGTCTGTTATCACCCAGAGAGGATCCCTCCCGACGTCTGGCCGGACGCCGTTGCCCTCGCCGAGGCGAGACGCCGCCAGCCCTGGGCGATTGATGCATTGGTTCGGTCCGGCCGGTCCACTGGGGCGGTGCTCGCTCGCCGCCGCGAGTTCGACCAAACAGTCGAGCGAGTTGCGACCCCAACGCTCGTCATCCAGGGAGCTCATGATCGGGTGGTGGCGGGATCGGGGCCTGAGCGCATCGCCAAGCTCCGAAGGGATTGGACCCACATCGTCATGCCTGACGCGGGACATTGCCCGCAGCTCGAGGCACCGCGCCAGTTTGCTCAGTTGGTGGAAGAATGGCGGAAGGCGGAAAACCGGGGGCGAGTAACCTCGTCGACATGACGGACCCCGGCGAGGTCGCCCGGACGCTGCCAGACGACTTCGTCCACCAGCTCTGGGACGAGGACCCCGAAGAGACTCAGGAGTGGATTGATTCCCTCGACGCGGTATCTGCTACCGACGGCCCGGTGCGCGCTCGTTTTCTTCTGGCCAAGCTCCTAGAGAGGGCGCACTCGGTCAATCTCGGGGTGCCGCCGGTCATCACCACTCCTTACGTCAACTCGATTCCTCCTGAAGACGAGCCCGACTATCCGGGCGACGAGCACCTCGAACGACGCATCCGTCGCTACATACGGTGGAACGCGGCGGTCATGGTGATCAAGGCCAACCATCGCGAGAAAGGCATCGGCGGCCACCTTTCAACCTTTGCCTCTTCCGCCACCCTTTACGAGGTGGGCTTCAACCACTTCTTCCGGGGTAAGGCGTCCGGCGACCCCGGCGACCATGTCTACATTCAGGGACACGCCGTGCCCGGCATCTACGCCCGGGCCTTCCTCGAAGGTCGGCTCGACGAGCAGCACCTCGACAACTTCCGCTTCGAGATCGCTGGCAACGGACTCTCCTCTTATCCCCACCCGCGTTTAATGCCCGAGTTCTGGGAGTACCCGACCGTTTCGATGGGGCTCGGTCCGATCAACTCCATCTACCACGCCCGCTTCAACCGTTATCTCCACAACCGCTCCCTCGACGACACCTCACAGTCAAAGGTCTGGTGCTTCCTGGGCGACGGCGAGTGCGACGAGCCCGAGACCCTGGGATCGATCTCGCTCGCCAGCCGGGAGAAGCTCGACAATTTGATCTGGGTGGTCAACTGCAACCTGCAGCGACTGGACGGACCCGTGCGCGGGAACGGCAAGATCATCCAGGAGCTCGAGTCGGCCTTTCGTGGCGCCGGGTGGAACGTGATCAAGGTGATATGGGGATCGGGTTGGGACGCTCTGCTCGATGCTGATCATGAGGGGGCTCTCGTTTCGGTGATGAACGACACCGTCGATGGCGAGTACCAGCGATACAAAGCGGAAAGCGGCGCCTTCGTCAGGGAGCGATTCTTTGGCAAGGACCCGCGGGCGCTCGCCTTGGTCGAGAAATGGAGCGACCAGGAGGTCTGGGCCCTGCGCCGGGGTGGCCTCGACTACCGGAAGGTCTACGCCGCTTACAAGCTCGCCACCGAGCTCGACGGCGCCCCCACCGTGATCCTGGCCAAGACGATCAAGGGGTGGACTCTCGGGCCCGACGTCGAAGGGCGTAATGCCACCCATCAGATCAAAGAATTGACCAACGCCCAGCTCCGCGAGCTCCGGACCCGACTCTCCCTCGAGGAGGACGTTCCCGAAGAATCCCTCGAAGGCGACAAGGAGCCGATGTATCTGCGCTTTCCGGATGGGTCCCCCGAGGCGCAGTACCTGCACCAACGCCGCAAAGTCCTCTCGGGTTACCTCCCCGCCAGAGTGGTCGAAGTCCGTTCTCCGCTCACGCTCCCGCCACCACAAGCGTTCGCAGAGATCTACTCGGGATCTGGCAAGGTCGAAGCGTCGACAACCACCGCCTTCACCCGACTGATTCGAAACCTCGCCCGCACCGAGGGGTTTGGTCCCCGGGTGGTGCCGATCGTCCCCGACGAGGCCCGCACCTTCGGCATGGACTCGCTTTTCCGGGAGATGAAGATCTACGCCCCAGAAGGTCAGCTCTACGAACCGGTCGACGCCAAGATGCTTCTGACCTACGCCGAATCGCAAGCCGGTCAAATTCTCGAAGAGGGCATCACCGAGGCAGGTTCGATGGCCTCCTGGACCGCCGCTGCCACCTCATACGCCGTGCGTGGGGTACCAATGGTGCCTTTCTTCATCTTCTACTCCATGTTCGGATTCCAACGAGTTGGAGACCTGATCTGGTCGGCCGGCGATGCCCGCGCCCGGGGTTTTTTGCTCGGTGCCACAGCCGGCCGCACAACTCTCGCCGGCGAGGGTCTCCAGCATCAGGACGGTCACAGCCTCGTTCTTTCTGTCACCAACCCCGCCTGCGAGAGCTACGACCCCGCCTTCGCCTACGAGGTCGGAACCATCATCGAGGGAGGACTCGGCCGGATGTACGGCGACAACCCTGAGGACGTGTTCTTCTACCTCACCCTCTACAACGAGAACTACCCGCAACCGCCCCGACCCGACGGCATCGCCGATGACATTCTCCGGGGCATCTATCGCTTTAGCCAGGCACCGGTGGGAAACAACCATCGGGCGACGATCCTCTTCTCTGGGACCGCCAACCTCGCCGCCCGCAAAGCGCAGGTGGATCTCGCCGACAATTACGGCGTGGGAGCCGAACTTTGGTCGGTGACCTCCTATCAAAAGCTCAGGGGAGAAGCGATCGGGATCGAGCGCTGGAACCGGCTCCACCCCACCGAAGAGCCACGGCAGCCCCATATCAGGTCGATACTCAACGCCACCGAGGGTCCGATCGTGGCGGTGACCGACTTTATGAAATTGGTACCCGACCAGATCGGGCGCTTCGTGCCTCGCGATTACATAACCTTGGGCACGGACGGCTTTGGTCGCTCCGATGGTCGGGCCGCATTGCGCCGGCACTTCGAAACCGACAGCGGCCACGTTGTCTTGGCGGTGCTCTCGGAGCTGGTCAGAGAAGGAAAGCTGGAGTCGTCGGCGATCGCAGACGCTATCGCCCGTTACGCCATCAATCCCGATGCGGCCGACCCCCGTCTAGTTCACTAGCTCTCATGGCCCGAACCCTGGACGCCCACGATTTCATCTCCTTTCGCGATCCCGACGAAGACCGCTCCTGGTTCTTCGACGCCACTTTCTTGCGCTCGTCATGGACCTGCATTTTTGGCCGCGGTTGTCTGGGGATCTACACGACTCCTACTCCGGAAATGTCACAGGGGTGCTGTTCGATGGGGGCATGGTTCACCGACGACGAGGACTTGCAGAAAGTCGAGCAGCACGCCCTCCGCCTCACCGACGAGAACTGGCAGTTTCGCAACAAGGCCGGCGACAAGGTCTGGCGTCAGCGAGGAGAAGACAAGACGAGCCGTCTGGTGCAGGACGCCTGCATCTTCCTGAACCGACCCGACTTTGCCGCCGGCGCCGGTTGCGCCCTCCACCTCGGTGCTCTGCAAGCGGGCGAAAGACCCCTCGATTGGAAACCGAAGGTCTGCTGGCAGCTACCCCTCCGCCTGGAGGAAGACACCGATGGCAACGGCCACGTGACTACGGTCCTGCGCGAATGGAAGCGCCGCGACTGGGGAGATGGCGGCGACGAGTTTGCCTGGTGGTGCACCGACAGCCCCCTGGCATTCGTCGGCGGAGATCCGGTCTACAAGACGCTGCGGGAGGAGATTGTCGAGATGATCGGGGCCAAGGTATACCAATTGCTCCTGGAGCACCTGGAACGACCCCAACCCCTCCCCCACCCTGCCCTCCGCCAGAAGTCACCGCGACGGGCCCAAGGAGTCGCCACGACCCCAGTTCAGGGGTAGAAGCCTCGTTGTCGCAATTTGCTAGCATTATGCGACATTGAAGACTCTTTATTTGCGCAACGTGCCGTCCGAGGTCAGCCAGGGCCTGGAGCGCTTGGCGGAGGACGCTGGCATGTCGGTATCGGCCTTTGCTCTGCGAGAGCTGGCAGAGGTGGCCCGTCGGGCCAACAACCCCGCCCTGCTCAGGGCACTGCCTGACCTGGCGGTCCCAGCGGAGCTGGTCGTCGCCAGCCTCGATGAGGGCCGTGACGCCCGTTGATTGTTATCGATGCGTCGGCGGCGCTGCTAGCCCTTCTCAAGGCAGGCGACGCCCGGGCCAACCTGGAGCTGGAGTCGGTGGCGGTGCCGCACCTGGCAGATTCCGAAGTGGCTCACGCCCTCCGCTCTCAGGTCCTACGAGGCACAGTCCCGGAACCGCAGGCGGCAGCCGCCTTGGCGACCTGGGCACGCTTGAGCGTGCGTCGATTCCCGGCCTCCGGTCTGCTGGCTCGGATATGGGAGCTCCGACAGAACCTGTCCGGATACGACGCTACTTACGTGGCGCTGGCCGAAGCCTTGGACACCCCGCTCTTAACGGCCGATGCCCGCCTCGGCACCGCTCCCGGGCCTAGGTGTCCCATCACGGTCGTGCGGGGGTAGCTCGGCTGAGCCAGTGGCGGTGGGCGATTTCGAAGCCACCTGGTCTCCCAACTCGAACGCCCCCACTGACCCATCCGCCCTTTGCATCAAATCCTCCCCGGAGGCCTAAGTATGTCGGCGCGCTTAGCTCGGTTTTTTACCGAAAAAGCTCCTCAACCAGGAGAGAAGGCTCGACCAGAAGAGCCGAAAGGGCTTCACCTCACCTGCCTCGATGGAGGCGGCGGCCTCCCCGCTCAGCGCCGCCATCTTCTGTTCGAGGCATCCGACAAAGTCCGCGATCAGCCGACGGCTCATCTCGTTGATAAGGCCGGTGCGGCCGAACTGCGCCGCCGGCCCCGCCAAGGTGATGTCGGCATCGATCGTCACATGAGTTGAGGAACTGTCTTTCTCCGCCAGGCCATAGTTGACTTTCACCTGGCCGCGACTGCCGCCCTTCTTGTCGACCCCCTTGCCGTCGATCACCGCGGTGTGGGTGGTGGGGTCGGTGGAGACCTTGGCTTCACCCTCGAAGGTGGCTGCTATCGGACCCAGCTTGACCGAGATATTCCCGACGTAAACGTCCTCGCCTTTGCTCTCTTGCAGAGTTGCCCCCGGGAGGCATTGGGCAACCGAGGGCACGTCCTGGAGCTTCTCCCAGACCGCTGCCAGCGGACGAGCCACATCGAACTCGTGCGTTATCTGCATCGATTCAACCTAACGGGCGCCAGTTCTGCGGCCCCTTCTTCTCGACCAGGAATCCGCCGCGCTTATGACGGCGGATGGTGAGGATCTCAGAGAGAATCGCCCAGGCTATCTCGACCGGTCCGTCGGCGCCCAGGTCGAGGCCGGCGGGACCAAAGATGCGCTCTGAGGCTCCGGGCTCGATGCCTCGGGCAGAGAGGTCCTTCAACATTCGCTCCAGGCGCTCGCCGGGTCCGAGGCAGCCGATGTAGGCGGCTCCCGATCCGATCAAGGAGCCGAGATAGTCGACATCACGCAAATAGTTGTGCGACATGATCACAAAGTTGGTGCCATCGTCGACGTCGACGTGGTTGGTCAGGTCGGCCGGAGCACACTGGACCAGCCGGTCGGCTTCGGGAAACCGCTCGTGAGTAAGGAAAGCGCGACGATCATCGACCACCGTGGCCTCGAATCCGAGTTCCTTTCCAAGCCGAACGAGCGGAACGGCGTCGTGCCCGGCTCCGCAGACGACTAGTCGGCTGCGACCGGAAACCACCTCGAGCAGGTAATCGACTCCGACGCGATGAAGCCGGCGGTGACGCCCTTCCCTCCTCGCCTCGGCCAGCTCGCGGCCCCATTCTTCGTTGTCCGGTTCGACCTCGCCGTGGGTGCCTAGATCGGGCCCGCTCAAGGTGTGCAGGATCCCTCCCGGCGAACGCTCGATTAACTCGCTCAATGCCAACGCGGCGCCGGCCGGTTCGACCAAGAGTTGAGTCACGCCGTTGCACCCGATGCCCCAGCCCCATACTTCCTCGTCATCGGCGGTGAGATCGAACTCAACTATGCGAGCGGGATCACTCCCGCCCATGGCGCGAGCGATGTCGATGAGCTCGTTGTCGAGGCAACCCCCCGAGACGGTCCCGACCATGGACCCATCGCTCGAGATGAGCTGACGCGCTCCCAGGCCTCGATAGGTCGAGCCCCTGACGCCGACCACTGTCGCCAGAACGAAAGGAATCCGGCGGCGAAGCCAATCCGGAACCGTTTGCAAGACCTGATCGGTCACAGACTCAAAGTTAGTGGCCGGTGTACCCAGACAGGAGCTCGAGGGCATGGGGCAACACCGGCACCAAGGCGGCGAAGCCTTCTTCGACCCCTCGCGGGCTCCCGGGCAGATTGACTATCAGGGTGGACCCACGGCTCCCCACGACGCCCCGCGAGAGAACTGCCATCGGGGTGGACTCAAGCCCTTTGGCGAACAAGAGATGCATCAAGCCCGGGGCGGTCCGGTTGACGACGGCGCTAGTCGCTTCTGGGGTCACGTCCCGAGGTCCGAAACCGGTGCCGCCGGTGGTGACCACCAGCCGGGCTTCGGTCGAAAGCTCTACCAAGGCCAAGGAGATCTGGTCGTTTTCATCCGGAATGACCCTGCGAGCGACCACCTCATAGCCCGCCGCCTCGAGAGCGGCGGCGAGGACATCTCCCGACCGATCGACCCTCGTCCCGGCGGCGACCCCATCGGAGACGGTCACCACCGCGGCTTTCACGAACGGAAGTATCTCAGGTGACGAAGAATGTTTGCGGGTCAGGCGGAATCGGAATCCCCCGGCTGAGAGCAAACCGGAAGACGACGAACAGAATGACGACCGCTGCTACCAAGCCCCAGCTGAAGCGCTGAGCGGTGGCGCCCTGATCGGGATCGACCGACTTCGTGCCCGGGGCGGCCAGCAACGTTGCCACGGTGAACAGCCCGTAGAGCGGCAATGCCGAAATCAGGCCGGCACCCGAATCGGGAAGGAAATAGATCACTGCCAGGAGGGCTCCGGCCAGGCCGGCGATCACTGCGATCTTGGCAACAAACGCGACGCGCCGGGAAGGAGTGGAGATTCCGCGCCGGCTGGTGGTGAAGGCGAGGAAGGCAGGCGCGGCGGCGAGCGAGACGAGGAGTAAACCGATCGCTCCGGCCACTCCGACAACGACATTGATCCCGGCCGGCAGATCGAAATAGGCGAGCGCGAGAGCAAGGTCAGCGTCAGCGTCGATCCCGGCCTGTGCCATGGGCACGAAGCCCTGACGGAAGCTGTGAAGAATCAGCCAAAGAACGCAGAGACGGGAGGGGTCATGACGCCTGCTTCCCGGGTAGACGGCGAGAAAAGCGCCCCCGGCGATCAGAGCGGCGAGAGCTCCTCCTGCCAAGGCCAGCGGATTGTCTCCGGCCGTGAACTCCACCCGATCGTGGTAGAGCACGGGGCCTCGATCGAGAAGGAATCCCAGGACAAGGCGTCCGAGGGAGTCGGCCAGAACCGCAATGACGATGCCAATGGTCGAGCAAAGCGCAGAATTGATCAAGAGCGACGGGTTGTTGCCCGGGCGCGGTTCTTCAGACAGGGTGGTTATCTGTTCTGTGGACCTAAGCGACGGCATGCTAAGACTTCGACCTCGTAGAGCCAGATATCAAACGTTTTTTGGCCCGTCGTCGAACGCCTCGATCACTTGGTGGCGGGCAAAGGCGCTCGTGACTAGCGCTTGGAAGATCGCTGTGACCGGTAGAGCGAGGATCGCTCCGACCCCACCGAGCAAGCTCGCTCCGGCAATAACAGCCCCTATCGAGACCGCCGGGTGGATGTCCATGGTCCGGCTGGTGATGCGCGGGGCAATGAAGTAGTTCTCGACCTGCTGGTAGAGGATCATGGCGATGATCACCCACAGGGCGGTGAGGGGACTCTTGGTGAGGGCGGCAAGGGCTGGAAGAACCATACCGATATAAGTCCCGATCACCGGGATGAACTGAGAAACGACACCCATCCAGATCGCCAATGGAAAAGCGGAGGGCACTCCGAGGGCCGCCAGGACGATCCAGGTAACCATTGTGGCGGCAACGGCTAGCAGAGCGCGGGAGTAGGCATATCGGCCGGTGCGTTCGACGGCCGTGTCCCATGTGTCGAGAACGTATTGCTGTCGCTTGGGGGGAAGAGTCGAAAGGAGAAGCCGCCGCCAGGTGGGTCCCTCGGCCAAGAGGTAATACGAAAAGAGGGCGACAGTCGCCAACTGGAAGATGAGGCCGAAGACCGTGTTGCCCACCGCCATCACCCCTCCTGCCACCTGCGACCCGTACTGCCCGATGAGGCTTCCGAGGTCCTGGAAACCCTCTCCCAGATCCGGAGTATCAAGCTCAAGTCCGAAACGCTCGGTGAACGTACTGAGGGCCGCCAGATACTCGGGAACGCGTGCGATCAGGTTCGAAGCCTGGGTAACGAGGACCGGCACCAACGAACCGACGAAACCACCGAACAGAACCAGAGACAGCAAGAAGACGACGAGGGTTGCGGTCCTTCTCTTCCATCCTCGCTTGACCAGGGCTTGCACCGCCGGCTCGAGGGCGATGGCGACAAAGATCGAAAGAAACAGGATGTAGAGGATGGAGCGAACTTGGTAAAGGACCCAAAGCACGATCGTCGCGCTCACCAACACCGCCAAGATGACCACGACCCCGCGCGGCAGCCACTCCGGGGGGCGCTGACGGTTGGGAAGGTCGACCACGCGGCGGAAGGCTACAGCCGCCAAATCGCGAAAATCGACAAGGCCTATGAGCGCTTGCGACGCATCAAGCGCTGCAAGGTCTCGGACTCAGAAAGCGTCTCGGGTCGCAAGCCGGTGACCTCGGCCTCGTCAATTACCGCCTCGATTCGCCGCCTTTCGCGAGTTCGCGATCGTTGCATGCCCTCCCGCCAGAGGTCGGCGTCGCCCTGGGTGAGGACCAGTCGACGCAGAGCCACATCCAGCAGAAACAATGCCAGACCCAGGGCCGCCAGCCACGGCCAGATCGATACTTCGGCCCGACCTCGGGTAGGTGCCGGATCGAAAACATCGACCGGGGCCGGGTTGAGCCTGCCTCCGGAAAGGGCGGCCAGATCGTTGCCGAGAGTCGGGTCAGGTTCTCGGAAGGCAAACTCCTCTTCATAGGCCGACACCGCCCCCGAACCGGAGGTCACCTGCGATCCGTCTGGGTTGGATTGGGTCACTGCTACCCAGTACGCACCAGCCGGACCGAGGGGGGCCGATCCGCTGAACTCGGTGCTCGATACCCGGGAGAGGGGAACCAACATTGTGTCGCCGTTAGGACCGCGCACTCTCGCCACCGCGGTCGAATCAATATCCGCCCCGGTCGGGGTATAGCGAATCTGCAGACGACCATCCTCGACATAGGTGAGGGGGGGATTGTCCCGGCCAGCGGGCAGGACATCGCGTACCACCCGTCCCCAGAAATCTGAATGCGACTCCCAGTCAACCCATTGACTCGACCATCGGGCGGTGGCGTCAGATGTCCAAGCGGTGGCCCGTCCCAACCCGCGCTGCCAGGTGGCCAGGAGAGGATCGGCTTGTCCGATTTCCATCACCACGGAAGCAGTGCCTTTGGCTTTGGTGAGCACGTAGCCTCCCAGAGGCGGTGATGCGGTCAGGTCGGCTGTTACCGGCGAAGAAGCCCCGAGCACGGGATAGAAGGTGCCCTCTGTGGCCAGGTTGCGGGCCACAGTCAGAGTTTCCTCGACGAAGATCTCCGGGATGGCTTCGAGGTCGGTCCCGGCGTAGTAGCGACCACCGCCCAGTTCCGCCATGCGTGACAAGGTGCTCCCCGGTCCTTCGCCGGTGCCGAGCACCGAGAGCGTGACCCCGGCATCGGCGATGCGACGCGAGACAGGGAGGAGGTCGGCATCGCTTGGGTCCCAGCCGTCGGTAAAGAGGACGATGTGTCGAAGTTGTTCAGGAGCGCCCGCGAGTTCCTCCAGCGCTACCTCCAGGGCGCGGGAAATCTCGGTGTCCCCCGAGGGGGAGATCACCCCCAGGGCTTCCGTTGGATCGCCCACCGTCGAAGTCGGAGCGAGCGGTATGACCCAGTCGGTGCCCGAAGAAAAAGCCAGCACGCCCACCCGATCGGTATCGGCGAGTGCCTCGATCGCCAATTGGGCGCCAGCTTTGGCGATATCGGTCTTTACGACCCCGCCCTCCGCGGCAGCACCCATATTGCAATGGCAGGCACCCATCGAACCGGAGGAGTCGATCACAAGAACTTCTGCCACGGGTTGCCGGCGAATCAGATCGTCGGGGTTGGAGGAGACGGGCAACACGGCTTCGAGCGGCGTGAGGTGGTAATCGCCCAGCCCGTAGGACTGGTCGCCGCCGATCACTACCAGGCCCCGTCCTAGGTCCTCGACAAAAGCGGCCAGGTGCTCCGAGTTCTGGGGCCGGGCAACATTCACCAGCACGACCGCGTCGAAGCCGAGCAACTCCTCGGCACTCGGAATCGACTGGCGCTGCTCAACCTCCATTGCCCCCGCCTCGAGCGCTCTGATGAGGGCATCCGCCTCTCCGTCCACGCCCTCGACCACGGCCACCTGGGCCGGGCCCAGGATTCGGGTTATCCCCTGAGCGGAATCGTTCTCCGGCCGGGTGTCGAAGGATGCCTCGACCTCTGCCCCGATCGACAAAAACCCGGCCCCCTCCGCCACCACCTCGATCTCGATCTCGTTGCGTCCGGAGAAAAGATCGACGGCGATGGTTTCGGTTTGGTCGCCACTCCGAACCACCAGAGTTGCTGGTCCTTCCTGGTTGGAACGGATGACGAACGTGACGGGAACAGTGTCGCCCTCCCGAGCCGCGGCTGGGAGTTGCACGCTCTCGACCAGCGCGTCGGGGCTGCGGGCCGAGCCCAACTCGACAACATCGATCGCGACCCCTTGCTCGGCCAACCGCCGTGCGGCCGCCCGGACGTCACCGGTGGTGGGGACAAGGTCGGTCAGGACCACAACCCGGCGCGATCCTTCTGTGGGCAGCAACGACCCCACGGCGTCGAAGGCGGTGGCCAGGTCGGTCGCAGAGGTATCGGGGGTCGTGCGGATCGGAGCGGGCTCGCGGCCGATTTTGAAGGGAGAGTCGAGCTGGGTGTTGCGACCGAATACCGCCACGGCCGTACGGCTGTCGACTCGCGCCTCTTCGAGGGCTGTGGCCACGAACGCGGCTTGTGCCTCGAGGCCACCGGCAGAGATCGAAGCCGATCGGTCGAGAAGAAAGAGAACCGATCGCTCGTCCACGGCCCGGGTGAGGATCGGCTGGGCCGCGGCAAGGACCAATGCGGTCACGGCGAGAAGTCGCAGCATGACCGCCCATCGATGCTGCCGGCGCGGCACCGCTCTCCCGCCCTGGCGGGCGACGAAGAAAACGATGGCGAGCGCCGGGACCAGGGCCAGCAGCCACCACGGATAACCGAAGCTCATGCCGTTGCCCTCCGCAAGAAGGGCCGCTGATGTCCGACCCACCACTCGATGGCCATCAACAGGAGGGCGGCGGCAATTACCCACGGCGCCCACTCCCGCAGCCGGGTGGAGGCTTCCTCTGCCTCGGTGGCCTGACCAGAGGTCGTGATCGCCCTCGAACCGCCAGCCGATTCGTCGGGGACGAACGTGCGGACCGCGGTCCCGCCCGTGGTCACCTGGCCATCTTCGCCTCCGACATACTCGACGCGGTACACGCCCGGCTGAGCAGTGTCGGCAAACTCGACCGCTCCCTCCACCAGGTTGCGGACCGAGCCATCGGGCATAGTCACCCGGGCCGTCGTCCCGGCGGGAGTGGAGATGGGGATCGAGACTCCCGCCTGATCGGTCGACACCGAACCCGACGAAGTCCCCCCCAGCCACTCGAGGAGACGGGCCCCAAGAATCGGAAACCCGACCTGGACGGGAAGGTTCGAGCGGGTGAGGTCGAATGTGAAATAGACCACCCGGTGCCCGTTGACCTCTCCCAGAAGGATCAGGGGAACATCGCCCGAGCGGACCAAGGTCAGCCAGCGAGGTGCCTCCACTACGTGGGCTTCCCCTACCATCATCGCCGAAAGGTCAACCGAGTCGAGGATCGGCTCCCCCGGACGTTGATAGGTGACGGCGAGGTTGCCGGCCAGCTCTGAGACCGTGACCCCTTCCGGAACGATCGTCGGAGCAATCAACCAGGTAGGCCGGTCGATCTCGGGAAGCGTGCCTCCGTCGACGATGGAAATGTCGCCCTCACCCTCACCCTCGGTCGTGAAACCGGGAACGGCGTCGACCAGCGCCTCGAGGAACGGCGACCCTTCGCCGGCCACCGCCACACGCTTTTCCGGTCCGGAGCCGACAATCAACGAAGCTTCGTCATCGAGTGGAAGGCCGTCTTGGAGGTCACGCAGCCGGACCGAAACCAGATCTCCGGGGCCGGCGTCCACCGGAGTGGTCAGGCGGGCGCTGTTCAGTGCCGGAACCTCGAGATCGAGGAGACCCGCGGCCAGGCCATTGACAGAAACCTCGGCCTGGACGGAGCGGTCCTCGGCCCCGAAGTTGGAAACATTGAGAAAAGCTCTGGTGGTGCCCTCTGTGGACGGCTCCAGGCTCCACCCCGAGACCGCCAGATTGGGAGCGAAGTCATCGAAACGAATCATCTCCGCTCCTGCCACCGGTTCTTCGGGTAGCGGTGTGTCGCCACCATCGCTGATGATGAGGACGTGGGTGGGGCGGTCGGGAGTGGCGAG